>CAZIZK010000004.1:0-67086 GCA_964544225.1 uncultured Candidatus Saccharibacteria bacterium | reverse complement strand
TCGTCAGTTCGTGGTTTGAATTGTTCCCTTAAGTGGGGTAACGAACGCAACCCTCATCGTGTGTTACAAGTGTCACACGAGACTGCCCCCGCCTTTGAGCATAAATATATTTTATATTTGTGAATAAAGGCGGGGGAGGAAGGGGAGGATGACGCCAGGTCAGCATGTCCCTTGATACCTTGGGCTACACACATAATACAATCGCCACTACAACGGGCAGCGACGGGGTAACCCTGAGCGAATCCTTAGAAAAGTGGCGTCAGTTCGGATTGGGGGCTGCAACTCGACCCCATGAAGTTGGAATTGCTAGTAATCGCGGGTCAGACATACCGCGGTGAATACGTTCTCAAGTCTTGTACTCACCGCCCGTCAATTCAAGGGAGCCGGGAGTACCCGAAATCTCTCCATAAGGAGGGCCTACGGTAAGCTCGGTGACAGGGAATAAGTCGTAACAAGGCACGGCTAGCGGAAGCTGGTCGTGGAATAATTCAATTTGAAACGTTTTTATACAACTCTTTTATAGAATGTATAAGAATTTAAAAGGCGATATTATGTGCCTCAATTGAGCACATAATGGACAATTATGTTAGTCCTAAAATACATATGACAAGGAGGGAAAGACCCCTAGAACGGGACAAAAGAAAGAATAGTTATCTGCTACGGCAGACACAACACAAACAGAAATTAAATCAAAAAACCACCATATTTATATGGTGGTTTTTTGATGTTTGTTTTTAAATTTATACATAAAAAAACAAGGCACATCTTTCGATATGCCTTGCGGGGTAGAAGTCTGGGAAAATTCCAGACTAATTTTTTAGAAATCGAGCAAAGCCAGATTCAGTTTTGATTATGTATGTTCCAGGTTTTAAATTGGAAACATTAATATCAGAACCGTTACCAATTTGGACGATTTGGCCTGTTACAGTATGAATACTGTACGGGCCGAAAGATGTTGTGTGAATAAAATCAGTTGTCGGGTTCGGATATACTGATATTGCTGGAGTAGTTAAACTCGCAATACCAACGTTCCAAATAGACAATCTTAGTGGAGCTGGAGTTAGTTCATATTGTCCATCTGAACAAGTGCCCCAAAACCAGATCCAGTAAACACCTGGGGTCAAACCGGTAAACCTTTTGTAAAGTTGTCCGGTACCTTCACCTAGGTTGTAGGTTGAGTCTTTTAATGCTTGTGTACAAGCACTATCCGATTCTTCAAACAATCCAACAGTTACAGTTGCTGTCTGACCTTTTGGTACATTGTACGAAGCCCATGCTTCGGCTGTACCATCAGAACTCGCAGATGTCATAATGGTGCTTACTGAGAAAGTTGGGTTGAAATACTTCATCGTGGTTATACTTAAAGCAAAACTATCTTCGCCCTTAGCATTTTTACCATGTACCCACACATTGTAGGTTTTACTTTGTGTGAGTCCTGTAATATTCAGGGTATACCATTCTTCACTTACACCTGTTAGGTTGTAGATGTTGGAAACAGTAGCACCTGAAATAGTTGCCCACATAGTACCCGTAAGTCCATAACTGATAGCTCGGCCTTTAATGTCACAAGTTGAACTCGTGACTTTTACTGTATCTGCAGGCTTACGCATCCAGATCTTTGCCGCGTTGGAAATAGTGATAAACGAATTTTTAATTACTGTTAACCCAGCACTGTTAGTGATAGTCCAACGGGTAAAAAATTGCTTGTTATCCTTCAATCCAGTTACTGTGTAATTTAAAAATCCAGATGTCCCACCAAACACTGTCCAATTCTTTGAATTGGTTTGATAAGCATAGAATGAATCTAATGCGACTTCACATTTAATGTTTGATGAATCCGCATAACCAGTTGTGTATCCAATCTGCTCGGTCATACTACTTGTTGTAGTGTTTACAGAAACAGAGTAGATAGTGGGTTTCAGAACTTGATGTTTTGGAGTCAAACTCAGGTTGTTGCTTTTAGTACCAACTTTTGTGGTATCATCTGTGGCAATAACGCGCACATATGACAAAACAAGTGTGTCCACCAATGGCTTCCCAATGATGTCCATAAATGAGCCACTGCCAATGTTGCGGACCCAATATGGAGTTTGGAATGGGGAAGTGAAAGATGCATTAATTGCCACTTCTACCTTTGTGTAAAAGGTATCGGTGGGTGTTGTTGTTACAACACTGTAATGGATATTACCTCCACCAACGATGGCTTTGGTTGAATCTAAGGTTACGCTTTTTACTTGTGCGTGCAAGGATCCGATTGTGATCGCCAGAAGGGCAATCAAGCTGATTTTCTTCATTTTTCGATGTATTATTGTTTGCCTGTATATTAGCATATTTTAGGGCATTTGTCAATGATAGTACTTGACAAAATGGGGTCTAGTATGCTATAATCTGTAAGTTAATTTAATAGGGCCCGTCTGTATAGATAGGCATATAAATACATATGAAAAACATACAAAACAAACTAATACTTGGAATCGCTACATTGGTGGCCGTATTTGGCTTTGCAGGCACAACTTTTGCTGCAACTGCACCTATTATGAGCACTTCTTCTGCTACAGCTGTTACTACCACATCAGCAACACTCAATGGTTTCTACAACGATGGGGGATCAGGTATGACCCAGATATTCTTTGACTACGGTACATCTCCAATCTTGGGTACTTTGTCACCACTTGCAACAGTGCCAGCACTTACAGCAGGTAACTATAGCGTAACAATCTCGGGCCTTACACCTGGTACAACATATTATGTACAGGCTGTAGGTACAAACGGTATCGGTTCTACATGGGGTAATCCAACAATTACTTTTACTACAAAGACTACAAGTAGTGTTATGCCTGTTATGAGCACAGCATCAGCTATAAATATTGCTTCATATTCTGCAACACTCAATGGCTTCTACAACATGAACAATAATCTTGGTTCTGTGTATTTCGAATACGGCACAAGCAGTGTCTCATTGTCTAGTACTACATCAAATATTTCTGTAAGTTCAAACTCGGGTAACTATTCAGCGAACTTGTCTGGCTTGTCACCTCTGACTACGTATTACTATCGTGCAGTAGGGGTCAATGCCAACGGCACAACACGTGCAACTACAGTCCTGTCATTTACTACACTTGCTGGTACTTACACACCACCAACACCAACAGGTAACAAGTGTTACATTAGTTCATTCAATGCAAATTCATACTACATAACACGTGGTAACACTGTTTACTTGTCATGGAATACAACCAACTGTACAAATGTGACACTGTCACCATCTGGTTACAATGCACTATCAGCATCCAGTTATGCTGTGTACCCATCAGCCAATACAAACACTTACACATTGTATGCTTCGAACAGTACAAGTAGTGATACAAGTTATATAACTATTACTACAAACAATGGGGGATACAATCCAAACCCAAATCCTTACTACCCACCGAACCCACCTTATTACCCACCAAACCCTCCATACTATCCGACAGGTGGTGGTACAACATATCGTACTTATGATTATATGTATGGTACAAACGGTGGTAGTAATACAAGTACAGGTACAACTAACCGTATCTACAATAAAGTGAAAAGTGCTTTCTCTGGTACTAACAATGCGGATGCAAGTTCATCTTCAAATACTGTAACAAGTAATACAACAAATTCGAATTCAGATTCTTCATCATTATCAGCAGCGGTAGGTCTATCAGGTGGAAGTTTCTTCCCGAACACATTCTTTGGTTGGCTGATACTGATACTGATCATTCTTGTTATAGCTATGATAGTTCGTACAGTAACAAAGAAGAAGTCTGCACACGTAGCGCATCACTAATACAAAAACAAAAAGACCTCCGAGGAATCGGAGGTCTTTTTGTTTTTGTGCCTTTAGTCAGCGGGTGCTAACCCCAACACAAATGCCTATGTGAGCGCAGCCGCTGACTGAAAACACAAAAGCGACTGCCTAAATATTATATATTATCTATAGATAAAACGCCACCCAACACAAAACCCCCTTGCGGGGGTTTTGTGAGGCATTTGTTTTTAATAATTATTGGAATCATTAACTCACACAAAGAGTATATCAAATAGTATGGTGGTTGTCAAGCACCTTTTCTTCTGGTATAATGTTTGTGACAGAAAAGAAGTAGATGCGCCAAGGAAACTTGGTGAGGAAAGTCCGAACACACCCTCGTAAGAGGAGGATTGTAGTGGGTAATACCCATCGCCCGTGAGGGTAGAGGTGCGAGCAGTGACGTCAATGCCGAAAGGCTAGACTCCCGTTAGGGAGAAGTTTGTAGAAATACAAAAGTGAAACGGCTAAATCCTTACATGTGTGCAAGATCGTGTCCTAAGAGTAATCGAGGGAAGAATCGCTAGAGCTTGCAAGTAATTGTAGGCCCAGATAAATATCTACTGAGGTACAGAATTCGGCTTATTATTCTCTGTCATTATATGAAGAACTCCGGCGCAAGCTGGAGTTTTTCTTTTTTATTAATACTATTTATATCCCATACTAAAAATTTAATAAAACTTTTCTTATTACATTATTTTTTTATTTTATAAATTTTTTTTTAAAGTAAAATTTCAGTTTGTAAAATTTTAGTACGGGATTCTCAATTTTATAATTTTTTACAAAAAAATAAAATTGGAAAGTTATCCACACTTTTATTGAAAAAAATATTGCAGTTGTATTCAATATGTAAGATAATATATATGTAAGTGTGATTAAAAAAATTTTACAAAAATATTTTTAATCTTTTTGTAAGGTCGTAGTATCACACGTCTTTAAAAAATAATTTTTAAAAAATATATGGCAGCAAAAAAGAAAGCAGCTAAGAAGACAGTAAAAAAGGCAGTTAAGAAAACTGTAAAGAAGACTGTTAAGAAAGCAGCAAAGAAGACAACAAAGAAGCGCGCATAATAGCACCCTTCGAGTTCTAGTTTTTTAACAAAATCCCCTCTCTATCGGGGATTTTGTTTTTATGGTAGAATACAACAACTATGGCATTATTTAAATCAATTTTCGGAGACGAAACAACAAAAATATTAAAGGAAACAAAGCCTATAATAGAGCGTATAAATACGCTCGAGTCTGATATGAAATCATTGGCAGATTCAGATTTCAAGGATTATACAAATAAATTAAAAGCAAGATTAGGTGAGGGGGAGAGCCTAGATAGTCTGTTGCCGGAAGCTTATGCATTGGTGCGTGAGGCTTCACTGCGTTTTCTTGGTACTAGGCACTATGATGTTCAGCTTATTGGAGGTATCGTATTGCACCGTGGCATGATCGCCGAGATGCGTACAGGTGAAGGTAAGACATTGATGGCAACACTGCCAGCGTATTTAAATGCACTGACAAATAAAGGTGTGCATGTGGTAACAGTGAACGACTATCTTTCACGTCGTGATGCTGTGTGGATGGGCCCAGTGTTCTCCATGCTCGGCATGAGTGTAGGTGTGGTGAACTCTGTTGGAGCATCTTTCCTATATGATGATACACATGTATCGCGCGATGATGATGGTAGCGAGGAGGGAGCTTTTAAAGTTCGCTACGAATGTTTGCGCCCATGTACTCGCCGTGAAGCATATGCCGCGGATATTACATATGGTACTAATAACGAATTTGGCTTTGACTATCTAAAGGATAATCTAGCTCGTAGTGTAAATGACATATCTCAGCGTGGTCACCACTATGCGATAGTCGACGAGGTCGACTCTATATTGATAGACGAATCTCGTACACCACTTATCATATCTTCTGAGGCGGAAGAGTCTGAGGATTTGTACTACAAGTTCGCCAATATTTCCAAAGAGCTATCTCGTGACACAGACTATACAGTTGATGAGAAGCTAAAGGCTATATCACTGACCGACTCTGGCATCACAAAAGCCGAGACTCTACTTGGAATTTCCAACATTTATACCGAGAAGGGTATTAAATATGTTCACCACTTAGAGACTGCTGTCCGTGCCCGCGCACTTTTCGAGAAGGACAAGGACTATGTTGTAAAGGATGGCGAGGTAATGATAGTGGACCCATTTACTGGCCGTATGCAACCAGGCCGCCGATGGAGCGAGGGCCTTCACCAAGCTATCGAGGCGAAGGAAGGTGCAAAGATCCAAAAGGAGACACGCTCTGTAGCATCTATTACTTTCCAGAACTATTTCCGATTCTATACAAAGCTTTCTGGTATGACAGGTACAGCCGAAACTTCAAAAGAAGAGTTTGCCAAGGTGTACGGCCTCGACGTAGCAGTAGTACCTACACACAGACCCATCGCTCGTATCGATAGAAATGACTTTATATACCAAACCGAGAAGGGTAAGTTCAAGGCTATCGCCCAAAAGGTAAAAGAACTGAACGAAAAGGGTCAGCCTGTATTGATAGGTACAGTGTCTATAGAGCGCAACGAACTACTATCTGCATATCTAACAGAAGCGGGCGTTCCACATATAGTACTAAATGCAAAGAATCACGAGAGCGAAGGTGCCATCACTGCCAATGCCGGCAAGCGTGGTGCTGTAACTATTGCCACCAACATGGCTGGGCGCGGAGTGGATATAAAACTCGGCGGTGTGCCATACAATGAAGAAGCATATGAAGAGATCAAGAATCTTGGTGGATTGTTCGTCCTAGGTACCGAGCGCCATGAAGCTCGCCGTATCGACAACCAGCTTCGTGGACGTGCCGGCCGTCAGGGTGACCCAGGTGAGACACAGTTCTATGTGTCACTCGAAGATGATCTAATGCGAGTATTCGGTAGTGATCGTATAAAGACTATGATGGGCAAGTTCGGCATACCCGAAGACCAGCCTATCCAGAACGGCATGATCAACAAGTCACTCGAGAATGCTCAGGCGAAGATCGAAGGCTTTAACTTTGACGCTCGTAAGCATACACTGGAATACGACAATGTCATGAACCAACAGCGCAATACTATATATGCACGACGTAAGATAATGCTTTTAGGTGAAGCACCTGAATTGGAAGCCTTTATTCAAGACCTAGCCACTGATTACCCAGAGATAGTTGGTATAGCAGAAGAAAAGAAGAAAGCATTCGGAGAAGGGGTGTTCCTAGAGACACTTCGCCGTATAGCACTACATGTTACTGATAACCTATGGGTAGAACACCTAGAGACCATGGATTATACTCGTAGCTCGGTAAACTTGCGTGCCTATGGCCAAAGGGAACCATTGATCGAGTACAAGAAGGAGGGCTTGCATTTATTCAAGGAAATGGAGGCTATGTTCCGTGAACAGGTGGTGTCCCTGGTAAAAACAATGAATGTTGGCCCAGATCCTGTAGCTGAAGTGGTAGAGGAAACACCAAAATTGATCCTAAGTACCAGTGGAAAGGAGGAGCCAGATGCAAAAACAAAGCGTAATGAAGGACCAAAAGTGGGGCGCAATGACCCGTGTCCTTGTGGATCCGGCAAGAAGTACAAGAAGTGCCACGGAATCAATGAATAGGCTAATTTCGTTATAAAATAAGGGTTTTTATAGGACAATAGGTACTTTTTGTCAAAAACCTGTAAAACCCTTATAAAATAGGCTGATTAGACAATTTTTAAGATATTTTGTCAAACCATAATAGATAAAAAACCCTTATAAAATAAGGGTTTTTTATATTTGACACACCTAAAATATGTAGTATAACTATTGACTTTTATGTTGGTTTGTGATACTATATAGGAGTCCCTGATATGTTATCAATCACATTGATTATATATAAGGGCTTTTTATTTTACCCCTCGAAAGGTAAGGTAATACCAATCCAGACATGAGTTCTGCGGAGCACAACCGCAACACTATGAATAAAAAAACAATTACAAGGTTCCTACAGTCTTTTGTGGCTATACCATTGTTTGCGGCAAGTTTGCCAATGACAGGAGTAGTTGCAAACACTGTTCAACCAAGTCTTAATAACAACGTGCCGGAAGCTATTGTAATAACCCTACAAGAAGCCGAAGTACGTAAGGAGAAGGCCGAAGCAGTCGATGCGTTCTTTGCAAAGCTTAACTCACCACTTGTAGGATACGGTGAGAAGTTCGTAGAGGAAGCGGAGAAGAATGACCTCGATTGGCGTCTAACTGCAGCTATCGTTGCTCGTGAATCTACTGCTTACCGTCATGCATGTAAAAGTGAAAAGGGTAAGAACAATGGATTCGGATGGGGAGGCTGTAAGATAGCTTTCAAATCTGTTGATCAAGCTATTGAAGTAGTATCGATGAATCTTGGTGGTAATGGCGGAGGTGCCGCCCATCACTATGATGGTAAGAATACTCTTCAAATATTGCGTAAATATAACACTGTTATTAAAAACTATCCAAATGAAGTTGTGAAGATCATGAAGATGATCGATGACTCAGAGGATATAGCATAATAAAACAGCCCCGACTATGTCGGGGCTGTTTTATTATTATAATTTCTTTAACTTGTCTATCTGGATACTCTTCTCGCCATTACGCTCGGTGACTTTACCCTGGAGGGCTATGATATTACCTTCAACTATTATGTCCTTATTCGCCTCGAATGTTTTAGAAAATACGACAGCCTCAATAGACCCAGTGAAGTCAGATATCTTTACGAATGCCATACGATCGTTCTTCTTTGTCATTACTATCTTTACATTGTCGATGATTACGGCTGTGGTTATAGGCATATTGTTCCTTATTTCGATTCGGATCTTCTTTATGGAGTTACCTATTTTATTTATTTTGTCTTTGTATTCACCCAGTGGATGACCCGAGATATATAGACCCAACAATTCCTTTTCCCAAGACAGTTTTTCCTTCATGGTTGCTTCGGGGGTTGGCTCGAGTGTTAGGGTTGCTTGTATCCCACCAATACTGCCAAAGAGTGAGTCTTGGGTATTAGTACCACGAGACTCTTTGTTGAACTCTATCAACTTCTCGAGGTTGTTGATGATACTGTTACGCTCGCCCAATTCATCCATAGCCCCAGACTTGGCCAAGGCTTCTACTGACTTTTTATTTAAATTCTTGTGATTGATACGCTCAAAGAAGTCGGCTAGTGAAGTAAAATTGCCACCACGACCCCTCTCTTCTATTATCGAATCAGATATATCAGTACCCAAGTTCTTGATAGTATACAAGCCGAAGCGTATAGCCCGACCCTCGGTATGGTTCGTACCTCGGATAACAGTAAACCCACCAAAGCTTTCATTTATAGACGGTGGTAATATATCGATCTTCATCTTCTTACACTCGTCGACTATCTCAGATATCTTGTCTACATCACCGGACTCGGCAGTGAGTATGGCACACATATACTCGACAGGGAAGTTGGCTTTCATATAACTCGTCTGGTACGCGACCATACCGTAACTTGCCGCATGAGCTTTGTTGAACCCGTAGGCCGCGAATGTTTCGATCATGGCCCATAGTTCCTTTGCCTTCTTTTCTATCATGCCATTCTTTATCAGACCTTTTATAAACTTTTCTCTTTGGGCCTCCATTTCTTCGGGGATCTTCTTACCCACAGCTTTGCGGAACTTGTCGGCTTCACCCCAGGTGTATCCAGCCATATGCACAGCCATGAGCAAGATGTCGTCTTGGTAGATTAGGATTCCATAGGTAGTCTTCAGGAATTGCTCCATCCTAGGGTCCAGATATGTAACTAGCCTATTGTTGTATTTGCGTTTGATATAGTCGGGGATAAATGCCATAGGACCCGGGCGGTACAGTGCCACCATCGCATTGATATCGTTGATATCGGTAGGGCGCAGGTCCTTTAGGTATTTGGTCATACCAGAACCATTGAGCTGGAAGAGTCCAATAGTCTCACCACGGGCAAGCATGGCATAAGTCTTTTTGTCATCTATTGGGATCTTCTCGATATCTATTTCAATATTGTGAAGTAGCTTCACTAGCCTCATAGCCTCGGCCAATATAGACAAGTTGCGGATACCCAGGAAGTCGAACTTTGGCAAGCCGGCTTCTTCGATATTGTACATGTCGTATTGGGTGATGATACCTCCACCACGCGGGTCGTATTGTATAGGTGTAAAGTCGTAAAGTGGTGTAGGTGATATAACAATACCCGCAGCGTGCACCGACACATGGCGGACACAGCCTTCCATCTTCTTTGCTAGGTCGATTATTTCTTTTGTATCATTTTCTTTTTTATACGCTTCTGCAAGCTCGGGCACTATCTCCATCGCATGGTCGATAGTCATAGGGAAACCTTGTGAGCCCATAGGGATCATGCCGGATATACGGTCACCTACAACATATGGAAAGCCTAGGGCGCGTGCTACATCACGGACAGACCCTTTGGCCATCATAGTTCCAAATGTACCGATCTGCGCGACTTTATCCTCGCCATATTTCCTTTTTGCATATTCAATAACTTCGTCACGCCTATTGTCGGCAAAGTCCATATCGATATCAGGTAATGATGGACGCTCTGGGTTTAGGAATCTTTCGAAGGGGAGCTTGAACTCGAGCGGGTTGATATTGGTAATCCCTATAATATATGACACTAGTGACCCTGCCGCGGATCCTCGAGTATTTGTTAGGATGCCATTTTCCTTTGCGTATTTTAGGAGGTCTGACACTACTAGGAAGTATGAAGGGTAACCCTTTTTGATAATAATATCTAGTTCGTATTCTACGCGAGTCTTCAATTCTTCTGTTTCTTCTAACCCACGTTTCTCGATACCTTTCTTTATGAAAGCTCGTAATTCGTCTTCAGGCGAGTTGCCGTTTTCGATAACATAGTTAGGGAAGAATGCACGCCCAAGCTCTAGATCGTAGTCCTCACACATGTCGGCTACGATCTGTGTGTTTGCTACAGATTCTGGATAATCTTTGAAATATTCCAATGCAGTCTTTTCATCTATTAGTGAGAAGTCGTCGTCTGAGAACTCGAATTTACCTGTCTGACCATCGGCACCAGTGTTCACCTGTAGTAGTGTGTGGTGGGCCTTGTGGTCATCTTTACACGGGTAATGTGAGTCTTGGGTAGCTATGATAGGTATGTTGAACTTCTTTGCCAGTTTTACTAAGTCGTCGCGAAGTTCGCGGTCATGTTCGATATGCGGGTGTGACTGGATCTCGATAAAATAATTGTCTTTGCTGAATACGTCTTGGTGTTCCTTTATCAATTCCTCGGCCTTTTCATTATTCTTTGTCAATACTGCACGTGACAGCTTGCCACCCATACAGCCAGATAGTGCTATGATACCTTCACTATACTCACGCAACAGGTCCATATCTACACGAGGCTTGTAATAATACCCCTCTGTCGCTGCACGACTAACTATCTTCATCAGATTTTTGTAACCTGCCTTGTTCTTTGCAAGAAGTATCAGGTGGTAACGTTTGTTATCGATACCGGCTTCTTTGTCGGTCATCTTCCTCTCGGCTACGTATACTTCGCACCCTATGATAGGCTTGATACCTGCCTTCTTGCACTTCTTGTAGAACTCGAGCGCTCCGTACATATTGCCGTGGTCTGTCAGGGCTATCGATGTCATGTCGGCCTCCTTTGCAATACGAACAATATCGTCGATCTTCGACAATCCGTCTAGTAGCGAATAGTGACTATGGGTATGCAAATGTGTGAACTTGGAGCTCATGTGCACATAGTATATCAGTAATGAGTTCTATTTGACAAAAGTTAAAATTAGTAGTAATGTATGAAAAAACAAAAAAAATGAAATACCACCTACTGATCACGACAATCCTTATTGTTATTGCTTGTAATAGCAGAACAAAAGAAGAAATCACAGAAACTAGTATTAAATCTAATTCTGTTGATACCCCGTACACCAAATCACAAATGTCATCTTTTGGTAAGGTTATAAAAAACCTCCAGAATGACCCTGATGTAATTATTGCGGATACTTGTAATAGTTTTCCAGGCCGACCTTTTGTTATTTGTTACATGCAGCGCCATTTGATGGATGATAACATTGAGGCTTTAAATGAGTCTGAAAAGACAATTGTTAAAGAAATTCAAATAGAAATCCTGAATTCCTTAAAACACTTTATTAAACTACCTATCTATTCAGAAGGTTTTCTTATTAAAGATGGCCGTATCGATTCAAAAGAAAAGTTTAGTCGGCTGATTGATGAAAGCATGTACTCATCACTCACATACTATTTATTGGAAAATTTAAAAACAATAAATATTTACGGAGTAGAAGATTTTAAAAAGGTTGCGCAAACAAATGCAATCTTTAGTTTACGGTACACTTATCGTCTTACAAGGGATCAGTATGTTCAAATTACAGATAGAAACCAACAAATAGCAGCACTTAGGATATTCAGAGATAAATTTGATAATTTTTTTCAAATTGATAATCGAACAAATAATCCATTGTTTAAAGATCGGTTAATCTATAATGCATACGATGATGAGATGAATGCAATGAAAACCGAACTTAATGCTATTAAAAAAACTTATCCAGATAATCCAGATGGTTGGTTTGCAATGTTTTTGAAAACAGGTAAGTATATTGATGAACGGTTTTTAAAGGTAACACGGTTTGATCGGAACATTCCGATTGTTAAAGTTCTTCCAGATACTATTAGTTCGGTTCTGATTTTAGGTATTAATCATTTTAAATCAGGTAACTCCACTATTCAAGGAAGTTTTATAGAGGATATTTTAATTCAGAGAAAATTGAATTATATAATCCTTAAACCAAAATAAGACGTTATATTTTTAGTAAAAAAGGCTTCATAAAGAGGCCTTTTCTTTTTGTGTCATGTATTGTGTTACAATCTTTGTATGAAATACATTGTCGGTATAGATGAGGTGGGGAGGGGGCCGATAGCTGGGCCTGTGGCTGTATGTGCTTTTGGTATAGACCCCAAAGATCAAGAGGAAATAGTATCAAATGCTCAGGATAAATTGGGCCTATCGGTAAGGGATTCTAAGAAATTGACCAAGATCCAGCGTGAGAAATGGTACAAGTATTTAAATGAATTAAAGAAAGAGGGGAAATGCAACTTCCACGTGTCTTATGTCTCACCCGAGAATATTGATAAATTTGGAATAAATAAATGTATACAAAAGGCACTAGACTCTTCTCTTGGAAAAATTACTTCGCAAAATATTCAAAATCTTCGCGCTTTACCCTCTCTACGGGGGCTCCGACACGACTCAGATTTTGAACATTTTGCTTCGTTGCAAATTTTTCTTGACGGTGGACTAAAAGCACCAAAGGAATACATAAACCAAGAGACAGTTATAAAAGGGGATGAACTGCACCCAGTAATATCATTTGCTTCTATAGTCGCGAAAGTTTCCCGCGACAAGATCATGACAAAATACTCGAAAGAATTTCCAGATTATGGCTTTGAAAACCACTCTGGCTACGGCACCCGTGCACACTACGAAGCAATCAAAAAACACGGCCTCACACCACTACACCGTAAAAGTTTCTTAAAAAAGGTTCAGTAAAATGCATTTTTTTTAAAAACTTTTACTAACTTTTAGTTGTTTGGTGGTAGTTGGTTTACAATAATCGAGCTATATTCTTCACTTAATTCCTTCATCCTATTTGCGTAATTTTTAACGATATCAATATCTTTGTCTGAATAAATACTAGGAGTTTTTTCGTTTTGAGAATTCATAAAATTTACTATTTCGTTAATGTCTTCATGATTTTTTATTACCAAAAGGGCATCGTCTATGTAGACTTCGTGACCTTGACGATTTTTTATTACATTACTTGGAGTACTATCATATTGAAATTCTATTTTTTTACCTAGCAAGTCTACAATATCCATAAACCTACTTTTGGGTTTTAAATATTTTGCTTTATCGTACAGTTTTGGCTCTTGAATAAATTGACGTTTGTCTAAACTATAAGGAGAAAGATTTTTGGGTATTTTAACTCCAAGAGACTGCTCTACGCTTTGTATAGCATTTTCTGACAAGTTCATGCCTGCGGTTGTCGCGTGAAGTTTAGCAAAATTATTTGGGAACAGAGTTGTAAGAATTTTGTTTGAGTAGTATCTATTTTTTTGAAAAAATGTTCCTTCTGTTAATTCTTTGTAATTTTTTTCAGGTTTTTGATAAGAATGTCTATCATTATATTCTTTATTATAATAATTTAATCCTATAACTTTGTCTTTGGAATCAGATAAAATTATTGATTTAGACCCCACCCCAATAAAATTTCTACCTGTCTGCTTCTTTATATCCATTTTTTGTCTATTTTTTAATGGCCCATCTTCTATATTTTTCTCTATTTTATCAAGTTTATCAAGAGAATTGCCTAAAAAATTACTAATTTTTGCATTAGATTTTTTGGTCTCCAAATCTTCAAATTTTGAGTTTTGTTTGAAGTTTTCTATATTATTCTCTTTCATAATTAGATAAATTGTAACACAAATTATAACCTTACTGTTAAAATTAACTACTTATAGATATGTAACTTGCCACTATTGCGGCGGTTTCGCCTCGGAGGGTGAGGGTGCCTAGGGAGGCGACGGTAAAACTGGCATCTTTTGCTTGATTTATTTCGTCTTGGGTAAAGCCACCTTCAGGCCCCACAAATACATTGGCTGGTTTGATATTTACTTCTGATAGTTTTTTGCCTGAAATATCAAATATTATATTGTCTTTAATATCTTTTACTTGCTCAATTGCCTCTGTGTATTCGATGGCTTCGGTAATAGTAGGCACTGTACTACGGCCAGATAGTTCGGAAGCTTCTTTTGCAATTTTTTCCAAGCGGTCATAACGTAAGCCTGTTTTTACAGTGTTCTTTGTAATGATCGGCACTATTTTATCGATACCTATCTCGGTAGCTTTTTGGACAACTAGCTCGAAGTTCTCGCGCTTTAATATGGCTAGATAAAGTGTTACTTTATTCTTTGGCTCGTTGTTGTTTACACCTTCATCGATTACTTCAAAGTCGATAGTGTCTTTTGACATATGTGATATACGTACAGTGGCCTCGAGCATTGAATCATTTGTAAGCATGACGACTTCGCCAGTCTTGAACTTTAAAACATTGCGGAATTGGTGTACTAGTTCTGGGTCTTGTATGGTTACAGAACCGTCACGTATTTCATATGCAGTTATGAATCGATGTATCTTCATCCCGTTAGAAATAGAAAGTCTTTAGACTTTCGTAATTAATTTGATAATAGTAGTAATATAACATAAATAATTTCTAACGGGATTCATATTACATTACCAAGTTGTATATGATCTGTACTATTGGGTCTATATTTGGGCCGTATACAATAGCGCCACCGAGTGCACCTGTAATAGTGATAGTTGCGAGGCCTACTATGGCAAGGGTTATCATTAATAAGTCACTTGCTAGTATCTTTTCTGCTATGCTCGATACAAATATCCAAAGCTTGTTGATTATGCCAATATTTGTAACTTTTGATAATATATTCTTTGCAAAATCTGATTTATTTACCCATGATACGGCATACACAATAGCAAGTACGGCAAATATGTATGATGCAAATCCTGCAAACCAAGCGTGCTTTTCTACAAGGTTATGTAATTCGGGGCTGTTTAGAGCGTCTTCAGCCATCTCACCAGTTTGCAATGCTACAGATGAACTAAGTGCACCGATGATAAGGATGATAGCCTTAGTGTAAAAGAAGTATGGAAGTTCTTTTACTTTTTTGAATTTTAATAATTCCATCATAGCGTATATGGTTAGTAACGCTATAGGGAAGTGCACAAATATTGGGTGTATGTTCATCCCGTTAGAAGCAGGTCACGATCAATATACGTGCCTTACTTGTTAAATTAATAATTTTAAAATGTTCTTTCATATATAGATATTACCATAATATCGTGATCGTGGCTTCTAACGGGATTCATTCCACTTCTCTAGCCACTTTTTTATGTTGTTCTTGTCCGAGGCAATCCATGAAGCATTGGAATATATACGTTCCAGTGACTGTTCGATAGTTCTTTGTGCCCCTGGGGCCTCATTCTTCTTGAAGAATATTTTGATAGCTTTTGCATCAGATACTTTGGTGTGTGTACCTAGTGGTGATAGTAATCGCCCTAGGAAGTGTCCACCCTCGCCATATTTCTTCAGCAGTGTCGGCCAATTATGTTGGACAAATTGCCATGCCAAGTCGCGACCTTTACTATTACCCCATACAGAGCCTATCATAAATGGCGTATCTTGCATGCGAACTTCTTTTGAGATTGCAAATGTAAGTGTCTTTGCTAACAGTGTCTTGTCGCGGAACTGTGCAAGTGCTCGGCCACATCTGTCGCGCTCTTCATCTAGAGTGGCAGACTTGTACATAGTTTTGAATTTATTCCAATCAGTCTCTTTACCATCGCGGGCTACAATTCCATATACAACACTTCGGATGTCGGCAGGGATCTTTGTCTTTCCAGATTCCTTAAATAATTTCTTGCCATATTTAATTATCAAGTCATCGCCATAAAGTGCCGCATGTGATAGGGCCAGGTTGCGTAGGAATGTGTCGGTATTACTTGCACTTTTTGCGTGCCAGCCCATACGGTGTGCAAGAGGCGAGAATAGTTGCAAAGCATATTTCTTGTAATTATCTGCCCAACTTTCTTCGGCTATCAGGCTGTATACTTTGTCGATACCACTGGCAAGTTCTGCCCAGACTATATACTCGGTCTCGTTCTTGAATGATTGGGCAAAGTCCATAGCGACTGTGGCACTAGTATAGCCTGCCTCAGCTAGTGCAAAGATATCACGGGCAATACCTAGCCTGTCATGTACACTCATTGTGCCAGAAGATATCTCAGACTTTAGGCGGGCTATTGTAGCTTCGTCATACTTTACGCGTAGCATAGACACTTCGCCAGTATTTAACTTGCCAATATTTTTACCTACAATATTTGTAGACTTTTTATCTATTAGAACTTTCTTTGTATTGTCACCATCTTTGTATGAAAGAGGTATCTGCCAAGTAGTCTTCTCCTTATTATTCTCTTTAGACACACGACTCGAGAAGAACCTTTCTTGAGTTACTTTATTTTTATCTAAACTAAGCAGTGGGTAACCTGTACGGCCTGTCCACTCGCGCATCATTTTCTTTACTGGCTTTTTACTTGCCTTTTCAAATGCATCCCATAGGTCCATGGTAACAGTGTTGCCATAGCTGTGCTTCTTCATGTAGTGTTGCAAGCCTTTCTTGAAAGTGTCTGCGCCCAGGTATTCCGCAAGCATACGTATCACCGCCGAGCCTTTTGCATATGACACCATGTCGAATATTTCATTGATCTCGTTTGGGTGGTGAACTTCGACTTCGATAGGGTGCGAGTTAGCAAGTGCGTCCAGGCGTAGTGCTAGTGAGTAACGCTCGGCAAGGTATAGATCCCAGACTTTCCATTCAGGGAACATGTGGTCAGTACATAGGTATTCCATGTATGAGGCAAAGCCTTCGTTGAGCCACAAGTCTGTCCACCAGTGCATAGTAACCAAGTTGCCGAACCATTGGTGTGCCAATTCGTGTGCGATAACTATCGCTACCCATTGCTTGTTGGCAAATGAAGTGTGTTCATCGTCTACGAGCAATGCTGTCTCGCGGAATGTAACTGCGCCCCAGTTTTCCATGGCAGCGGACTCAAAGTCCGGTAGGGCAATGAGGTCCAGTGTCGGAAGTGGGTAGGGAATACCGAAATAATCATTGTAGAATTCCAACGACTTGATAGCTACATCGAGGGCAAACTTTGCCTGGTGCTTTTTACCAGCGGTTGTGTAGACTCTAACGAGTGTTTTTGTAGGGGAAATGTTCTTATCAAAATCGTAGGTGTGGGCGCGCGCCTCGCCCTCGGGACGAGGTAGGGATAAACGATTTTTAGAAGAATGTTTCCCCGAAGAAGCGTACCCTTCCACAAATTCAAATTCGCCGATTATAAATGCCAGTAGGTATGTAGACATTTTTGGAGTAGATGCGAATTCGATTACTTTGTATCCACCTTCGTGTTCACTTATCTTTGTTGGCAAAGTGTTTGATATTGCTGTATGAGTACCAGGGATAATGAGCGATAGGTCGAAAATTGCTTTGTGAGCCGGCTCGTCGAAAGAGGGGAAGGCCCTACGTGCATCGGTAGCTTCGAACTGAGTTGTTGCAATATGCTTTACCTTTCCATCGAGGGTGTAGCGACTGCGATAGAATCCTCGCAATCCTTCGCTAATAATTCCTGAGAAAATAATTTTTAATTTTAACTTTCCCTTCGGAATGTTGTTCTTGAAAGTAAATGTGGCTGTCTCAGCCTTTTCATTGTATTTAATTTTATTTGCAAATTGTGAAGCCTTGCCACTTGTTACTTCTACAGTTGTGATATCTAAATCTTTTGAGTGCAGAGTTACCTCACTCACAGCCTTGTCTATCACAATATCTATCACCTCATTACCTTCGAAGGTAAAAGATTCTAAGTCCGGCTTCAATTTTAGTGTGTATTTAACAGGCTTGATATGTGGCACTAGGCGAACAGATTCTTTCTTTGGTTTTTTACTAGTTTTTGTATTATTTTTCTTTTGCATTGGTTCATTATATCATACCTATAAAAGCCAATTAAACCCTTATTTATCAACGTATTTTTACTTGACAAATAGGCATATATTGTGCTATAATATACTAAAGTTAAGTTGTTTGAAAGATGATGTTTTTAGTTGGTTTAGTTGAGGGGATTTATATCCTTTCTGCTAAACCAACTAACAAAAAAACATCATGAACATTCAATTTAAAAAAATCGTTTTCAGTGTCATCGAAACTATCGTTGACCATGTTGCACCTTTCTTATTCAGAGCTTTTGCTCTGGCATTGGGCGCATTCCTAATTTACATGTGTGCAAGCACATACTTTCCAAGTTTTGCAGCCGATTTTAATCGTGCTTCCACACAAGACCAAGTTGCTCTTGTTGGCGGTTCAATTATAAGTTTGGTTGTAGGAATGTTTGTATTTTTCGGCACATTGTTTTCTTCGAAGGAGGAATTCATGCGTGCCATAAACATGTAAACAAAAAACAAATTGAAAATCCCGGACTGATGTTCGGGATTTTTTTTATTTTACCTGATATCGACGATCGTTCATTTTGGGTAAAGTTTTTAAATAAGGAGAGGTCTAATGTTTAAAATGTCGGAAGCCGGTTGTTACCATAGCCATATTCATTTCATCACATTTGTCGATAGATAGCTGGTCCTTCTTGCTACCACCTGGTTGTACCACAGCGGTGACGCCAGCGGAGCCACTTATTTCTACACAGTCAGGGAAAGGAAGGAATGCTTCCGAAGCAAGTATGCCACCGGCAACTTCGAGGCCGAAGCCTTTTGCCTTTTCCAATGCATTCTTCAATGCATCTACGCGTGACACTTGTCCTGCACCCATAGTTACCATATTGCCGTCTTTTACTATTACTACACAGTTAGACTTCAAGTGTTTTGCTATAGTTGCACCTATTACCATATCACTTACTTCCTGTTCAGTTGGTGCACGCTTTGTAACTGTGGTGAAGTTCTCCGCAGTTTCGGTTTGTGCATCACGGTCTTGTGCAAGATAGCCATTGAGACATGTGCGTATCTCACCCATAGGGAGTTCGAAATCGTTGAGTTTCAATACGCGGACATCGGTCTTCTTGCTCAATATTTCCAAAGCCTCAGGTGTAAACTCGGGGGCGATAAGTAATTCGAAGAATAATTTAACTTCTTCTACCAAATATTTTGCCGTGTCGGCATCTACCTTTTGATTGGTTACTAGTATGCCACCAAATGCAGACACTGGGTCAGTAGTATATGCCTTCTTCAAAAGCTCCAATGTACTCATATTACCAGTTGCGCAACCGCAGGCATTGGTATGCTTCAATATTGCGAATGCAGGCATATTGAAATCCTTTATTAAGCGTATTGCAGCATCTGCGTCCAGCAGGTTGTTGTATGAAAGTTCTTTACCTTGCAGTATGTTGAATACTTTATTCATATCACCCATGAACTGGCCACTTTGATGCGGGTTCTCACCATAGCGAAGCGCACTTCCACTAAAATATGACCAGATAGTCATATCGTACCCACCTGTTACCTCGAATGCAGTTGAAGCTAGGTGTTTACGTTGTTCAAGTGTTGTAACTGTGCCACCATCTAGAATATTTTTCAGATAGCTGTATTGGTTCTTTGAAGGGACTACCACTACGTCATTAAAATTCTTTGCAGCTGCACGTATCAGCGACACTCCACCTATATCGATCTTTTCAATTATCTCTTCTTCTGTTCCGCCAGCCTTTAATGTTTCAAAGAATGGGTACAGGTCCACTATTACCAGATCAATATCTTCTATCTTGTGTTCAGCCTTTTCCTTCATATCATCGGCATTGTCGCGACGATTTAGAATTCCGCCAAATATTTGTGGTTGCAAAGTTTTAACACGCCCACCGAAAACTGAAGGGAAGCCAGTGACACTTTCTACTGTTGTCACACTTACACCTAGGCCTTTGATAAAATCGGCTGTGCCACCTGTAGAGATAATTTTGACCCCACTTTTGTCCAAGAGTCGGATAATATCATCGAGGCCATCTTTATTAAATACTGATATTAATGCTGTTTTGATTTGTTTTTCCATCCCGTTAGAAGTAGATAATCTTTAGATTATCGTACATAAATTAAATAATAAAATATAAAATAACTATTTCTGTAAAATTCTTCCCGTAGCCTGAATAACATACATGACTTCTAACGGGATCCATCCGGGTATTATACCAGACCGTGTGTATTTACTAAAAATTTACCCATTTACTTTTGTATAAATATGTGTTAATGTGTAGCAAAACAAAAAATAAAATACGTATGAGCACACAAGAAAATGTAAAACCACTTATCCTTGATAGAGTGGTTGGAAATCGCTTGAACGAGATAGCGATGCTTGAAAAAAGAATTACTGAAAACAGGGAAGCAATCTCCCAAATCCACATTGGACTGACCGAAAACAAAAAAGTTCAGTTTAAAAAAATAGGTGAATATATCCGTGATGCCGCAATAGTAGAACCTTTCTTTTTTCAGACAATAACAAACGAATTTCACGTTATTGATTCCATTGATCCTATTATTGCAAAGCGTCTTGTTGCTATGCAAATCGGCACAAAAGATTTTAATATTTCAGATGCACCACAATCCTACGAGCATTATAAAATAATTAACCCTGGTTTGTCGGATATTGATATAATCAATAAATTCGATGTATGCAGCCTATCATCATTAGATGAAATATTGGTGACTGCACACGATGTAATCTTGGATCATACTTATGGTGAGGGTGTATTGATTAATGAGGTAGAAAAAGATGGTCAGGAGAACCTGAACATCGGTTACTGCGAATTGACCGACGAAACAGGTCCGCACATTTATGTGATATACCTGGAAAGTATGGGTAAAAAATCTGATGGAAAGATGCATTATAATCTGCGTCATACCAAAATTCCATGCACATACAAAGCAAACCACTATTTCCTTTTGAAACAAAGTTAGGCCACACCTAACACAAATTAAAAAAATCCCGCAAGCTTTCGCTTCGGGATTTTTATTTTTTATATTAATAATTATTTTGTAGCTTTCTCAATACGCTCGAGTGCTACGATGAATGCAGAACGGCGCAAGTCGGTAGATAGGGTGCGGGATTTGTCATCGATGAGTTTAGATTCGGTATCCAACTTCTCCTTCAACTTTGCAAAGACTTCAGCTTCAGTCCAGTGCTCACCCTTTAGATTCTGTTCCCATTCATATGTAGACACTGTTACACCACCAGAGTTGGCCAATATGTCTGGCACAACTGGGATACCACGTGATAGTAGTATATCGTCGGCTTCTGGAGTGATAGGGCCGTTTGCAAGTTCGAGTATGAACTTTGCTTTTACATTGTTAGCATTATTTTCAGTGATCTGGTTTTCCAACGCTGCGGGGATCAATACATCACACTCTTGTTCGAGTAGTTCCATGTTGGATAATTCCACAGCCCCTGGAAACCCTATGAAGCTGCCATGTTCCTTCTTCCAAGATGTTGCCTCGGCATAGGTGATACCGTCGGCCTTGTATATTGCACTCTTTGAGTCGGATATACCGACTATAGTGTGGCCAGCATTTTCAAATATTTCAAATGCGTTACCACCTACGTTGCCGAAGCCTTGGATCACTATCTTTGAATTGTCAGGTACACCGTATTTGCCACGGATAGCGTCGAATACGTAGAAGCCTCCTAGTCCTGTAGCAGGGCCACGGCCTTCAGAGCCACCCTTGTCCAATGGCTTGCCGGTAAATGTTGCGCCAGTCTTCTCGCCTGTGATACTCATGTACTCGTCATTCATCCAAGTCATTATCTCTGGAGTAGTGTTTACATCTGGAGCAGGCACATCTTTATCTGGGCCAATGTTCGGAGCCATCATGCGGGCCCAACCACGAGACAATTTTTCCAATTCTGTCTTTGAAAGAACTTTCGGGTCCACTGTGATACCACCTTTACCACCACCCATAGGGATATTGGCCACAGCACACTTTAGTGCCATCCAGAAGGCGAGGGCCTTCACTTCATGTATGTCAGTGTCTTGGTGGAATCGGATACCGCCTTTGTATGGGCCACGAGCCGAGTTGTATTCTACCCGGTAACCTTCGTACATCTTCAGACTACCATCATCCATTGTTACTGGGATAGAAATACGGATCTCGCGTTCAGGTTGGGCAAGGCGTGACATGAACTCTGGATTAAAACTCTGCACAGCTTGCGCACGTGCTAACTGCATCATTGCATTCTCAAAAGGATTTTTTTGCATAAAATATTAAAAATTAATTAGTACAGGTACTATTGTACACCTTATTTATAAAGTTATGAAGTAGGGGAGGCTACTTGTTTATGATACTCGAATGGAGCTTTGTCTTCTTCAGACTTTTATCTAGTTGAACACGTTTAAATATGTATTTCTTTGAGGGGTCACGAAGTGATCGGAATAGTTTGTCCTGGTCATAGCCACATACCACTATATCGGGCTTCTCCTCGTATATTGGAGTCCAGGCACCCATGCGCATATCACCCACGCGGACTTTGGCCTTTGGGTAAGCTTTCTTTAGAGTTTGCATTCTTTCGAACAAGTTGTTCCTAGGGAAGTGGTCCTTCATCTTGTTCACTACTTCATCCTCGGTAACGACTATTACAAGGCTGGTTCCATACTTTGAAGCCTCATCTATGAAGAATGTGTGCCCTGCATGTAGGGTGTCGAATACACCAAATACTAGTACTTTCTTGTCTTTTTTATCGTATCTATCTATTTCTTCCATAGGGGTAGTATAGCATAAAAAGCCTATAAAATAAGGGTGGTCAAGCCCTGTCGCCTATAGGCGACAGGGCTTGACAAAAGGGTATTAAGTATGCTATAATACCCCCATGGAAAATAAATCAAACAAAAACTCAATACTTTTGGCAGTGGCAACATTGGCCCTAGTATTTGGATTTGCCTCATCTGCAAATGCAGGTATTTGTGACCAATACGAAGTAGTACCTACATGTACTGGCTCTGGACCTGGTAGTTCTGTAAACTTCTACAATACAGGTGGTTCATGGACAACATGGAATGGTGGCAACTCGAATACAAATGGCAATGGCTACTACAATGGTAACAACAATTATAATAATGGTAACAACAACGGTAATAACGGATACAACAATCCGACTATTGCATCTGTAACAACAAACAACCCAGAACAGGTGGCATCATACTCTATGAAATTGTCAGGTTATGTACAAAGTACAACTCCGACAACAGCATTCTTCCAATACGGTACTGATCAGAACATGAATCGTCAGACAACAACACAGTCAATAAGTAACGGTACTGTAACGAACAATATTAGTGGTTTGCTACCAAACACTACATACTACTTCCGTCTTGTGGCTGACAACCAGGCTGGCCGTGCTACAGGTAACACTATGTCTATCACTACATCACCGGTTATATATACAGGTGGCAGTACTGGGGGTAATACAGGTGGTACAGTGTCAGGTTCTACAAAGGACACAAGTAACACAAATAGTAATGTAAGTTCTACAACAAAGAACTCGACTGTAAGTAATACTACAACAACTTCGAACAATACAAACACAACTTCAAACGATGTAGCTTCTAACTCTGTACAGGGTACAAGCCTATCAGCGAACAGTCTAAGTGCATTGTCAGTATCTGGAACAGATTCATTTCTACCAGACACAGTGTTCGAGTGGATATGTGTGTTCTTCCTGATACTTGTGATCATACTATTGATACGCCAGCTCCGCCCAAAGGCAGACCATGGTCATGCAGTAGCTCACTAATAATATTGAAATATAAAACAGAAAACCCGGCCCGTGCCTTAAGCACGGGCCGGGTTTTCTTTGACGTATCCTCGGAAAAAGTCTATAATCGTGTTATGAAAAAGGTAGCACCAAGAGCCCCAAAGAGGACTCCAATAGCAGAGTCATTGACTTTCGATGACGTGCTGGTTGTGCCTGCATACTCCGAGGTACTGCCTCGTGATGTGTCTATAAAGACAAAATTAACAAAGACTATTGAACTCAATATTCCTATTATATCTGCGGCTATGGATACTGTAACCGAGAGCAGGCTTGCTATAGCTGTAGCTCAGAACGGGGGCCTGGGTATTATCCACAAGAACATGTCTATCGACCAACAAGCTAGCGAAGTGCGTACAGTAAAGAGGTTCGAGAATGCAATTATCGAAGACCCATTTACTCTGAACACAAATGCAACTTTAGCCGACGCAAATAAATTAATGAAGAACAAGAATATTGGTGGAGTGCCAATACTAGACAATGATGGCAAGCTCGTAGGTATTATCACAGGCCGTGATATGCGCGCTACATCTGACTTATCAAAATCTGTTTCTTCAGTTATGACTCGCGACCTTATCACAGCAGGTCAGAGTTGCTCAATGAATGAAGCAAAGAAGATCTTGGAGTCAAACCGTATAAAGAAATTGCCAATAGTAGACAAGGCTGGCAAACTAGTTGGACTCATTACATACAAAGACGTATTGAATAAAGAAATATATCCAAACGCTTGCAAGGATACTCGTGGCCGACTACGCGTAGGTGCAGCTATAGGGGTGAGCCCTGACATGATGGAACGTGTAAGTGCCCTTATAGATGCAGGTGTAGATGTCATGGTGCTAGACAGTGCACATGGCCACTCAAAGGGTATTATCGATGCAGTAAAGACTATAAAGAAGAAGTTCAAGAACGCACAACTAATAGTAGGTAATGTTGCCATAGGCGAGGGTGCAGTAGCACTTGCTCGTGCCGGTGCCGACGCGGTAAAGGTGGGCGTGGGCCCAGGGTCCATATGTACAACACGTATTATATCGGGTATTGGTGTGCCACAACTATCTGCTGTGATGAATGCAGTAGACGCACTTCGCAAAGCACGACTAGACACACCAGTGATCGCCGACGGTGGTATCAGATACAGTGGCGACATGGTAAAGGCACTCGTAGCCGGTGCATCACTTATCATGGCAGGTTCACTATTTGCCGGTACTGAAGAGGCTCCGGGTGAAGTAACACTACTTGATGGACGCAAGTTCAAGAGCTATCGAGGCATGGGCTCAGTAGAGGCTATGCAAGAAGGTTCAAAGGATAGATATTTCCAAGACAAAGAGAAGGAGGCAAGCAAGTTGGTGCCCGAAGGTATCGTAGGTATTGTGCCTTACAAGGGGACAGTGTCTGAGATAATTTATCAGTATGTTGGGGGACTACGATCAGGTATGGGCTATGCTGGCGCGAAAGATATAAAGACACTTTGGAATGCCCAATTCAACAAGATAACTGCTTCAGGTATGAAGGAAAGTCACCCACACAATATTACTATTACCAAAGAAGCTCCAAATTATACAAAATAACTCTATTGACTTTACTTGCGCATGAGCATAAAGTGAAGAAAACTTTAATTGAAAAAATATGAAAAAAGGACACGTAGATATTGTCGTTGGCCTACAATGGGGTGACGAAGGAAAGGGAAAGATCGTTCACGGTCTGGCCCCTAATTATGCACTTGGTGTTCGGCCACATGGTGGACCGAATGCTGGACACTCACTTTATATAGGTGGTGATGAGGTGGTATTGAACACTATTCCTTGTACTATCTTTTCTATACCGTCGCTTTCAGCTTGTGGTATGGTTGTTAACCCGAGTTTACTTGTGGATGAAATTGCAAAGGTAGAAAAATATGGCGCCAATACTAAAAAGAATTTCTTTTTAGGTAAAGGTGCACACCTTATACTACCTTCACATATCATGCTCGACAAAGCCGAAGAAGCAAGTAAAGGCAAAGACGCTATCGGATCAACCTGCCAAGGTATAGGACCTGTTTATCGTGACAAAGCTGGTCGCGTTGGTATAAGAGTTGGTGATATGTTTTATCCAGATTTTTCTGACAAAGTTCATGCTCTGGTAGAAAAGCATATCAAGCATGCTGAAATGTTGTTTGGTTATAAAATAAATTATGAAGAGGAAATCAATAATCCACTTCATAAATTCTTTGAAGCCGTAGATTTTATCCTAGAGAATTACAAAGACAATTGTGTAAACACACCAGCCTTTGTAAATGAAGTTTTAGGCGAAGGTAAAGATGTTTTGTCCGAAGGGGCTCAGGCTACAATGCTTGATATCCAATTTGGTACATATCCATTTGCTACATCTTCACGATGTTTAGCATCTGCTGTACCAGGCGAGTTAGGAATACCTGCACAAAGTGTACGCAAAGTGTTCGGTGTGACCAAGGCTTATACTACGCGTGTGGGTAATGGACCTTTTCCAACAAAACTTGATAAAGAGTTGGACGAAAAGCTCCGCCAAGCTGGACACGAATTTGGTGCCCGTACAGGGCGCGCACGTTCTACTGGATGGCTGGATCTACCTGCACTACGTTATGCCTGCATGATAAATGGTGTTACCGACCTTGTGATTGTTAAAGCTGATATTTTAGACATACCAACATTTGAAAACATAAAAGTATGTACTCATTATGAGTTAAACGATGAAGAGAAATATATTTTGGATTTTGATATGGTTCGCGAAACGGACAATATTAAACCAATATATAAGACTTTCGATGGTTGGTGTAATGAAGGCCCTACAAAAGGCTGTACATGTCATGAAGATTTACCTCATAATGCGTTTATGTATTTCGAATACATTTACAAAGAATTGGGTGTCATGCTGTACATGATATCTGTTGGTCCGGGAAAGGATGAAGTAATCATGTGGAAGTAATTTTTAGAATTTGATTTGAGAACTGTTTCAGGCTATGCTTGGAACAGTTTTTTATTACCTTGTTATATAAACAGACATTTTGCATTTTTGGCTCATTTTTGGTAGTATGACAGAAGCTCTTTTAGAGCATGTTTTGTAGGTAAATATTCCCCGGTAGCTCAGCGGCAGAGCAGAGAACTGTTAATTCTAAGGTCGTAGGTTCGATCCCTACCCGGGGAGCCAGATTGCGAATATTGAGTGTCAAATCGCTTTAAAAGTGCTTCAATCCCATCTTTTGCTACATATTCCAATTCTCCATCTTTTAAATAAAGTTCGGAAAACACATTTATTACAATTAGATTTTTTTCAGAATCTAAGGCATTTTTAAAATAGTCGGATATTCTTTTAACCAAAGCTGAGAAAGAAATAACGTAATCCAATACCTGTGCAACTCAACTTTTTGCTCAGAAAACCGACATTCTTTCAGGAGGAACATTAGTTCCAATTATTTTTACTCATACAATCTGTAGTGACTGGAACGATCAGATAAGAGCATATGTCGGCAAAGACATACATGGAGATTCAGGTAGAATTGTGATTAAGGCTGGGGAAACAGTAAACATTACAATAAAAAAGACTTCTGCTCGCAGTTGGGGTAGGGCAGGAAGTATATTGCATCTGCAGTAAGGCGAATTCCTGAAATAATTTTACTGTTTGCTTTAAATCTTTCTAGAATTCTGTCCCATTTTATGTCTCCTAATTTATAAGACAATAATTTAAAATTTTGAAGTTTCTCTATATCTAAAAGTGTTAGATATACCCTATTTAATTCACTTTCTGGCAATTTGATAAGCAGTTTGTATCTTTCATTGAAATACTTTTCAATTGCAATTATTTCATCTTGATTTATTTCTCTTTTTCTAGGTTTTACCTGACTTGAAATAAATTTATAAAAAGCATCTAATCTAATTCTCCGAAAAGCTGATTTTGTGTCATCATAAAACAATTCAAATAAACTAGATTCAGAAATTTCATGAGTTGTTATTTCTTCAATTGCATCTTTTAGTTTTTTATAAGCCAAGTTATCCTTGCTGCCTGGTGGCTTAAATTCCATTTTAGAGATTAATGAATATGCTTCAATTATCCCTGCCCTAATTGCTGATAATTCATCATATGAAATTTTATCAATACGATTCATGGCTTTAGATTTATTTTTCTTGCAAAGTAGGATAAAAATACTTTTCAGTCCAAGTTTTAGCAATAAAATTACTAATTAATTCAAATAATGGAGGAATTGTTGGAGGAAATGGTCATTCTACTGGTGGATGTTATTAGAAGTCATGATGGAGATTTGTCTGTATGAATTACAGAAAAATTAACTCAAAACAGCCCCTTGACCTTTCTGCGGAATGCAGAAAAGTGTCTAAAGTAACGGCCCAAGGAAAGCCAAATTTTCAACCTTTAAATGAGGCACAAAAGCCAAAATAAAAGCCCCATGACAGAAGTCATGGGAGCCTTAAAAGAGATTGAAAAACAATGCAATCTGGCTACGTCGGAAAACAACCCAAATTGCTTGTAAAGAACTCAAACTCAGATACATTATACACAAAAGGGATATAATGTCAATACCCTGAGTTACTAGGCTATCTAGACTCGTTTGGGGCATTTGTTAACCTAAAACAAATGCCATGAAAAACAAAAAGATTACCCCGTTTATTTCAAATTTAAAACGCCTGATTTCGGCCTTTGGTGGTCGAAAATCACTCCGTAATCCGTTAATAATTTCAGTGATTATTGATGAATTATCTTGGATTCACCCCAATATGGACGATTTACAAATGGAAGGCTGCCGTAACTATTTAAACAAACTTAAAACCAGAAAATAACATGAAAAACCAACTTAAAGAATATCAAATCCCATCCTTCTCCATCCCAGAGTTGGATGGGCACATTGCATCTAACCATTTGCAAGGAAAATCAGAAGCACAAACCCTCGGTAAAACAGATGCTATATCTTTCAAACCGCCGCTATTGTGTGAGAAATTCTATTAATTATGTTAAGACATTCCTGAAAGTAATAAATCTTATTTATCTTCATTATTGGTTTTTACAAATATACTTTAAAGAAAATATTGATAAAAGGAAAATAAACCAGTGAATTATATGATATCTCATTTTTAAGTCCTTACCACATTTATAATATCCAACTTGATAGAATATTATAAATATTAGAATTACAATAAAAAGTAATGAAAGAGCACATAGTTCAATAATGTTTTCCGAGAAACTCTTGCAAATTACCTCCAGGTGACTTGCCGTGGGAAAGATAGCTACAAAAGCGAACAAGAATTTGATGTAAATGTTTGTCATGTCGTATCTATTAACTTGTTAATAAGTAGTACAGAATCACATCAATTTTTCTGGGAAATAAAATTGACAAACCCGCCACACTGTTGCATTATAGCTAACAATACGCGACTTTTGGGCAAAAAACTTGTAAAAATAAATCCAAAAATGCTATGATATTAGATGAACATTTATAACATTTGTTCTTAAAATCAATAATCCTTACTGGGATAATTAAAAATTTTAAGTGGGTGTAGCCTTTTAACCAAGTCTATGCCCATTTTTTATGGTGGAGATCTGCCAGAATTATTTGTAAATCTGCCTAATGTTAAGGCAAAATCGAAATTAATGAACGATACATAATCTGTGTACCTTTGAAAGCCAGTAGCATGAATAAAAAAACTCACGGATAACTTTGAAAATATTATTTGATCACATCCAATTTTGAAGATTTGCAAAACTCTTAATATATGAATGTTATTGCGCATGATACAAAGCTATAGAAGATTTACCTCAAATAACAATTATATACAACTTATTCACAAAAGTTCTTCTCCTTATTTTATTTCTTAAAGATTACTTAATCTCGCAGTATTAATCCTCAAAATATCTTTAAAAAATATTGAGGATATTTTAAAGATTTATTTAGTACAATATGAGTGCAAGTAAAAAGTTAAAAAGTTTACAGATAAAACTTCATCCCAAAGTTGCTGAATTTATACATATTGCCGTAATTAAAAAATGGGAAAAAATAACTGGACTTTTAGCAACAGATTATAAGGATACAGACATTTACGGAAATTATGGCTCAAATTCTCTTAGTAAAAAAATGCAAGAAGATACAAATGTAAAAGCCTATTTAGATCAGGACTTAAGATTTGACAAGCAAACTGACAAAATAGTCTTCAACCACAAACAATATTCCGACAATATCAAACCAATTCGTTCCAAAAAAGGCAATCCATATAATAACAGAAACAATCATACAATACCAGAACATTATGTCAATGCATATATTATTTTTAGTGAAATTTGCCAAGTTAAAGATATTATGAAGGCTTTTAGAGATTTTATAAATTCTCTAGAAGATCCTCTAAAAAGTGCACAATTAGAACTAAATAATCAAAAGGAAACTAGTGCTCAGAAGAGTCCAAATAATCAAGAAAATAACACCGATAATCAGCCTATCAATAATCTCGAAATACCACCACATTTTTATGGCATATATGAAGGGTATTTTATTAGACCAAAAGAAGAAGCTAAAAGTGGTAGCATTTCTCGGCTTTACCTATTAATTAATACCGACAAACATGTATTCATGCGCACAACGGGAATTGAAAATTCCAATAAATCTGAAAATAATTATTATGATGGTAAAATTAAAAGAAATAATCAAGACTCTATTTCACTATACTTTAATCCACCACAAAATAAGAAAGATGAGTTTTTATTTGTATTTGACATAAGTAAAAGAAAAGTTCAAACAGATAAATATTTAAAAGGAATTTATGCTGGAACAAATCCAGCATTTAACCACATGCCTGTAGCTGGCCGAATGATCCTTTACCAAATTGAAACAATTCAAGATCCTAATTTAGTAAGTAACATTAAGGATAAATTTCTTACAAATAAAAAATATAAGCCATCTGATTTAAAAGATGAATACGTCGTAAATAATCTTTTTAAAAGAAAAGATATAAACAGTAGTAGGACACATTTTTATGAATTTTTTACCCAAGAACAAAGATACATTGAAGATTCTAACTTAATTGAAAAATATAAGAGGAGCAGTCAAGACCTACAGTTTTATAAAGGAGATTATTCAATTTATTCTTTACGAAGTAAGGGTAATCGGTGTGCTTTATTATCCAACCATTTAAATTCAGGGTCATTTTTATCTAACCTTATATCATTTATTACTGCAAATAAAAAAGCATCAGTATTTATAGGATTTTGCTGTGAATTTTCATAATCCTCAACTGCACCCAACACAAGTCCTGCACCTCCTCCTATCGCAGCCCCTTTTGCTGTTTCTCCAAGTAACTCCCACCAATCAAAAGATTTCCCAGGTGTTATATTATTTTCATTCAGCTGTTTAAATGTGTTAATTGCAGCTTTAATAATTCCACCTAAAGGTTCTTTTATAGCCGTATGTCTTTGTGTCTCGTTAGGTCGAGTAAATCTAATTATTTCTGATGCTCTGCGCTTACAGACCACATGGAACGTCAGTAACAGGAAGTACCTCACACACCGGTACCGTGTATATGCAGACAATAAAGATCCAATTTATGGAAGTTCTAAATTCCAATATGTAGAACCTGAAAGTGGCATTAAATTCATGGACTGGGATACCATGCCTGTGGACTTAAGTGAATATATAGGTCACACCATTATTGCTACGTTTACATTCCGTTTAAATAATTTACCTGCTGACGGGCTTATGCACACTATAACAATAAGTTTGTATGCAGATGATTATATAAGTACGGCAAGAGCCCTATGCATCCAAACCGAGGAAATTGAAGCACCTGCCCCGTGTTTTATGCCTACATTTGATTGCGAAAATTGTATAGGTGGGTTTGTCCCTGATATTGGTGCTACCTATGCCATCAGTGCATGGATAAAAGAGGCAAGTGCACCTGATACAGCGACGGGGTATTATAATGCAACAATACAAATAGATTACACTGGCCCAGTTACCGACCCTGCGCCCTACTATGGTAAAGGTAAGATTATTGAAGGCTGGCAGCGCATATACGAAGAATTTACAATTCCTTCTGGTGCCACCGATATTACTGTGGAATTGCTTAGTGGAAGTGGAACAGCTTATTTTGATGACATTCGCATATACCCAGTAAACGGGAGTATGAAAAGCTATATATATGATCCTGTGAGCCTTAAACTGACTGCTGTTCTTGATGAAAACAATTACGCAACCTTGTATGAATATGATCAAGAAGGTTCTTTGGTACGAACCAAAAAAGAAACCGATCGGGGGGTTGTTACCATCAGCGAAAACAGACAAAGCAACCCTAAAAGATAAAATTAACACTAACAAAAATAAAAATGAACAAAAAAATCACCCTCACCATCATGCTGTTCTCATGTGCAGCGTTTATTTCGTTTCTTGCATCTTGCACAAAAGACCCGGTTGACAATTCCAACAACAATATAACACTTTTTGAAACCTCTTTGTATTGCTGAAATACAGAACTAATTGCGATAGTTGCAAAAAGCACATATATTAAGCAAGCAAGAGGTAGGGCAATAAATAGCACTGGGTCAGAAAGATTTGTAAAATTCCAATCCAAAGGAAATATTATAAATCTCCACAATAATACAATAACAATTCCTATCATAGCAGGTATTGTTATCATTGGTAGGTGTCGTTTTAAAACAACGATCCCACGGTTTTTAGGTATAAAATTACGTGTCATTATTATTTTTTTCTTTTATTATAATACATTTATACCTATTTGTAAATAGGTTCGTATATGTTCAATTTGACTTATTCTTCAAATAAGGTAATGTGAAAGAAACAAATAAAACCTATTATTATGACAAAAAGAGTTTTCGTAAAAGATAGCTTCTACACAGAGCAAATTGTAGATATCTTAAAGGGGGTCTATGGTGACGAAGTCAAAGTGTTCAGTGGTGAAAATACAGAAATCTTACCACTATCTTACTTTGACCTCTATTTTATTTCTGGACAAGTAATATTGGACGGAGATATGGATCTAAGCTGGGTAAAGAGAACAAATCCTAATGCAAAAATTGTGGCAATGTCGGTATCTCCTGGATTTTTAAAAGATATAAAATCCCTAGGTTATCCGGTAGATTTCTTTTACAATAAAGACCACTTCATTTTCGGCGATGGACCTATCCACAAATTACCACAAGCAGAGATTGATCTGCTCAAGTCTTATTTGGAATAGGATAAAACAAATAAATTTTGATAAATAGCTACACCACAAGTGTAGTTATTTTTTTATTTTACATAGTGTATACTTAGTATATGAAAAAAACATACATATCTTTAGGAATTGTGGCTCTGATAATTATTGGCTTTGGTATTTATAAGACGAACTTTAATCAAACCGATACTCTGTCAGAGAATCAAAATATTCAGGTTGGAGAGGTAGAAGAAAATGTTGGTATTAAAAATGTAACAAAAGAACCCGAGCCTATAATAGTAAAAGACTTCGAAGGCGAGGCCGACCCTGCACGTATGACGTTATCTATGCAGACCTGGACATGGATCAATACAATATATAGTGATGGCAAGGTGGTAACACCAAAGGTAGCAAAGAAGTTTACTATAACTTTCAAGAAGGACAAGACCTTCTCGGCTACTACTGACTGTAATGGTGTGGGTGGCGAGTATAAGGTGGTGGATAATAAAATAACTCTTACGAAGATGATGTCAACACTGATGTATTGCGAAGGTTCCCAAGAACAGGAGTTTAGTAAAATGTTGGATCAGACAGACGGATTCATGTTCACATCAAAAGGCGAGATGGTATTGCTGTTGAAGTATGACAGTGGCTCAGTAATCTTTAAATAATTATGTATGTAAAGGTAAAAGTAACAGCAGGGGCCAGAACCGAATCTGTAAAAGAAGTAGGGGACAATAGGTATGAAATAAAGATAAAGGAGAAGGCGGAAAGGAACATGGCCAATAAGAAAGTAATTGAGATAGTAGCTGAACTGTACAAAGTACCTATAAACAAGGTAAAGATATTCAATGGCCACCATAGCCCGAGTAAGTTACTGACTATACATACTTAACTAAAGAATATGATAGAATATCAATATTAATGAGTTTAAAAATTCTACATTTAAATATAGAAGGTAATAAACATCTCGACGCAGTCCGAAAGTTGCTACAAGAAATTCAGCCAGACATCGCATGCTTCGAGGAAGCTATGCAAAATGAGATAGAAAAGTTGGCAAAAGATGCAGGGTATGAATTAATTTTTGCGCCAATGCTGGGTATAAAAGATGGTGATTTGATCGACAAAGAGGGTCCAGCGATCCTTTCAAGGCTAAAAATTAATTCAAAAGATATATTGCGTTATGATGGTAATGGATTAGAAGAACTACCCATTTTTAATAAAGAATATTTAGATTCAACATACGGTAAAAGATTAAAAGAAAGATTCAGCTTTTTTGCACCACTTGTTGTAATAAATGTTCAAGTTGGTACTAAAAATGTAAATATCTGTACTGCACATTTTCCTGTCATCGATCATAATTTACCAGGGGAGGAGAATCATTTTCAAAAAGATCCTGAATATGTAAAAGAATTTCTAATATTATCTGGGTATTTTGACAGAATGCTTGCTTTAATTAAGGGGATAAATAATCCTATTATTTTCACTTCAGATTTAAATAATCCACGCGGGGAACAAATATATGATGCTTTGGCCGAAGAATTGATAGATATTGTTCCGAAAGATTTAATTTCTAGTATTGATCCAAAATTACACAGAAATCCAAACTTGCAACTAATGGTAGATACTATAATGACCAGCTCTGATGTGGTGGTAGAAAGTTTTGAGGTCCTCGAAGGGGTGAGTGATCATAAAGGATTTATAGCAACATTAAAGATTTAATATATTATTGTCGAGACAACAAACCATATTAGAATGAGTTTTGGTTTATTTTAATTATCTGTTAGTATATAATCTATATTAAATAATATATTATAAACATTATATGGAAGCACAAACGAGTCTCTGGGTATTATTTGGCGTTATTGTTGTAGGGTTCCTGGTTGCTGACCTCGGATTCTTTAATAAAAAGAGCCACAAGATAGCGTTCAAGCCTGCACTTTACCAGTCACTATTTTGGATAGGGATATCCTTGGTTTTTGGGGCACTCATATTCTTCTTTATAGACAAGAATACTGGTGTTGAATTCTTCAGTGCATATATAACTGAAAAGATGTTGTCAGTAGACAACTTGTTCGTTATATTGCTGATATTTAGCTACTTTAACTTGGAGGAGAAGTATCATCACAAAGCCCTGTTTTGGGGTATTATCGGGGCGATAATATTCCGCGCATTGTTCATAGGAGTAGGGGCGTATGTGATCAGCCAGTTCCACTGGATATTGTACGTATTCGGCGCATTGTTGCTATATACTGGTATCAAATTGCTAAGTAATAAGAAAGAGGAACATATCGACTTCAAGAAAAACAAGGTTGTAAAATTTGCACACAAGATACTGCCATTTACCGACTCTCATCATGGTGGCAAGTTCTTTGTAAGGCAAAATGGTAAATTTTACTTTACATCACTATTTATGATCGTTCTTCTGGTAGAGGCTACCGATATTATCTTTGCAGTGGACTCTATCCCAGCCGTATTCAGTATCTCTCAGAATATGTTCGTAGTATTTACATCCAACATATTTGCTATTATGGGCTTGCGAGCATTGTTCTTCCTGATTGAAAATGTCTTGCACAAGTTCCATCATTTACAGAAAGGCCTTGCTTTTATACTGATATTTATAGGGCTCAAGATGGTAGCTGGAATATTTGGTATACACCTATCTTCTGTACTATCTCTGGGTATTATAATGTTTGCTCTTGTTTCGTCTATTGTCTTATCTATCCTGTTTCCAAAGAAGATATAAAATTAACTTTATATTTACAAAAAGTCGTACTTTGGTACGGCTTTTTTATTTTAAAACCCACCTATCTATGCAAACTCAGTCCACAATAGCCCCGAGTAAATTACTAACTATAGTGTATAATATTAAAATATGGACGAAAAAATAAAGATACAAAACCCTTGGTTCTTGACTGTTGATGATGTTATGAAGGAGCTCCAAGCATCGGAACAAGGATTGTCAGACAAAGAGGTACAAACTCGATTAAAATTATTTGGAACAAATAACCTAAGAAGTAAGGGCAGTATAAGCTTACCAAAGCTAGCTCTCAAACAGTTTGCAAGTCCTCTTATATTTATATTGATGGCGGCATCAGTCCTGACTGGAATACTGAATGAATGGGTCAATATGTCGGTTATTATCGGTGCAATACTGATCAATGTAGGCCTCGGGCTTTACCGTGAATACCAAGCCGAAAATACTTTAGAGAAATTGACAACATATATAAAGGACCGCTCACGTGTGTTGCGTAATGGTAATGAACAGGAGATAGATGCTTCATATCTTGTACCAGGTGATATTATAAAGCTCTCATATGGCTCACGTGTACCAGCTGATGCACGTATTATATCGGTCAATAATTTTAAAGTTGATGAGGCGATACTGACTGGTGAGTCGGTTCCAGAAACAAAGATAATTGAAACAGTTGCCGAGCATACTATAACAGCCGATCATATAAATATGGTGTATGCAGGAACTCTTGTTGTTGAAGGGTTTGCTACTGCAGTCGTTGTAGCTACTGGTATAAATACCGAAATAGGTAAGATAGCAGACTTGGTATCTAGTACAGAGCGTGCGATCACTCCAATACAAAAGGGCGTAAACAGACTGGCTTGGTACATATTCTTTATTGTTATGCTTATTGTAGTATGTATATTTGCACTCGGTATATATCGTGGTGAACCAATATTTGAAATGCTAATACTTTCAGCAGCAGTTGCAGTAGGGGCAGTGCCTGAATCGTTGCCTATAGCACTAACTATTATATTGTCCGTAGGTGCTGAGCGCATAGCAATGAAAAAGGGTATCGTTCGTAAGTTATCTGCAGCAGAAACATTGGGTTCGGCCACACTTATAATGACCGACAAAACAGGAACTCTGACAAAGGCAGATATGCAATTAACAGGGGTGCACTCATTTGAATCGTTAGCAAAACAAGATTATACAGAAGAAAATATAAATTTCTTGTCAGATGAACAAAAAGAAATATTAAAGTTGTCACTCAAGAATATTGATGTAATAGTACAAAATCCAGATGATGATCAAAAAGATTGGAAATTTACAGGGCGACCCTTTGAAGTTAATATTGCAAAAGCGTCTGTCTTGCATGGCATAAACTTGCAAGAGATTGTGTTGAGAGAAAATTCTTTGAATTTACCATTTAACTCTACTAATAAATTTTCAGTAGCTGTATCTGGAGATAGCCTAATAATTATGGGGGCTCCAGATATACTCTTGGCACGATCCGATGTGAACAAGGACACTTATATCCAAATAATGTCTTGGATTCAAAATGCAAGTAATGATGGTAAAAGACTGGTGGCTATAGCTACTCTACCCAAAAATAGTGTTGCAGATATAAAAGTAGATGCAATAGAGAAAATAAAATTCCAAGGTATACTATCTTTCTTTGACCCTATACGCGAGGAGGTGCCGGAAGCTGTTGCCAATATAGAGTCACATGGAGTGCGTGTAGTTATCATAACAGGTGATCTGAAGGGAACTGCTATATCGGTAGCACGTAGTATCGGGTGGAGTATTGCCGATGACGAGGTGCTAACTGGTGAGGATATCCACACAATGTCCGATATACAACTTTTGGAAGTTATAAATAGGATAAAAATATTTGCTCGTGTTACACCCGAGGACAAGTTGCGTATTGGAATGTTGTATCGCAAATTGGGTGAAGTCGTAGGAATGACAGGGGACGGTGTCAATGACGCTCCAGCACTAAAAGCTATGGATATAGGCATATCACTTGGTTCTGGAAGTGATGTTGCACAAAGTGCCGCAGATCTTGTATTGTTGGATGACAATTTCCAGACTATAAGTATGGCTATTGATGAAGGTAGGCGTATATTGGTAAATATCAGAAAGACATTTACATATCTGATGTCCAACTCACTAGATGAAGTATTTGTAATAGGAGGTAGCCTTATTATGAATATAACACTACCACTTACAGCCCTACAAATAATATGGGTAAATCTATTTACTGGTAGCTTGCCAGCACTTGCCTTTGCATATGATGAAAACCTAGACAAAGGTCTAGGCAAGAGTTCTTCAAAGAAAGAGTTACTAACAAAAGAAGTAAAGGCGTTGTCATTTGGTATAGGTACTATTAGTTCATTGCTGGTATTTTTACTATACTACTTTCTATTACGTTTAAATGTACAGGTGGAAGTGGCACGGTCGGTGTTCTTTGTATGTTTCTCTGTATATATATTGGTTGTCGCTTTTTCATTTAGAAGTTTACACAAGCCAATATTTGCATATAATCCATTTGCAAATCGAAAATTAAATATAGCTATCTTTACAGGTATTGTATTGCTCATTGTTACAATGTCTGTACCATTTATGAGGAATATTCTAGACATAGCACCAATGCCAAAATCATGGCTATGGTTAGTGGTAGGGTGGAGCATCTTTAACCTACTGTTGGTCGAGTTTGCAAAGTGGGTGTTTAGATTACAGATGAAATATAGGTAATAGGATAGGGTTTATGATAGTATAAATATACAATTATTAATTTAATTTATAAAATTTATGGAAAATAAAAAAGTTTTTTACTCTCTTGGGTTGGTTATTATTGGATTGGTTGTTGGATTTTTAATCTGGGGTAATTGCGGTATGAAAGGTTATGGAAAGTATTCATCCGAGGGTAGCATGCACCAAATGCCAAATGGTGAAATGATGCATAATGTGGGTATGAATATGGACGACATGATGAAGGGCATGATGGCAAGTCTAGATGGAAAAGTTGGCGATGAATTCGACAAAGCTTTCCTTTCTGAAATGATTATGCACCATGAAGGTGCCGTAGTTATGGCACAAGCTGTATTAAAAACTTCCAAAAAGCCAGAATTGATTAAATTGGCCAATGAAATAATCACAGCTCAAACAAAAGAGATAGACATGATGAAAGGCTGGCAAAAGGCTTGGTTCAAGTAAATATCTTAGGACTTTTGACACTTTTAGGGTAAAATACAAGTATTAATTAATAAATTTTTTAAATTATATGGCAAAAAGAGGTAACACATTGGGCCCAAACCCAAAATCAAAGCGTTCTCCAAAGACAAAGAAGCGCCTAGCAGCTAAGAAGGTAATGTTGGCAAGTAAGTCAAAAGGCAAGAAGAGAAAGGGCATATCACGCCTTGTAAAATAGGGTTATTGACTTAATATCTCAAATGTACTATTATAGTACATAGACAAAAGAGCTATTATAGAACGAGTCGGTTTTTTATATCTTTATTTTGTATTATTAAATAAGTAAAAAAAACTTTATGACAGGTACTATAAAAAAGCTTACTGACAAAGGTTTCGGTTTCATCACTGCTGATGGTATGGCAAAGGATCTTTTCTTCCATAGCAACTCTCTAGTTGGAGTAGCATTCGATGAACTTCGCGAAGGCGACACTGTATCTTTTCAGACTGAAGAGTCTCCAAAGGGTCCAAGTGCTGTAAACGTTGAACGTGCATAATCTATAAAAAGATTAATAAAAATACCCCGCCTACGGCGGGGTATTTTTATATGTTATAATTAAATAATAATGAAAGAAACTATTGCAATCATAGCCGGAGTCATAGCTATCATCGGTAATGTACCATACTTGCGTGACGTAATAAAAAGGCGTATACAACCACACCCATATACATGGCTCGTGTGGAGTATCGTGTCGGCGGTAACATTCTTTGGAGCTTTAGCAAAAGGTGCAGGGATCGGGGCACTGCCTATCGCTATGTCTGAGATATTTACTATTGTTATATTCTTCTTCTCGCTCCAATACGGCTTCAAGGATATAGTCCGCAAGGATACATACTTCCTGGTGATAGCATTACTTGGCCTGATACCTTGGGCCCTGACAAAAGACCCAACAATATCAGTGATAATTGTTGTGTGTATTGATCTGGTTGCATTTATCCCTACACTTCGCAAAACAGCCTATCATCCAGAGACAGAAACACCCATACTTTATAGTATGAACGTGGTTCGACATATTATGATACTGTTCTCGATCCAAGCTTATAATATAGCCACGATGTTGCACTCGATAGTTATGATAATCATGAACTCTATAATGACAGGGCTAATATTGAGACCACGAAAGACAAAGTAGTCAATACATTTCTTTGTAACAAGTGAGGTATCTGTACGTCATAATATGTATAGCATAGAGGTTTATTGAAATGTGCTATAATTAGGTCTATTAAAAGTTTAATTATTTAAAAAATATGAAAAAATTCGCATTTATCTTAGCAGCATTTATGTTTATCGTAGCACCTCTTGCAATGGCAGAGACTTCTACAACAACTACAACAGCAACACCTACAACAACAAGTGCTAATACAGCAAATAATGGTAAAAAAGTTGAGGATCGCGTAAAGTACATGGAGGACAAGTTAAAGGATATGAAGGAACGTCAGAACAAGGTAAAGGTATCAAAAACTGAAGATATCGCTTGTACAAAGACTGCTGTATCAAAGCGCGAAGAAGCTCTTGGAACTGCATTTGATACACTTACAGCTTCAATGAAGCAAGCACTTACAACTCGCAAGGCTGCTCTTGAGGCTGCATATGACCAGACAGACAAATCAACTCGCGTAAAAGCTCGCAACGATGCATGGAAAGCTTTTAACACTGCTTCAAAGTCTGCACACAGTACAATGAAGACTGCTCGCAAAGCTGCATATGCTACATTTAAGACAGATGCAAAAGCTTGTGGTACAACATCTACAGATTCAGAACCAAAAGCAGAATCTGACAAGGTAAGTATATAATCTGAAAGATTAACAAAATTAAAACACCCCAATGGGGTGTTTTAATTTTGTATTAGTGTAATGGTAATTCTACGTAGAATGTTGACCCAGTGTTGCGGCCACTGGAGCGTGCATATATACGCCCATGGTGACGTTCAACGATAATCCGAGCAAGGTAGAGGCCCAGGCCCATACCGTCGGTATTCATCTTCTTTGCGGAACTTGAGCGATAGAACTTGGAGAATAGTTTAAACTTGTCAGTCCAAGTGAGCCCTAGGCCAGTGTCTTTTACAAAGAATACTATCTTGCGCCTCTTCTTTTCACAGCCTATTGTGATATTGCCTTTTTCTGGTGTATAGAATATGGCATTCTCTACCAAGACATCAATAACGAGTGATATCTTCTTCAGGTCAGCAGTAAGGAATGGTATATCATTGAATACGGCGACTTGCAGATTGATACCTTTTTTACTAATCTGGTCGCGATGCTTCATTAGCGACTTTTCCACCATTTCACGAAGTGACACGGCTTCGAATGCATAACTGGAAATATCGTTTACATTCTTTATACCTGCTAGTAAGTCGACAATACCCAGTATCCTATCGGTAGAGTTGATCATGCCTTGAAGGTAGTTGATACGTTCTTCGCGAGGCAGTTCCTTTTCCAGCTCCTTGGCGAACCATGACATGCTGGTCAGTGGGGTACGGAATGTATGATTTACTATCGATACGAACTCATGCTCGATCTCGTCACTTGCGAGACTAGCTTGGATGTACCGAATACTGATAATAAATACACTAGCAAAGGCAATAACGGGTAGGAACCATATAGGGAAGTCGTATAGCATAGCTATGCTTGTATTATTGAGCATTATATTTAAAAGTAATGCCAAGTACAGCATCACTAACATACCTTTCATTATGTGCCACATTTTATTCATACATTCATTATACCGTATTCCTTTTCTTATCTCCAATAATTTTGTTATAATATATTTATGAGTATAAATATAAAAGCAACAAACATAGAACTTACAAGTGCAATAGAGGATTATGTAAACAAAAGGATGGACAATGTTACTAAATTCCTAAAGGAAGGCGACTATACTATCCACGTAGAAGTCGGCAAGACAACTAATCACCACAAGAATGGTGATGTATACAAAGCCGAGTTTAATGTATTATCAGCTGGCAAGAAGTTCTTCGCCGACGCAACAGGCGAGGATCTGTATGCAACTATCGATGAAGTTCGTGATGAAGTGGTCCGCAAGCTTACACACTCAAAAGACCGCGGGCAGACACTGTTCAAGCGCGGAGCCTCTAGCGTAAAGAAATTGCTAAAAGGTATAAAGAGTTACAATAGATAATCCCTCTCACTTTTACCTTCGGGTATGATACGTTCGATAACAAACCTGCCACCTTCAAGGCGGGCTTTTGTTATCTTGACCCTTTTGCCACTTTCATCGAAATAGTATATTCCAGGCCAGCCACTATATGCACGATATTTATTGTAATTTACAATTGCATCATCACCGATATCTATCTTGCCGTCTTCCTTTTTTATCTTGCCGATATGCGAAGCCATACTTTCGTCCTGGGGGGTTGGTGTTATATTGCCTATTGTATAGTCTGGTAATGTATCTATGAGGAGTTGTGCCCCTGTGTCGATCAATATTGTACGTAAGGATTCTTTGTCGATACTGTCATCGATAGCTACTTCTTTACTGGCTACTATGTCACCCGCGTCGAGCTTGTAGACCATCTTTTGAATAGTTACGCCTGTGACTTTGTCACCAGAGAGTAATGCGCCTTCCAGGGGTGCTGCACCGCGGTATTTAGGAAGTAGGGAATAGTGGATATTGAGCGTGCTATATACAGGCATATCGATAATACTTTTTGGTAATATGTTGCCATAAGCCACAACAATATTTAGATCTATAGAATAGTTTGAAAATTCATTTACGAATTCCTCTGTAATCTTTTCTGGTTGGAGTACTTTTATATTGTATTTTTCAGCGAGTATTTTTACATGACTTGGGGTCAGGGCAAGGCCACGGCCTGCAGGCCTGTCTGGGTTCGTTATAACTACGCATGGCATATAACCCGCATCGATTAACAATTGCAGGGTGGTGCTTGCTACTTCGGGTGTACCCCAGAATGCAAAATTTATATTATTTATATTCTTCTTCACTTGTTGATTCATGTATGTTTTGGGCTTTATCTATGAATAAGATACCTTCGAGGTGGTCTATCTCGTGTTGGAATATGTGGGCAAGTAGTCCACTACCAGATAGAGTAAACTGTACCCCTTCTTCATTGTAGGCCTCGATAGTTGCGCGTGTAGCACGGCGGACCTTTCCATACAGTGGGCGCACTGATAGGCAACCTTCTTGCATTAATTTCTTATCGCTAGACACCTTCTTGAATGTTGGGTTGATACACACCATATCCTTGTGTGAAGTTGGCTTGTCTTTATCTATTTGTGCACCACGTATAAAGTCGTCGTCGAATACTTTGCCGGCAATCACGAATATACGCAAAGGTACGGCTATCTGAGGCGCAGCGATAGCTACACCATCGTCTTGCGATGACAGAGCTTTGGACATATCCTTTAGTACTTTTTGAATCTTTGGAGTTTTTATATCAGCTATTGGGACCTCCATGGCTATCTGCCTTAGTACTTTGTGGCCATCTTGTACTATCTTTACCATTTTTATTTCAATTCTTTTATATAATCTAACAATTTCTTTATCTGAACTGTTTCTTGGGATCGGGTGCTCATGTCGCGGACTATTACCGAGTTCTCCAGAGCTTCCTTCTGGCCGAATATGATTGTATATTTTACACCCATTTTCTCAGCTATTGCTAGCTGTGCACCAAGACTATCTTTGGATATTGATTGTGCTATTGGAACTTTTGCTTTGCGAAGGATCTCAATAACATTGAGTGACTTTAACTTTGCATCGAAGCCTAGCTGGATGAAATACATCTTTGGCTTCTTTGATATGCGAGGTGCCAAGTTAGCAAACCATGGGGCTTCAACTACACGGTCAACTCCGATACTGGAACCTACTGCTGGGATATCCTTCTTGCTACCAAGCTGTCGGCCTAGGTAGTCGTATCGTCCACCTGAGGCGATAGTGATCATCTTGCCATCCTCTTCATTTGGGATCATTATCTCAAACACAGTGCGTGTGTAGTATGACAAACCGCGTACTAGACATTTGTTCAGTGTGTATGGTATCTCCATCTGTTCTAGGTATTCTAGAACTTCTTTGAAGTGCTTCTTACAAGCCGGGCATAGGTGTGACAGTGTGTCTGGGGCACCTTGGTTCAGCTCGATAGTCTTTTCCTCTTTTGAGTCGAGTATGCGTAGGGGATTGACCTTTAGCCTCTCGCGATCTACTGCTGGTAGTACATTGATATGCTTCTTGTAATAATTTACAAGTTCTTTTAGGTACCCATTGCGACAATCTTTGTCACCAATAGAGTTGATATCTACAGACAAGTTCGTAGCACCTGCTTCCTCGAGTATGGTCCAAGCAGTCTTTATAACAAGTGCATCGAGGATACTCTTTTCACTACCTAGAGCATCCATGTCGAACTGCCAGAACTGACGATAGCGACCCTTCTGAGGTTTGTCGTGGCGGAATATTGGTCCATAATTGTAGAACAATACTGGCTGTGGCTGTGACTGCATGCCGTTCTCTATATAGCTACGCATTGTGCCGGCTGTGTGCTCTGGGCGCATAGCTAGGTGGTCGCCACCTTTGGTTTTCAGTGTATACATCTCCTTGTCCACTATATCGGTACCGATACCGATAGATGATGTAAATACTTCTTCATTCTCGACTATTGGAGTGTCGATCGGCTTGAAGCCGTAGTATACCGATATCTCCTGAGCCTTTTCAAAGAAGCCTTGGAAGTTGTAATATCGGTCGCCGATAATATCACGCATGCCCTTTACAGATGTAAGAGGTTCTTTATTTACTTTTTTTATTTTTGTATTCATATATTTAAAATTTATTTAATAGCCCCTGGTAAATAAGACATTTTTGATAATGGAAATAGTCGCACATAAGCACGGCCTACTATGTGTTTCTTTTCCAACACTCCCCATACTCGTGAGTCAGAGCTTGCATTGCGGTTGTCTCCCATAACAAAGTATTCGTCGGTACCTAGTGTATAAGTACCACTAGTGGTGAAGGGTTCGTTTATGTAGAACTCATCTTTTTTGAAGCCTTCTGGGTTGTCAGCATTTTTTATTGTTACCCTACCTTCATTTAGAATAACTGTTTCGCCTGGTAGTCCGATAATACGTTTTATAAAGTACAAAGGCTTCTTTGATGTATTGTAAGGGTAGTGGAACACAACAACATCATCACGACGTGGTGAATGTAGGTAGTAAGAAAGTTCATCGATAATCAAATATTCTTTGTCTTGGAAGTTGGGAACCATAGATGAACCACTAACGATAAATGGCTGAGCGATAAACATCCGTATAGGTAGTACTATCAATAGGGCAATAAAAGCGAATTTCAAGATATCAATGATATCTTTCTTGTATTTCTTTATCTTATTTTGAGGCTTTGATTCCAATACACTTTCTGGTGTTTGATTATTTTGTTCCATATAGGCGCTATTTTACCATAAAAATACCATTGACGGAATAGGATTTGTTGTGTTGTGGTATTATTAGGGGTGATGTCATGTTTTGTGTTAAAATATTTCCATGATAACTATTATAGGGCTCGGTAATGTAGGTGAAGAATATAAAAATACTAGGCACAATGTTGCTTGGATTATTTTCAACACTCTTATTTCAGAAGATCGATGGCAGAAGAACAAATATGCCGAGAGCGACTTGGCCTCAACTCGTATTGCTGACACAGATATATTGATGGTAAAGCCATTAACTTTTATGAATGAAAGTGGTAGAGTACTGCCGTACTTGATGAAGACATATGGAACTACTGTCGATAACTTGATTGTATTGCAAGACGATATCGACTTGCCACTTGGGATTATTAAAATATCGCATGACAGGGGTGACGGTGGGCACAATGGTATAAAGAGCATCATGCACCAACTCGATTCAAAAGAATTTGTTCGTATTCGTGTGGGAGTATCGATACTAGATACCGAAGGTGTATTGCGCAAGCCAGATGTGCTGGGCAACTTCTCACAAGACGAAATGACACAGATAGATACTGTCTCACAAAAAGTAGGGAAGATAATAGAAACCATCACTTTATCCGGCCACCAAAAAGCTATGACTATGTATAACTAAAAATCCCCCAGAGATGGGGGATTTTTAGTTTAAAATAATTTTGTATTATTTTGCTTCTTTGTCTAGGTGTACTAGAGTCATGCGCTGGTCCTTTGGCTCGAACAATGTAACTTGGAAGTCATATGTTTTACCTAATTCCAATGCTTGCTTCAACTTCTCCTCAGATCCAAAGCTTGAGTTGTGTACTAGACCTGCAACACCCTGCTTGATAGACACCAAGGCGCCGTGCTTGTTGAACTTGATCACAACACCAGATATGATGTCACCCTTCTTTAGCTTGTCTTCGAACTCTTTCCAAGGGTTCTCCTTCAATGCTTTGATAGATAGTGATATCTTGCCATCCTTTACTTCAATAACCTTTGCCTTTATAGCATCGCCAACTTTGAACATTGAGCGAGGGTCCTCTACTAGACCCCAGTCGATCTCAGATATGTGTACAAGACCTTCGAGCCCCTCTTCTACCTTTAGGAATACTCCGAAGTCAACAATTCCAGCAACAGTTGTAGATACTTCATCACCAACATGATACTTTCCGATTATTTCTTGGCGTTCTTCTGGGTTATTGTCCTTTTCAGAGAAGATAAGCTTGCCTTCCTTTGGAAGTGCAGAGATCATAACTACATTGATACGTTGACCAACTAGCTTCTTCAACTCTTTGAGTATCTTGTCCTTGTCACTGTCTTCTACACGTGGGTAGTGCTCGCTCGCAAGCTGACTTGCTGGTAGGAAACCAGAGATACCTTGCCACTCTAGGATAAGACCACCTTTGTTAGCCTCCTTTACCATTATTTCAAGGATCTGCTTGCTCTTGATAACCTTTTCAGCTTCACTCCATATTAGTGCTTGCTTTGCCTCCTTTAGTGAAAGTTCTACATAACCGTCTTCGTTCTCCTTACTAACGATCTTTGCCTTTACTACGTCGCCTACAGCAACTTTGCGGATAATGTCTTTTGCATTGATGAATTCACGGCCGAATATAATACCTGTTCCAAATGGAGCAAGGTCGATATACACTGCTGACTTCTCGATAGCAAGAACTTTACCTTCTACTAATGCCTCGACATCCTTTGGCATGTCTGTCTTTTCTAACATTTTACCAACGCTTGAAAGCTCGGCCTTTGCGCCAGATGCTATAGAGTCGATTATTGTATTTGTCTCTTCTTTTGTTGTCATAATTTTGCAATAAAAAAACCGCTTATTAACCTATCCAAATGGAAAGGGAAGCGGTACGGGGTGGGTTCTATAAAATGGATTTCTTTTACAGGGCTATCCTCACGCCGATCTGCTAATAATGTCGTTACTATACTATATATATGTATATTTTGCAATATTTTGACTTATCCACATATATATGGCCCAGTATTGACTTTTGATATGTACGGGAGTATAATTTGGCAAAATTAAATACATTGAAGTATGACACAAAATGGAATTAGTGCATCAGCACCAGAACTTACTTACGAAATTGAATTTCGTGAATTGCAAGAAAAAGCAATTAAAAAAATCAGAATTGCTACTGAGTTGGCGGAAGAAAGACTAATGAAGAGAGAAATCTCGGAAGAAGACGAACTTTCTGAAGTTACAAATGAGGTTTTAAAATACCAATCTTTAGTATATGGACTAAGGATAAAGTATGGTATAGAAAAACCACAACAAATTTCAGAAGAGATCACCTCGGAAGAAATTACTGTAAAGCAATTTTTTGAAAAAAATTCGGCCCACGCCTAAGACCTTACGTTCCACACCCTCCGGTTTGCATTTGCCTGCAAGTGGAGCGTAATTTTTGAAAGCACCCCCTACTTCCTGCCAGGTCGTAGTAAGGGTGCTTTTTTATTTATACGATATTTGGTATAATACCCCCATGATTATCACATACCTCGGAAAAGAATTTTTCAAGATCCAACAAGGCGAACTGGTTGTAGCCTGCAACCCTATTAGTAAAGACTCAAAAGAGAAGCAATCACGCTTTGGCGCACGCATTGCACTATCGACAACAAACCACCCAGATTATAATGGCTTTGAAAATGTGTCACATGGTGACACTGTGCCACTTGAGATATCAGGCCCAGGGGATTATGAAGTCCAAGACATATTTATAAAAGGTGTTATGACCGAGGCTGAACTCGGTGGCAAGAAATATATCAATACCGTTTATTCACTTGCTATCGAAGGTATATCTATCTGCTTCCTGGGCCCTATCACGAACCCAAAATTAACAGCCGAGACAATCGAGAAGATCGAAACACCCGATATCGTATTCGTACCGATCGGTGAGGCAGGTACTATCGGTCCTGCTGAGGCATATAAATTGGCAGTGACACTTGATGCTAAATTGATCATCCCTATGGACTACGACGATAAATTATTGAAAGCTTTCCTAAAGGAAGGAGGCCAGGATGTAAAGGCAATCGAGAAGCTAACAATAAAAGCAAAAGAATTAGTAGGTCGTGAAGGTGAGATAGTTGTGCTACAATCATAATACAAATATGAAGCAATATATTCAAAAAATCAGATCAAAGCCAGAGCAGGAGCGTAAACAATACGCAATGCTGTGGACTATAGTATCGATGGCAGTAGTAGGTAGTATCTGGATATATTCAATGTCAGAAAGATTCGATTCAAAAGTATCTGTACAAGCAAAAGAAGACATTAAACCTTTTTCACTTCTAGGTAAGAGTTTATCTAATACGTATTCCAATATTTCTGCAAGTATCGGTAATGCATCTTTAGGTAAGACCACGACAGATGAATCAAATATAGTAACACCAACACCAGACAAAGTTATCGATCTTATACCAGTAGAAAAGACACAATAATATGGCAAAAACAAAACAAGTTATTCAAGAACCAGAGGAAAATATCCCAAGGCAAGATGTAATATCAGTAAATATCTCGACAGAAATGAAAGAGGCGTATCTAGACTATGCGATGAGTGTGATCACTTCACGTGCATTGCCAGATGTACGCGATGGTTTGAAGCCTGTGCACCGACGTATATTGTACGCCATGCACGAGATGGGTCTGACACATGGTGGCCGTTTCCGTAAGAGTGCGGCAGTAGTTGGAGACGTGCTCGGTAAATACCACCCGCACGGTGACGCTTCTGTGTACGATGCTATGGTAGGTATGGCCCAAGACTTTTCTTATCGTTACCCACTAATATTTGGCCAAGGTAACTTTGGATCTATCGACGGTGATGGTGCAGCGGCTATGCGTTATACCGAGGCAAAGATGGCTCGTATATCAGCCGAGATATTGCGTGATTTGGAAAAGGAGACAGTAGACTTCCGTGCCAACTATGACCAAACTCGCAAAGAACCAGCGGTATTACCAACAGCTGTTCCAAGTCTATTACTCAATGGAACTCTTGGTATTGCCGTAGGTATGGCAACCAATATTCCGCCACACAACCTGACTGAAGTTATAGACGCTACCATCCACCTAATAGACAACAAAGACGCAACTACCGAGGACCTAATGCAATACATAAAGGGCCCAGACTTCCCAATGGGTGGAGTATTATATGGTCAGGCAGATCTAGTGCATGCATACTCTACAGGCCGTGGAGGTGTGGTAACACGTGGTGAGGCCGAGATAGTCGAGCTAAAGTCCGGATTGTTCCAGATCATAATCACATCTATCCCATACCGTGTAAATAAATCTACTCTTATCGAATCTATTGCAGCACTTGTGCAAGAGAAGAAGCTCGAAGGTGTAAAAGGCTTGCGTGATGAATCTGCAAAGGATATTCGCATCGCTATTGATCTGAAGAGTGGTGTTCACCCACAAAAGGTACTGAACTATATATACAAACATACACAGCTTGAATCTACATTCCACTTCAACATAGTGGCACTTGTAGAGGGAGTACCACAGACACTTTCACTAAAGAGCATGCTTTCCGAATTCATCGGCCACAGGCAAGAGGTGGTAAAGCGCCGAACACAGTTCGACTTGCAGAAGGCGAAGGACCGTGAACATATATTGCTAGGTTTGAAGAAGGCACTGGACCATATTGATAAAGTTATCTCGGTTATTCGTGCTTCAAAGGACACAGCTGGTGCAAAACTCAACTTGATGAAAGAGTTCAAGTTCTCTGACTTGCAAGCAACTGCAATATTGGAAATGCGTTTGCAAAAGTTGGCAGGTTTGGAACGTAAGAACGTAGAGCTTGAACTAAAGGAGAAGCAAGAATTGATAAAGGAACTCGAAGCATTGCTTGCAAGTGCAAAATTAATGATGAAAGTTATCTCAAAAGAATTGGGCGAAATAAAAGAGAAGTATGGTGACGATCGTCGTACTCGTGTGGTAAAGGGTGGTGTAAAAGCTATCAATGAAGAGGACCTAATACCCGAGAAGGAATCAGTACTTGTATACACAGCCGGTGGATACGTAAAGCGTACAGACCCAAGTGAATACCGCACTCAGAAGCGTGGTGGTGTAGGTGTGATAGATATCGAACCAAAAGAAGAGGACTTTGTAACAATGCTTCTAAATGCCAATACTCATAGTGACCTACTATTCTTTACAAACCGTGGCAAGGCGTACCAGATCAAGATGTATGAGATCCCCGAAGGCAAGCGTGCTACAAAAGGTAAATCTATCATGAACTTTATATCGCTGGAAGGTGATGAAAAGGTGACTTCAATATTGCCAATAGATAAAGAGACAAAGAAGAGTGTAGAGAGCCTAATGCTTGTAACAGCCCAAGGTGTAGCAAAGAAGGTGGCCGCCGAATCATTCAAGGACGTACGCCGAAGTGGATTGATAGCTATCAAGCTCGACAAAGGTGACGAACTCCAAGCAGTACTACCAATAACAAAGGGTGACGATGTAATGCTTGCAACAGCGTCTGGACAATCTATCCGCTTCAAGGAGAACGACGTTCGCGAGATGGGTCGCTCTGCAGGTGGAGTACGCGCTATCAAATTGTCAAAAGCTGATACAGTTATAGGTGTAGACAGGATAGCAAAAGGCGACAATGAAAAGGCATTCCTAATACTCGGATCACAAGGCCTCGGTAAGAAGACTGGTATAAAGGAATACAAAGTCCAGAAGCGTGGAGGCTCAGGTATCAAGACTGCAAAGGTAACACCAAAGACTGGTAAATTGATCGTGGCAAAGATAGTAGGTGACGAGAACGAGATCATTGCCGTATCACAAAAGGGTCAGGTCATTCGTGTTGATCTGAAATCTATCCCTACATCTGGTCGCCAGACTCAAGGTGTAACTATCATGAAGTTGCGCCCTGGTGACTCTATCGCATCAATTACTTGTTTATAAAAAAATAAAATAAAAAATGTAGTACTCGATACTACATTTTTTATTTTTAAATGTTATAATTAAAATATGTTTATTGACCCACAACGTATCGTTGCGCAGTTACCGCTCGAACCTCATATGAAGGTAGCAGATTTGGGCGCAGGTATAGGCCTGTATACGACAGCTATCGCACCGCGTGTACACAGTGGCCATGTATATGCTGTCGAGGTTCAAGACGGCATGCTAGGCCGTATCAAAGACGAAGCTCACAAAAGGAAACTTACAAATATTGAATACATCCGAGGTGATGTAGAGGTATATGGTGGAACCAAACTCGCTGACCATAGTATCGATATGGTCCTTGCTTGTAATATACTTTTCCAAGTGGAACACAAAGATATTTTTATAAAAGAAATTACAAGAATATTGAAGAAGGGTGGCAAGGTATGTGTAGTGGACTGGTCCGAATCGTACAACAATATGGGTCCTGCGAAGAAGTCTATCGTTACAAAGGACTATGTATCAGACCTATTCAAGTCAAAAGGCTATGAATATGTGAACGATGTGGATGCAGGCGCGCATCATTATGGTATAATATTGTTATACAAATAATTTATGAATAACTTTCAAACAATTCTTCTATCTATATTTCTAGCATTCTTTGTTTTTGCTGTACTCATATTCTCGGGCATATTACCTATTGGTAAGTCCAGTAACACTGCCAATACTCCACAGGGCAAAGTGGTAGTCTGGGGAACTTTCAATAGTTCTGAGTTCCAAAAGGTTTTCGACGACATGAACTCTACCAACAAGAACCTGACAGTAACTTATATGAAGAAGTCTCCTGAAAATTATCAGGAGGAATTGGTAACAGCATTTGCCTCAGGTACAGGACCAGACTTGTTCTTTATAACACCCGATATGATACTAAAGAACAAGAACTTTATATATCAAATGCCATACGCAAGTTACCCAGAGAAGGCATTTCGTGACACATTTATAGATGGGGCAGATATATACCTAGGGAATCTGGGTGTGATAGCTATGCCTGTCGTTATCGACCCTATGGTCCTGTACTACAACAAGAACTTACTTTCCAATGCCGGTATTGCCCAAGTCCCAACATTCTGGGATGAGTTGTCTGACCTAAACAAATCTTTAACTATCAAGAAGGTAGACGGAACTCTCAGTCAGAGCATGATAGCACTCGGATCATATGACAATATCAACAATGCAAAGGGGATACTGGCTACACTACTTATGCAAAGTGGTACACCTATCACCATACGATCCGGTGATAAAGTTGTTCCGACTCTGGTAAGTGTCAGTACTTCACCTGTGCGCCCGACTGAGCAAGTATTGTCATACTATACCGACTTTTCTGACCCAACATCGGGATCGTATTCATGGAACAGGGGGTTACTGAATTCCAAAGATTTCTTTACTGGTGGGGGATCTGCCTTCTACCTAGGATTTGCATCTGAATTGTTCGGTATCGAATCTATCAATCCGAACCTGAGCTTTGACGTGCACGACATATTCCAAACAAAGAACTCTAATCTAAAGAGGACTTATGGCAATATATACGCCCTGGCTGTAAACAATAAATCCACAAATGCAACAGCTGCATTTGGAGTAGCAGGACTCATGTCATCTGGAATAAATGCACAGCCTGTAGCCAACGCACTATCACTACCACCTGCAACACGTGCACTACTGTCTGCGAAGCCTGCTGACCCATACCTAAGTACATTTTATAATTCGGCTATTGTTACCCGATCATTCCTGGATCCAGACGCAAGACTTACTAACTCTATATTTGGTGAGTTAATACAAAATGTCCTATCGAACAAGTTATCTATGAGTGATGCAATATCAAAAGCCCAAGGTCAATTAGAAATATTGTTAGGTAAATAATATGCAAACTTTAAAGAAAATCTTCAGTATTCGAATAGTTAGCTTCCTATCTGCGCTTGCGATAGTTTCTGTTGTCGGGTTCATGGTTCGTGCCGATGGGATACTGTATAGCGGGGCAACGGGTACTGTTGTTGTAAAAAATCAATCAAAAATAACCACAGATAATAAAATGTCGGTAGGTGTAGAAGTTACTTTTTCTGGTAGCAATGCTTCTAGTAAGTTTACATTACCTAACGGTACAACAGACACGAGTATTGATGTTATTGTTTATGATTCTGAAGGCAAGAAAGTTTGGATGCAGAATTCTGTAGGTATTACAACAAACACTCCAAATGCAACAAGCCTAGTTTTAGAATTGCCAAGTTATATAGACAAGAAGGATTATTATAAAGCTTTTCCGGATCCAGATGTATCAGGCAACTTGGTCAAAGTTTTTATTACGGGTTCTGTCACAAAGAAACTTTATTTTGAATCTGATAAATTTAAGTTGTTTACTTATGACAAACCTTTTTCTATAGAAAGTGCTCCGAGCATGGTGGAGCTGGGTGGTAAGTTTATTATCAATGGATCTGGCTTTACCAAAGACAATGTAAAGAATGTATACCTATATACTGTGGGGGTACCATTTACCATACTGAACGATAAACAAATAGAGGCCAAAATACCACTAGTTATCAAGCCTGGTAGTTACGCATTGCATATTACATCGGTAGATGGATTGTTTGATATTTATGCGAAAGATGAGATAAGTGTTGTGGATATGATCATACAATCTGTCACTCCACTGAACCCACTGAAGGATACAAATATTACTATAAAGGGTCTTGGGTTTGTGGTTGGCAAGATAAAAAATTTATTTATCGGTGACATAATAGTGTCATATACATTAGTTAGTCCAACCGAGATAACAGTAAAAGTACCAAAAGACTTCAAGAATGGTGAATATGACGTAACTATCGAAGATATAGATGGAAAAATGTATGCATCACCAAAGAAGATTACGATAGCTAATATGACTATTAACTCTATTGACCCGAGTGATATTACAAAGAGCGCAAGAGGTGATGTGTCTTTCTATATTAACGGAGCAGGGTTTACAAAGGATACAGTAAAGAAAGTTTTTGTTGGTCCAGCAGAGGTGAATTGGGATATAGTAAATGATACGAAACTGCAGGTATATATACCAAATGATTTTGCGCCAGGTGCTTATACAATAAATATATTAAATAATGAAGATTTTAAAATATTTGCAAATGATAAGATAACTATCCGTGATGCAGGTGCTGTGACCCCAACACCTGCACCTAATACCGGTTCTGGTAGTGGGGCGAACCTAACGCTACCAAAACCAAAGGGTGGTATTGTTCCTGATTGTAATGTTACTGGTAGATTAAATAGTTATGTAAATAGCAAAGGAGAGACTGTCAGTGACAACTTTGCAAACCCTTGTGATTTTAATAAATTGATCGAGTTGGTGAACAATATTATTGACTTTATGCTTATATACTTTGCTACACCATTGGCAGCTATCGTGCTTGTGTACGCTGGGTTCTTGTACCTTACATCTGGTGGTAGCTCGGAGAAGACTTCAAAAGCAAAGCATATGCTAGGCAACATGATTATGGGTTATATAATAGCGTTAGCAGCATGGCTAATAATAAAGACCATCCTAACCACCCTCGGCTTCAATGGTATGGACCTGTTGGGTTAGTTGTAATTATTAGGGCATAAGGTACAATATATAATATGAAAATCAACACTGGTAAGAAATACTTTATTATAAATAAACTCGCTTCATGCGTATCTGTATTTGCTATTGTATTTGCAATAGCTATGCCGTTTGTTGTATTAGGGAATAATCATACAACAGGGACTTCTGGTGGCAATACAACAGGGACTTCTGGTGGCAATACAACAGGTACAAGTAATGGTGTATCTATTGATGCAAAGATCAACAATCCTCTAAAAGGTGGTATCGACAGCATTCCAGCATTTATTGAAGCTATACTCAATATTGTATTGACTGTAGGTGTGCCTATTGTGGTACTTGCTATTATCTACTCTGGATTCCTATTTGTGAAGGCTCAGGGTAATGCCGAGGCGATATCTAAAGCAAAGAAGGCGTTCATGTACACACTCATCGGGGCTGCACTATTACTAGGTTCATTCGTAATAGCCAATGCTATAAAAGGTACTGTCGATGAGATAACTCGCACAGCATAATATGAAAACTTTCAAAAAACTTTCTATAGCACTTGCCCTCGTATTAGTTGTAGGGTCTTGTGTATTGCCTGTGTATGATGCACAGGCCCTGATACTTCCTGGTCCATCGACTATACGCAGTGGTACAGCAACTCAGGTTCAAAAGAATGGAACTATAAATGCCGATGGGCAAGCAAATGGGACTGCACTTCTAAATGCGGATGGCACACCTAATGGTACAGGTACATTGCAACCAGGCCAGCAGTCATTGAGTGTAGCAAAGATGCCACTATGTTCGAACCTAAAATCGAGCAATGTAAACGAGGTGGTGAGCCTTGTGACATGTACTATCACAGGATTCATAGTACCAGCTATTGTAACGCTTGCTATAGTATCATTTATGTGGGGAGTAATACAGACACTACTGAACCCGACCAATGAGGAGGCCCGCAAGAAGGGTAAAGAATTTATAATGTGGGGCCTTATAGCACTAGTAGTGATCACATCTATATGGGGGATAGTGAAGATATTTACTAGCACTTTTGGCCTGGACACATATCTGCCACCATTGTCGCAATAAGTTGTGATATAATTGTATTATTAATATTTTAAAATAAATTTCTAAAATGCCTAATTGCGCCGTAAATAGCTTCAGTGCCTTGCATGGAATAATCAACTTTATTAGCTGTTCACTCGTCGGCTATATAGTACCGATGCTGTTTGCCCTTGCGGTAGCAGCATTTATATGGGGTATAGTTCAGACACTACTGAACCCGACCAATGAGGAGGCCCGCAAGAAGGGTAAAACCTTTGTAATGTGGGGACTTATATCACTATTCTTCATGGTGGCAGTGTGGGGTATAGTGAAGATACTGGCAGCTACATTTGGCCTGAATACCTTTATTCCACAGCTCTCTATATTGTCTTTCATACCAGGTTATATGGTATAATAAGAGGGTAAAATTTTATCTGCATTTGCAGAAAGAATCAATATTATTATTAGGTCGCGTTTATTATTAAGTTTTAAATTTATAAATATGAAAAAAGTTATTTCATTTGGTTCTGTTTTGGCATTTACACCGTTCCTTGCATTTGCTGCAGACGCACGTAGTGTTATATTGCAAATCCAGACATTACTAAACTACATCATTCCAGTTCTTATAACTCTTGCTGTGGTTTACTTTATCTGGGGTGTTATACAGTACACTGTATCATCAGACGAAGAAGCAAAGAAGGGTGCTCGTGGCAAGATAATCCAGGGCCTTATCGGTTTGTTCGTTATCATCGCTTTCTGGGGTATCGTGAACTTGGTAACTAACACATTTGGTGTTGGTGCTACACGCCTTGACCCATCACAGATTCCTTGTATCCCTAACCCAGCTGCAGGTATATACTGCTAAAGATAATGAATATTGGTTTTGTACCACAAGCAGAGGCTAGTATTGGAACTCTTATGTCCAGTATCGAGAGGGTAATAATAAACCCTATTATATTCCTGCTGTTTGCATTGGCGCTGGTAATATTCCTATACGGTATAGTGCAGTACCTTATGAACCCCGATAGTGAAGAAATTCGTAAGACTAGCAAGAGCCATATGATGTGGGGTGTTGTCGGATTGTTTATCATGATTGCAGTGTTCGGTATTATGCGAATAATACTCAACACAGTAGGCGAGAAGAGGATAAACATAAACGACACAGGACAGATACAGATCAATAAATAATATGCAGGTATAAAAAAAGGCGCTCCATACGGGGCGCCTTTTTGCTATCAGTAATTTGTTTACCACCTATACCAAACTGATAATTGGTATGGTTCGAAAGAGCTAGAATTGTTGATTCCAAATGATTGTAACCTCCAACACGTTAGATGTTCTGTTCTGTAGTTTAAACCACTTTACAGATTGTCCACGTTTGTTTTCTGAAGTTCCGTCTAGGCCACTATCAGTGAGGTTGTCCTCGTAATTGTAATCACCACTTTCTATGTGATAATTCCAACCAAAAGGGACATCAAATGTTCTTTCTCCAAGAGGATCTATGCTGATAGATTCCACTTTTCTTTTTAACACTTGTTCCTTTTTTGAATCTTCTTTTTTTGACTCGGATTCAGAATTATTCCAAGGTTTCCAAGTAAAAAGAAGTACCAGTAAAAGGAGTATAACAGCTACTGCGATAATCCAACCAATCCACTTCGGTGTTCCACCAAGAGTAGGTGTAGCACTTGCTGTAGATGCTGGTGCTGCATGATCATCATGCCCATGATCGTCGTGACCGCCACTCATGACTTGGCTCCTTTCATAATAGAACTGAACATGTCAGCAAAACCCGCAATAGAACCCATGGAACCATCATAAACGTATCCATGGCCCTCGCGGATCATCTTCCATTTCATGATTTGGTTCATACAAGCATCAATGGACACATCTTCACCAGATGTATCTTTGATTTTCTTTTGCAAAGCTGCTGCTTTATTAAGATCTGTTTGAATCTCATAGTTCTCGGCTTGACGTTCACGTTCTTCTTCTTTTAGTTTAAGAGAAGCTTGAACTACTTTGTTTTCCATCACAGGAAGCATTTCACCCAGATTTGCTCTGGTTAGTAATACTCCCATGTGGGGAATAGGCCATGAACCACTTCCACCGCGGATCTTTTTAATGAGTTCAATCCTTTCGTCTACAGCTTTCCATAAAGCGTCCTGTTCTGTTTCAGGAAGGGCATGTACTTTTGTTAAAAGCCCTTGCCATTTTTCAGCAGATTCATAATCGCCTTCAGTTCTACCGTCACCCCACTTCTCACGCATTTTTGGGTTTGATGGAATCCTACCCGTCTTATACATGATTAATTCCGAAGTTGGAATTTCTGTATGTACACGACCCATAGAATCACCACAGATACCTTTTACTAAAATAGCAATAGCAATGTCACCGGACTCTTTTAACTCTTCCCATGTTTGGGGGCCTTCGTGAGCATTTCCACTCCAAGTACGGAGCTTCTCATCTTTGATTTGTTGGATCATATCACGGAAACCTTTCTGTTCCCCGATATTGATAAAGTTCGCCAAGTTATCCTTGTCGACTTTATAAGAAAGAGAGAAGGAAACATTTACCTCACCGTCATCTGGTGTCATTAACTTTTGAGAGTCAAAATCAATATCCTCTTTTTTGGTACTAATTAAAATACCACTTTCAAGGATACCTTTGAGTCGAAGTTTGCCTAGACCTTCACCTAGATAAGCAGGTACTAACCTGCCATCTTTTTCCTTCCACATTTTTTTTCCTAATCGTGTGATTAGGAATAGGTATGGTGGGTGGTTAGGCACCTGTACGAAATCTCGTGCATAACATATGCCCGAGATAATAAAGAATCCAATACCGCTGATTTGTAAGGCAAAGTTGCCAAATAAAACCATAAGTATTGAAATACCGAAGATTAATACTATGATAAAGATATCATAAGTATCTCTTTTAAAGCTGTTTGATGTCGTCCCACTTCCGTGGCCGTGGTCATCGTGTTCATGATCTGTTGTCATATTCTTTTATCAATTTTTACATATTATACACCAAAACGGTAGAAAAGTCAAGTATAAAATAGGGGAATTAACCTTATATAATAAGGATAATATTGAGGTAATTATTGTATTAGACAAAATAAAAAACCCGATAAGGGTTTCGTATTGTGCCCGAGGTGGGACTTGAACCCACACGACCGTAAGGTCAAGAAATTTTAAGTCTCTCGTGGCTACCAATTACACCACTCGGGCAAGGAAGAAAAAGCACACTTTTTCTTTGTGCCCCGTGTAGGGATCGAACCTACGACCTTCTCCTTAAGAGGGAGCTGCTCTACCAGCTGAGCTAACAGGGCGTATTTAATTATTCTACATTATCTAAACCATTTACCACATATTCTGTTATCTACCAAAACAGCATAACAGGGCAAATATTTTTAAAAACTTTTTTACAAAATTTTACTCTTGTAAATGTGCTGGAGAGGAGACTTGAACTCCTAAACCTTTCGGTACTAGTTCCTAAGACTAGCGCGTATACCAATTCCGCCACTCCAGCATATATAAAAACAAAAACCTGAGGCGTGGGCGGGAATTGAACCCGCGCATGTCGGTTTTGCAGACCGAAGCGTTACCACTTCGCCACCACGCCATTATATTACACGTTTTTTAACTATATCGCAAGTTGCAACCTTTATCAACTATTCCCTCAACAACTCATCTACCCTCTGTCTATTCTTTTCACCTTCGTCTATCTCTACATCCAAGTAGGGAATTGGGTTTATCTTTAGCCCCTTCTGAACATATTTCCTCATCTCACCTAGGTTGCGCTTTATGAAGCCAAAGGCCGCCTTTTCCTTATCCCTCGGTAATACCGATATCATTATAGTTGCATGTTTACCACCTGGGGCAAGCATGACACGAGTCACTGTGATTATGGACGTGTTACCACCCTCGCGCTCGATAAATGTGGCTGCAAGTTCACGGATATGGTTGGCTACTTTTTCATTTCTATATTCTGACATAAATTATTTTATTACTATATTAAAAGCTTCTAATACATCACCGCCTTGCAAGTCTATCTTTGTATCTACAGATACACCACACTCTGTGCCATCTAGAACCTCCTTTGCTTTGATCTTGCCTTGTTGTAGGCCCGATATCTTGCCACGACCTATTTCTTCATCTGCACGCATTATACGCACATTGTTGCCATCACCTACACGACCCTCTGTAACACGGCCACCCACTACGTGGATAGTCTTTGTAGTACTAAATGTCTTTAGTATCTTTAACTTGCCTAGTATATCTAGTGTCTCGTGGCGAGGGCGACGCTCCTCGATCAATTCTTTCAAGTAATCAGTAAGTTTATAAATAATATCAAAAGTCTGCACATTGATATGAAGTGACTCATTCAGGTCGCGGGCATTTGGTTCAAGCTTTACATTGAAGCCTACTATTACACACTCGGTGTCTATACCAGCACTCTTTAAGTCGCTCTCACCAATATTGCCTACGCCTTTATTGATAATACGATAAGCAATATCATCGGTCGCCATCTTTTCGATCTCTTTTTCCAATGCTTCGATAGTTCCTGACACATCGGTCTTGATTATGATAGGGATAGTCTTGTTTGCTTTCGATTCAGATATGTTCGAGTTCTTTTCCTGACCATCTTTATATTCTTCGATATATTTCTCGGCATCTTTTTTATTGTCGAAAGTTTTAAAAGCATTACCCACTTCAGGTACACTGTCGAAGCCTGTTAGGCAAATAGGTGACGAGAAGGAGAGTTCTTTCACCGCCTTACCCATAAAGTTCTCCATAATGCGTGTCGCAACTATCGATGTGCCAGACACTACGAACATACCGTTCTTCACAGTACCATCCTTTATAATACCTGTTGCAGATATGCCACGCTTTGGGTCGCGGTGACTCTCGATGATAACACCTTCGGCTGGTATGTTCTTGTTACCAGTAAATGCTGACAAGTCTGCTACAAGCAGGATCATGTCTAGCAATTCATCTACCCCTGTACCCACCTTTGCAGAGATCGGCACAAATGGCACATCACCACCTAGGCCCTCGAGGTAGATACCTTTTTCCAATAGGTCCATCTTTGTCTTTTCTAGGTTTGCATTTGGCTTGTCTATTTTATTGATAGCTACTATATACGGAATCTTACTTTCAATGATAGTATTCCAAGCTTCCATGGTCTGAGCTTTTACGGAATCTTCGGCAGACACAACCAATATCGCAATATCGGCAGTGTTTGCACCACGAGTACGCATCTTGGAAAATGCTTCGTGCCCTGGTGTGTCTAGAAATGTGATCTTCCTCATACCATTTTCACCTGCCCCGTTGGAAGTACTCTTTGCTTCGGGGTCTTTGTGACTTACCTCGTATGCAGAAATATGCTGTGTGATACCACCAGCCTCGCCTGCGACAATATTTGTCTTTCTTATGTAGTCTAGTAGCGTACTTTTGCCATGGTCAACATGCCCCATGATAACAACAACAGGTGAACGCACAGATGTATTGTGTGTAGTGTCTTCTTTTTGCATATAATTTATTTTGCTTTCTTTAATACGTCACTCTCTTCTTCGGAAAGTTCTTGTACAGAGGCACCCTTCTTTATCTCTTTTGCAAATACACTCATACGGTCACGAGCATACAGGCTAGATATAACAACTCCGTCGCCTTCATCGTTAAGCATAGCAATAGCAAAGCTCTGGTTTGACCCTGCGTCGGGGAATGGGTTGAATCGAATCGTCTCTATGTTGCGAACGCTCTTTGCCAATCTTTTATCTACAACTTCGAGGTGTTTATTTATTTCTATTTGAGTCTTTTGTAAATTGTCTACATGGTGGCCTAGTGTATTCATGACACCTTCTAGGTCTTTTGCACCTGTACCCATCAACAATCTCTTGAATCGTACCTCGAGTCTGATAACTAGTACTATGAGTAATAGTACAAAAAGACCGAGTATAGCGAATATGATTAGTTGGAGACTCATATGATAAAGAGTATATAGCAAAAGAGCGTTTTTTACAATATATGGTATATTTTGTATATGCGAGGTTTTAATAAAACAATATATGTGGACAATGCTTCTGCCACTATGCAAGACCCAAGGGTCCTGCGAGCGATGTTGCCGTACTTCAACAAAAAGTCTTCAAATCCAAGTTCCATACACAAAAGCGGGCTTCAGGCATCAAAAGCTATAAGTGATGCTCGTAACAAAATAGCAAAGTTGATATTTGCCCATTCAGACGAGATCATCTTTACCGGAAGCGGTACCGAGAGCGATGCATTGGCTATAATAGGGCTTGCTAATTACTACTTTTTACATACTACTAAAATCCCTCATATTGTTACCACTAATATCGAGCATTCAGCCGTACTTGAGAATTGTAAAATGCTGGAGAAGCAAGGTAAGGCAGAATTAACTTATATAGAAGTGGAATCAGATGGCATAGTAGACCCAAAGAAAGTTCGTGATGCTATAAAAGAAAATACAATATTGGTTTCAGTAATGTATGCCAACAATGAAATAGGGACTGTTCAGCCAATACAAGAAATAGCAAAAGTAATAAGAAATATTAGGAAGGGTGGACAGCAAATATACTTACACACTGACGCATGTCAGGCTGTGAACTATCTAGACATTTCCAATGTTGAAAGGCTAGGTGTAGATATGATGTCGTTCAATGGCTCAAAGATATACGGCCCAAAAGGTGTTGGAGTCTTGTACAAGAAGAGGGGTGTGGAACTTGCACCAATATATGCAGGTGGTGGGCAGGAATATGGCCTACGTTCTGGCACCGAGAACGTGCCAGGTATTGTGGGTATGGCACATGCGTTGAAAATAACAGAAGATATGAAAGATAAAGAAGTGGCACGGTTAACTGTATTGCGTGATTATTTCTTTACTGAATTAGAAAGTCTAAGCAACAGAGTTGATTATAAAATAAAAATAAATGGCGACAAGGTAAATAGATTACCAAATAATATAAATATTTCTATATTAGGTATCTCGCACGAATTACTCGTGATCGAGCTCGATGCCCATGGGGTCGAAGTATCAAACAAGAGTGCGTGCAAGAGCGAAGAAGAGGGGAACTCGCACGTGATCAACGCTATACGTAATGGTGATAAATTTACTTCTGAATCAATTCGTTTCTCACTTGGTAGATACACAGCCAAGTCTGACATAAAGAAGACTATTAAAATATTGGAAAATATTTTAAATAAATACAAGAATTGGAAATAGATTTATAAGTTATGCTATAATAAAAATATATGGAAATAAAAGATTTAAATAAACAACAAATGGTCCTTTTAACATTGCTAATATGCTTTGTTGTATCTATTGCAACCGGTATAGTGACTGTATCACTCATGCAGAAGATGCCACAGACAGTACCGCAAACTATAAATAGGATTATCGAACGTACAATACAGAATGTTTCTAACCCTGATACAACAAATACTAGTACTGGTGATAATATTGTATCTGTATCCGATAACAATGCTCTGGTAAATATCTACTCCGACTTTACAAGTGATGGATACGATATAAATGCAACAACCCAAAAGGAGCCAACCCCACTAGGTCAGGGTGTAGTAGTGTCGGATATGGGGCTTATCATGATAGATTCTGTATTATTAAATGGTTTTGAAATATATACTGTAAAGCTCGACACCAAATATTTCGAAGCGAAAATTCTAAAGAAGTTCGGTAACGGTATTACATTGTTGCAAATCATTCCAAAATCTTCGGAAGTAAAAAAAGATACTTCAGGTGCATCTAACACAACTGTTGACGTAAAGCAATAATATTGTATACTGATAGTTGTAATTGTTAATTTAATTTGAAAATATATGCCTCCATTCAATAATTTTACAACTAAAGCAAAAGAAGCCATCCGCAAAGCTCACGAGCTGGCTATAGAACGTGGTCAGAACCATGTGAACTGTATGCACCTGCTCACAGCACTCCTAATACAAGAGGACTCTATGATCATATCTGTATTGGAAAAGATGGATATAGATACAATGCTACTTTCAGACAATGTTATCGACGGTATTGAGTCACCAGAGAACAGGAATACAGTATCACCATCGTACCAGATATATCTGACTCCAGACTTGGCCCAGGTTATCGAACAATCTGGCAAAGTAGCTGCAATATTAAAGGACGAGTTCGTGTCTACCGAGCATTTGTTCCTATCACTTCTCGAAGTGCCAGGCGAGGCTCATGACTTACTAGCAAGATTTAAAATAGACCGCGAAAGGGTCCTAAGTGTTTTAGATTTGTTCAAGAATGAAAATATGGCAGACACAACTCCAAATAAAAAACCTCGTTTGCTAACAAAGTTTACTCGTAGCCTGACAAAGCTTGCTCGTGAAGACAAGCTCGACCCAGTTATAGGCCGTGATACCGAGATCATGCGTATCATGCAGATACTATCACGCCGTACAAAGAATAACCCAATACTAATAGGTGAGGCCGGTACTGGAAAGACAGCAGTAGTAGAAGGCCTGGCCCAGCGTATTGCAAAGGGTGATGTAACAGAGTCATTGAAGGACAAGGAGGTAGTGTCACTGGACCTAGGGTTACTACTTGCTGGTACAAAATACCGTGGTGAGTTCGAGGAACGCCTTCGTGGAATAATGAAGGAGATAGAGAAGGCCGATGGCAAGATAATATTGTTTATCGACGAGATACATACAATCGTAGGTGCAGGTAGTGCCGAGGGGTCCCTGGACGCTTCCAATATGCTAAAGCCAGCGCTTGCCCGTGGTGAGTTGCGCGCTATTGGTGCTACAACATTGAAGGAGTACCAGAAGCATATCGAGAAGGATCCAGCCCTTGCACGACGCTTCCAGCCAGTGTTCGTAGACGAGCCAAGTCCAGAGGACACTATTGCAATACTTCGTGGTTTAAAGGAGAAGTATGAATTGTTCCATGGTATCCGTATCACCGATGATGCGATAGTTTCTGCTGTTAATTTGTCTACTCGATATATTACAAATCGTTACTTGCCAGACAAAGCTGTGGACTTGGTAGACGAGGCTTCATCTGCACTACGCATAGCACTCGAGAACAAGCCACAACCACTAGAAGACGCACATAGGAAGATCATGCGCTATGAAATAGAGAAGGAAGCTCTCACAAAAGAGATTGCAAGCGACTCTCGTACAAGTAAGGAGAATCAGCATACAAAGATTCGTATAAAAGAAATAGAAAAAGAAATAGCAAATTTAAAAGAAAAGACTCGTGAATTAGAATTGAAATGGAAGAACGAGAAGGATGTAGTGGGTGATATCAGAAGTATAAAGAAGGAGCTCGAAGCTTTGAGGCTGGAGGGTGAGAATGCTGAAATGCGCGCGGACCTAACTCGTGCTGCGGAAATACGTTATGATAAAATCCCAAGACTAAAGAAGGATTTGGATGCAAGATTGTTGAAATTAAAAAAGCTTCAAAAGTCACGCCGAATATTGAAGGAGGAGATCACTGCCGAAGATATAGCAAGTGTTGTATCACAATGGACAGGTATACCACTCGTAAAGATGCTCGAGGAGGAGAGGGAGAAATTGGCAAATATGGAAGACGAACTTCGCAAGCGTGTAGTGGGCCAAGATATTGCAATAGGGAAAATTGCCGATGTTGTTCGACGTAGTCGCGCAGGTATATCAGACCCAAACAAGCCTATTGGATCATTCATATTCCTAGGCCCAACAGGTGTGGGTAAGACAGAGTTGACAAAGGCATTGGCCCAGTTCATGTTCAATGACGAGAAGGCGTTGATCAGGGTAGATATGAGCGAATATATGGAGCGCCACAGCGTATCAAAGCTCGTAGGTTCACCACCAGGCTATGTAGGGCACGAGGAAAGTGGCCAACTGACCGAGTCTGTACGCCATCGCCCATACTCTGTAATACTTTTCGACGAGGTGGAGAAGGCGCATCCAGAAGTGTTCAATATACTCCTACAGGTGCTCGACGAAGGTACACTAACTGATGCAAAGGGTAGAAAGGTTAACTTTAAAAATACAATCATCATACTAACTTCAAATATTGGATCACAATTTATCCAGAAGATGGAGAGTATCGGATTTACCAACAACAGTGCAAAGCAGGATTATGAACAGATAAAGGAGAAGGTGTTAGGAAGTTTGAAGGATCATTTCCGCCCAGAATTCCTAAACCGTCTAGATGAGACTATTGTGTTCGACGTGCTTCCAGAAAGTGTGATACGAAGTATCGTAGATATAAAGATCCAGGTGGTGCGTGACCGCTTGAAAACAAAGGATATTGAACTCGAGGTAACAGATGATGCACTGACATATCTAGCAAAGGAGGGTTATGACCCACACTACGGTGCACGCCCATTGAACCGATTGATCCAGAACAAGATATTGAACCCTGTTGCTTCATTTATCATTGGCCGTGGGGTAAAGAAGGGCGACACTGTGTATGTAACCATGAAGGATAAGGAACTAAATATCGAGATGAAAAAGAAGAAGATCAAGTCCAACGTCCGTGTGGCAAAGCCATCTCCTTACGCTAAATAAAAAATTCCCCTAGGTCCGACCTAGGGGAATTTTGTTTTTATGTAAATTTATGTATAATAATCCTACGCGTCGGTGGTAGAGTGGTCAATTACAACAGACTGTAAATCTGTCGCCTTCGGGC
>CAZIZK010000003.1:0-124580 GCA_964544225.1 uncultured Candidatus Saccharibacteria bacterium | reverse complement strand
GGATAACAGGCTAGTTCCGCCTAAGAGTTCATATCGACGGCGGAGTTCGGCACCTTAACTAAAATCGGGGTGCCATATTAGAAATGATATTAGCGATCTTATTATTCGAGTGTAGGAGCTCGGTGAATAAGAATAAAAAATTGGCTTATAACGGTGAACTCCATGATATAAAAAATATGTTATGGACAATACCGCGGGAAGTCTAAACGAATCAGGATTCTGATTTGGAAGCATGAAAAATGTTTACATTTTTCATGCTGGAAATGTTTGTTTAAAGTTACATTTCCAATGACCCTGTAGAGACTTAGAATAAATATTACAAAGTAGATATTCTAGAGCATTGTGTGAAGTAAACACAGTGTTAACACGCCAACCCCTCACTTTTATTTTATAAAAGAAGGGTGAAGATATAGTCCGATCCTCTTGGTAACAAGAGACAAATACGACAGCGATGTCGGCTCACCTTATCCTGGTGGTGGAGAAGCTGCCAAGGGTTTAGCTGTTCGCTAATTAAAAAGGTACGCGAGCTGGGTTCAAACCGTCGTGAGACAGGTTGGTCTCCTATCTACTGTAGGCGTTGATTCTTGAGAAGATTTGCTCCTAGTACGAGAGGACCGGAGTGAACTGACCTCTGGTGTGTCGGCTGTCCTGCCAAGGGCACTGCCGAGTAGCTATGTCGGGAATGGATAACCTCTGAAAGCATCTAAGAGGGAAGCCAGCTTCAAGATTAGGAATCGTTTGAGAAACGTGAGAGATGATCACGTTGATAGGCACCAGGTGTAAGCACAGCAATGTGTTCAGCCGAGGTGTACTAATTGTTCGATTCCTATTAGGAAATTTGGACACCACACATTTTTTTACATTTATGCTCGTTTCTGTTGAATATTTTGTTCTGGTGATTTGGCAATGGGGTCACACCCGATTACATTCCGAACTCGGAAGTTAAGTCCATCTGCGCCGATGATACTCTTTAGGGGAAAGTAGGTTATCGCCAGAACAAAGTATTCAACTAACAGGAATTTGATTTTAAAACAAAAAAACACATATTTTTAATATGTGTTTTTTTGTTGGGTAAATAATGTTATAATTTCTACTATGTCTTGGGCATCACAGCGACAATTTACATATTTTACAGGAACATTGCTTGTAGTAGCAGGGTTGTTGTTCATGATACTTTACCCAAAGCTACACAAGGCCCCTACATGTACTGATGGCAAGCAAAATGGCCAGGAGACCGGGGTGGACTGCGGAGGAGGTTGCAACTTGTATTGCCAAGACGAAGTATCCAAACCTCTAGTGCTATGGAGCCGTGCATTTCCCGTAACAGGTAGTGTATACAACCTGTTGGCATATGTAGAGAACCAGAATAAGGCAGCGTCTGTACCAGATGTGAATTATGAATTTCGTGTATATGACGAAGGTGGTAAGCTCATAGGCCGTCGCGAGGGGCATACATTTATACCACCGAATCAGCACTTTGCAGTATTTGAAGCACGATTCGATGCGGGTACAAGTATCCCAAAGAACACTACTTTTGAATTCGTAGGTAATATGAATTGGCTAAAGAAGGACCCTGTGATCCAGAGGCTACCTATTAAGATAGACAGGGTAACAATAGGTGACAATACTGCCAATCCTACACTCACAGCTCGTATCAACAACGAATCTATTTATGACTTGCCCGAGTTTGATGTGATTACAATATTGTATGATGAGAACAAGAACGCTATAGGGGTAAGCAAGACTCATAAAGACAAGCTTCCTGCAGGTACCACACTACCACTTTTATTTACTTGGCCGAAAGCTTTCGATGGGGTACCTGTGGTAAAAGAGATCATCCCACAGATCAACCCATTTATGGTAAAGTTCTAATATGAAGAGTTTGCGACAAATCGACTGGCTACTATTTCTGTTTCTGATCCCGGTATTGGGGGCAGGGCTTGTTACTATGAAGTCGTTTACAGAACAGACTCCATATTTCTCGCACCAGCTAGTATGGATAGCTCTATCTTTTATTATATTTTTTACATTTTCATATATTGATTTTCGCTTCTTGAAGAGTACGAAAGTTCTGGTGACACTATTTTTTATATTTTCTGGATTATTGTTATTACTATTTGTCCTGGGGCATGTATCCAATGGTGCAAAGAGCTGGTTCTCGGCTGGAGGTTTTTCATTTCAACCATCTGACATGATGAAGATAGTTGTGATACTCATGCTTGCAAAGTATTATTCACGACGCCATGTAGAGATACGCAATATCAAACACATATTTATATCTGGGCTTTATGCACTCATACCGTTCCTGCTCGTATTCCTACAGCCGGACTTTGGTAGTGCTATGATCATATTCTTTATATGGTTTGGCATGACACTTGTGTCGGGTATTGCAAAGAGGCATTTGCTAGTTGTGGTAGGGGTAGGGGCGTTAGTATTTATGGCTTTGTGGATGTTCGTCTTTGCCCCGTATCAGAAGGCCCGTATTATGACATTTGTGGACCCGCTTTCTGATATTCATGGATCTGGATACAATGTGTATCAGTCGACTATTGCAGTTGGTTCAGGGCAGATAGTGGGTAAGGGTGTAGGATTCGGGACACAGTCACGACTAAAATTCTTGCCAGAATATCAGACAGACTTCGTATTTTCAGCTTTTGCTGAAGAGTGGGGGTTCGTGGGGTGTTTGTTGCTTTTCATACTATTTGGGCTTATACTGTGGCGAGTTTTGGCCAATGCCATGCTTGGTGCAACCAACTTTGAGATACTGTTTGGGGTGGGGCTCGCTGTATATTTCATGAGTCATATCATCATCAATATTGGTATGAATATAGGACTCATGCCTGTTACAGGTATTACATTGCCATTTATGAGTTATGGGGGCTCGCACTTGTTGGCTGAATTTTCGGGATTAGGTATATTGATGGGTATGCGTAGGTACAATAGAGTGGCGCACAGAGATGATATGAGGAATGAGTTTTTGGGTATATAAAAATAATTACGAATTTCAAATTACGAATTACGAGTAAACATATGGAAACACAAATAATAAACGGGCGTAATATAAGAAATAAAATATTAGAGGATGTAAAAGAAGGTGTTAAAGCCCTTTCTTTTCAGCCTGTTTTTTGTGATGTGTTGGTGGGCAGCGACCCTGTATCGAAACAGTATATAGACATGAAGGCAAAGACTGCCGAGTCTGTAGGGATACATTTCCACCATGCCGAATTTAAAGAGGAGATTACTACAGAGGAGTTAGTAGAAGAAATAAAAAATTTAAATAAGGTAGACAATATGTGCGGGCTCATTGTTCAGCTTCCGTTGCCGGCACACCTGGATAAAGAAATTATTTTAAATGCTATTGATCAGCATATCGATGTGGATTGTTTGGGGCATGATGCAAGTAATGTATTTTATAATACAGATACAAGTATTGGGTACCCAACAGCACTGGCATGTATGGCTATCATTGACTCTATTGATTTTGATTTAAATAACAAGAATATTGTAGTAATGGGCCAAGGTGAACTGGTAGGCCGACCCGTCACGCATTTGCTGAAATTGCGAGGCTTACACGTAGACACTATAACTCGCAAGACTGAAAATAAGGAAGATTTGTTGAAGAATGCTGATGTTATAATATCGGCAACCGGTGCTGGTAAATACCTGACAGGCGATATGATAAAGGAAGGTGTTTTGATAGTAGACGCAGGAACTTCAGAATCTACAGGGGGGATCGTGGGCGATGTAGATACCGACAGTGTGATAGACATAGCCTCTGCTGTATCACCAGTGCCGGGTGGGGTAGGGCCTGTAACAGTTTCAATATTGCTTCGTAATGTATTAACAGTGGCTAAAAAAAGATAATGAATATATTTATTTTTAATAAACTTTTCTATTTGTCCTCCTTTACTTTTTTTAAGTATTTGGCATTTACTATCTCTTATCCTATTACTTATATAATACCTATCGTTTTGGTTGTATGGGCTGTATTTATTACACATAAGAAGATGATTGCTTTTTCCATACTATTTCTATCTGGAATAATTTCTTGGTTGTTTGCACATACACTTAAATCAATATTTATGATCGACAGGCCTTTTATGAGTCAATCCATAATTCCTGTTGTTCGCGAAGTGGGTTACTCATTTCCATCTGAACATGTTGCAGTATTTACTGGATTAACTCTCGCCTTGTACTTTTTAAATAAAAAAGCTGGAATAGTGCTAGGGATATTTACTTTATTTATTGGTGTATCACGTGTGGTATTAGGAGTTCATTATCCGATAGATATTCTAGGCGGGGTAGTATCCGGATCTATAATAGGATTATTATTAGTTTATATATTTAGAAAGATATGACACACATACACGCTATCATATTAGGTATTGTCGAGGGGATTACCGAGTTCCTACCTATATCGTCTACTGCGCATTTGGATATAACTCGTAACTTTTTAAATATAGACGCTACGGCTTTTGTGAAAAGCTTTGAGATCATTATCCAGCTTGGAGCAATAATGGCTGTGGTTATACTTTATTGGAAGAAAGTTTTTTCATCTTGGAAGATAGTACGCAATATTATAATCGCCTTCATACCTACTGGAGTTATCGGATTTATTTTATATAAAATTATCAAATCGGTATTGATAGGGAACACAGTCTTGGCAGCTTGTATGCTAGTCCTTGGTGGTATTGTGATAGTGATTTTTGAGAAAAGATCTACAAATACGAATAGTAATACAGATACAACAATAGACAAGATGTCTTATAAACAGCTTGTATTGTTAGGCACAGCCCAGGCATTGGCAGTGATACCTGGCGTCTCACGATCCGGTGCTGTGATTATTGCTGGCCGTAGTATGAAGCTGAATGCACCACTGATAACCGAGTTCTCATTCCTTCTTGCTGTGCCGACAATGCTTTTGGCTACTGTATATGATATTTATAAATCCGGAGGAGCTTTTGCTAGTAGTGACTGGACAGCCCTCTCAATAGGTTTTGTAGTGTCATTTATCGTCGCTTTGTTTGTGGTGAAGTGGCTCATAAACTATGTAAAAACCCATTCTTTTAAGGCTTTTGGCTGGTATCGTATAATCTTTGGACTAGTGGTTTTAATAGCACTTTTGGCTCGATAATTGGCTTGCTTTTTGGTCTTAAAGTCTATAAAATAAGCCTATTATGATAAAAACCAGAATAACTGCTTTAATTATACTTTTGATCGGTTTAGGGGTCGGATTTTTTGTTTACAAGTCAGAGGTTGCCCACATGAAGGCGACAGATCCTGCGACAGAGACAGCACTCGGTAAATACCATTTCAAGCTTGGTCTTGATCTGTCAGGTGGAACACATCTTGTGTACCGTGCCGATGTTTCAAAAGTAGAGTCATCTCAAGTAGGTGACGCGATGTCATCACTACGTGATGTAATAGAGAGACGTATTAATATATTTGGAGTTTCCGAGCCTGTTGTACAAGTACAGACAGGTAATTTTGCGAACCAAGGTGAAGAGAGGTTAACAATAGACTTGCCAGGTGTTACCGATGTATCAAAGGCTGTAGCTATGATCGGCCAGACACCATTGCTAGAATTCAAAACAGAGAGTAATGATAAATTGGAAGCAAAGATGGTTGATGGCCAGATAACTATCGACCCTAACTCACGATTCAAGGCAACAGAACTTACAGGCCGATTCCTTTCAAAGGCGATACTTGAGTTCGACCAGACAACTGGTGAGCCAATGGTATCACTACAGTTCAATGATGAAGGTGCAAAACTTTTTGAAAAGATTACAGGCGAAAATGTTGGTAAAACCGTAGCAATATATCTGGATGGTCAACCAATATCTACACCTAATGTTCGTGAAGCTATATCTGGTGGACGCGCACAGATATCTGGTAACTTTACAGCAGTGGAGGCAAAGACTCTTGTAGGCCGCCTAAACTCTGGTGCACTACCTGTACCTGTCGAGTTGATATCTACACAGACTATCGGCCCATCACTCGGAGCGCAGGCTGTACACGCAGGTGTGAAGGCTGCATTGATCGGGTTCCTGGTTATCGCACTATTCCTAATACTTTGGTACCGTTTGCCAGGATTGATCGCTGTATTGGCACTATCTATATACGTAGCAATAATGTTAGCACTGTTTAAGATAATACCAGTTACATTGACAGCTGCAGGTATCGCAGGATTCATAATATCTATAGGTATTGCTGTGGATGCGAACGTTCTAATATTTGAACGTATGAAAGAGGAATTACGTAGTGGAAAAAATGTTACTGATGGTATCCATAGTGGGTTTGCTCATGCATGGTTCTCTATCCGCGATTCAAACACTTCAAGTATTATCACAGCATTGATATTGTTCACAGTAGGTACAACATTGATAAAAGGCTTTGCATTGACATTCCTAATGGGTGTTATCGTGTCTATGGTATCTGCTATTGGTATTACACGATTATTCCTTTACGCATTGAATATTACAAAGTCAACAAAGGTTACAGGGTTCTTATTTGGGTCGGGTATTAGTGGAGCTAACTCTCAGAAATAATATGTTTATAATAAAATATAAAAAAGTTTTCGTATTTATCTCAATCGCATTGGTTGTATTGTCTATCGCATCTATATCATACTTTGGACTAAACCTCGGTATCGACTTCAAAGGTGGGGCACAGATGGAAGTAGTGTACAGTGGCGTACGTCCAGAACAGGAAGTAATAGATACTGCTGTAAAAGCCTCAGGCATTAGTGAGGCACTTATCCAGCCTACAGGTACAGATGGCTACAGTATAAAGACTCGCACTCTAACAGAGCAAGAGCGAGCAACACTTCTGACAACTCTTGGAGCAGAGGCAACAGAGAAGAGCTTTACATCTATTGGTCCTTCTGTTGGCCGTGAGCTTGCTCGTAAGGCAATTACCGCATTTATCCTCGTATCGCTTGGAATAATATTGTTTATTGCTTTTTCATTCCGCAAAGTTTCAAAACCAGTATCATCTTGGAAATACGGTATCATTGCTATTACTTCATTGATACACGACATATTGATACCAGTAGGTGTTTTTGCCTTCTTGTCACATGTATATCATATAGAGGTAGACACACTGTTCGTAGTGGCGATACTAACCATCCTTGGACTTTCTGTTTCTGACACTATCGTTGTGTTCGACCGTATTCGTGAGAACATCCGTCTACACCCAGGAGCATTATTTGAAAATATTGTAGGTAAGAGTTTAGAACAAGTTTACACACGTTCTATCATGACATCTTTGACTGTAATATTTGTACTCCTCTCCCTTGTATTCTTTGGACCTGTTAGTACAAAGCTGTTCGCTATCATGCTGACAGCTGGTATGTTCTTTGGAACATATTCATCTATCTTCCTTGCATCACCACTATTAGTGCTTGTAAACAAGAATAAGGCAAAATAACAAGGTATATTTATAGCAAAAATCCTCGTTTATAAACGAGGATTTTTGTGTTATAATAGTGCTTGTTCAGATGGTATTTATTACTTAATTTAAATTAAATTTTTATGTATATAGCAATAGGAATAATAGTATTACTGGTTCTGTTTATAGTGTTTAAGTTCAATAGTTTCGTCAGTGGTCGCAACAGGGTAGAGGAAGCTTGGGCAGATATAGAGACACAGCTAAAGCGCCGTTATGACCTGATACCAAACTTGGTAAATACTGTAAAGGGTTATGCTACTCATGAGAGTACCGCCTTTGAAAAGGTGACAGAAGCTCGTGCTTCTGCTATGGGCGCAAAAACTATGGGCGAACATGCAAATACTGAAAAGGCTCTAGGTGCAGCGCTGACAGGTATATTTGGTATTGCCGAGGCGTATCCAGAATTAAAAGCCAATGTGAACTTTATGGAACTACAACGCGAACTATCAGACACAGAGAACAAGATCCAAGCTGCGCGTCGTTTCTACAATGCTAATGTGCGTGACTTTAACACAAGCTTACAAACATTTCCTGGAAACGTATTTGCAAAGATGTTCTCTTTCGTAAAGAAAGAATTCTTCGACATCGAAGACAATGGCGCAGAATACAAGCCAGTAGAAGTAAAGTTCTAAATTATATGCAAAAGAAAAAAATACTTATAACTTTAATTGTAGTAATTATTTTATTTACTAGCTTTGTAATTGCAAAGAAGAATACAAATAATTTAAATATTAATAACACTAATGTTGTTGGTGGAACTAGTAATACAGTAAATACAGTTAGTGAAGTTTTAGGTAATAAAGATGACCTAGTGTCTTTGTCGGTGAAAGCTGGGCAAGAGGTTGGGGGCAAGTTTAAAATTGTGGGTGCTGTAAAAGGAGCGTATTTCTTTGAAGCTAATATAATTATAAATATATTAGACGTAAATAAAAATGTTTTGAAAAAGGGTTATGCAACAGCTACAAATGAGTGGATGACAGTAGAACCTGTCTCATTTGAAGGGGATATTGATTTTACAAATTTGCCTTCAGGGCCTGCATATATAGAAATCCACAATGACAATGCATCTGGACTTCCAGAGCATGATAAGAGTATTTTAATACCAATAATAATTAAATAAAAACATGGCGACAATTTACACACAACAATCAAATAATGTCCGGAAGACTTGGTTACTTATGACCTTGTTCTTTGGTATTGTTATTGGGCTTGGATTTGTCTTTGCACAAGTTTATCAGAATCCAAATATTCTATATGTGTTTGTCATCTTTAGTATTGGTATGAATATTGTGGGGTACTGGTATTCAGATAAAATCGCGCTTCGTATTGCTGGTGCAAAACTGGCAAGTAGGGAAGAGTATTTCGACTTCTATACCACAGTTGAAAACCTAGCGATTACTGCAGGACTTCCGATGCCAAAGATCTATGTAATAGAGGACAATGCACCCAATGCATTTGCCACAGGTCGCGACAAGAACCATGCAGTAGTTGCTGCAACCACAGGGCTACTCGCAATAATGAACAAGACCGAGTTGGAAGGGGTGATGGCGCACGAACTGTCACACATCGGTAACCGCGACATGCTCGTGTCTACTGTGGCAGTAGTCCTTGTTGGATTCATATCAATAATTTCTGATATGTTTATCCGGATGGCGTTCTTTGGAGGTAATAGGGATAGGGAGGGTAATGGTGGAGTGGTTATTATCGGTATTATACTTTCAATACTTGCGCCAATATTGGCAACACTTATGCAGTTGGCGATATCACGCAAGCGTGAATACCTAGCCGATGCATCTGGGGTATTACTAACACGCTACCCAGAGGGCTTAGCATCCGCATTGGAGAAGCTGAAGAACTACTCTGCACCACTAAAACACCAATCCTCGGCTATTGCCCACTTGTATATATCGAACCCATTTGGTGTTGGAAATTTTGGAAAGAAAGTAGGTAAACTTTTCTCTAGTCATCCACCACTGGATGACCGCATTGCTATATTGCGTGGATTAAAGTAATCTAGGCAATACTGGAGGCGTCGGATAGCGGTTTATTCCACTACCTTGGAAAGGTAGCATACCGAAAGGTATCGGGAGTTCGAATCTCCCCGCCTCCGCAGAGTCGTGTTAGCACGAGATACGTTGAATAAGTTATGTTTTATAGATATAAATGGTGATTAATTTTAATTAATTCTTTTATGTCTTTTTCTTGCAATAAATCATAAAGTTCTTTACTATGTATATATGCTGTTAAACAATAGAGCTTATTTAACCTTTTCAAAGATTCTAATAGTTGCTATTACTATACTTACCATGTATATGTTCTTTTTCGGATTTTTACAGTCTGAATCTGGAATGAATGGGCAAACAAAATGTCCTTTTTCTGACCACTCAATGTCTGTATGTAATATCAACCCAATGGAACATATCGAGGAATGGCAAAATTTATTCACCACACTTCCAGTTAAGGGAGCCCTTGCCTTCCTTTCCTTGATTCTTGTTTTATTTATATTATTCAGATTACGACAAATATCTTCTCTGTTAAAAATTCATAAAACGGATTCATATATAAATCTATTTGATATAAACAGGCCACCAATTTTTGATTCTTTCAAAGAAGCTTTTTCTAGTGGAATTATTAATCCAAAAACTTTCTAATTATTATTTTCTTTCTTATTGCATAGCACTTTTTGTGCTAGTTTTATTAATTTAATTTTTATTTAATTATGGAAGAAAATAAATCAACAACTCAAAAAAATAATTTAGCAATGCCAATAGCAATCGTTATAGCTGCAGTATTGATTGCAGGGTCAGTGATATATAGTAGTGAGAAAAAATCGACAACAAATACAGGTAATCAACCTCAGCAACCCGCAGTACAGCAAGATACAGCACAACAAGGAGGTAATCTAGAAAACGTAACACCAGTTTCATCTAAGGATCATATTAGGGGTAATCCGAATGCTCCAGTAAAGATAGTTGAATACTCTGATACTGAATGCCCATTCTGTAAAAAATTTCATGAGTCTATGAAGCAAGTCATTGGTGAATATGGTAAAAACGGAAAGGTAGCTTGGGTGTATAGACATTTTCCTCTAGATCAATTACATTCCAAGGCCAGAAAAGAAGCAGAAGCAACTGAATGCGCTGCGGAACTTGGAGGTAATGATAAATTTTGGTCTTATTTAGATAGGTTGATGGAAGTGACTCCTGCAAACAATGGTCTTGACCCAGCAGAACTTCCAAAAATTGCCGAGTATGTCGGTCTTGATAAAAACAAATTCAACGAATGTTTGTCTAGTGGTAAATATGCACAGAAAATTGAAGAGCATGTTCAAGATGCTGTTGCAACTGGTGGTCAAGGCACACCATGGAGTATTGTGATTGGTAAAAACGGCAAGAAATATCCACTCTCTGGAGCACAGCCATATGAATCGATAAAACAACTTGTTCAAACAGCTTTGGAAGGAAAATAATTATGAAAACATCAACCGATTCACAAAATGTTTCAGATTTTTCGTATCTGAAAGAAGACAATATCTATTTTGATTCGGCATGTCAAACTCTGCGACCTAAACCAGTTATCGATGCAATGACCGATTATTTCTATCGATACAATGCTTGCGGAGGAAGGGTGAAGTATGATTGGGGGAAGAAAGTTGATCAAAAAATCCTAGACACAAGAAACCAAGTATTATCACTTCTTGGTAAATCATCATCTGAGTATGTTGTCGCCTTCACGCTTAACACAACATACGGAATCAATCTTGTGTTGGAGCAACTACCCCCTAAATTCACAAAAGTGGTGACTTCTGAAATTGAACATAATTCGGTATTTTTGCCGACCATTGAAATTGCAAAGCGACTCAATATACCAAGAATTGTTTTACTTCGTTCCTCTAATGGTTCTCTGGATTATAGTAATGAAGATTTATCTGGAGGGATAGTCGTGTTAAATAGTATGTCTAATATCGATGGACGAGAACTTGTTAATATTAAAGAGGTTATATCAGATACTCACAAAACCGGAGGTGTTGTGTTGATTGATGCAGCACAGGGTATGAGTCATAATCTGGAAATATTACGTTCAAGTGATTTTGATGCTCTGTTTTTTTCGGGGCATAAATTCTATGGACCAAGCTTAGGCGTAATTGTTATCAAGCGATCACTTCTCTCATTATTAAATATTCATTTAGTAGGTGGAGGGGTGGTTGAGGATGTTGAGAAAGATTCATACTCTCTTGTTTCATCTCCAGAAGATATACATAGTCGTCTTGAAATTGGCTTACAGGATTATGCAGGTATAATCGGATTAAATAGAGCTATAGAGTGGATGAAAAAATACAAGCCCGAAGGTCGGGATATTCTTGAGCACGAAACAAAACTTTCCCAAATGCTATTTGACCAACTCTCTGTCATCCCGGGAATACGAATTATCAATTCAGAATCTAGTCCAATCATAAGTTTCTATTCTGAAAAAATTGATGCTCATCGTCTTGCGATTTACCTCGCATCACAGAATATCATGGTGCGTAGTGGTTACTTTTGTTGTCATTACTACCTGAAAAATCTAAAGAAGTATCCGCCAATTTTACGTGTTTCCATAGGTCTACATAATACGGAAGCACAAGTAGAGACATTTATTAAAAGCTTAACAATTATTCTTAGGAATATATAAAAATATGTTTTGTATAGCCGCATTTATCATATTCGCAGTTCTCGGTATTTTTTCTGTTCGTTATCGAACGTTAGCGAAAAAATCTTGGGGGTGCGTTCTTCGAAAAATAACTTTCAAACCGTGTGATATAAGTGTACAGGAGGAAATTAAAAGTAGGTTGGTAGGAAAATTTATCTTTACCAAACCTCGTCTTGCTAGATTCATTAACCGTTGGGCAAGCACTCTTGCATTTATTTTTGTCGCATTAAGTGTTTGGAGTTTGTTTTCTGTGTTTAATAGTGGCCTTAACCTTTTTGTCTACGATACTTGCAATCCTAATAATCCAGAATCGTGTGCTCTTGCTGGAGAGGGTTGTGGAATAACTTCAGGCAAACCTGGGTTCTGGCTTTCGCTAAAAGAGGGGCAAGTAATCACATGGGCTAAAGATGATGTGCTTACATTTATTGAGACTATTTCAAGAATCCCTAATAGATTAAAGACTTGGGATGCCACTTCGTATGTGTCAGAATTAAATACATACTACAAGCCATTTGATTCTCAAAAACCTATCGCACTTGAAATTATAGATCCAGGTTGTAAATTTTGTGCTAAACTGTTTGGTAATATAAAAGAGACAGGATTTGCCGACCGTTATAACCTAACATACTTTGTCTACCCAATTCCAGACCATAAGGTTGCTGATGGATATCGATTCCCTAATTCATTTATGATTGCTTCGTATCTTGAAGCACTTAAGAAATATCCTTTGAGTGGAATAGATACTCCTTCCGATTGGCAAATTCTTGAAAAAGTGTTTACGGGAAAGGATGTTGATAATATTTCTTATCAGATTAAATTCAATACTACCTATACATCAGGAGAAGCGGAAGATTTACTGCTTACCTGGCTTGCCGATATGGGATACACAGAATCAGAAAGGCAAACAATTCAGAAAATGGCTCATTCAGATGAAATAAAATCCAGACTGTCACAACAGAGAACAATTGTTGAAGATAAAATCCAAACCATAAAAATACCAACAATCATGTTTGATGGGCGAAGATACGATCGAGCCGTCGAACCAGAAAAATTAAGATAATTTAACCAATAATATAATGAACATGGAAAACCATCAACTTACAAAACGAGAGCGTCGTGAATTACTCCAACAAGAAAAAATGCAAAAAGAAGATCAGACCAAAAAATCACGAAAGATTAAAAAAAGGATAAAGATAATATCTATTATAATTGCTGTAATTGGAATAGGAATGATATTTTGGTTTACTTCAAATAAAACTACTGTTCCAACAAATGAACTACTCACAGTTGTCTCAGATGATTGGGCAAAGGGAAATAAAGATGCACCAGTAACAATTATTGAATACCTTGATTTTGAATGTGAAGCATGCGGAGCATATTATCCACTTGTAAAACGCTTATCTCAAGAATATGGGGACAAAGTATCATTTGTTACTAGATATTTTCCACTTCCAGGTCATAGAAACAGTATGACTTCCGCATTAGCAGTTGAATCAGCTGGTAAGCAAGGAAAATATTGGGAGATGTATGATACTGTATTTGAAAACCAGAGCTTGTGGGGTGAAAAAGAAACTCCTGAACCAACAATTTTTGAAGGATATGCCCAACAGCTTGGGCTTGATATGGAAAAATTCAGACAAGATATAAATTCACAAGAAGTTAAAGATAGAATTGAACGTGATAAAAATACTGGAAATAAACTCGGCATAGAAGGTACCCCCACTTTTTTCCTCAATGGAAAGAGAATAGAAAATCCAAGAGGATATGAAGAATTCAAAAAAATATTAGATAATGCACTTAAAAATTAATAATTAAATATTTATGGAAAATAATAATATAGAAGAAAACAAAATTGATCCCCAGATTAAACCTAATTATGTAAATTTGAGGTTTAAAAAACCTCAGCCACTTACGATTGCAATTGGTGTTGCAATAATACTTATAGTTATATCATTATTCTTTGCTAAAGGGCTTTTTGTTGTTGCAACTGTGAATGGTAGTCCAATCAGCCGACTATCTGTTATTACTGAACTTGAAAAACAAGGTGGCAAGCAGGCTCTTGAAGAGATAATCAACAAAAAGATTATCGAGACTGAATTAAATAAGCAAAAAATAGTTATACTAAAGGAAGAAATTGATGTGGAGATTGAGAAAATAAAAACTCAAATTCTTTCACAAGGAGGAACGCTTGAAGTAGCCCTTGAACAACAGGGATTAACAGCGAAAGAACTTGAAAAAGAAATTACTAATCAAAAGAAACTTGAAAAACTGCTTGCAGAAAAAATCACCATCAGCGATATAGAAATAGATGCATATATCAAAGAATCAAAAGCTACGCCACCAAAAGATGTAAAAATGGAAGATTTTAGAAACCAAATCAAAGAACAACTTAAAAAAGATAAATTTCAGTCTGAAGCACAGCAATGGGTTACTAATTTGACTACAAATTCAAAAATTAAGTATTATGTAAATTATTAATTAATCAAAATAAATCATATGAATCTAAAAAAATCAGTGAAAGCATTAAAAGATCATGCGAAAGAAGAAGTAAGAATACACAGTGAAATAATTAAAGAAGCCGATGAAGACATAAAAAATCTTGCTAAAAAACACTTGGCTGATACCGTGGAAATTCATAAGAAATTTTGGAAAGAATTAAAGAAGTCGTGGAAAAGCAAATAAATATATGTCATCACAATGTTGTAAACCAGAAGAAATAAGAGAGGAAAAGAAGCCTATAAACTGGCCTATGTTTGCTACAGTCATTTCAGGTGTCGGTACTGTTGTTGGTTTCTTATTTTCGTATGGAGGAGTCACAGAAAATATTACAAACAAGCTTTTTCTTACTGCTATAATTGTCGGAGGAATCTTTGTTGTAAAAGAAGCATTTGAGGGAATCGCTAAAAAGAAATTTCTTAACATCGAATTCCTAGTTGTAATTGCGTCCCTCGGGGCCTTGTATCTTGGACAACTTGGTGAGGCGTCAGCAGTTATATTTTTTTTCTCCCTTGCAGAAGCGTTTGAAAGTTTCGGAAAGAAGCGTTCACGCAAAGCCCTCGAGGAATTAATAAATAACAATCCAAAACAAGCCACACTTAAAGATGGGTCTATTATAGATATTGATAGAGTGTCCTTAGGTTCTATTGTAATAGTAAAACCTGGCGATCTCATACCTCTCGATGGGCTGATTGTTGTTGGTACGAGTGCTATCAATGAGGCATCAATCACCGGTGAATCACTCCCGAAAGACAAGATTATTGGAGATACGGTATACGCTGGAACAATAAATATCAATGGATATCTTGAGATTAATGTCACAAAAGAGAGCAAGGATTCAACCATTTCTAAAATTGTACAGTTGGTATCGAGTGCTCAAAAATCAAAAACTCAGTCGGAAGAATTCGTTGAAAGATTTGCCAAATACTACACACCAGCCATAGCGATTACCGCACTTATCATCGTAGGGGTACCAGTGCTCTTCTTTAATGGCAGTTTCTATATCTGGCTTGAACGAGCAATTACACTCTTAGTGGTCGCTTGTCCTTGTGCTCTTGTTATCGCTACTCCAGTTACTGTCACGGCGGCGCTTGGTGGAGCATCAAAGAAAGGCATCTTAATTAAAGGGGGTAAATATCTTGAACTTCTTGGTAAAGTAAAAGCGATTGCTTTCGACAAGACTGGGACTCTAACATTGGGAAAACCTGTGGTCACTGATGTCGTTGTTTTTGAAGGATTCACCGGAAATGAATTACTTGAAGATGTCGCTGGTATGGAATCATTTTCAACTCATCCACTTGCCGAAGCTATCATCGAGTACGCACAAAAGAAAGGCATCACCCCACACCAAATGGAATCGTACCAGAATATTCCTGGTAAAGGAGGAAAGGCTATTTGTAAGGTTTGCGATGATCTTCCTCATTGTGTCGGAAACCTAAAAATGATGGATGCTCACAATGTATCTATTGGTGAAATCTCAAAACAAGTTGAGAAATTAGAAATGGAAGGAAAAACAGTGGTTCTTGTAAGTGAGAAAGATAAGCTTATGGGAATGATTGGCATATCAGATATCATTCGAGAAACTTCAATTAAAACGGTAGAGAAATTATTGGAAAGTAATGTCGCACCCGCAATGCTTACTGGAGATAATGTGCATAGTGCATCTTACATTGCAAAATCACTTGGCATTAAAAATATTTTTGCAGGACTCTTGCCAGAGGAAAAAGTTGAGAAGATTAAGGAACTTAAAAGTAAGTATAATGTTGTAGCAATGGTTGGCGACGGTGTGAACGATGCACCAGCTCTTGCCTTGTCAGATGTAGGAATTGCAATGGGAAGTAAAGGTACAGATATCGCTCTTGAAACAGCAGATATGGTGCTTATGAATGATCGTATTGAGCTAATTCCTGATGTTATTCGTCTTGGTAAGAGGACACTAAGCACCGTGAAATTCAACATTACTATTGCAGTCGGATCAAAATTTGTATTTGTGATACTAGCAGTTCTTGGAATGACTAACCTTGGTGTCGCGATTGCTACAGATACAGGTGTTGCGATTCTTGTAATACTAAACGGTCTTAGATTATTTAGATAAAATAAATTTTATAGTGTATGAGAAAAATAATGTTAATTACTTTTGTCGTTGTGATAACAATAATTATTATAAACATAATAAGTTTTGGTGATAAAAAAGAAACAGTTCAATCTCTTGAAGTTAAATCTCAAAGTGATCTTCCTGTTGGTGAGATTAGGAAATATGAAGTCCAGCCAGGTGATACCTTTGTTGATGTTATGGCTCAAATGGGAGTACCCTATAAAGAAGCTCTTCTAATAATGAGTTATTCAAAAGATGTATTTGATTTTACTAAAATCCAAGCTGATAAAGTAATCAAGCTGGTTTTCGTGAATGAAGCTCTTGCGGCAGTAGAATACCCCTTAAACAGTGACGAAGTTATCCACGTAAAAGATAGAGGTGGAGTTTTTCAAGCAACTAAAGAAGATATTCCTTATGCGATTGAGGTTGTTTCTGCTAAAGGCACAATTACCGACTCGCTGTTTGAAACGGCACAAGCCGTAGGAGTTGAAGACAAAATCACTCTTAAGCTGGCAGATATTTTTTCTAGTGATATTGATTTTGCTACTGACATTCAGGAGGGCGATTCATTTTCTCTAGTTTATGAAAAACGTTCTCTTGACGGAGAAGATGCTGGAAGTGGTAGAATGCTGGCGGCAAAGTTTACAAATAATGGAAATACTTATACAGCATTCCGTTATAATGACAATTTCTATAATGAAGAAGGTAGGTCAATGTCTCGCCAATTTCTCAAATCGCCCTTAAATTATTCTCGTATAAGTTCTGGCTTTACTTATAGTCGAAAACATCCCGTTACAAAACAAGTCAAACCTCACCGAGCAATAGATTATGCGGCTAGAACTGGCACTCCAGTGATTGCAACCGCTGACGGTAAGGTCGTTACTGCTGGTTCTAAAGGAGGGTTAGGTATAACAGTTGAACTTAAACACGGAAATTATCTCACTCAATACGGGCATCTCTCAAAAATAGCTAAGGGTGTAAAAAACGGTATTGAGGTTTCTCAAGGAGATGTCATTGGTTATGTTGGCTCTACTGGCGTTTCGACTGGTCCGCATTTGCAATATACAATGTACCAAAATGGCAATCCAATAAATCCACTGACCACTGATTTTCCTCGAACAGGATCTCTGCTTGATTCAGAAAAAAAATCTTTTGAAGATATAAAAAACAAATTATTAAGTACGTTAGAATAATTAATTTATGGATTGAACTTTAATAATATTGTCTTATTTTTTAACTGTATTTTACTCTTCAAACATCCTAACAATTCTCTCTTCTCTATATCACTTCCTTCTTTCAACACATATCTAGCATATCCTCGGATATCAACACTTGGTATATTAACTTTTTCTTTAGTTCCCAAAAAGAATTTTTGTAAGTTGCTAAACTTCTCAACATCAGCTTTTATTTTTTCTTTAATTTGAATCTCATTAATATCAATTTTTTCTATTAGTTCTTCAAATTGTTTGAGGATATCTTTTTCTTCAGTATAACCACACTTACAATCAGCCCCTCTAGCCTTGGTACAGCCATAATATACATATCTTGTAATTGTTCCATTTTTGTATTTTTTAAACTTCTCATCGGCACATATGCCAGATCCGCACAATCCACAAGTCATCATTTTGGTGAAAGCAAATTCTTTGTTTTCAATTCTAAGTACATTACTTTTTATCTGTTCTTGGACTAAATTAAATAATTCTTTAGTTATTAATGGTTCATGTTTTCCTGTATACCAGTTACCAGACTTTTTGGGATATTCAAACACTCCATAATAGAAAGGGTTGTCTAATATCTTGTAAATATTACCTAAACTTAAATGTTTCTTTCCGTTAGAAGTTCTGAAGTTTAATTCAAACCGTAACCAATTATATATTTTTCTTCCACTCCAATGTTCATAGGCTACTTTTTCAAACATTTTCTTGATGGCAGGGGCTCTTTCTTGATCTAAAATAGCCTGACATTTTCTATCTGTTCTTTTCTCGTTTAAGTATCCAGTAGGAGCTACCCCTGGTCTTAATCCCATTTCACACCTAGTTCTTAATCCACGTTTTACATTTACACTTTTATTATCATTCTCTAGTTTTGCTTGAGAACATAGAATCATCAGTAGAAACTTTTCATTTGGAGAGTTCTTAAAATGTTGTCCGTAGGTTCGTATTTCTAAAAGTAATTGTTGATCCATTAAATCAACAACAGATCCAAGGTCGCCTGCATTTCTACTTAATCTATCAGGTGCCCAAGTTAGTATTCCATTGAACCTACCTCGTCGTATATCTTCTAGTATTTCTTTGTATACAGGTCGCTGTCCTGATTCTTTAGCTGAATGAGATTCTCTTCTAATTTCTACAACTTCTAAACCATCACGTTCAGCAAGTTGTAGCATTTCTTTAACTTGTGAATCAATAGAAAGAACCTGACGTTCTTCTGATTCAGTACTTTTTCTTGCATATAATACATATCTAATCTTTTGTATTGGTGCAAAAACCTCCTTATTAATCCTAGCTGTTGTATATGTTTCCATATTTAATTAATGACAGAAAAAGAGCTATCTGCTAAGCCTTGGGCTGTTGGCAACTTGTTGGTAACTTCCTCTGTAATTTTAAGGGTCTGCGATACAATGGGCTTTGAATAATATGGTCGAAGTGATATTATTTAATTACAAGTTAATAAGAAGTAAGTAGCCTAAACCTTTAGAAATAAAGGCATGGTGAAAAATCCTGACAGGAATAAAGAACCCATCATATGGGGTTACCTGTCAGGTCATATCTGGAAACGGATATGGAAGACTTCGGTCTTCACCTATGTGGTGGGCTTTTTGCGTTCTACCCTAGGAATTATCAATAAAACGCAAATAAATTTATGAAGAAATATTTAAATAAATGGTACACATGGGTTCTATTAGTAATTGTATTTATTATTATCATTTCATCTTTAGGAAGTTCAAAAAATGTTGAAGTTAAACCTGAAATACAAAAAGAAACAGAACAACAAAATATTGATCAAAATAATAATTCATATACCGAAACTAAAAGTGATGAAGTTAAGCAACCAGCCAATCCAATATCAACTATCACTCCGAAAGAAGAAACACCAGTATCAACTAAATCTGTTCAGCAACCAGTAAAACAAGATGGGTATAAAGTAGTATCTATCGTTGATGGAGATACAATAAAAGTAAATATTAATGGAACGACAGAAACTTTAAGAATAATTGGTCTTGATACTCCTGAAACTCTTGATCCAAGAAAACCAGTTCAATGTTTTGGTAAAGAAGCATCTAATAAAGCAAAAGAACTACTATCTGGGAAGACAGTAGTTCTTGAAGCAGACTCTACTCAAGGAGAATTAGATAAATATGGAAGATTACTTAGATATGTATTTGTTGACGGAACTGACTATGGTAAATACATGATAGCTAATGGTTATGCTCATGAATATACCTATAAGATTCCGTATAAATATCAGACTGAATACAAGAGTGCACAAAAAAGTGCTGAAACTAATAAATTAGGATTCTGGTCACCAAATTCTTGCAATGGAAATACAACTTCAAGTGTTACTACGACAACCACAACTGTCACACCGACAACTACTGGAGAGTATTATACTTCTTCATATTCAACTTCTAAATATTACTACCCCAAGTCTTGTGATGGATGGAAATCTCTTAATGCTAAATATTTGAAATCTTTCAATACAGTAGAAGAACTTCTTAAGGTATACCCAAGCAGAACTATCAGCCCAAGTTGTTAATTTACCCAACATCTACATAATCGCCGTAATAAACGATATCATCATCAGCTACTCCACGTCTATTCATGTCAAACCAAGCCATAAGAATGGTTCCTTCGTTTGAATGTTTATCAAGAGTAGAATTAATAAGCAGTGAAAAAGCGTCAGCTATGTCGTCATGTTTCTCTACCCCAAATCCAACTAATTGCTCAATAAGTTCTTCACATCCTTGTCTTGGAAATTTAATAACTCCAGATTTTATGGAAGTTGATGTTAAAGATAGTCTAGTTCTTTTATCTCCCTTTGGCTTTACTGATTCAGCTTTTATTCCATGCAACTCAAGCATTTGAGGTAATGCTTCTTGGTATGCAACACTTTCAACAAACAATGTATCTTGAGATCTAGGCATTTGAGTATTCTTAAAGTTTTTCATTAGCTCAACTTGATCGGGGAAATTTATTTTCTTAACAATTGGATTAGGAAGAATATAGATTTTCATTTTCTCCCTACGACCATACACATGAGCTGAAACAATTGCAGTAAAGTCGGCAGAATCTTTGGAAGAGATAGCGAGGTCAACTCCTGCGTAAGTTCCACGATATGCCTTATGTTTTGTCCCAGGTAGTTCATCGTAATATTGAATCCACTCTGGATAAATTACTTGATCATCACTTGGAATAATTCTAAGTAAATATTCTCGTTGCCATGATATTTCACTAGCAACTTTCATTTTTTCATCTTCAATATCTTTTATGTCTGGATATTTCCCAGGCCATAAACAAATATTGTCTTCGTCGAGTAGTGGGTATTGTTTAAAGACACCTTTTGAACGCTTGTTTGCTATATCATCTTTAATTCTCATGAGTAGTGAATCCTCGTGTAAAAGGTTACCAACAGCGATAAGTCTGGTTTTACGATCTCCTGCGGGGATTACTTCGCCATATAGCCATTGGTACGTCTTATCTCGTCCCTCACGAGTTTTAGTTGATTGTACGTCTTCCACATCATCACAGATTATAAGATCAGGTCTATGCTCATTATGTCTAATTCCTCTAATACTCTGCTCTGTTGAGGCAACAGTAATACGAGCATTACTTTTATTAAACACCAGAGAATATGAACCCCACTCATCGCTTTGTTCTTGGAATGGTCCCAAGTCTCTTTTTAATAAATCATTACCCTCAAGCTCACTTCTGATATTCATCATGTGTTGTTTTGCTTGTGTTCTCGTCTGGCAAAAAATTAAACAAAACTTCTTTTGTTGTTTTCCAAGTATTGCCCATATTGGGTATGCAGTCGTAACCATTGTAGATTTACCAGATCCACGAAAGGCAACAACATATAAATTTTCTGTATCACTACTTTCTAGATGATGAATTATTTCTTTCTGAAAATCTGCTGTTTCGTATTTTACATAATGAGCATAATAGAAATGGAAAAAATATAAGAAACTATCTCTTGTGATAGATGTTCTTACGAGCCTATCTTTCATCATTCTATTTACTAAACTGTTTTCAATGATTTTAGTCATGATTTTTCTTTTCGTTAATATTTTTAATAGATTTCGACTTAGTAATTGAGGCAAGCTTGAGTGCCTGTTTTACTATTTTTGCTTGTGATGGAGTAAGTTCTTCTTTATCTTCTTTTGTAGTAATTTCTATCTTATCTCTGTAATTATCATTTCTGTGTTTCAACCAGAAAGAAATAGCTGACCAGTTCTTTTCTTTGATCATCGTTAGAAGTTGCGATTCACTCATATCATTTACAAAGGCAACACCCTCGGACATGGCTTTCTCCATTTTTGCAGAAAAAGACTTATCATCTTTTTTCCAACGGTATACACTATTTCGAGATACTCCTGTTTTCTCGCATGCAACTTGTACTATTGGAACTTTTTTCAATTCTTCAAAGAATTGATCTTGTGATTTATTTTTCTTCATAGGATTTTATCTGAGCTTTTCTACCAGTAAATAATTCGTAACGTCTTATTATTAAATCACAAAATTTTGGCTCAAGCTCTAAGCCGTAAACTCTTCGACCTAATTGTTCACCTGCAAGGAGAGTGCTACCTGAACCCAAGAAACTATCTAAGATTATGTCATTTGGCTTTGTACAGCGTTTTATAGCCTTTTCATGGAGGGTTATAGGCTTAGAAGTTGCATGTTCATAATCTTTAGCGGAAAGTCTTTTAGCAGTCCAAATCTCAAGAAAGTCATCGACTTGTGCTACAAGTTCATTTCCTGTTCCGAATTCTTTATTTAATACCTCATTAAGGGTTGTTACTGATTCAGCAAGATAAGGTCGTCCACGAATACCATACACCGCAGGTTCATATGCTTTATTGCAGAATATTTTAGGGACAGGATTTTGCGAATTTTTTAGCCATAGGCATACTCGTTTATTAGATATACCAAGTGATCTGTATATATCCTGAATTAATCCTATGTAGACTTGATCACAATAATAGAAAACGTGCGTACTCGGATTAGATACAGTAAGTGCCGATTCTAAACTTTCTCGAATAAATGTTTTATATTCTTCAAAAGTTCTAGAATCTTTTACACTTCCGCCATATTCTTTATTTCCACCAATCCCGCCATCATAGTCTATATCTAAGTTATACACTGGGTCTGAATAGATCATTGAAACTTTCTCTTCGCCTAATAACCTTTTCAAATTTTCAGGTTTGGTGGAATCACCACAAAGAATTTTGTGTTTACCGAGAATAATAATATCTCCTAATTTTGTTTTAGGTTCTGTTATTTTTTTGATTTCTTTTTGGACATCGAAATTATCTTCTTTAACTTCCTGATCTTCATCCCAGAATTTTGCAATTTCCATATCTTCAAACCCCGCGAACTGAAGAAGCTCCATGTCAAAAGATTTGAGGAGATCATAATCCCAGTCACCACCTAATTTATTTGAAGCAATTAAATATTGCTTTGATTCTATTTCTGTAAGTTTGCGATTAGGGATTCTTACATCAATTATTTCTTCTCCACGATCTAATAGTTGCAAAGCCCTTATTCTTTGATGTCCTGCTAGTATCATTCCATCACTATCAATAGCAGGAATCTCGACTAAATTATATTTCTGCAAACTTTTCTTAATATCTGACATTTGCTTGTCAGAAATTTTACGAGGATTGATCTTTTGAGGAATAAGATCGTTAACCTTTCTTTGGACCGTAGTCCATATGAGTTTACTCATATTATTTTATTAATAAATTTAATAAAATGTATAGAGATAGAAAAAGCCTATTCCACACACAAAATAAATAAAAGTCCGATAACTTCAATCTATTTTTTGCGCGGAATAGGCATGACTTGGGAGTTGTACACTATTCTACTTTTTACTACGCATTAACTAACAATTGTATTTTAATCCGTGGGTTTATCTTTTGCAAGCCCACGAACAATTCTTTGACCATTTTTACTTTTGATAAACTCGACCGTATCTTTGCCTGCAAAAACAGGTAATCCATCTTTGGGAAATTTAATCAAGACTTTATATCCTTGATTTTGATAATCGAAAATTGCTTTTGAAAGTTCAGGATAATTTTTAGCAAAATCTAAAATTGTAAGTTTGAAATTATTATCATCAACTTGAGGATTTTTAATTGGAGAATAAACACGACCAGGGGTGTTTGTTTCTATAGACTTCTTAAAATTCTTACCTATCGAGCTTTGTGGCATTGATCTAGTGTGAAGCTGAATATCCGTAAGTTGAAGTACTATACACTTTTGTTTCTCTTGGGGGATATAAGGTTTTAACTCTAATTTGTAACTCATAAATGACTTGCTTAAATTTATACTTAGGTGTATACTATTGTATACTATTATGAATAAAAACACAAGAGACAAAGATATATCAGTGCTTAAATTTATAAGAAATATGTTCATTAACAGCGGTACTGGTCCTTCCCTGAGAGAGATAAATGAAGTTACAGGAGGTAAATCTCCTCGATCTGCCAGTATTATTTTAGACAGACTTGAAAGAGATGGTTTTATAAAAAGACAGAATGGAAAAATAATTTCTATTGCTTTTGAAAAACCAAATTCTGTTTCAACGATTAATATACCACTAGTGGGAGCTGTACCTTGTGGTACACCAATGTTGGCAGAACAAAATATTGAAACTTATATTCCTGTTTCAACTGCTTTAGCAAAGAAAGGGTCAAATTATTTTCTTTTAAGAGCATCTGGGGATTCTATGAATCTAGCAGGAATAAATGATAAAGATATTCTTTTAGTTAGGCAACAAGAAACTGCTGATAATGGAGAAAAAGTTGTAGCTTTAATTGATGAAGAAGCTACTGTAAAAATTTTAGATAAAAAAGACGATGTTGTAATTTTAAGACCAAAATCTTCAAATTCTTCACACAAGCCAATTATATTATCAAATAATTGTCAGATTCAGGGAGTCGTCGTGGCTGTACTTCCATCTGACCTATATTAAAAATATGTTACCAAAATATATAAAAAATTCAGGGAAACAGTGGACATCCTTAGAAGAAAAACAATTAAAAACATTAACAAAGGATAATACACCTACGCGTGTAATTGGTCTTAAATTAGGTCGCCCAGTAGGAGGAGTACAAGCAAAAGCACAAGAACTTAAAGTAAGTCTAAAACCAACAAATCAATCTCCTTATAATCGTAAAAAATAATTTATGCCTATTCCTCATTCTCAACTCGAAACATGGTCTAAACAAGGCCCAATAATTAGTTCAAAAAATACATATCAGTCAGTTAAAAATGCTTTGGAAAATAGCAATTCTCCAATTGCCGATCGTGTTTCTTCTGGTGAGATTAAAATATATTTACAAGGTTCATATGCAAATGATACAAATATTCGAGGAGATAGTGATGTTGACGTTGCTGTTGAATTAACTGGTGCTTTTAATTCTAATAAAAATGAATTAACTTATGCCGAACAACAACTCCATGAACAAACATATTCTTCCGCATCATATGGATATAACGAACTAAGATCAGATGTAGAAACAGCATTACAAATGTATTTTGGAAATTCTTATGTTGATGTCTCAGGCAACAAATCTATAAAAGTTTTACCCAATAATGGAAGACTCCGAGTTGATGTTGTTCCATCTATAACATACAGAAAATATATCTACTTTAACGGAGCTAATGATCATGCTAAAGAAACAGGTATTTCTTTAATACATAAATTAACAAACAAAAGAATTGTTAACTTCCCAGAACATCATTATAAGAATGGGGTTGCAAAACATAGTGATACAAATAAACTATTTAAGCCAACTGTAAGAATTTTAAAAAATGCTGTTAGTTATTTAGTAGATAATGGTTCATTAAAAAAGGGAGTTGCCCCATCTTATTTTCTTCAATGTATGATTTATAATGTACCTTCTTATTTATTTAATAACGATCTAACTGAAACATACTGTAATGTAATCAATCATCTTAATTCTGTTGATTATTCTACTCTTGTATGTCAGCATGAGAGACACCCATTATTTGGAACAGATGACACTTATTGGAATGAAGTAGATGCACGTGTTACATTAGACGCTTTAATAAAATTATGGAATGAATGGTATGCATAATTATTCAATAAACTCAGAAGAGCATAAAATGGTATCCTTTTATCTTGCTATATTGGCAATTCTTTTAGCATGGGGACTCTCTTTATTTTCAGACAAAGTTTTTAGTATTCCCTGGTGGATTGAAGCACCATCTGTTATAGGGTTCTATGGGATTCTATATAAACTCTTTGATTCATGGTTTTGGAAAAAAGAAATACTAAGAAAAATAGGACTTATTAAAACTCCTGTTATTGAAGGAAATTGGACTGGAGTATTAAATTCCTCGTCTAAATATTCGACAGGTCCGATTGATATAAATAAATTTAAAGTTAAGCAAACATGGACACATATTAGAATTTATCTTGCAACTGAAACATCAGAATCCTATAGTTTCGAGGCATCAATGACAGTTGATCATTTTGATACAGCGAGAATACATTACCAATATATGAATAGCCCAAAGGACAGTAGTCCTGAAACAATGCACATGCATTGTGGGTCAGTTACAGCTAAAATAATTGATTCTGAAACAATAGAATCTGAATATTATTCTGGAAGAGATAGAAATAATACTGGTTCATTTTCATTAAAGAAATGTAAGTAGAGGGGTTATAAATAATCATGTACAACTTTAATGAGGTCTTTAGAACAGGTAGCAAGAAAAATAAACTTCCATATTGAAAAGAAAAAACCACCAGTTATTAATGAAAAATGGATTAAAGTAAATTCTCCAGCTTCTTATAAATTCATAATTGAAAATTCTATTGATTGGGACACGGTAACAATAAATCTTGATAAGTCATACCAAGGAAAGTGGAATAAGTGTTCTAAAAGAAAAAGATACTTAGATCAAGAATTTTATAAAGATGAGGAAGAACTAAATCAAATATTAAATACTCATAAAGATAAACTTTATACTTTTGTAAGTAGAATAAACAAAGAAGATGAACTTGCTTGTGACCGAATAAGTATTCTATTAGTTAGATTAGCTCAAAAAGGTAATACTCTCGCTTTAATAGAAATCAAAAACCTATATGTTTTTATAATAGATAAATGGCTAGAGGAAAGTAAATATTTAAAAAGATGGCGTGGTTATGAAAAGGAGTTAATAGCCCTATTAGAAAGATGTGTCTTCAGATATAGGTACTCTGGTACATTTATTGGCTATTTATACAGAACCCTCCAATTGAGTGCTTTAGCACTAGAACCATTAGAAGCATATTCACTAAATGACAGGATGTTTGATGGAACTAAAACCAGAATAGACTTCATATCCTGTGAAAATTAATACACTTTTGATACAATAAACCAATGACTATACTAATTATTTTTGTAATTTTAATAGCGGTTGTTTTTATCGTTTTAAAGAAATTTTCCCCAGATATATTTAATGGCGAGGAGAAAGTAATCAAGTCTCCATACAATTACAAAAAGAAAGACTTTTTAATGAGCCGAGCCGAACATGAGTTTTTTGATATTCTTGTTGAAGTTGTAGGAAATCAATATTATGTGTTTCCACAAATACACCTTTCAACCATTTTAGATAATAAGGTTGTGGGACAAAACTGGAGAGGAGCATTCCGTCATATTGATGAAAAGTCAGTTGATTTCGTTATTTGTGATAAAGCATATATCAAACCAATTCTTGCTATTGAACTTGATGATAAAACACACGAAAGAGAAGACAGAAAAGGACGAGATGGAGAAGTAGAACGTATTCTTAAAGAATCAGGTCTGTCTCTTTTAAGGTTTGGTAACAATGGGAGCTTTAATAAAGAAGAAATAAAGCGTTTGATCTTAGAGAAATTAAGGTAGGTTTTATATAGAAAAGTTACAGTTGAATGTAACCTTTAACCTCAATCCCGTGTCACTTTTGTCACTTTTTTAATTCGCACGAGATACGTCGTTATGGTAATATAAAATTATTAGAAATAACGTTACAGGGCTTGTTAGTGAAAGGTCCTAACACGAGTGTCCCCGCAAATCTTCATAATTAGGTGCTATAATACCTATATGGACGTCAAAAATAAGAAGAAAATCGTCATAATTGGGGCTGGGTTTGCCGGGTTGTATAGCTACAAGTCTTTATTTAAAAATGTCAGGCACAATGACGTAGAAGTAACTATCATTAACAGTACGAACTACTTTCTATTTACTCCACTCCTTCACGAGACAGCTACAGGGGGATTGGCTCATCACCAAGTGGTGGAATCTATCCGCCAATCTATACACAAGACAAAGACTAACTTGGTAGTAGCCGATGTTACAGACATTGATTTAGAAAACAAGAAGGTGCATGTGCAAGCCCGCGATTGTCATGGTAAAGAGTGTGATATAAATTATGATATTTTAATAATTGCCACAGGTGCGACAACCAACTTCTTTGGAACAAAAGGCGCAGAGGAAAACGCACTTGTTTTGAAAAACTTGAACGACGCTATAAAACTTCGAAGCCGATTCATTGATACATTCGAGCGGGCTTCGCAAATGAAAGATAGTGAAATGAGGAAGAACGAATTATCCTTTGTTATTGTGGGTGGTGGGCCAACAGGGGTGGAACTAGCCGCAGAAACTGCCGAGTTCTTCTGGGGTACATTTATAAAGTTCTACCAACATACGATAGAACCAAGTGATGTAACTCTGACACTTATAAATGCTGGGCCAGAATTGTTAGCTCCGTTTCCACCGAAGCTTCGCAAGAATGCGTTGAAAACATTGCAGGGCGATGGGGTCAAAGTTATGTTAAATTCTCAAGTAAGTGAAGTAAATAAAGATAGTGTTGTTTTATCTAGTGGTGAGGTAATAAAGTCAAAGACAGTTGTGTGGACTGCAGGGGTCAAGGCTAATACTCCTGTCTTCATACAACAAGTAGAACAAGATAAAATAGGTAGAATCGTTACTGACGAATATTTCGGAGTTGTTGGATATGAAGATGTATATGCAATAGGTGACGTAGCTAGTGTACCTGATGGGCATGGTACTGTGTCACCAATGCTTGCCCAAGTATCAGTACCCCAGGGGACACTGCTCGGTAAGAATATTGCTCAAAAAATGAAAGGTCATAAAATGCAACCTTTTAAATATAAACAGATGGGGCAGTTGGCATCGCTCGGTCACTGGAGGGCTGTGGCTTCGATATACGGGCTACAATTCTCAGGCCCACTAGCATGGTTCATGTGGCGTACGATCTACCTATTTAAATTCTTCTCTAATTCAAAGAAATTAAAAATATCTATGGATTGGGCTTTGAACTTGTTCTTCCCACGTGATATAACTAAATCATAATATGGCAAATCAAGGCAACGCATGGGATCGCGAATATAATAATAAAAAACTCGTAACAAACAAGGACGAACCACAGGCCGATACTCTGCGCTTTTTGAAGTTCTTGAAAAAGGATTGCAAGTATAAAGTAGAAGATAGAAATATCCTAGATCTGGGCTCTGGCACAGGGCGTAATGCTAACTACCTAGCCGAGCTTGGGAATAATGTTATCGGTATTGAGATATCTCGCACAGCACTACATATAGCCATGGATAGGGCAAAGATAAAGGGGGTAGATGTAGATTATCGCCTAGGCGACATAGGCACACCATATGCTATAGATGATGAATCTATCGATGTTGTATTGGACATAACATCTTCAAATGCACTAGATGAGAAAGGAAGAGGTATTTATTTAAAAGAGTCACACCGAGTACTGAAGGCTGGGGGCTATATGTTTGTCCGGGCATTGTGTAAAGATGGTAATAAAAATGTAAAGAATTTATTGACAAATAATCCAGGCAAAGAGGCAGACACATACATAATGCCGGACTTGGGTATAACCGAGAGGGTGTTTAGCCGTGAAGACTTTGTTAAAATTTATTCACAATATTTTAAAATATTGAAATTAGAAAAGAAGACCAATTATCCAACTGTTGATGGCCGTGTTTACAAGCGTGATTATTGGATAGCTTATTTACAGAAATAGTATGGCAATGATAAAAACGAAAAAAGAAATAGGTTATATAACAAAAGCTTGTATTGCTACGGACAAGATATTTGCAAAAATATTGAAACAAGATTTATTAAATATTACCGAGGTCCAACTTGCCCAATACATATTATCCGAGATTAAAAAGGCGGGTTTGAAGCCAAGCTTCAAACCAATAGTTACAAGCGGGGTGCGGGCCGGCAACGAGATACACCCAAAACCAGCAAATGAAAAATTGAAAGGCTTTACTATTATCGACTTTGGTGTACGATACGAGGGTTATTGTTCTGACATGACACGAACTGTGTTTATAGGTAACCCAACAAAACAAGATAAAGATATTTATAATAAAATCCTAAAAGTTCAGAACTTAGGTGTTAAACTTTCTGTGTCAGGGGCTGTGTGCGGAACTATCGATGAAAAGGTTCGTAATAGTTTAGGGGATGAAGCAAAATATTTTATACATACACTAGGGCATGGATTGGGTAAAAAGATCCATGAATTACCACGTATGTATTATAAACATACGGCGCATGTATTGGATAATGGTATGGCTATTACTATCGAGCCTGGTATATACATACCAAATGATCTGGGTATAAGGATAGAGGATACAATACTGGTAACTCGTAATGGGCCAAAAGTACTAACAAAGTCCCCAAAGGAATTGATTGTTATAAAATCTAAATAAATGATACAGTATTTATATGAAATTAGGAGTATTTGATTCAGGCATGGGTGGATTGTGGATCCTTAAACATTTAAGGGGTCTTTTACCCCAATATGACTATGTATTCTTTGGGGACACTATTAATGTGCCTTATGGTGCAAAGACGAAAGAGGAGCTACTAACCCTTACAAAGGAAGCCCTGACATTCTTCTACGAAGAACATGATTGTGTGGCAGTACTCCTTGCCTGCAATACTACAAGCTCGACAATATACGAAGAACTGCGTGAATGGGTAAATGAAAATTATCCTGGGCGTTTTGTTTTCGGTATTATAAAGCCCACAGTCGAGGCAGTGCCAGAAGGTAAAAGTGTAAATGTATTCGCTACGCAAAGGACTGTAGATTCGAAAGTTTATTCAGAAAATCTTCCACAAGAATTGAGCATAGTTGAATTTGCATTGCCAGAACTTGCAACACTTATAGAAAATGGGGGAGATACACTATGGTACTTACAAACTTTTACAGATATACCACAGTCTGATATTGGCCTATTAGTATGTACACATTACGGTATAGTACGTGAACATTTTATAAAAGCATTTCCGCAAATAAAAAGCTGGCTTTCACAAGAAGAGGTAATCCCACAATACCTTGCTACATATTTGGACCAAAAAATTGATTTTAAAAATCAATTATCTGTCGGTGGAACTGTAGAGATATTTACTTCAAGTGACAATAGTGTATTTAACAACTCAGCCCGAGATTGGTTCCCTGGTAGTGTGGTGATAAATAGGGGAAATAACTAAACCAGCTTCTCGCCGATTTGTTGGCGCCACATAGCATAATACAAACCTTTTTCTTTTAGTAAGTCTTCATGGTTGCCGACTTCGGCTACTTTACCTTTTTCCAATACATAAATACGGTCTGCATGCATGATAGTAGACAGACGGTGTGCTATTAGAATAGTTACATGTTCTTTTGCGCTACTTATATCACGAACAGTTTTGGATATTTCTTCTTCTGTTATGGAATCAAGTGATGATGTAGCCTCGTCGAATATTAACAATTTTGGGTTACGAAGAAGTGCACGGGCAATAGATAACCTCTGCTTCTCACCACCAGAAACTTTCACTCCACCTTCACCGATAAGTGTATCGAGGCCATTGTTGGCACGTGCAAGTAGTGGGCCACAAGCTGACTTGTTCAAAGCTTCGAGACACATGGCATCTGTAGCGCCCTTGTTTACAAACAACAAGTTGTCACGGATAGACCCAGCAAATAGCTGAGTGTCCTGGGTAACAAAGCCTATCTGGCTGCGGATATCATCGATATTGGCTTTATTGTGGGGGATATTGTTGTATAGAACATCACCTGAGGCTGGCTTATAAAGCCCTACGAGGAGCTTTACCAACGTTGTCTTGCCAGAGCCTGATGGACCTACAAAAGCAATAGTTTGCCCCTTTTTGGCTTCAAAGGACACTCCGTCTAGAGCATTACTCTTGCCTTCTTTGTGTTTGAACACAACATTGTTAAAAGAAAGTGTTTCAATATGATCTATCGGTTCTGGGTTTGTAGGCTTTGCCTCCTTTTCTTTTGCTAGAATATTTTTGAAATTATCGAGCGATGCCTGACTCTCACGATAGGTACTGATGATATTGCCAAGTTCTTGGAGCGGGCCGAATAGGAAGAATGAATAAATCCAAAGTGAGAAGAATTGACCAAAAGTAATCTTCTGGATAAATATTAGATACAACATTATAAATAATATAGAAGTACGAACAAAGTTCACCACTGTACCCTGGATGAATGCTAGGCTACGAATATACTTTACCTTTTTTAATTCAAGCTCGAGTATCTTGCCTGTTGTACCATTTAGACGTGCTATTTCCTGATTCTCGAGGCCTAGAGACTTTACCAATTCAATATTGCGAAGTGACTCGGTGGTACTACCAGCCAGGGCTGTTGTCTCAGCTACGATTATCTTTTGGATATTTTTAATCTTTTTACTCAATACATAACTTACTCCACCGATAAGGGGGATAGTTATAAAGTAAAGTGGTGCAATAACCCAATATGTTTGTAATGCATAGATGATTACGAATACAAAACCAACAAGAGATGTAAATATTACATTTACGAATGCACTGATCAGCTTCTCCACATCTGTCCGAACCTTTTGGATCTTGCCCAACGTCTCGCCACTTCTTTCATCTTCGAAATCCTGATAGGGAAGCTCGAGAGAGTGTTCGATACCGTCGGCATACATCTTGGCACCTATCTTCTGAGTTACAGTATTTACATAGTAGTCCTGGAAGTTCTTTGCCACACGCGATATGAATGCTACCCCCACAGCCATAGCTAGCAACAGGCTGACCCCATGTATAAATTCACGCAAGGTATAGTGGTCGAACTTGGTCGCATAATTGTCGATAACATGGCGGAAGATAAGTGGGTCCAATAATGAAAAGACCTGGTTTATAGTAGCTAGTACTAAAGCCAAGATCAGTATCCTCCACTCCTTTTTTAAGTAAGTATAAAGTATTTGCATCCATTGATTATAGCATTTCCTATAAATACTGCCTTCGGGGTATAATGGGGTATATGAAAAAAGGAGATCTAGAGGAAGGGTTCAAAGATGCATACAAGAAGCTAAACAAGGCTCAAAAGGAGGCTGTAGACTCTATAGACGGCCCGGTTATGGTGGTGGCTGGCCCTGGTACTGGCAAGACCCAGGTTCTAGCATTGCGTATTGCTAATATACTGAAAGAGACTGACACAGGGGCCGAGAGCGTGCTTTGCCTTACCTTTACCAACTCGGGAGTGTCAGCTATGCGTCAGAGACTACTGCAATATATAGGCTCTGATGCTACAAAAGTTCGGATATCGACATTTCACTCTTTTGCCCTAGACTATATAGAGAACAATTTTGCATTGTTGGACTTTGAGAAAGTTCCAGAGTTGCTCGACCCGGCAAATTCTATAATGCTGGCAGATGAAATAATGGAGAAAAATGATTGGGAATATTTGCGCCCACGAGGCAATAGCTCACAATATTTCTACGATATTCGGTCACTCGTAACACTACTAAAGAGGGAGAACATAACTCCAAAAGAATTCCTAAGTGAAATAAATAAAGATATAAAGAATCTAAAGTCGGACCCAGCAAGCATATCGAGCCGTGGTGAGTCCAAAGGTGAATTGAAGAAGGAAGTAATAAAGAAGATCGAGTCACTAGAGCGTACAAGTGAAGTTGTAAAATTCTATGAAATATACGAAGAGGTGAAGAAGGAAAAAGGCTTGATCGACTACGACGATGCATTGCGTCTACTTGTGCGACTTGTAAAAGAGTCAGAAGATGTAGCACATGATATACGCGAGAACTTCCAATACATACTGGTAGACGAGCACCAGGATTCAAGCGGTGTGCAGAATGCCTTCCTCCAAGCTGTGTGGGGTGACACTGAATTGCCAAATATATTCGTAGTGGGTGATGACAGACAGTTGATATACGGATTCGGTGGAGCAGATATATCGTATTTTGAGAATTTCAAAACAGAGTTCGGTAAAGCAAAATTGATCCCACTAACAGATAACTATCGTTCCTCACAGGCCATATTGGACTTTGCTGATTCATTATTGCAAAGCTCTATCGTGAAGGACAAACTAGTTAGTAATAATAAAACAGGGGGCAAGGTTTTTATGTACGAGGCTCCGTACCAGCGTGATGAAATAATGCTCGCAGGGCTTGAGATAAAGAAGAGTATTGCCAAAGGCGTAGATATAAATGAGCATGTTGTATTGGTGCCAAAGAATGCCCAGGTGCGTAGCGCTGTGGCAGTATTGCAAGACATGGGTATAAAGGTTGCAAGTGGCGACAACGAAGACCTGTTTGTATCACCTGATGCAAAAGTTATGATAAATGTATTGAGGATATTGTCTAACCCAAATGATTCAGCATCTATTGGAGCTTTGATAATGTCGCCGTATTCTATGGTGCCAGTATTGCAGGCGCATAAATTTATAAAAGATACATACAATATTACACTCGAAAGCCTGGTAAATTATGACAATGAAGGCAACTTGTTCTCGAGCGAGAACCCAATATCGAACCTGGGTAAGGACCTGCTGGACTGGGCTACCTATGCCACCGGACACACTGTATATGAAGTGGTGCAATACGTGGGGGAGAAGTTGTTGCTAGACAATGCTTCTGACCACGAATCTATGGTTACCAGAGCCGAAGTAATACGCACATTGTTACACTTAGCCGTGGCAATGTTCCAGAGGGATAAGAAGAATGGTTTGAAAGAATTTATAAATTATCTGGAAAGATTGGATAATTATAATGAGCATATTCCAATAGCTGTCTTTGGTAAGAACGAAGGTGTAAAGGTGATGACCCTGCACGCTTCAAAAGGCTTGGAGTTCGAGTTCGTATGGGTGGCGCATATGGATGAAGGGTCACTATTCTCGAACAAGAAGAGGGCTTTTACCCTACCAGAAAAAATTGAAGAATTAGAAGAACAAAAGAACGATGAAGTGGTAAAGCGCCAGATATATGTGGCTATTACTCGTGCGAAAAAATTTGCCAATATCTCATACGCAAAGGAGAGCTATAGTGGCAGGGAGCTTGAGATAGCGCATGTACTAATAGACATAGATCCGAACCTATTTCAAAATGTGAACCTGATAGAGTCTGAAAATATTTTATTATCAAACGGGCCAAAAGATCTTGTAATAAAGAAAGAGATAAAGGAAGAAAGGGTAGATAAAAAGAAATTGGCCGACATAGTAAAAAATGAATATGAAAAGAAGAAAGTGTCGGTAACATTACTCAACAACTTCTTTGAGTGTACTTGGAAATGGTATTTCCGCAATTTATTGCAGTTGCCCGAGGTAAAGGGTGCAAGCCTTTCATTTGGAAGTGTGGTGCATGAATGTATCGAGAAGATATTGAAACACGATAAAATGATAAATGATAAGTTTATAAATGAAATAGTGGCAGAGAGCTTGGCCCGTAATAATGTGATAGATAGCAACGACATAAGGCGTATGACCAAAGAGGCCACAGTACTTCTGACCAACTGGGTGGATCAGAGGCTAAAGAAAATAGAAAAGGATCATGAGAGTGAACGATCAGTATCTTACAAGGATCCACAATTTCCACACCTGACTATGTACGGCAAGATAGACTTGATAGAGAGATTGTCGAAAGGTGACTTGCGTGTGACTGACTTTAAAACAGGATCATCTAAAACAAAGAGCACAATAGAGAAGGAGGATGATGAAGGCAGGCTCAGTAGTTTTATGCGCCAATTAGCAATGTACTCATATCTTGTACATGGTGTTGAAAAGGGTAGTATGGTTCGCGAATCACAGCTCGAGTTCCTCGAAGCTGATCCATCTGGTAAAGATGCCCTTTACAATACTACTGTTACAAATGAACAGATCGACCTATTGAAGCGTGATATAGCCGACTACGATGAATCATTGAAAAATGGCACATGGATAGACAGGCCATGTAATGCAAAATTGTATGGCAGTGCCAGCGTCTGTGAACACTGTGCTTTGGCAGAGCAGATATATAAATAATTCTAAAACGGGCCGTTATCAACAAGGCCTAGGTTATACCCAGCGAGTATCAATAGTATAAATATGATTATTAGGCTCCAAATAGTATTTCTGGTCATATAGGTATTATAACATTGAAAAAAGCCTATAAAAAGGGTATGATTTGCCTATGGATGAAAACACAAAGGGTGCAATGCACCCGCTAACAATACTTTCCGAGGTGGCTTATAAGGTCTTTACGGATATGGGTTTCGAGGTGGCAACAGGCCCCGAGGTAGAGGATGAATGGCATAACTTCGACGCTTTGAATGTGCCAAAGGATCACCCAGCTCGTGATATGCAGGATACTTTCTATATTAAAGATCAGCAAGGCAAGGTTCTTCGTACACATAATACAAACACTACAGCTCGTAAACTCGAAGATATGGCAAAAAATGGCGAGACTACCGGCGCATATATATCTATAGGTAAAGTTTTCCGCAATGAAGCGACCGATATAACACACGAGATGCAGTTCCACCAGATTGATGGTTTTATGGTGGGGGAGAATATTAACTTGTCCAACATGAAGGCTGTATTGATAGAATTCTACAAAAAAGTTCTAGGGGAGAATGTGGAAATAGAGTTCCGTCCAAGCTTCTTTCCTTTTACCGAGCCAAGTGTAGAAGTACATGCAAAGTTTAACGGCAAATGGCTTGAAATGATGGGTGGTGGAATGCTTCACCCAGATGTAATACGCAATGCAGGGCTTGACCCGCAAAAGGTCCAAGGGTTCGCCTTTGGTGGAGGACTTGATCGTATTGCTATGATCCGCTGGAATATACCGGACGTGCGTTTGCTATACCAAGGCGATTTACGAATTAATCAATTTTAATTATGATTTACTTATTAGCGATACTTTCATTTATAATTTCTCTTATAGCCATTGGTTTACGAATAGGATTAAAAGAAAGAATTAAAAAAGAAATACAGATTGAGTATGATAAAAAGCTAGACAAATGGAAGCTCAAAAAAGATGCATATATTGAAGCTGCTGAAATAGTAAACGAACTTTGGCAAAACACTCAATGGGGCAGTAAAGGAGGTAAAGGCCCAAAATGTGACATCAAGAGAGTTAATGATTGTGGTGTTCTTTTGATGTTTGTTTCAAAATCAAAAGAGATTCCAGTAAAATTTCTTAATTTGTTTGAAAAAGTTTCTGTGCCAGGAGGTTTAAAATCTGAAGATCGGTTGTATTTTTTTAATCTACTTAAAAAAGATTTATATGGTTCTGAACTTACAGATCTTGATGTTATGACAGACATGCCTTTTATTATTGAATAAAATATATAACAATAGGATAATATAAAAATTTATGTTTAAATTAAATGTCCCATATATAGCTCAAAATCACCCTAATTCATGCGGACCTGCATGTCTTGAAATGATATACAAATTTTTTGATTTAAATAATATTAGTCAAACAGATTTATTTGAAAAATATAAAGAGCCAAATACTGAAGACCCTAACATATTATTTGTTAAAACAAATAAACTTGCTGAGGACGCTAAGAATAATAATTTTGAAGTTATTCATGCGGTTTTTGATATTGAGAATAATCATAATCTTTTTAAAGAAATTAAAGAATTTATTGAAATAAACTACGTACCTATTATGGTTTGTCAGCAATTTAGAAAAGAAGAAAGTCATATCGGTCATTTTAGAGTTATTATTGGTTTTACTGATAGTAATGAAGTTATTTTACACGATCCACATCCAGAATTTGGTGGAGATTCTCAAGTTTGGTCACAAGAGAAGTTTATTGATTTCTGGAGAAAAACAGGAACTAACGTGGTTGGTGGAGAATTTTTTTATATTAAAAAATAAAAATTTAATGAAAATTGATAAAAATCAAAAAATAACAGTCATACTCTCTGGGTATTTTAATCCTGTGCATATTGGGCATGTGGATATGATCCGTGATGCGGCGAAGCTTGGTAGTGTGTATGTAATAGTTAATAATGATAAACAGGTCACATTAAAAGGCTCGGTGCCTTTTATGCACGAAGACGAGAGGAAATATATTTTGAATAATATAAAAGGTGTGAAGAATGTCATGGTATCTATCGATAAAGATAAGACTGTGTGTGAATCTATACATAAGATACATGACACTCTAAATGATAAATTTGGTAAAAATAAGGTAAAAATAGTATTTGCCAATGGCGGTGACAGGAAGAATATGAAGGATATACCCGAAGCTAAAGTTTGTAAAAAATTAGGTATCGATATGGCCTTCAATATTGGTTCATATGGCAAAATCCAATCCAGTTCTGCCCTGATTGCCAAGGCAAGTGTCCATGTAAAGAAGAATTTGAAGGGTAAAAATCCCAAGAAATAAAAAATGATTTTTAGGGGGTTTTATGCTAGTATGATGGAATGAATCCCGTTAGAGGTCATATATGTTGTATTTCTTGCGGTGAATTATAAAAGGTTACTACAGAAATTTTGAATATTACTATTTAATTATGTACGATAATCTAAAGATTATCTACCTCTAACGGGATGAAAATAAGCTACAACTGGTTGAAATGGTATATCCCCGATGTGCCAGAAGCCGATAAATTAAACGATATATTTACTTACCATTTGACCGAGGTTGAAGGCGTTGAAAAGGTGGGTGATGATACTATTTTTGACCTCAATATATTGCCGAATCGAGCCCATGACCTACTTTCACATCAGGGGGTAGCTCGCGAGCTTGCTGGGCAACTAGGCCTTGCTTTTCAAGACCCAACAAATAAATATAAAATTCCAGAGTCAAAATCAACAAACCTAACAATAGATATACAAAGTGGTGCTTGTAGACGATATAGCGCCCGTATAATCCGTGGTATCAAGGTTGGCCCAAGTCCTGACTGGGTTGTAGCCCACCTGGCCTCTATTGGTGAGCGAAGTATAAACAACATCGTAGACGCTACAAATATTGTAATGCATGATTGTGGCCAGCCTACACATGCCTTTGACTTACGCAAGTTTAAAGATGAAAAAGTTGTAGTTAAAAATGCTACTGAGGGTGAAGAACTGGAGCTTGTAGGTAGGGATAAAATAGTAGCAAAATTAAAAGCCACTGACTTTGTAATAGCAAATAATGAAGGTGAGACCCTAGCATTAGGAGGCGTAAAAGGTGGTACAAACTCTGGCATAGCGGATGATACGACAGATATTATGATAGAAGTTGCGAATTTTGACCCAATCTCGATACGTAAAACAGCTCGCCGTATAGGAGTGCTTTCAGACGCAGCAAAGAGGTTTGAGAACGATCTGAGTCCAGAACTTTGTAACTTTGGCATGTTGGAACTTACTGGGTTGTTTATGGAGATGTTTCCAGATTCAGTATATGAAGAAGTGGTAGATATTTATCCAAATAAACAACAGCAAAGAAAAGTATCCTTTACAACTCGTGATGTAAATAACAAACTAGGTAGTAATATTACCGATGAGGAAATAGAAACTATATTAAAAAATTACAAATTCCAATATTCTGGCAATTTTGATGTGACTGTGCCACCTCTACGACTTGATCTGAGTAATAAAGAAGATTTGGTGGAGGAAATAGGTAGGGTGTATGGGTATGACAAGATTGTTCCTGTGGTACCAAATATACAAAATATTTTCCAATCAAAAGATAACGAAATATTCGTAAATATAAATAATATACGTAACGATCTGATAACAAAAGGTTACAAGGAAGTTATGACTTATACTTTCGGTAAGAAGGGCGATGTGCAAGTTGCGCGTGGTACAAAAGGCAAAGATTATTTACGTACCAATCTAACCGATGGGCTAAAAGATTCGTATGAAATGAACAGACTTAATGCACCACTTGTGGGTGTGGATGAAGTTAAAATATTTGAAATCGGGACAGTCTTTGGTGCAAATAATGAGATGATTCATGTCGCGTATGCTGATAAAAAGGGCATTAAAGAGGTAAATATTTTGGAATATATTTGTGATCAAAATATCCAAAAGGAAGACCATTTATTACCTGTGGATAACTCGAAATTTGAAATTTGGTCACCGTACCCATTCATAACTCGCGACATATCTGTGTGGGTTCCGGTAGAAACTGACTCAAATGAATTGGAAAATATTTGCAAAAATTGTGGAGGGGAATTGCTAGTGCACAACCCACGACTTGTGGATAAGTTCGAAAAAGACGGCAAAGTCTCTTATGCCTACCGATTGGTTTTTCAGGCGAAAGATAGAACTCTAAAGGACGAAGAGGTAAGTGCTATTATGGATTTGATAAATACTGAGATATCCAAGAATAGTAGTTGGATTATAAGGTAAAAGATGTCCTTTAAAATAACCCATATAAAATATGGGTTATTTTTATGTCTTTTATGTGTCCTTTATATTATTTATCTAATAAATAATATTTTTTACTATTTTTTGATCATATTTATTTGTTGTTTTTATAGGACAATTTGCTGTAAAAAATATATAGAAAAACATGTTTATTTTGACTTTCATTTTACTTTCACAAATAAAGAAAAAAGCCTTATTTTATATTGATATTTGCATTAAAATCTACTATAATTATATGAGTATTTCATTGGGTGGTTTTTATATAAAAAATGTCCCGATTTATTTTTATAAAAATTAAAAATTGGAAGTCAAAATTCGATATCAAACGGGTAGGGTTTTCTGTGGGTTCAATTTTATTTTTTATAATATTCTCTTTTAGTAATGTGTTCGCTGCGACAGGTGCACCAGCACTTCTGCACCACCAAGGCCGACTTCTAGATTCATCTGGTAATTTGCTCGGTGGCACCTCTGGAACCAATTATTGTTTCCGATTTTCACTTTACGATGTATCAACTACTGGTTCAGGTACTAAGCTGTGGCCGGCTAGTACTCCGTCAAAGATGACCGTAAATGTCAAGAACGGAGTTTTGAATGTAGACATTGGTGATACGGGTGCGGGTGGCGACGACCTCAGTACTTATGATTGGAATAGCACAGACACAACATACTTGAACGTTGAAGTTGCAGATTCAATTTCTGGGTCTTGTGCTGCTGTATCAAGCTTTGAAACTTTGTCACCACGTCAGCGTATTGTGTCTTCACCATACGCGTTGAATGCCAACAAGGTTGGAGGATTCACTCCATCACAGACCCCAACAGGAAGTAATATCCCAGTATTAAGTGCTGGAGATTTGAATCTAGCAGGAGCAATAAACTCTGGTGGTATTGTGCTCGGTACAGGATCTTCAGTGACTGGTACTATTGGGCTAAAGAATTCTACAAACAATAACACTATCACTATTCAGTCCGGAACAACTGCTTCGTCATACACTTTGACTTTGCCTGTAGATGACGGAACTTCTAATCAATTTTTGCAAACAAATGGTAGTGGTGTATTGAGTTGGACAACTATCGGTGGTGGTGGTGATGCATTAGTTGCAAACCCTCTTTCACAATTCGCTTCCACGACATCTTCACAGCTTGCAGGTGTTATATCTGACGAGACAGGTAGTGGCGGATTGGTTTTTGCAACATCACCAACACTTTCTTCACCAAACATTGCAAAACTTGCAAACCTAACTACGAACGGTATTGTTACAACAACTGGCGGTGATGGAACACTTGTTATTGATACATCAACTTATCTAACTAGTGTTGATATTTCTTCAAATACTAATTTATCTGTTGGCTTAGGTTTGTCATTAACAGGTGATACTGTTGCATTAGATCAATCTGCCGCTCTTTCTGGCGACCACACATTAAGTGCTGACACAGAGAAGTTCGGAGTATCAGGTCTAATATTCGAAGGTACAACAGCAGACACAATCGAAACATACTTTGCAGTCACTGATCCAACAAGCTCTGACAAGACAATCACTTTCCCAGATCTAACAGGTACTGTCGCCCTATCTGCTAACAAGCTTTCATTCTTTGCTGCAACAACATCAGCTGAACTTGCCTCTGTACTTTCAGATGAAGAAGGTTCAGGTGGTGGATTCGTACGTGCAACTTCTCCAACAATCACAACTCCAACTATTGCAAAACTTGCTAACCTAACATCTAATGGATTCGTTAAAACTTCTGGTGGTGATGGTACATTGTCTGTGGATACATCTACATACTTAACAGCTAACCAAACAATCACTCTTTCAGGTGATGTTACCGGTTCTGGAACTACAGGTATCACTACAACTATCGCTGCCGATGCTGTGGCTCTTGGAACTGATACAACAGGCAACTATGTGGCAACAATTGCGGATGCAGGTTCAGGTCGCATCACAGTTACTGGTTCTGGTTCAGAAACTGCCGGTGTCACACTAGACATTGCAAACGATGCTATCTCATTTGCTAAATTCCAAAACATCACTGACAACAGACTACTTGGCCGTTCAGCTGGTTCATCAGGTGACATGCAAGAACTATCAGTTGGTACAGGTCTATCACTATCAGGTGGAGTACTTTCTGCAACAGTTACCACTTCCAATTCATTTGAAACTTTTTCAACACCAGCAGGTACATCACCAGTTGCTGATTCAGCAACTGATACTGTGACACTCTCTGCGACTGGTACTAACTTCACTATCACTGGAAACTCTGGTACAGATACTGTGACATTTGATATTGATGAATCAATTCTAGCCGGTGCTGGACTTGCAGCTAACTCTTCTGCTTTAGATATTAATACAGGACTTGGCCTCACTATTACCTCTGATGCTGTTGCCCTTGACCAAAGTGCAGCCCTATCAGGTGACCACACCCTTCTAACAAATACAGAGAAGTTCGGAGTATCAGGTCTAATATTCGAAGGTACAACAGCAGACACAATCGAAACATACTTTGCAGTCACTGATCCAACAAGCTCTGACAAGACAATCACTTTCCCAGATCTAACAGGTACTGTCGCCCTATCTGCTAACAAGCTTTCATTCTTTGCTGCAACAACATCAGCTGAACTTGCCTCTGTACTTTCAGATGAAGAAGGTTCAGGTGGTGGATTCGTACGTGCAACTTCTCCAACAATCACAACTCCAACTATTGCAAAACTTGCTAACCTAACATCTAATGGATTCATCAAGACTTCAGGTGGTGATGGTACATTGTCTGTGGATACAACTACATATCTAACTGCAGAAGCTGACACCCTCTCTACCGTCACAGGCCGTGGTGCTACAACATCAACAGCCTCATCATTCACAGGTGGCGCAACTATCGTTGGCTTAACAGTTAACAATGCAACATCAACTGATGATCAGATCGTTCTTTCAATCACTTCAGGTGGTTCAGCTGCAAGATTCACAGGTACAGTTACCAACGATGATCTAACAGGCAACAAGACATATACATTACCAAATCGTTCTGGAACAGTTACACTATCTGGTGATACATTCACAAGCGATGTTACCGGAACTCTAAGTTCATCTGGTGCAACAGCATTAACTATTGCTGCAGACTCTGTTGCTTTAGGCACTGATACAACTGGCAACTATGTGGCAACAATCACTGCAGGACTTGGTATCACTGGAACATCAAGTTCAGAAGGTGGTACACCAACAATCGCCCTTGATCAATCTGCCGCTCTTTCTGGCGACCACACATTAAGTGCTGACACAGAGAAGTTCGGAGTATCAGGTCTAATATTCGAAGGTACAACAGCAGACACAATCGAAACATACTTTGCAGTCACTGATCCAACAAGCTCTGACAAGACAATCACTTTCCCAGATCTAACAGGTACTGTCGCCCTATCTGCTAACAAGCTTTCATTCTTTGCTGCAACAACATCAGCTGAACTTGCCTCTGTACTTTCAGATGAAGAAGGTTCAGGTGGTGGATTCGTACGTGCAACTTCTCCAACAATCACAACTCCAACTATTGCAAAACTTGCTAACCTAACATCTAATGGATTCATCAAGACTTCAGGTGGTGATGGTACATTGTCTGTGGATACAACTACATATCTAACAGCTAACCAAACAATCACTCTTTCAGGTGATGTTACAGGCTCTGGTACTACAGGTATCACTACAACTATTGCAGCTGACTCTGTTGCACTTGCAACTGATACAACAGGGAACTATGTAGGAACAATCACAGCAGGTAATGGTATATCTGGTTCTTCATCATCTGAAGGTGGTACTCCAACTATTGCACTCTCGGCATTAACAGGTGACTGGAACCAAACAGGTGCGTTCGATATTGTACTTGATAATACAAGTAGTGAATTAAAGATTAAAGATTCTGGAGGAACATTTTATGGTATCTTTGATGTTGGATCACTTTCTTCAACAGACAAAACATACACATTCCCTAATCGTTCTGGCACCGTATCCCTATCCGGCGACACATTTACCGGTGACGTAACAGGTACACTTAACTCATCTGGTGCAACAGGTCTAACTATTGGTTCTGATAAAGTAACAGAATCAATGCTAAAAGCAGTAGACACAGCTAATGATGAAGAATGTCTAACTTTTGAAACAACAACTGGTGACTTTGAATGGCAGACTTGTGGAGCAGCGGTTGCAGATGCGGACTATGGTGATATATCTATATCAGGTGGAGTATGGGCTGTTGATCCAGACTCTGTTGCACTTGGAACTGACACAACAGGGAACTATGTGGCAACTCTAACATCTGGTTCTGGTATATCAGCAACTGCATCTTCAGAAGGTGCAACACCTACTATATCTTTGGCAGCTCTTACTTCTGACTGGAACCAGACAGGAGCATTTGATATTGTGCTTAATAATGATTCTTCGGAACTTAAAATAATAGAGAACGATGTTGTCCCAACACTATTTGGTATCTTTGATGTTGCTGACTTAACTTCAGCTGACAAAACATACACATTCCCTAATCGTTCTGGCACCGTATCCCTATCCGGCGACACATTTACAGGTGACGTAACGGGTACACTTAACTCATCTGGCGCAACAGGTTTAACTATTGGATCAGATAAAATAACCGAGTCAATGCTTAAATCTGTTAACGGCTCAACAGATGAATATTGTCTAACAAAAGAAGATACAACTGGCGACTTTGAATGGCAAGTTTGTGGGTCAACTGTTGCCGATGCGGACTATGGAGACATAGTAATAACTGGAGGTGTGTGGGCTGTTGACGCTGATGCTGTTGCACTTGGAACTGACACAACAGGGAACTATGTAGGAACAATCACAGCAGGTAATGGTATATCTGGTTCATCATCATCTGAAGGTGGTACTCCAACTATTGCACTCTCTGCATTAACATCTGACTGGAACCAGACAGGTGCATTCAATATTACATTAAACAATGTTTCTGCTGGTCTGAAAATGCTCGAAAACGGTGTTGCTCCAACATTGTTTGGTATCTTCGATGTTGCTGACTTAACTTCAACAGACAAGACATACACTTTCCCGAATGCGACAGGTACAGTTATTACAACAGGAAACATCACAGATATTACAGGCTTAACTGACTCACAAATCTCAGATACACTAACTGCATCTATATTTATTAATGGATCTTCAACAACCAATGCTGTTGACCTTGCAACTTCTGAAGTTGCCGGAACTCTAGGGGTGGGTAATGGTGGTACAGGAAGTGCTACTACATTTACTACAGGATCTGTTGTGTTTGCTGGAGCATCTGGTGTATACACCCAAGACAATGCAAGCTTGTTCTGGGATGATTCTAGCAACTTCCTAGGTGTGGGTGACGCAAGTCCAGTGGCCAAGATAGACGTATCAAACAAACTTTATCTATTTGATACAACACCAACAAATGCTTCAGCGGCTACGAAAATGGGGTATACATTTAATAATGGAACAACTCCAGCAGGTCTATATATTGAAAATGCGGGTGCGGAAGATATATTGTCACTAGCTATCAACACTCCACAAGCAGGTACTCGTGATACATCAAAGGTGGGAGGAATATTTAGACTCGACACACGTTCAGCTGAACAAAAGTTCGTAATATTTGGTTATGCGACAGGTGGATCTGTTGCAAGTGAGCGTATATCAGTCAACTTGCAATCAGGCTTAACAAATATTGGAGGCAATGCTTCGCCGACAAACTTGTTCTCTGTAGGTTCTACATCACAATTCCAAGTCACATCTGGTGGTGCTATTGCTGCCGCAACAGGCATCACCTCATCTGGAACAATCAACTTCTCAGGACTAACAGCATCAAAAGTTGTATTTACTGATGCTTCAAAGAACTTAACATCAACTGGTATCGGTACATCTGGTCAATTCATAAAGGGTGACGGATCACTTGATTCATCTACATACTTAACAGCTGAAGCTGATACTTTAGCAGATGTCACAGGCCGTGGGGCAAGTACAGGAACAGCTATAACTCTTTCAAATGCGGGCGCAGCATTAACATTGTCAGGCGCTGGAGCTTCTGCTGTTATTAGTAGCTCAACAGGATTCTTTAATGCATCATCAACAGGCGTACTTACAAATGGTTACAAGGTGGGTGGAGTATTTGCTCTTCGTTTTGATACAACACTGTTTAATACAGTACTAAACCAAGGTAGCTTTGGTGCAGTAACAACTGGTTCAAATAACTTCTTTGCGGGACGCGGAGGATCAGCGGGTGCATATTCAGGTCAAAACACAACATCAGGCGGTAATAATGTTGGTATTGGAGGTTTAGCTGCAGTAACAGGAGGAGCGAACAACATTGGTATTGGAGTATCATCATTGAATGCTTTAACAACGGCAGATTCTAATATCGGCATAGGTACAAGTGCTTTAAATGGGCTATCTACAACAGGTACTTATAATATTGGATTAGGATATGAAGCAGGCTCAGGGCTAGCTGGCGATAGTGATAGTATTGCAATTGGATACAGAACAATGTTCCAAAATGCAAACGGTAGTGAAAATATTGCCATCGGTTCTTCCGCTCTTCGTGATGGGTCAGGTACGGCCAACACTATTATTGGTCATAATGCGTCTCGTCAAACTACAGCTGCGATAAACTATACAACCACATTGGGTGCTGTAACCGGTCTTGCTTTAGCCGCAGATGGTAACACATTGATAGGTTTTGCGGCTGGTCAAAGCATGACTGATGCTGCGTATAACGTTGCTATTGGTTATAACGCCGGCAATGCCATAACAACAGGTGATAAGAATATAGTTATTGGTTACGACATCGACGCACCAAGCAACACTACCGACGGACAAATGACAATTGGTAACTTGATATTCGGTACAGGAATAGACGGTACAGGTACCACACTATCTACTGGTAATGTGGGTATTGGTGATGCCTCACCTGCTGCAAAGTTTACAGTAGGTAATGGCGACTTGTTCCAAGTAGATGGGTCTGGAAATACATCACTCTTTAGTGGAGCAGATATGCGATTTGTAGAAACAGGTGGTGGTACTGACTATGTAGCATTCCAAGCTCCTGCATCAATAGCTGCAAATGTAACATGGACACTACCAAGTGCCGATAGTTCTGGATGTCTACAATCAAATGGTTCAGGTACTATTTCAATAAGTTCTTGTGGATCAACTGTTGCCGATGCGGACTATGGTGACATCGTAATAACTGGAGGTGTGTGGGCTGTTGACGCTGATGCTGTAGCACTTGCTACTGATACAACAGGTGATTATGTATCCAGCGCTACATCTTTAGGTGGGCTTGTTATGACAGGAACAGAAGGGGCATCACTTGGTTTTGATTATTCCAATGCACTTTCAGGTGATATTGGATTAGGTGCAAATGCTGGAATCTTTGGAACATCTGGAATGATTTTTGAAGGAGCAACTGCTAATACTATTGAAACATATTTTGTAATTACTGACCCAACATCAGCTGACAAGACAATTACTTTCCCAGACGCAGATGGAACAATAATACTTTCAGGGCATGCTTTCTCTGGAGATGTTTCTGGTACATTGGGGACAGGTTCAACAACACTATCTATCGAACCTGATGTAATTGATTGGGGTGATATATCTGACACAACAACTTTAGATGCGGGGACCTCAATTGGTTTTGGTGCAAGTACTTTTGACCTTACATTTACAAACAATGGCTCTGGTAATGAAATTCATAATTTGTCTGACTCAGGAGATTTGGTAATACAGGATAATGGTTCAGCTTTTGCTACATTTAAAGATAATGGTCAAATTTTATTTGAACCAACATTTTCTAATTTCTATATTGCTCAAACTGCCGGGATAAACACACAAATCTACTCAACAGCACAGCCGACTACAGACATGCTTAGTATTTCAAACTCTGGACAAAATACAACTACTAATGGAGTAGATGGTTTGGAAATTATATTTGCAGCTAACGGTTCAGGTACTGACACAAACTACGGAATAAATATCACAGCTTCAACAGGAACAACTGATGCAACTGATACATTTGCTGGAGGAAAAATAACTCTAACAAATTCTTCAACAACAGGTAGCCAGTATGGTTTATCTATTAGCAATCAAAATCATGCAGCTAATGCAACAACAGAAGCTTTAATTTTCTTAGATAATGCAGAAACAACAGCCTCAACAGTTACAGATGGTATACTTATCACATCAAGTGGAGTAAACGATGGTATTACAGACGGTATTGATGTATCAGCTGCCAACATCACAAACGCTATCAATATTGGTGCGAATGCTATCGCCGGTACTAACTTTGCAGTATCTGCCGCTGGTGCAATTACTGCTGCTACAGGCATCACATCTTCAGGAACTATCACATTCTCTGGCTTATCAAGTACTGGCATAGTACATACAAATGGTTCTGGAGTATTATCAACATCATTAATAGTACCAGCTGATCTTTCGACACAAGGTACAGCTACTGATGAATACTGTCTAACTTCTGAAACTGGTGGTGGAAATACAATGGAATGGCAAGCTTGTGGAGGTGCAATATCTGCTGACTCTCTTGATTTTACAGAATTTATGGACAGTATGACTCTTGATGCATCAACCTCAATCGGCTTTGGTGCTGGAGCATTAAGTCTAACATTTACAAACAATGGTAGTGGAAATGAAATTCATAATCTTTCTTCAACAGGAGATTTTATAATTCAAGACAACGGTACAGCATTTGCTACATTTAATGACTCTGGCGAAATTGGATTCGGAGGAGCTCCTGTTACTGGTAACAGATTAAGCGTATTAAATACAATAACTGGTAACACTGCTTCATTTCCTAGATTAATTGCTGCCACTGATACAGGATCTTACGATACAACAGCTGGTCTAAATTATGTCACAGGTGTTTATGGGGATGTTCAAATATCACGTTCTGCTGGAAGTAATGCTCTTATTGCTACTGGATTAAGATCTAATACATCAGGCGGTACGACTAATTACGGTTTATATTCCCAGATTACAGTTGATAGTGGGCAAGATGGTGCTGCCGCATATAACTTTTCAGTAATAAATGCAGGTACGGGGGATAGTTATGTAAGTTATAACGAATTAAGTAATGGATCTACAGGTGGTATACAGTATGTAAACTATAATATTGGGGCTGGTTCTAATACCGAAGCAATTATTGCTGTAGATAATAATGGTGCTTCTGCTGTAGCTAGTGCTTTTAAGATTTTGAATTCTGGTGGTGGTAGTTATACAAGTTTGTTTGATAATGCAGGAACACTAATATCAAGTACTGAATTTAATGTGCTTGACGGAGGTATTGATCTATCAGGAAGTGATGTTACTGGCACACTTGCAGCAGGAAGATTCCCTGCGTTAACAGGTGATGTTACAACATCTGCTGGTTCGTTAACAACTGCTATTGCAAATGACATTATAGATTGGGCAGATATTGCAGACTCTTCAACACTTGATTCTGCAAGTGATATCAACCTATCTACTTTTGCATTAACTATCGATCTTGATTCATCTGGTGATTTTTCTATCCGTGATGTAACCACTGACATAGCTACTTTTTCAGATTCTGGAGCTATTACATTTGCACCTACAAGTGGGCAAACATTTACATTAAATTCTGGGGTTACTACAGGTACAACTACATCATCTGCTTTTGCAGGTAACTTTAATGCACTGACAACTGGTACTGGTGCGTACTTTGCATCTTCTACACTTACATCGGGAACACTTTTGGATGTTATTGTTGCAAGTAATAGTAGTGACTCAGGACAAAAAGGTTTGAATGTTTCAGTATCTGGTAGTAATCCAATAGGTGGCGGAGCAACTACTTATGGTGCCTATATTTCAAATACTCATTTAGATGTTGTGGCTCCAAATACAAATGTTGGCTTGTATGTTACCGCGTCTTCCGCTACGAATAGTTACGCTGCGATATTTGATGCCGGGAATGTTGGTATTGGTGATACAACTCCGGCTGCGAAGTTCACCGTTGGATCTGGTGACTTATTCCAAGTTAACTCTTCAGGTGAAATTGCTGCAGCTGCCGGCATTACATCATCTGGAACTATCACATTCTCTGGTCTTGGAGGAGCTGGTACAAAATGTCTACAGACCGACAACTCTGGTGTTGTTACCGCAGCGGCCTCTGCTTGTGGAAGTGGTGGTGGTATGACTGTAGGCACAACTGCAATTACTTCAGGTACAGCAGGTAGAATATTGTTCGAAGGGGCAGGCAACGTACTGCAGGAAGCAGCGGGCCTTGCATGGGACAATACAGACGCTAGCCTAGTACTTACAACTTCATCAACAACTGCTTCAAACAAGGCACTCAATGTTTCCCAAACAGGTGCTACCTCTGGTACTGATTATGGTGGATACTTCTCCAACACAGGTGCTGCTACTACAAACGTAGGCTTATACACTACAGCTACTGGTGGTACAACCAACATTGGTCTTAATGTGGATGGAGGTCAGACATTGTTAGGTGGTACAACACTCACATCGGGAACTTTGGCTAAATTAAATATAGTCTCTACTGTGTCCACAAGTGGTGCTACCACAGCTATCGCTGGTATTCATGGTGAATATACAGCTTCCAACGGTGGTACCGCTGGCTATACACAGATTGGTAACCGCTTTGTGATGAACAATACCCCAACTACAAACTCAAACACTGTTGTAAACACGATAGTTCGCTCTGTCGACAACACAACTCTTGCCAACCTTGTTCGTGGTATAGAAGTAACATCAAATGCGGGTAGTAATACTGCAGGTACAAATACTGGTATTCGTACAACTGGTGGAACATTTGGTATCCAGGCATTAACTAATGCTTCAGCTGGAGGTGTGGCATCCCCAGCAGCAATATATGGTGAATCTACTGGCACAACACAAGGTGATATAATGCGATTGTATTCAACATCTGTAACATCGGCTCCTTCTTTTGCTACTTTATATCACAACACTTCAACATTTACAGGCACAGGCTTGTTGATGGATATGGCTGAAGGTTCTGGAACATTCTCTGGTAACTTTATAGATTTGCAAAATAATAATGTATCTAAATTTACTATAGATGATAGTGGTAAGACAAGCATAACTACCGATTTGGCAGATTACTCGGCTTATATATTCAATAATGGTAATAATACAAATAGGCTTGGTTTGCTTATATCTGCTGGTGAAGACACTGGGGCTGGTACTTTGGTTCAATTCAATGATGGTGATGGTACAGATGTGGGCGAGATCACATTCTCTGGTACTACTACAACTTATGGAACTAGTTCTGATATTCGAATGAAGGATAATGTTGTGACTACACACTATTCATTGGATGATTTGCTGGCTATCAATGTAAGAGACTTTACATTTAATACCGAGGATACAGGTAGGGTTTATACTGGATTCATAGCTCAAGAGTTGGTAAATATATATCCAGATGCAGTATTTGCTCCAACAGATGGACGTATGTGGTCAGTAGATTATGGTAAAATTACCCCTCTGATAATAAAAGGCGTCCAAGATTTGGCTATAAAGCTTGATACCGTAAATACATCTATCAGTACGGATGCTACCAAAGTAGAGGAAAATGAGGCAAACATGAAGCTAGTTATGGACACTGTAAATACTAGTATCCAGGCATTACAGAGCAATGTTGCTGATATGAATACACAAATATCTGATATAAATAATACAAATACCAACCTCGGTGATAGGTTGTCTACAGCAGAGGCATTGTTACAAGCAAATGCATGGGCAGGGTTATCAAGTGTACAAACTACAAGCTTGGAAGCCACAGGGGACTCTACATTCAACGGCCTAACATTCTTCAACAACAAAGCACAATTCAGTGCAGGTGCAGTATTTGGTGGGGATGTCGAGTTCAATACACCACCTGTGTTCAACAAGGACACAGCAGGCTTTGCTGTAGTAAAACAAGGATCAAAGAAAGTCGAGGTAACATTCGACACACCATACATAGCAACACCAGTGGTGAACACAACAATATCATTTGAAACAGGGGACAATATAACAGACCAAGACGCCGATCAGATCTTTGCAGACGATATCAAGTCACTTGTTATAAACAAGAGTCAGAATGGATTCACTATCATATTGAACAAGAACGCTACACGAGATATCCGCTTCTCATGGACAGCACTTGCTGTCAAAGATGCAAAAGTATTCGAGAGTGTGATACCAGGGCTTACAATAGAGAGTCCAACTCCAACTCCAACTCCTACTCCTACACCTACACCAGAAGTGACTCCAGAGCCAAATCCAAATCCAAATCCAAATCCAACTCCAACTCCTGATACAGAACCGGCACCAAACACAGATCCAGTAACAGATACACCTATAGAATCAGGCACAGGTGATAATACCAACATTCCAACACAAGACGAATTGATAATAGAGGAAGTCCCATCTACAGAAGGTGACAGTACACTAACAAACCAAAGCTCAGAACCTGCACAAGATCAAGCCCCTGAACCTACCCCAAATGAATAGTTATAAGATTATCAATTATATAAAATTATATGTCGAACAATATAAATAATGTCACAAATAAAAAGATAAAGTCACAAAAGAGATTCCTTCGGATTCTTGCTGTGTTTACTTGTATTATTCTAACAGTCTTGGTTATTTCTATGTGTAGTAATAGCGTGCCAAAGTCGCAATATGAATTACTAGACCCAATGCGTGAACTTATGCCAAAAGATGCATATGTTACTAACATTCAGGATTTGCGAGTCTATTTGCATGATTTAGAAGAGAAGTACCCTGACAATGTATCTATATATTATGAAAATATCAATACAGGCTCCAACATATCTGTTGGTAAGGATTTGCGCCTATTCCCGGCGTCATTGTCAAAGCTTGTACAAGCAATCCTGATAGTTAAAAAGGTAGAGGATGGTAAGTTAAAATGGGATCAAGAGTTAAAAGCTACCGAGGCCGATGTATCATCTGATTCTGGAGAATTATATAAAAGTATAGGATCTCGCAAATTGACAGTCGAGTATCTATTGGAAGAATTGTTATTAAATTCTGACAATACAGCTCAAAATATTTTTAGGCGTCAATTAGATATCCCAGATTATATTTCTTTCCAACAGGCAACTGGGCTTGAAGATTTGTACAATGAAAAAGGTTTTATATCTGCGAAGGAGTATACTCGCATATTGCGAGTATTATATACTTCGAATTATCTAGAACCAGAAAATTCCGAAAAGATATTGGAACTAATGTCGCAAGCTGTGTTCAAAGACTATCTTTCCCAAGGTATACCAAGTGGTGTAAAGTTTGCCCATAAATATGGCGAGAATGTGCAATACAATATTTTTGCCGACTCAGGTATCGTGTATGTAAATGATAAGCCATATATGTTGACCGTAATTATCAAAGGTAAAGATAGTAGTCTGGAAACAAGGAATTGGGCTGTAGGGTTGATGAAAGAAATATCGGAACGTGCGTATGCTGTAAGTAAATAAAAAATAGTAAAAATAAAATCACTTGGTTACTCACCAAGTGATTTTATTTTTATGAACCTGTTTTTATCTTGATCTATTTTAGGCAACTTTATATTTAGTAGACCTCTTTGTGTTGTTGCTTCAACTTGGTCAACGTCGATAAGTGTATCAAAATTTATCTCACGATAGAAATGACCCCACTGAAGTTCATTGTATAAATATTCTACGTTTATATTTTTACTTGAAAGATTTATTGGGCGAAGACGCTCACCTTTTATAGTCAGCGTGTGCATATTTACTGCAATGATTATCTTGTCGGGGGATACACCAGCGAGCATGACCTGAACGATAATATTGTTGTGATTTTCATAAATATCGATACTTGGTTCCAAAGTTGTGGATAACTCATCTGCACCTGTTTCTGAAGTAAATCCTTCTTCTTTTATAATATCAGAGCTCGTTGTATTTTCCTGGTCTATTTTTATGGAATTTACCACCTCAATATGGTCGAACCAGGCTCTAAAAGCAGGGGTATTATATGGTGCTATTATCTGTATAATTTTTATTATTGTATCTGAATCTGCTGTATCTACTAGGTACGACTTGCCATCGTTGGCTTCCATCTTCAGTTGGTTACAATCAGTAACCAACTGATTATGATTTGTCTTTAAACGACTTTTTAGAGCCTTCCAATAGTTGCGAGCATCTACACTGTTGGTCAATACACCCATAACATCTGTTATAGAGAAGTACCATCGATCCCTCTCGTTACTCCAAACTCGACGAATTTTAGCCTCCTCAGCGTTTGTAATATTAACTTTTTGCTTTATCTTTGCCATATATTATCTACACATATTATATATGAATTTGGTTTCTAAAGCACTATTATTTAGCCTGAAATTATATGTGTTTTAATGATTATTTTAGATTTACACTACTTTTACCATGCGATATAATATGTATATATAAATGTTGTTGTGTCCTGTTGTTGTATAAATGATTAAAAATCAAATCAATAAAATAATTAAATTATTAGCAATTTTTTCTATTGCTTGTTTTTCTTTCTTTGTTTTTAATCTTCATGATGCATATGCTGCAACAAGGACTTGGACAGGTACAACAAGTGGTGCATGGTCAGTGGGTTCTAACTGGTCAGGTGGTGTTGCTCCTGTTACGGGGGATGATTTATTATTTCCTGGCACTGCATCAAATCTTTCCAACACAAATGATCTTACTGAAAATACAATTATCAATTCGATTACTATCTCTGCTAGTGGTTACACCCTTTCTGGAAATCCATTAATCCTTGGTGCAGGACTTGCTGGTATTACAGATAGTTCTTCTTCTGGTGGTAACACTATTGCACTGGATATTCGCCTCGATGCAACTCGAGATATTTTTGTTACTAATACTGCCGAGAGTCTAACTATCAGTGGGCGTATTGCTGGTGTGGGCGGTATCAACAAAGAAGGAACTGGAACTTTGATATTATCTGGTGCCAATACTTTTGGTGGAATTTTAAAAATAAATGTGGGTGTTGTTAATGCAAGAAACAATAGATCTCTTGGAACATACTTGGCAGGTACGGAAGTTGTCGGTGGTGCAGCATTGGAACTGCAAGGAGATATAAATATTAGTTATGAAGCATTGGCACTGCGCGGGTACGGTGTTTCTGGAGGTGGCGCACTTCGCAATATTAGTGGTAGTAATAGTTATGGTGGACTCATCACCCTATCATCGGGTGGTGGTACCGAAATAGCGTCAGACTCTGGAACACTAACATTAAAAGGTGGTATGGCTGGGGCATTCCCATTGGTGATAGATGGTGCGGGGAATGTTACATACTCAACAGCACCTATTGCTACAGCTGTTAGTACTGTTACGAAAAATGGTGCAGGTACACTGACATATAATTTCCCAAATACTTATACAGGCGCTACAACTATAAATGCTGGAACACTTCTTTATGGAACAGATAATGCAATTTTATCAGGAACTGTGTTTGTTACAGGGGGGACACTGGACATTGCAACATATTCAGACATGGTGGGTACTGTGACACTTGGTACCCTTGATTTAGCTTCGGGAACAATTACCGGATCTACTGGAATGCTTAGTAGTGGATCATGGGTAGTTTACCAAGGCACAATCAGTGCAATTATTGCAGGTCAAGCTGGAACATTGGCAAAAAGTACAACAGGTACAGTGACACTAACAAGGCCAAACCAGTACACCGGTGCTACGACAGTAACTGCTGGTATACTTAAAATTCAAGATAGTCTTTCTTTAGGTTTGATCGATGGTATTACTACTGTATCTGCTGGTGCAACACTGCAGATAGACGGAACAGGTCTTTCAATCCCTGAATATATTACATTTTCTGGAACAGGGCATTTATACAGTGCTGCTATTCATAATACTACCGGTAGTAATACTTTGACAGGCTTGCTCACAATGGGTGCGGCAGCCATGATAGAGGCAGATACTGGTACTACACTTACTATTGATGACAAAGGTATTTCAGCAGTCACATTCGGCCTTACTATTGGTGGTTTGGGTAATACTACTTTTGCCTCGGATGCACCTATATATGGTACAAGTGCAACGTTGACCAAGCAGGATGCTGGTACACTAACTCTACAAGCCTTCAATAACTTTACCGGCGCGACAAATATTAACTATGGTAATTTGGTGCTCAGTGGTAGTGGGGCAATGCCTCTTTCAACTACTATGACTATAAGCTCGGGTGGTAAACTGACACTAGATAATAGTAGCTCATCAACTGTAGTTGACCGCCTGGCTGATTCATTGGCACTGACAATGAACGGTGGTGAATTTGAAATGATAGGTTCAAGCTCGGCAGATATGGACGAAAGTGCGGGTGTACTAACATCTGGTATAGCCACGCAATCAGGTAATAATATTATAACTATTGACCCCGGGTCGGGAGGGTCCACGACGATGCAGTTCGCGTCACTCACGCGAACGGCGGGCTCATCCATACTATTCCGAGGTAATTCATTTGGCTCAACTCCTGCTGCCAATGTTTCGACTTTATTGTTCAAAACAGCCCCAACTTTGACAGGTAGTGCTGGCCTTGCGAACTCTACAACTATTAGTATCATTGCCGGAGCATTTGGTGATGATTCGACAAGTGGCACTGGTACTGATATGGTTACATATGGTGTGGGTAATAGTAATGGTTTGCGCCTACTAAATGGGGCTGGGTTCTCCGGTGAATATGCATTTACATTGGCAACCAATGCCAATGTAAAACTATCAACCACTACAGTAGCAGCTACATCTTCTATTAACTCACTTATACTAAGTGGCTCAGCCGATATAACTGATGCAGGAACATCACAAACTATCACACTTACCTCAGGTAATATATTGAACTTAGTTTCCAGTAACACTATTGCTGGGGCCAACACTACAATTGCAGGTGGTGCTGTGGAATTGCATGTATTAAATCCAGTAAATCTAACAATCTCTTCAAATATCACAGGGTCTACTGGTCTTACTAAAAGTGGTGCAGGTACTTTGGAATTTTCTTCTGCGAAAAACTATACAGGGCTTACTTCTGTAAACCAAGGAACACTACTTTATTCTATAAGTAATGCTATATCTTCTGGTAATGTGACGGTCAATGGTGGAACACTCGATATTGCTACTTTTACTGATAGTGTAGGTGCGGTAATTTTACAAACAGGAACTATTACAGGATCCACTGGTGTGTTAAGTGGAACATCGTACTCTTTTCGCGAGGGAACTGTCAGTGCTATTATAAATGGTACAGGTGTTGCACTAACACGTATCGCTACCAACACTGCACCTGATAGTGTTGTAACGCTTACTCGCGATAATACTTATACAGGAACAACAACTATTACCAGCGGTATTTTGAAACTTGGTGCTGCTGGTGGTGGAACAAACACACCACTTGGTATTGCTGGGGCTGGCTCTGAAACACTTATTGCAAGTGGGGGAGCGTTAGATCTAAATGGTTTTACTTTGGGAACAGCAGAAGCAATATCGTCTTTGGCAGGAACAGGGTATGGAGCTTCTGGTAGTAGTAACATGGGTGCAATCATGAATAGCTCGGCAACACCTGTTAGCTATAGTGGGGCTCTTACTCTTACTGCGGCGGCTCGTATCAACGCTGACTATGGAGCACTGACTATTAGTGGCAATGCTTCTGGGAACTTTGCATTGACTTTCGGTGGGTTTAGTAATCTGGAATATTCAGGAGTGCGCTCTGGTACTAGTACTATAGTTAAAGACGGAATAGGGGTACTGACTCTTTCAAATGGTAACTCGTCATATACAGGTGCAACAACTATCAGTGTTGGTACAGTAAAGATTGGTGCAATAGCTGTCGGGTCAAACTCACCACTGGGTACCACAGGGGGTGCCACCTCTATTGCCACAGGTTCAAGACTTGATCTAAATGGATTTTCACTTGGAATAGCCGAACCAATAACAAACCTAAACGGTGTAGGGTACGGGCTGGGAGACTTTGCATCCGGAGCTATTATAAATAGCTCAGCTTCTGCTGTGACATTTACAGGGCTTATTACGCTCGGTGCAGCATCTACTATCAAAGCTGATAATGGTGATATCAATCTGACCGCTGCTGGAACAATCTCAGGAGCTGGTTTTGCGCTCACTCTTGGTGGTACTGGTACAGGAACTCTGTCTAGTATTGTTGGTAATACTACTGGTGGTGTTGTGAAGATTGGTACAGGAACTTGGACTCTCTCAGGTGTGAGTACTTATACTGGTGCAACCGCTATAAACCTGGGAACATTTAAATTTGGTGTTAGTGATGCAGCCGGAGGTGGACCACTCGGGGTTGTTACTGGTGCCACTACTGTTTATAGTGGGGCAGTGCTTGATCTTGTTACATTCTCTTCTAGTGCTTTAGCTGAACCACTGACTATCAATGGATTTGGAATAGATGGTGGTGGAGCTATGATATCAAGTAATGCTGCTGGTGCGACTTATCTGGGTACTCGAGCGCTTGCAACTGATAGTAGAACTACAAATAATGGTGCAGGAACTTTAACACTTAGTGGTATACAAAGTGGTGCATTTGAATCAAGATATGGTGGCTCTGGTAATATAACTATTTCTGCTGCAATTGCAGCGACTGCGAGTTCTTTATATAAAGATGGATCTGGTACTCTGAACCTGACTGCGGCCAATGGCCATACTGGAACAACAACAGTGTATGCAGGAACAATAGCCGCAGGTATACTCAACGCCTTGTCTTCTGGAGCGTTGGTTGTAAAAGGTGGGACTTATAGTATGTCAACATTTAGTGACACTGTCGGTGCTGTTACTTTGATCGGTGGATCTATCACTAGTTCTAGTGGTGTTTTGACCGGAACTGCATATACTATGGAAAGTGGGACAGTTAGTGCAATTCTGGCGGGCGCTGTAGCTGTTACTAAAAATACAAACAATACAGTTACACTAACTGGTGTAAATACTATTAGTAGTACAACTACTATTAATGCTGGAACACTGACTATTAGTGGCTCAGGTTCTGCTACTGCTACAACTATTACAGTAAACCTAGGTGGAACACTGACACTTGATAATAGCACCACTGCTGTAGCAAGTCGTTTGGGTGACGCACTGGCATTAACTATGAACGGTGGTAATTTTAATTTTATTGGTAATTCTGCGGCTGGGTCTTCTGAAACCACTGGGGCTCTAACTTTATCAACAGGGCATAACACTGTAACTGTGACTCCAGGAACTGGTGGTTCTACTGTTATGACATTTGCCAGTCTTTCTCGTACAGCGGGTGCAACGGTACTATTCCGAGGTACTAGTTTAGGAACAGCATCTGCAGCAAACATATCTACTTTAGTATTCACTGCAACACCAACACTTACTGGTGCCGGTGGTGCATCTAGTTCAACAACTGTTAGTGTAATTAAGGGTGCCTTTGGGGACACATCTCTTAGTGGTACTGGGTCAGATATGGTGACATACCAAGGTGGAACAGGGTTGCGTCTACTAAACGGTGCTGGATTTTCTGGAGAATATTCTACGACATTAACTACAAATACAAATGTAAAATTGACTGCTGATGTGGCAGCAAGTACTGTAAGTATCAATTCACTTATTTTAAATGGTTATGGTATTACCAATGCTTCTGCAACTATTACACTGGCCTCTGCCTCTTTGTCTGGAAATATTTTAATGAACTCGGCAACAAATATTGCCGGAGCTAATACAACTATTGGTTTTGGTGCTTTGGAACTACCTGTACTCTCTACAAATACTTCTACTATATCTGCAATTTTAGATACTGCAGCAGCTGGCACATTAACACTCAGTGGTTCTGGTAATGTTACACTTAGTGCCTCTAACGCTTATACTGGTACAACATTTATAAACGGTGCAACACTTTTTGCGGGTGCAAGTAATGTCATATCAAGTGGAGGTGTGACTATAGTAGGGGGTACTTATAATCTAAATGGTAATTCTGACACTGTGGGCTCTATCTCTATAAACGCTGGTACTATTGCTACAGGTGCAGGAACTCTGACAGGCAATGGAACATTTACAACTGTAGCCAACAACAACGTTGCTTCAATAATAACTGGTAACTTGGGCCTAGGAGCCAATGCAACATTTACTATAGGTGATGGGCTCATGGATAACGACGCATTTGCATCGGCTATAATAAGCGGAGGTTTTACTTTTGCAAAAGCTGGGGCTGGAGCTTTTATGTTGTCAGGTAACAACACTTATTCAGGGGCAACTACTATTAGTGCCGGGACTCTTCGCCTTGGGGCAGCTGGTGGCGGTACCAATACACCACTTGGCACAACTGCTGGTGGTACGACTGTATCTGGTGCAACTGCAGCACTTGATTTAAATGGTTATACTCTTGGCACTACTGAAGGTTTGACTCTGAGTGGGGCTTCGCTTGCGACTGGTGGTTTGCAAAATACTTCAAGTACTAATGTTTCTTATAGTGGGCAGATTGTCCTGACTACTGGTGCTGGTACTATTATTGCTAACTATGGTGATATCAATATTACTGCTACTGGAAACATGACGGGTAATACCTTTGGTCTAACTATTGGTGGTGCAGGCAATGGAACTTTTGCAAGTCAATTAAATACAACATCAGGAACTTTGACAAAGAACGGTGTTGGGGTTTGGACAATATCTGGCGCATCAAGTACATTTACGGGCGCAACTACAGTTAGTGCGGGGACATTAAAGCTTGGAGCTGCTGGAAATGGAACAAATACGCCACTTGGTACAAATGCTGGTGGAATATCTATCACAAGTGGAGCTGTCTTTGATTTGAATGGATTTACTCTTGGTACTGCTGAAGCCCTAGCTATTAACGGAACAGGTATTGCAAGCATTGGAGCATTTATCAATAGTTCGAATAATTCAATATCATATTCTGGAGTTATTACTCCTGGTGCTACATCTCGTCTTGCTAACCATGGAACTGGCTTATTCACTCTAAGTGGTAATATTGTAGGTTCGACTCGTGCTATAACATTTGTAACAGTGGGTAATATTACTCAGTCTTCATCAAGTGTTTGGTCGGGTACTTCTACTTCTTTAGTAAAAGAAGGATCGGGCACGCTCATTTTAGCCGGGCAGAATAGTTTTACTACTGGAACTGTCACCGTGAGTACGGGGGTCCTCCAGCTAGGGGCAAGTGGTGGTGCTACGAATACACCACTGGGTACAAGTGGTGCAGGTACTACAGTATCTGCCGGAGCAGTGCTTGATCTTTCTACATATAATCTGGGTGGTGCATCTACATACGAGACATTGGCTATTAGTGGTACTGGTATAAAAAACGGTGGCGCATTGATTAGTTCAGCGGCGTCTGGTACTACTAACTTTGGTGCAGTGACTGTAAGTGCGAACTCTATAGTTACTAATTCTGGCGCGGGTACTATTGCATTCACTGGTGCTGTTGGAGCTGCGGCTTCAATAAATTTATGGATAAATGGAAGTGGTCCTACAACTATAAGTGGAGTCTATGGGGCAGCAACCTCGGCAACTCTGACAAAAGATGGTGCTGGAACACTTACTATAAGTGCAGTAGCTACTAACACAGGTTTGGTGCGTATTAATGGTGGTACTCTTGCATATGGTATTACAGACGCATTGGCAACCAATGCTGTAACTGTAGCTGGCGGAACATGGGATCTAAAAGGTTATTCTGAAGGAGGTACTACTATAATAGGTGCCGTTACTTTGATAAGTGGCTCAATCGTAAATACTGGTGGGGCGGCAACTATTACGTCATCAGCAACATATACCGTAGAGAGTGGAACAATCAGTGCAGTTCTCGCTGGTGCAGCGATCGCTATGGCAAAGAACACTGGGGGGACTGTGACACTGTCTGCGGCCAACACTTTTGCTGGAACAACAACTATAAATGCCGGAACACTTGCTTGGGGTATTAATAATGCATTATCAAGTGGCGCACTTACAGTTACTGGGGGTACTGCTGATATTGCCACATTTACCGATACAGTAGGGGCGGTTACATTAACCAGTGGATCTATAATAGGTAGTAGCGGAGTTTTGACTGGAACATCTTATCCATTTGCGAGTGGTACAGTCAGTGCGATTCTGGGTGGAGCAATTGCTGTGGCGAAGACGACGGCCGGTACAGTTACAATGTCTGGAACAAATACTTATACTGGTACTACGACTATCACAGCTGGAGTTTTACGCGCAACCAAATCTCGCGCATTGGGTGATGAAAGTGCTAATAATACGCTAATATTTAACGGTGGAACACTTCAAGCAGGGGGTGACATATCTTCACCGTCTGGTAGAGCTGTGACACTGACATCGGCTGGAACATTTGATACTAACGACTACACAATCACAGTAGCTGGTACGATGGGTTCAGCATCGGGACTTGTAAAATACGGTACAGGTACACTAAGCACTACAGGGGTGGTGACCTTGGGTTCCACAATGACTATAAATAACGGTACATACGATCAAGGTAACAATCTAACATCTGGTGCAGTTACAGTTGCAACATCTGGTGTCTGGCAAAATATTGGTACAGGATCTGTGACATTGTCTAGTACTGTTACCAACTCGGGTACTATTACTTTGAACTCTGGCAATGGAGCATTCTGTGTAGATGGGGCAAATAGTATATTGGTTCGATCCAGTGTAAATAACACAACAAGAGCTTGGTCTAGTGGTGCAACAGGAACTGGAACATTCAATCTACACAATCTAGATGTAGACGATATGACAGGTGCTAGTGTTACTGTGTACAACTCTACATTGTCAGGGGACACGACTTGGACAGCAGCTAACTGTATATCTGTCTCAGGTACAGCCAATGGTAACGATACAGCAACTGTAAAAGTTGCTGTCAATGGGACACTTGGTGTAAGTACAGGGACTATCAGTAGTAGTGCTTGGACTGTCAGTGTACCAGCAACTACTAATGATATTATAACTACATGGGTTGATAACGTTGCCGACAATCTAGAGTCTACTGCCATAACTAAATACGCAGGCTCGGGAAATATTACAGGAATGGTTTTAAATACAAATGTTCTAACAATCGGTAGTAACCAAAACAATAGTGTATCTGTTACGAATATGGGTCAATACGAAGCCACCGACGATGAGGATGTGATGCATACTTCTGTGACAGGTGCTTTGCTTGTCCAAGGTGGTAGCAATTCATATACAGGCGAGACACTGTCTGTATTGGCGAGCAATACACTAACAGTCGATAGTGGTTCTACGGAATCTATCACAACAGAATTATTGTCAAACGCCGGTACAATCACAGCAACAGGTACACCAACTATAAATCTTTCTGGTACAAGTGGAACACTCTTTACAAACTCTGGTGTATTTACTGCTGCTAGTTCCACTGTGGACCTTACTGGTAACGGTAGTGCCACTGTAAATAGTGGTACCCCAACATTTTATAACCTTACATCTAGTGGCACAGGTACAAAGACACTCGGTGCCAACACTACTGTTACAAATATAACAACAATATCTAACGGAACCTTGGATACATCATTTAGTAATAACTATTCATTAACAACTGGCAAGCTTGTAATAAGTGGGGGAACACTAACTGCAAATAATTCAACTATAAACCTAACTGCATCACAAGGTACATTGTTTACAAAATCCTCTGGAACATTTAACAGTGACACAAGTACTGTAAATATTACAAATCAAAGTGATCAGTTGTCATGGGTATTGAGTAACTACACACAAGATGTGTACTCAAAGATAGCTGTATCTGCAAATGGTGCACGCATGATAGCTGGTAATGCTAGTAATGGTGGTATGTATTATTCAACTAACTATGGACTAACATGGACTCAATCTAATTTGACCTCTGGCAATGCATCAGATGCAGCAATGTCTGCCGATGGTTTACGTGCGGCTGTTGCGGTAGGAACTACTATATATACATCAGATGATGGTGGGGCAACATGGACATCACGCCAGACAGTATCTGGAGTTTCAGGTATTGCAATGTCTGCCGATGGTAAGAAATTGGCAGCTGTTACTTGGACTGTTAGCAATAAAGTATATGTCTCTACGGATTATGGTGTTACTTGGGCTGCTTCTGGGTCTATTACTTCAACATCTTGGAACCATATTTCAGTATCAGGGGACGGGACAACAATGCTTGCTTCTATTTCTAATGGTCAGTTGTATGTATCAACCGATGATGGGGCCAATTGGACACCACGAGGTTCAAGCCTGAACTGGAAAGGAGTAGACACATCATACGACGGGACAAAAATGGTTGCAGGTGTTTATGGTGGGTATATTTATACTTCCACAGATAGTGGTGCGAACTGGTCAACAAATAGTAACTCGTCAGGAAGTAGGAACTGGTTCGCCGTAGATTCAAGTGCTGATGGCCAGCGCCTAATAGCAACTGAATATGCCGGAGGTGGTGGAGCAAATACCCAAATATATACATCCGATGATGCGGGAGTAACATGGGTATCACAAACAGACAGTGATGTAAGTGCGGCAGCAAGGTACAATTCTAACGGTTCATCTGCTGGAGGTTTGTTTGCAGAAGGTATCAGTACAGGTACTGGATACATACGTGTTACAGAGCCTACAACACTTGCATCTGGTACACCATCATTCTACAACCTAACACTTGCATCTGGTGCGTATCAGAACAGGCTCGGTGAAGCACTAACTGTTACCAATAACCTAACTCTTACAGGTGGAGGCCTGGATACAAATGCAGTAAGTAACTATGCAATATCTGCAAACAAAATAATATTAGATGGTGGTACACTATCAGCAAATGCTTCAACAATATCTATTGCTGGAACATCTGGGACACTTGTAACACGATCTGGTAATGGCTACCTAGATGCGGGTACATCAACTGTTAACCTAACAGGTAATGGTGATGCGACAATCAATAGTGGTTCTCCGGTATTTTATAATCTAACAAGTTCAGGTACTGGTACTAAAACTCTAGGTGCTGGTATTACCCTTGCAACATCTGGAACACTTTCAGTTACTGCTGGTACATTTAACCCAGCTACATACTTGGTCACAGGTACTGGTACTAATACATTGTCTGTTGGGGCAAGTGGCACAATTGCAGTAGGTGCATCTACATTTGCTGGTAGCTATGATAGTGGGTTCACCACAAAGACACTCAATGCGACTTCTACTGTTAACTACAATCTTGCAGGTACTCAAACAATTGATCAGACTCTTTCATATGGTAACTTAACCATATCAACATCTGGCACAAAGACTCTTGGTGGTGCAACTACAGCTGTGGGTACAACAACCATATCTGGTGGAACGCTCGATACTTCATCTGGTTCTAGCTATACATTGAACTCGGGTGCTATCAGCATTACCGGAGGAACATTCTTGCCAAACTCTTCTACAATCAACTTGTCAGGTGCAGGCACTGTGTTTAATTATTCATCGGGTACATATACACGCACTGGTGAGACAATTAACCTAACTGATTCATCTGCAAGTAGCAAGACTTTTGCAGGAGGAGGACAAACATTCTACAATGTTGTGTTTGCAGGGACTGGTACTGGAGACTTTATAATATCTGGCAGTAATACGTTTAATAAATTCAGTGTTATTAATCCACCACATACAGTGAAGTTTACTGCAAGTAGTACTCAGACAGTAAAAGAATGGGATGTAAAAGGAACATCAGATAGTTTGATTACATTAAACAGTACAAGCAATGGTACAGATTGGAACCTATACTTAGCACCAACCACTGCTGGTTATGGTGCTTATACAAGTGAATTCATATCTTTGCGTGACAGTGCGGCATCTGGTAACAGTAACTTTATATCAATACATGCTGGTCCTGGTAGTGTGGATGACACAACTGGTGGGTCTACAAATACTGGATGGACATTTACATTTAGGTCATATGGTGGCGGTGGAGGTGGGGTAGAGTCATCAGCGACACCTGATGCTGATGTTGGCGGCGGCGGCCAAGGCGGAGGTGGAGGGGGCTCTGAAGGTAGTGGAAACCCTGATAATCCAAATAGTGGTGGAGACCAAGGCGGAGGTGGTGGCGGAGATATCGGCTTTATGTTATGGAAGTTTACACCTAGCTATATACCAAGATTCTTTGCTCTTGCAAGTGCATTTAAATCATTTTTTTAAACGTTACCATATCTAATATCTAACACGTTGTAAAGTATTGCTCTCTGTGTTTATATAAACTATAATGATACTTATATAGGGTTTTGGCCCTTTGTGTTGTAATTATTAATTTAAAAATATACTAAAAATGATGAACAAACAAAAGATTATAAACATGGTAGCTCCAGCTTTTGCTATAGTAGCACTTGCATTGTCAGGTTACTTCTACTATCAGTGGAATACTTTGAAGAAGAATCCACAAGCAATTGCTCAGAAAGAAGTAAAAGATCTAGTTGCAAAAGTAGCGACTGTTACAGTATTGCCAGAAGGTGAGACACCAACAATAGCTACAGTTACAGACTTAGCTGCATTGAAGGACCAACCTTTCTTTGCAAGCGCACAACAAGGTGACAAGGTTCTAATATATGCTCAAGCAAAGAAGGCTATCTTGTACAGCCCAACATTAAATAAAGTTTTGAACATAGCTCCACTAAATATTGGTGCAGGCACAACAAAAGCTACAACACCTACTACAACAGCAAAGACTACAACTACTACAGCAGAGAAGAAGCCATAATAATGTAAATCTGGCATAAGCTTAGTCAGTAGTGCATATATATGGTTATGAAAAACAACTCTAAAGAAAAACAGAATAGAAAATTAGTTTTACAAATATTTTCTATCTTTGTTTTGATGGGGTTGTTTTTTGCTATATCACGAGCCGACTTTACTAGTACAAGCTTTGAGATGGAGAATCCTGTAAATTCTATCATAGAGGGTGGTGAAGCATCATCTGCAAGCTTCCGATATTTATCTAGTTCTGGGCAGTTAGATAATGGCGAGAGTTCAAGTACAAGCTTTGCTCAGAATGCAGGGTTTTTGTATTTCCCGACAGCTACAACTCCGGTATTGATTACAACAGCAGGGAACACCACAGTTGCTTTATCTTGGACAGCGTCGGTAGGGGTACTGGCGAATGTTACAAGCTATTCTGTGGGTGTATCTACATCACCATCTGGGCCATTTACATATAGTGTAGTTGGTAATGTACTAGGTAATACGGTGACTGGGTTAACGAATGGTACTACGTATTATTTTAAAGTAAGGGCTTATGCCTCAGGGTTGCTCCTCAGTGAGTCTGCAGCTGTATCATCTACACCGGCGGGTGCAGGTGGTGCAGGAGGCGGAGGCGGCGGAGGAGGCGGCGGAGGTGGAGGAACCACAACAACAGGGGGTACAGGTGTAGTTAACTTTTCTGGACGCGCTTTTCCACTATCGAAGGTGTATATACTCAAAGATGGTGTGATCGTGGCAAGTACAATAGCAGACCCACAAGCCAACTTTAGTGTTAGCCTATCTGGGCTCTCATCCAGTACATATACTTTCTCAGTATATGGGACAGACTCACAGAACAAGAAGTCCGCATCATTCTCTTTCCCTGTATATATTACCGAAGGTGCAACTATAAATATTGGTAGTATATTCCTATCACCAACTATCGATACAGACAAGAAGGAGGTAAAGCAAGGCGACAATGTTGTTATATTTGGTCAGAGTGTGCCAAATGCACAAGTTACTATCTCGGTCCACTCTGAACAGGAATATTTCAAGAACGTACCATCGGATAATAATGGAGTATATCTATTGAACTTTGATACAGCACCTCTTGAAATAGGGGGTCACCTTACCAAATCCAAAGCGGCAAAAAGTGGCGAGGTTAGTAACTATGGTACAGCAGTAGCATTCAATGTTGGTAATCAAAACATAAAGAAAGACCCATTGGATTGTTCGACACTACGTGGAGACTTGAACTGTGATGGGCATGTGAACTTGATCGACTTCTCTATTATGGCTTATTGGTATACAAAGCCAAATGTTCCAGCCAAAGTTGATTTGAATAATGATAAGAAGGTGTCACTAGTCGACTTTAGTATATTAGCTTATAACTGGACAGGATAATATGAAAAAAATATTTTATACAATTTTATTAGTCTGTATCTTTACTCTTGTACCTAGCCTGGTAAAGGCGGCTAACCCAAGTGTGTATTTCGATATACCCAACAAGAGCGTTGGTGTAGGTAGTGAGTTCTACATAGATGTAATGCTCGATGTACAAGGCAATGATATCAATGGTATCGAGGGTTCCGTATCAATACCAAATAACGATACAATAAAGCTTGTTCGTGTAGAAGATGGTCAGTCCATAGTACGTGCATGGCTCATACACCCAAATACAATAGGAGATACAATTAATTTCTCAGGTATTATACCGAACGGATTTACAGGAGTGATAGATACTATCAATAGTGAAAAGAAAAAGTCTGGCAATATAATGCGATTAGTATTTAAGTCTACAAAAGTTGGTAATGCTCTGGTATCTACACAGAATATTGTTGTAACTCAAAACGACGGCTTAGGAACTATTAATAATATCGAGTCTACTTCTGTGCTAATAGATACAAATTCTGAATCAATTAATACAGATTATAAAATAGATGATACGAACAAGCCGGAATTGATAGCAAGTGTAGAAAAAGACGAAAATCTTTTCGATAATAAATACACACTTATATTTCAGGCGATAGATAGAGGGGTAGGCATGAAGGATGTAATGGTAAAGGAGGGATTGTTGGGTCAATGGAAGGCTGTATCGAGCCCATATCTATTGGAAGATCAGTCACATCAGAGTATAATTAAAGTTAAGGCTACTGACTTTGCTTATAATTTTGCAACAGTAGTTATATATCCGCCATTATACGCAATACTGGGTACTACTGTTATTGTATTTATTATTGTCCTATTGGCGCTATTGTTTGTAAAGAAGAACAAGAAGAAGCGTCATGCAAAGATTAAGTAAAAAATATTCTAATGTAAATTTTATAAAACTATTTATACTAATAGCTTTATTTACCGTGTCGCACATATCACACGCTGCCAGTATCAACCTCAGTCCAAATTCCGGCTCATATAAAGTTGGTGACACCATAAAAGTCAGTGTTTTGATAAATACAAATGGAGTTCCAGTGAATGCAACTGAAGATAGTATCAAATTCTCGACTGATACTCTGAAACTTGTATCTATATCAAAAGGTGGAAGTATTATAACAAATTGGATCGTTGACCCAGCCTTTTCCAATAGTGCGGGCACTGCTTCACTCATAGGGGGGATACTCGGTGGCAATGGTTACAGTGGTGGCGCTGGCCTAGTTGCCACACTTACATTCAAAGCAACTGCAATCGGTGTTGCCAATGTATCATTTATATCTGCATCTATACTTGCAAATGATGGCAATGGTACCGAACTAATATCTGGCAAGGGTACGGCCACTTTCAATATATCGGCTTCGGTTGTTCCAAAAGTACAAGTAACAGAAGACAAGACAACTGGTGCCAACAATGACTCTACAATCAAGATACAACAAATAAAGGAGAACATGGCAAGCAATGTGCCTCCTAAATTTCTAATACTATCCCCAAGACAAGCCAAAGACGACACCTATACAGTAAAGATTGATTCTTTGGATATAATTTCGTGGGTAGATGATGGGACTCATATATTCCAGACACCGCCTGTGTCAAAAGGTGATCACAATATAAGTGTTCAAGCATTTGATAAGTATGGCAACAGCATGAATGGTTTTATAAAGTTTTATAACAATGTTGTTATAACACCCATCATTACAACATACCCTACGGAACTTCACCTTGGAGATATTATAGTACTCAAGGGTCTAGCCGAGCCTGATAGTGATGTTCTGCTCAATATATTAAATACAGTAACAGACCAACTAACAGTCGCACATACACATACCAATAGTAATGGTAAGTTCAGTTACGTATCTGATTCAAAGGTCACACTAGGTGGGTACACTGTGACAGCCAAAACTGTTATAGAAGATGGCGCACAGAGTGTAGAGAGTGCCCCGGTAACTTTTCAAGTTGTCTTGAATTCATGGGGTAAATTTGTAAATTTGTTCTCAAGTAACATAATTGTATTATGGTTGCTATTGATATGCTTACTCATATCTATGTACTTTGTATACAGAACACACAAGTCACACAAGAAGTTACGTCAGAAAATAGAAGAAACAAAAGACACAATTACTAAGAGCTTTGGCATCCTTGCAGACGATGTTGCATCAGGTGCCCATGCTTCAATGTCTGAAATAAAGAAAGACTTGAAAGATGCTGAGAAATTGTTAATTAAAGAAGTTAAAGATCTTGATAAGGAAATATGATAAAAGTATTCAAAAAAATATTTATATCTATATATCTATGTTTTTTATTGTTCAGTCCTGTATTCTACACAAAAGCTCAGACTATAGATCTATATGGACCATCGCTTTTACCAAAGGCGGAATTGTTCGTAACACCCCGTACTGGTAACTTTATAGTTGGGTCTACCTTTGAAGTTCCTGTGTATATTAATACGAATTTGAACCGTATTAATACTATTAGTTTAAAGATAGATTTTAATCCGGCAAAATTGGCAATAGTGAACCCTTCAGGTGGTAAGTCCATCTTTGGTATATGGATCCAGGCTCCAAAGTATGATAACAAGATAGGTACCGCTAGTATGGCCGGTGTTATCCCAGGTGGTATTACGACAAGCTCGGGTTTAATAGCTACAATTACTTTTAAAACAATAGGAACAGGAAATGCAGGGATAACTATTAGTGATTATTCTAGTGCAAATCTGGATGATGGTCTGGGTACCGATGTAAAGTTGTCACGTAGTGGCGGGTTCTATACTATTACACCCAAAGCTCCAGAAGGTGTAGTAATATCTTCGGAAACTCACCCTATCCAAGAACAGTGGTATAACAACAATAGTCCTATATTGCGCTGGGAAAGTTTACCAAATATACAAGGTTTTAGTATTGCGATGGATTCTAATCCCAATACGATACCCCCGACAAATATTACAACCAATGATACATCGTATTCATATACCAATTTGAAAAATGGTATATGGTATTTCCACGTACGTGCGATAGCGTTGGGTGTGTGGGGCAACACAACACATTTCCAGATAAAGATAGACACAGCTCCTCCTGCAAATTTCTCCCTGGATGTTAGTAATCTAAAAGACGCAGTTGGAGCAAAAAAGTATCTAGTATCATTTCTGACCACAGATACACTAGCAGGAATAGATCATTATGAAGTCGGAGTAGTGGATAATAATAGCGGTGAGGTGGCTTCGCCTGTATTTATTGAAACACAGAGCCCGTATCTGGCTCCAAATACGACAGCTGATAGTATGCGAGTTATTGTGCGGGCATACGATACAGCCGGCAATATTAGGGAAGCAAGTGTCGACCTATATCCAGGTTTTACATTTATCTCATTTTTCAAAAAATACTTTATCTACCTATTGCTACTAATATTATTAATTATACTTGCTGAGTTATTACTGCACTATTTGTTCGGCCACCACATACTGGATCGTTTACGCAGAGTGTACTCTATCTTTAAAAAGACATCTGTGTCTGACGACAATATAGACAAAATAGAAAAACCAGTACAACAACCAGTACAGCCAATAGTAAAACCTATAAAAACAGAAGAAATAAAACCTATAATAAAAAAAGAAGAATTAATATCACTCGAACCAGCTAAACCAATAGAAAATAAAACAATTGAAGTAAATGAGGATGTATCTATCGATAGTATTCCTGACGCTCCAAAACCTAAATATCCAACACCTGTTATAAATGTTAAAACACCGATTATAGCAGAGAGTAAACATTCAGAAATAACAGCTTTTGTTCCTGAATTAGAATCTGGTAAAAATAGTCCAAATACACCAAATAACCCTTTGAAATAAAGGGTTATTTACCTTTCTTTTAATAGTTGTATCTGATATAATATACGCATAATATTGGTCCTTATTTTAGGGCATTTTTACATTAATTTATGGCAAAAAAAGAAGAGAAAAAAGCAAAATACGGCGCAAATGAGATATCGGTCCTCGAAGGCTTAGAGCCGGTTCGCCGACGCCCTGGTATGTATATCGGTTCAACTGGTATTGATGGTTTGCACCACTTGGTATGGGAAATATTCGACAACTCTCGTGACGAAGCCATGGGAGGGTTCTGTAATCAGATCGAAGTTGTCATACTACCAGGTAACACTGTTAGAGTTGCCGACAATGGCCGTGGTATACCGGTAGATGTACACTCAAAGACAAAAGTTTCCGCTCTTGAAACTGTTATGACAACACTGCATGCCGGAGGTAAGTTCGGAGGTGACGAAAGTGGATACAAAGTTTCCGGAGGTTTGCACGGCGTGGGTGCCTCTGTAGTTAACGCACTTTCTATATATACAAAAGCCGAGGTTCACCGCGATGGTGGCCGATATGTTCAGGAATACTCACAAGGTAAGAAGAAGGCCAATGTAAAAAAAGTTTCAACTTCAAAGGATCAGGGTACTATCATTACATTTACTCCAGATGAAGAAATATTCAAGCAAGTAAGATTCGACTGGAACACTATTGTGAACCACTTGCGCCAACAGGCATACTTGGTGAAAGGTTTGAAGATCCATATTATCGATGCTCGCGAGATGGGCGATGAAGTATTGAAAGGCAAGAAGACAAATATAGATGAAGTATTTTGGTTCAAGGACTTGGGATTAGAAGTTCCATCGACAACATTCTACTTTGAAGGGGGACTTGTATCACTCGTAAAGTTCTATAACAAACTCCAGAAGCCAATACACCCAACTGTATTTTACGTAGAGAAGGAGGTGGACGATGTGGGTGTAGAAGTAGCACTACAATATGTAGACGACATGCAATCACGTATTGTACCTTTTGCAAACAATATTTATAACCCAGAAGGCGGTACACATATTACCGGGTTCAAAACTGCACTTACTCGCATATTAAATACTTATGGAAAGAAGAATAACATAATCAAAGAGTCCGATGGTGGATTCACCGGTGATGACGTATTGGAAGGCTTGATGGTTGTAGTATCTGTAAAACTACGCGAGATCCAATTCGAAGGCCAGACAAAGGGCAAGCTTGGTTCTACAGAGGCCCAAGGTGCAGTGGCTACCGTATTTGGTGAAGCATTCAATGCCTTCTTCGAAGAGAACCCAGACGAAGCGAAAGCTATCATAAACAAATCACTACTTGCTATGCGTGCTCGTAAGGCCGCCAAAGCTGCAAAGGACTCAGTGTTGCGTAAAGGGGCACTCGAGGGGATGACACTTCCTGGTAAATTGGCAGACTGTCAGATCCGTGAGGCTTCAGGTGCAGAACTGTTCATAGTAGAGGGAGACTCTGCGGGTGGTACAGCAAAGATGGGCCGTGACAGAAAGACTCAGGCGATACTTCCACTTCGTGGAAAGATATTGAACGTGGAGCGTGCACGTCTGGACCGCATGCTAGGAAGTGAGCAGATCAAGAACTTGGTTATCGCCATGGGTACATCTATAGGTGATACATTTGATCTGGAGAAGATGCGCTACCACAAGATAATCATAGCAACCGATGCCGACGTGGACGGTGCACACATCCGTACACTGATACTTACACTTATGTATCGCTATTTCCGACAAATACTGGATGCTGGTTATGTATATATTGCACAGCCACCATTGTTCAAGATCAAGAAAGGTAAAGAAATATTCTACGCTTACTCTGACACAGAACGCGACAACATACTAGGTGCAGACGCACCAAAGCTCGAAGAGTTGCTAGTAGAATCTGCAGAAGAAGGTGGGGGTGAAAATACCGAAGGTACAGAAGCAGAAATGGCTGAAGAGAAAGTAAAGGGTGACAAGGCAGTGGCAAGTAAAGGCAAGATCCATATACAACGCTACAAGGGTCTCGGAGAAATGAATGCCGAGGAATTGTGGGAGACAACTATGGACCCTGCACGACGCGTATTAAAACAAGTATCTATAACTAATGCAGAAGAAGCAAATAAAGTATTTGATATGTTGATGGGATCGGAAGTTCCTCCTCGTAAATCATTTATTCAGTCACATGCCAAAATGGCAAACTTGGATATATAATAAATTCCCCGAGATTATTGTCTCGGGGAATTGCGTAATACATAAATATGCAAAAAGAAAAATTAGCAATTGTAACAGGGAACGCATTAAAGTTTAGAGAGCTATCCATAGAACTGGATAAATTTTTTGATTGCGAGCAAGTCACACTTGAAGGGTATAATGAAATACAAGGTAAGCCAGAAGACATAATCCTTCATAAGCTTATGGCTGCTTATGAATATTTTCAAAAGCCTGTATTAGTAGATGATACATCACTACACTTTGAAGCTCTTGGTGGGTTCCCAGGTCCGTATATAAAAGACTTTATAGCACATATACCCATATATGATATGGGTGTGAAGTTTGCAGGTTCACGCATACAGGTGGCTTGTAGGCTTGGATTTTATGACGGTACAGATCCGGTCATTGCAACTGGTACTATCGAAGGTGATGTAATAATGCCTAAAGATATTGACCCAGGCCCACGCGAGTTTGACCTGTTTGTACAGATAGATGGCACCGACAAGCCAATGGTGGAATTTACCCCAGAAGAGAAAAATAAGATATCCCACCGAGGTCGCGCATTGCAGGATCTTGTGCTAAAGTTATCTCAAAGAAATAAATAAAAAACCGCTCGTTATGAGCGGTTTTTTATTTCGGAGGTGAGGTGGGTTAGGAAGTCGGGGAGGGACATTGAAAGCTTTTCACCTTTACCATCGGCACCTATATTGCGTGTCTCGATAGTGAGCATGCCACTTTCCTTTTCTTTATCACCTAGGACTATAACATAAGGAGTATTTAGCTTCTTTGCTTGGTGAATACGCTTGCCGAGACTCTCATTGCCCGAGATTAATTCAGCACGGATAAAGTCACTTCGCAAAGAATTTAGAATTTTATTTGCTTCTTCTTCGTGAACTTCCTTTACTGGTATTATAGAAACTTGTACAGGGGACAGCCATGTAGGGAATATACCTGCATAGTGTTCAATAAGGAACCCTGTAAAGCGTTCATGTGTACCAAGAGGTGCACGGTGGATACAAAGTGGAGTTTCTAACTTGCCTTCATTTGAAGTATAAGTTAATTCGAATTTTGCAGGAACAGCAAAGTCTACTTGGTTTGTCGCCAATGTAAATTCGCGGCCTATGGCACTCCATACTTGGACATCGATCTTTGGGCCGTAGAATGCAGCTTCATCAGGGATCTCTACATAAGGTATGTTTGACTCGATCAATACATTGCGAACCATATCTTCGGTCTTCTTCCATAGCTCGGGCTGGTCGACGTATTTCTTACCCAATTTTTCCGGGGCATGTGTAGAGAAGCGCATTACGTATTTATCAACACCGAATATTTTGAAATACTTTAAATACATTTCATTTACTGCACGGAATTCATCGGCAAATTGTTCCTCGGTACAATATATATGTGCGTCGTTCATAGATAGTGAGCGTACACGCATAAGTCCAAATAGTTCACCAGACTTTTCGTGGCGGTAACATGTACCGTATTCAGCCAAGCGTAATGGTAAGTCACGGTAGCTACGCTTTGACGCAGCAAATATCTGATGGTGGTGTGGACAGTTCATGGCTTTTAGATAATATTTACCACCTTCGTATTCCATAGAAGGGTACATAGATTCCTCGTAATAAGGCAGGTGGCCACTTGTTAGATACATAGATTCTTTTGCAATATGTGGTGTGCGTACACGGTGATAGCCAGCTAGGAATTCTGTTTCCTTTGCTAGTTTTTCCAACTCTTCAGTGATAGCCCCACCATTTGGTAACCAAAGAGGTAGCCCTGGGCCAACAAAGTCTGAGAAAGCGAATAGTTCCATTTCAGAACCGAGCTTCCTGTGATCACGCTTCTTTGCTTCTTCTTGTTGTGTAATATATGCATCAAGATCTCCTTTACTCTCAAATGCTAGTCCATAGATACGAGTGAGCATTTTGTTCTCCTCACTTCCGCGCCAGTATGCACCAGCTACACGGTCAAGACGGAAAGAGTCGGAAGGTATTTCCTTTGCAGGGTTCTCGGCATGGCCACCACGACAAAGATCGGTAAAGTTGCCACATGTATACAATGTGATCTTTTCACCACGCTCTGCTATTTCATTTATCAGTTCTTCTTTGTATGTATTGCCAGCGAATATCTGGAGAGCCTCGTCCTTGGATACTTCTTTGTGAGTAAATTCGGTCCAAGAGGGAAGATTGGCTTTCATTGTAGCCTCGATACTTGCTAGATCTTCGTCACTTATCTTGTTAGTACCCATGTCGATATCGTAATAGAAGCCATTGTCGATAGAAGGGCCAAGAGTCAATTTTACACCGACATATTTATCCAATACTGCCTGGGCTAATAGGTGGGCGAGTGTGTGGCGTATATGAGCTAATTTTTCATTGTTTTCCATAGAAGTATTCTATCACAAAAGCCTTGTTTTGTAAGGGCCGTATAGTCCTTGACTTTTCCTATATTTGTGATATGATTTGTACAAATATATAAAAATGATACAACTGGATTTCTTCACTGCAGGCACATGCGTGAAGATTAATGGGGATTTGAAAATCCTCGTAGTGCACTACTTCGACGAGTCTGACCACAAACAGGTTCACGAGTACCGCCTCCCTGGAGGCACCATTCAATTCAGCGATATCACCGCTGCTGTAAATAAACTTGGTGCTGAAAAGCTCAAGATTGACCAAGCAATGGTAGAGTTTATTGTAAGTGAAATAACTGAAATTTCTGACAAGATGGAAGCCAAGGTTTCCAAAATGCCAGCAAGATCAAACGAAGAGAAAAAAGCCCGCAGAGATCTTTTTGTTGATTCATTAAAAAAAGCTCGTACAGTTATTGAAACTTATGTACATTATGATCAGCATAAAGTACTTCAACGCGAGGTGAAGCTTGCTACTCTTTCCCGTGAACTTGGTGAAGAGTGTGCTATGAGCCATTTTACTGATGCTATTGATTGCGGCGAGATGAGCCGTGGTGAACACAAGCAATATCCATTTTTGGTGCTTGGTTCCGATGCACCAGACAATTACAAAGGGTCACCTGATCCTGATGTTGTGGAAAGTCTGCATATGGGTGTAGAACAGTTGTATCAACTGATTTACAGAAACCATAAACCATTCCTAAACAACACTTTATCTACTCTTGCTCAAATTTGGGCATATGAGCCAGATAAAGCTGGATATGTGGCTATTATCGAAAAATGCCTGATGATGAATCCGGTATAAGTCAAGACTATTTTTTTATAAAGGCACCGACTGTACTTGTACATACGGGGCCTTTTTTATTTGCCCATTATACCCATAGATTCTTGCATTTTTAGGGAAAACGAGTATAATGCCTTTATATGGTAATACGAATGAGACATACACGTTCCCACACAGGGAACCGCCGTTCACATCACGCACTGAAAGGGAAGAACTTTTCAGCTTGTTCTAATTGTGGAAAGCCTCGCCTAACACACACTGTGTGTGAAGCTTGTGGATTCTACCGCGGCCGAAAGGTATTAGATGTGGTGAAGAAGGTAGAGAAAAAGCAGGCAAAAAAGTCAAAGTAGTTTTTGGTAGTTAGTCTTTGGTGGTAATATTATTGCCACTAATAACGAGTTACTATTTATAGTACAAAATATGGCAAACAGGCACCTTTCACGTTCAATAGTTCTGCAGACACTCTTTGAGTGGGATTTTGCTGTCTCAAAAGACAAGGAGAATCCGAGTGAAATGCTATCTCGCAATATCGAGGAATTTGGTCCAGGGCTCAACGACAACAAATTCATCGAAGAACTATTCAATGGTGTATTGAAGAAAGTTTCCATCCTAAATGAAATAATAGAGAAGGCTGCACCTGACTGGCCTTTGGAGAAGATATCTATGGTTGATCGCAACATACTACGCCTCGGCCTATATGAGCTTATCTTTGGCGACAGGACACAGGTCCCTCCAAAAGTGGCTATCAATGAATCAATCGAACTTGCAAAGAGCTTTGGTGGGGAAAATTCTAGCCGTTTCGTAAACGGAGTTCTAGGTGCTGTGTACAAAGAAATAGGTGAACCAGGTAAAGACGACATAAACCCAAAGAAGTTCCAAAAGAAGCATGTAGAGACTGACCCTGCCAAGTTCCCGATCGAGAAGAAGGCCGGGGCTGTAGTGTACTCACGCCACGATGGCAAGATATATTTCGCATTCGTGCACGACGTGTTCGGCTACTGGACACTATCAAAAGGTAGTATCGAAGACGGCGAGAACGAGGAGCAAGGCGCAATGCGCGAGATAAAGGAAGAGATGAGTCTGGATATAAAGATCATCGAGATGCTCGGACGCAATGAATACATAGCTACTCATCCAATAGACGGCAAGATCCGCAAGCAGGTAGTGTTCTTCCTAGGTGAGTCTGAATATACAGAAATAGTACTAGAGAAAGGTACAGGGGGACTAGACGATGCAAAATGGTTCGAACTGTCAGAGGTGCCAACACTGAAAATGTATGACAACATGATACCACTACTTACAAAAGCAATAGAAATACTAACAAAGAAAAATGATTAATTTTACAGGATTCGAAGAAAGCACAGGGATCGTATTTAAAAACAAGCTACTTTTAGAGCAGGCTTTTACACATCGATCATATATAAATGAAAATGTTCACAATAAAGTTTCGCACAACGAGCGCCTAGAGTTCCTAGGTGACGCCGTTTTGGAATTGTCAGTTACAGATTATATTTACAAGAAATATCCCGATCGTGATGAAGGCGAGCTGACAGCTTATCGCTCATCACTCGTAAATGCAGTGATCATTGGTGAAGTGGCTGCAGGGTTAAATATGAATGAATACCTGCACCTGTCACGTGGCGAAGCCAAAGATGTCGGCAAAGCCCGCACATACATACTAGCCAATACTTACGAGGCTTATGTAGGTGCTGTGTATATGGACCAAGGTTATGAAGTGGCAGATAAATTTATAATTGAAACATTGTTAGGGCGCCTCGATGAAATAGTGGAGAAGAAGCTATGGCGTGATGCAAAAAGTCTAGTGCAAGAGAAATGCCAAGAGCATGAAAATGTAACACCTTCATACAAAGTACTGAACGAGTCGGGTCCTGACCACGACAAGCATTTTACTATTGGAATATTCTTTGGTAACACTCGCGTAGCTGAAGGCAAAGGCAAGAGTAAGCAAGAGGCCGAGCAGGCAGCTGCACGTGCCGCATTAGAAAATAAAAATTGGCTTGATTAATAAATATGTTAAAAAGTCTAGAACTAAATGGTTTTAAATCTTTCGGTAAGAAGAGTATCGTAGATTTTACTACGCCTGTAACAGCTGTAGTGGGGCCAAATGGTTCTGGCAAGAGTAATATTGTAGAGTCTATCCGATTCGTACTAGGTGAGCAGAGCATGAAGAGTCTGCGTGGTAAGGGCGGTATCGACCTAATATTCAAAGGCTCAAAGACTACATCACAAGGCTCACGTGCATCTGTGACTATTACATTCGACAATAGCAAAAAGGTTTTTGCTTTTACTAATAGTGGGCTTGGTGTGCAACTGGACTTTGACGAGATCAAGATAACTCGTGAGGTATATGCCGATGGATCAAATAAATATATTATCAATGGATCCGAAGTACGCCTAAAGGATGTTGTGGATCTACTTGCATCGGTAAATATCGGTACATCGGGCCACCATATCATATCCCAAGGCGAGGCAGACCGTGTATTGAATGCTTCATCAAAAGATCGCCGAAGTATGATTGAAGATGCATTGGGTTTGAAAGTGTATCAATACCGTATAAAAGAAAGCGAGAAGAAGCTGGAGAAGACCGAATTAAATATGAAAGAGGTGTCATCACTACGCCGTGAAATTGCCCCACATATGGCATTCCTAAAGAAGCAGGTGGAGAAGATCGAAAAGGCGCAATCATTGCGTGACGAATTGGCAGAGCTTTATAAAAAGTACCTATTTGCCGAGGGTATGTATGTGTCAGTCGAGTCAAAGCGCCTGCAACATGAGCGCCGGATACTAGATGAGAAGATCTTGGCTATCGAAGAACGTATCGCACTTCTACCGCAGGCAGAGGCCGAACAGGAAACTAACCAAAAGGAGATTAACGAACTAAATAGCGAAGCATACAAACTGCGCTCTGCATCGTCGGACTTGTCACGCACATTGGGCCGTCTTGAGGCGATGCTCGATAATGCAAAAGAGGAACTCGATGGCGACACCGAGCCCGAGAAGATGATCACTGAAGGCGAGTGGAAGAGCATGATCAATATGTGCGAGGTGGAGATCGACAAGGCTATCGCAAGTAATGATATGGATAGTACTGTAACAATACTAAAGTCACTTCGTGATAGCCTGAAAACAATTTCAAATAATATAAAAGGTACCGACAATACAAAGAAACACGAGGTAGAAGCAAAGATAAAAACTTTGTCAGCTGAACGCGATAATATACTCAAAGAGGTAGAAAATATAAAAACAGATGAGAAGACAATACAAGACAAAATAAAAGTATTGGAAGACGAGGATCGTTCGCGCACGAACACTATCCGTGATAGCGAGAAGGTTCGCTACGAATTGTTGCAACAAAAGAACGAACTCAATTCGTCACTCCACTCACTTCGCTTTGAAGAGGAGAAGTTGCAAGTAATAAAGAACATGTTCGAGACCGAGGTCCAAGAGGCTGGCACAATTGTGGGTCGTGAAGCTCTAGTATATGCGCAGGAAGGTATGCGCAACGAGACCAATGTAGTGACTGATATGCCAGACCGTACAATGCAAGAGGAAACAAGAAGAAAGATAGAGAGGATAAAGATAAAGCTCGAGGATGCAGGCCTGGGTAACAGTAGCGAAGTAACAAAGGAATACAATGACACAGTTGAGCGTGACACGTTCCTGGCTCGTGAGTTGGAGGACTTGAATACTAGTATGGTGTCACTACGATCACTTATTAGTGAATTGAAGGAGACTTTGGATAACGAATTCAAACAAGGTGTAGAGAAGATCAATAAACAATTCCAAGAATTCTTCGCACTTATGTTCGGTGGTGGAACTGCATTCCTGTCAGTTGTATTGGAGCACAAGCGCCCGCGCAAGAGTAAAGATGAATATGATGAGGAGGATATGGAAGGTGAGGAAGGCGAGGGTGAATTGCAATTTGAAAGGGGAGTAGATATCAATGTGTCGCTTCCTCACAAGAAGGTGCGCGACTTGCATATGCTTTCTGGTGGGGAAAGATCACTGACATCTATTGCACTACTCTTTGCTATGTCACAGGTGAATCCACCACCATTCCTAGTGCTAGACGAGACCGATGCGGCCCTAGATGAAGCAAACTCTCGCAAGTACGGTAACATGCTCGAGAACCTATCGAAATACTCACAGCTAATAGTGGTAACACACAATCGTGAGACAATGTCTCGAGCCCAAGTACTATACGGTGTGACAGTAGGTGCCGATGGGGTATCGAAGCTCCTATCTATCAAGCTTGACGACGCCAAAAGCTACGCTAAATAACCTCTCCCTCGGACTACCGTCTCGACCCCTCTCCTTGATAATGAGAGGGGAATACCCTCATTGCCTCAAAATACCCTTACATAGTAAGGGTATTTTATTTGACAAATACACCAAAAAGTGATATAATATACAAAAATTAAATAACACAAAATGAACAACGAAAACATTTTTAACGCAAATCCAGTATTTACACATAATGGTGAATCACTGGAACTAAAGGAAATTATTTCAACCAAAACAATTTCCTCTGTTACTGTTTGTTATCTTTCGAAAGAAAGAAAAATCAAACAAGCTGGTTTGAAAGGATTATTTGGGCCTAAAAAGGTTGCACCAGAAGACAAAGAAATCACAATCAACGATACAAAAGGCATCAATCTTACTTTTGACGGGAATGAATTGGCAACAATTCGTTTTTGGAACAAAGAAGAGTTTGATAAGATTGTTGATGGTGATTATGATGAAAATACTCTTTTCAAGAGATATATCATGTCAATGGTTCAGCCTTACCAGTTGAATTTCCATATTGGAAATTTGAAAGGAATTGAATGGCAACAAGAAATTAAACAAGATGAGTTTGAGTCTGACCAAGACTTTACATTCAATCATGGATACTTTCCTGAGACCGGTGTTGTTGGAGGTCAAAAATAACTTCGCAAACAATTTTACAAGCAGTCGGAAGAGAAATCTTTCGGCTGTTTTTTATTGTACGATTTGTGATGGGGTGATGAATGTGTAGCCGGCGGATTTTATAGCCTCGATAAGGTCGGGGAGGAAGGCTACTGTATGTGGATGTTCGTGTAGAAGTATGATAGCGCCTGGGTGCAGGTCCTGCATGACATTCTTTATAAATACATCTTTATTCTTTGTGTTACTTTCCCAATCTTTTACTGATGCTGACCAGTTCATAGCTAGCATGCCAGAACTTTTTACATATTCGCGAGTCTCTTTGGTGCTCATGCCAAACGGTGATCGGAAGAATGTTGGGTTCGCACCTGTAATAGTCTTTATCAATTTTGAATTGTCATCTATTTCTTTTACAGCTTTCTCGTATTTAATCTTGGACAGGTTCTGGTGGTCCCAAGTATGGTTGCCGATACTGTGGCCGGCTTCAAACATGCTTTGTATAACACCCTTATTTTCCTTATCATGAATACCGTTGATAAAGAAAATTGTTTTTATATTATCTTCTGACAATATCTTTATTATATCTTGGCTTCGTTTTGTCGGGCCATCGTCAAATGTAAGTAATACAACTTTAGAATTCATCATTTTGTCTGTCGGAACTAAGTCATATTTATTATTGACTTTATAAGTATCTTTATTGTTCTGTTCTGACACTTCCTGTTTTGAAATACTGGCTACATTTGAAGTGTCTGAAGTATTGATGGTATTAGATTTATTATTTTTTGATAATGTTTGTATTGGTATAAAAGTACATAAAAATAATACAAACAATATAAGTATTGTTATAACAATCTTTTTTTTATTTTTATTAAAACTTTTGTTCATTTTAAATATTTATACGAATAGATAGTCGATAGTCTTCTTGTTCATGTCGGCACCCTTTACCTTGAACTTTACTTTGTCACCTAGTGTATACTTCTTCTTTGTTTTTTTGCCATAGATACTCATATGCTTCTTCTCGAAAGTGTAATAGTCATCGCCTAGCTCACGCATGCGGACCATACCTTCACATTTCGTATTCTTCTCCTCTACATATAGGCCCCATTCGGTAACACCAGTGATGATACCTTCGAAGACTTCACCAATACGTGTAGACATAAACTCGACTTGTTTATATTTGATACTTGCGCGTTCGGCTTCGGCGGCCTCCTTCTCACGGCTGGAAGCTTCCATACTCATACCCTCGTACTCTAACCAGCGTTCCTTTGGTACTGCGATACCAGCTTGGAATTCAGCAAGTAACCTGTGCACTATTACATCGGGGTATCGGCGGATAGGTGAAGTAAAGTGTGTGTAGAACTTGAATGCCAGACCCCAGTGGCCAATATTCTTCGTGGTGTATATTGCCTTTGCCATTGTGCGGATGATAGCTGTGTGTACAGTGTCACGTAGGGGGTTACCCTCGAGCTTCTCTACTAGTATGTTTATTTCCTCTGCTGGAATTATTCCATCCTTCATCTTTACATTGTAGCCGAGGCGCTTTAGGAAGAATGCTAGGTCCTGCATGCGTTCCTTGTTGGGCTTGTCATGCACACGGTATAGGAATACACCTGGGCCACCCTTCTTCTTCTGTGACATAAATTCTGCTACGCGCCTATTTGCCAATAGCATCAACTCCTCGATCATCTTGTGTGTATCACCGCGAGACTTTACATATACAGACACAGGCACACCACGCTCGTCGAGCTTGAATTTTACTTCATCTTGTTCCAGTGATATAGCGCCGTCTTTGTAGCGTTGCTTCAATAATTTCTTTGCTATGTTGTTCAGAGTGTCCAGCTCGTAATACATCTCACCTTCCTTTTTATTCAAAACTTCTTGGGCCTCTTCGTAAGAGAAACGCTTGTCTGAGTGTATGACAGTCCTGCCGAACCATTCCTTGTGAACAACACCGTTCTTGTCGATATCAAATACAGCAGAGAAGGTGAGTCGGTCCACATTTGGGTTCAGACTACACAAGTCGTTTGAAAGTGCTTCTGGAAGCATAGGTATAGTACGGTCCACAAGGTATACCGATGTACCGCGCATCTTGGCCTCGTTATCCAGGGCCGTGCCTGGCACTACATAGTGCGACACGTCGGCAATGTGCACACCTATTTCGAAGTGGCCATCATCCAACTTTTTAAATGATATCGCATCGTCAAAGTCTTTTGCATCGGCTGGATCAATAGTACAAGTAGAAATACCACGCATATCACGGCGGTCCTTCATGTCGGCCTCGGTGATACCGCGAGCTTTTATCTTGTTTGCTTCTTCAACAACTTCTGGTGGAAATGTAGCATCGAAGCCTTTCTCCAGTGCTATGGCTTCCATCTCGGCATTGTGCTCCATAGGAGAACCGAGGACTTTGGTTACTTCACCAATTGGCGCTTTCTTTGCGTCGGTCCAGTCGGTAATAGTTACGAATATTTTCTGGCCTATTTGTGCACCATTTAATTTCTCAGTGGGGATAATAATATCAGCATACATACGTATGTCTGCCGGTATTAGGAAGTATATGTCATGCTCCTTCTTTAACACACCAGCAAAGCCTAGCTTGGAACGGCGAAGTATCTCCACTACATGACCCTTCTGCTCTTTATCACGGGCCTTTGGGTACAATGCTACTTTTACAGTGTCACCATGGCAGGCTGTAGCTAGGAAGTTGTGATCGATCTCTACAAAGTCGTCGGTGCCTAATATGCGCACTTTACCAGTACCTTTGTGGGATATAGCAATAGGACCAGTTACAAAAGGGCTCGTTAGTTCTGTACTTGTTCTAGGTGTGTTTTTGTTATTATGGGGCCTATGTATTTTGACATTATGGCTCTTGTCGTAACGCTTATCACTGCCATATTTAGCCTTTTTACTTGCCTTGTGTTTGTGGGTAGTTTTTAGTTCATTTTTCACATTTAGATTATAGCATATAAAGGCATACGCCCTATCCCTACAGGGCTCTTGATTCTTTATATAGTTCGTGCTAATATACACCGTATGTTAAAAATCAGATTACAAAGAACAGGACGTAAGAATGACCCGGCTTTCCGTGTTGTTTTGACTGACTCAAAGAATGCTACAAAGAGTGGTAAATTCTTGGAAATATTGGGCTCATACAATGTAAAGGCAGGTGTTGTAGAATTCAAAGCTGATCGTATATTGCACTGGGTAAAGAATGGTGCACAAGTATCAGACACAGTTCACAACTTCCTTGTTACAAAGAAAATAATTGAAGCAAAGAAGAAGAACGCACTTTCACGCAAGTCTCCAACAAAAAAGCGTAAAGAACTAAAAGCTGCTTAGAAATTATAAACAAAAAACACAAACTCTCGTTTGTGTTTTTTGTTGGCACTATGATACAATATTGTACAGCAGTCATAGTCGAAATATACTGCAAGATATTAAGAATAAGATCATTAAAAAGAAGATAATATGACAGATGATAAAGCATTTCTAGAATACCTCGTAAAAGCTCTAGTCGATAACCCAAACGATGTTGTGGTGGATCGTACTGTAGATGAGATGGGTGTATTAATCACAATGACAGTCAATCCGGCAGATATGGGTAAGATAATTGGTCGCCAGGGTAACACAGCAAAGGCTATCCGCACATTGCTACGTGTTATAGGCATGAAGAACAACGCTCGTGTAAACTTGAAGATAAACGAACCAGAAGGTGCAGAACCACGCGCTCCACGTGAGCCTCGTGAATACGCAGCTCCTGCAACACCAGCCGCTATGCCAGCCGCACAAGGCGACGCATCTCGCAGTGTAGACGCAGCATTGGAAGACTTAAAAGGAATATAAAATTTTAAAATCTCTATCATCAAAAAACCGCTCTAGAGCGGTTTTTTGATTTTTATGGTAGTATGTTTTTATGAATTTTCACATCGTTACATTATTTCCAGAGATGTTCGACTCGTATCTAGGCGAGAGTATTTTGGCGCGGGCGCAGAAAGAAAAAAAGATAAAAGTTAGTTTTGTTAACCCTCGTAAATTTGTAACTGGTAAATATAAAAAAGTTTGGCCAGATGGCAATGTGTCAGCACAGGTAGATGAGCGCCCATATGCAGGGGGTCCGGGTATGGTGATGATGGCCGAGCCGATAATAAAAGCGGTAGAGAGTGTGGTAAAAAAAATAGAAAAGAAAAAAGTAAGTAAAATCAAAATAATAAATTTCGTGCCATCAGGTAAAAAGTTCGATACTATTTATGCGAAAAATTCAGTAAAGAAATATACAGACATTATCATGATATGTGGTAGGTACGAGGGCATCGATGCACGAGTAGATAAGATACTTTCAAAAGAGTTTGGCAAAGTTGATCAGATATCAATAGGGGATTATGTACTTACAGGTGGGGAAATTCCAGCCATGATATTGATAGACTCTATCTCTCGTCAAATAGAGGGCGTTTTGGGTAATTTTGACTCTCGCGAGGAGGAGAGGGTGGCAAGTCCTGAAATATATACCCGCCCTGAAATAATTGAGTATAAAGGTAAGAAATATAAAGTACCAAAAGTACTACTATCAGGTGATCATAAAAAGATCGAGGATTGGAAGCGTAATAAAAAATAATTTAAAATAATTTGTATAAAAATAAAAACAGAACTGGTTTTGGTTATTTCAGTTCTGTAAATGCATTGTTCTAACCTTTTTAAAAAGGCTCACTGCTCACTTGTTTGAGAGGCAGTTAAAATGGCTCCATACGGTGTTGGAATTAATTCCAAAGATTCAGTAAGCTTTTTTACTGTTTCTTTGTCAGTAATAATTACAACATGCCCATTAGCGTCTGGTGACACACGTGGTACACACATTTGAATTCGATCTAATAGACCCCACGCAAGATCTTTACAAGGTAATATTGCGTACTCTAATACTTTTTGGAGTTCTTCTTGTGCATGCTTTGCATACTTGTTGCCCTCGGAAAATAATCCTCCATACAAAATTGGTTTGTTGTTTTGGATCTCATTTTTTACTGAGTCCACAATTCTTTTTGTCTTTTGACACTTGTTGGTATTTTGAATACCGTTTTCTTTTCCTGTGTATTCAGACACAGAGATAAACATCACGTTGTAAGGAAGTTTTTCCATTTTTTATTTTATTAAAGGGTTAGAAATTATGTGGTTGTCGAGGTACACTATTTGTCCGATAAAGGACGTACCCAAATTAAAGAAATTGTACACCATAACCCCTATAATACCAAATTACTTATCCCCAGATAGAGACCCGGTCACTATCCAGCCCGTGCCTAAAGCACTGTCTGGTGGGTTAATCAGTGTATAATTTGACATTTGGGGCCTTTTAATATAAGATAGGAACCAGATTGAACTGATTGAGTTATGGGCCATTCGATCACGTGTAAAGAGGATTTTCTCTATAAAAACCTCACTATTATCAAGTTAAATTAATAGCCTGAACAAAGGTATTTTGTTTGTATTTATACAAATGGAATTTTTTGTTTTAATTTTCTTAAAATATGAAGAAAACAGCCACACGCGAGAAGAAGTATTTTTCACGGTATAAAAAGCCGTTGGTCGAGTTCCCAAATCTAATAGCCGATCAACTAAATTCATTTACATGGTTAGTTGAATCTGGTATCAAGGAAGTCTTTAAAGAATTTTCTCCTATCGAGGATTATTCTGGAAAGAAGTTCCAGCTTGATATTGCATCTTTCTCACTCAGTGAACCAAAGTTTACTGAAGAGTATTCAAAGATCAACAAGCTAACTTACGAGGGTCAGCTAAAGGCTCGCGTAAAACTTTTAAATAAAACAATAGGTACATCAAAGGAGCAAGAAATATTCATGGCTGATGTGCCTCTAATGACAAAGCACGGAACTTTCATCATCAACGGTGTAGAGCGTGTTATTGTTGGTCAGTTGGCCCGATCATTTGGAGTATTCTTCACTGATCAGGAACTAAAGGGCAAGCGTTACTTTGGAGCAAAGATCATCCCAGCACGTGGTGTATGGATCGAGATCGAGTCTGATGTAGACGGTGGCATATATGTACGTATCGACAAAAAGCGCAAGTTCAGTGTGGCATCACTATTGCGTGTTTTAGGCCTCGACACAGATGCATCTATAGAGAAGGCATTTGGTAAGAACGAGGAAGCTTTGAAGGCTGTCAAAGTTTGTCTCGAAAAGGACCCATCAAAGAACCTACAAGACTCATATCTTGAAATATACAAGCGTCTACGTGATGGCGACTTGGCAACACCTGACAATGCTCGTGAATTCATAAAAACACTTCTTTCAAGTGAACGTTACGACCTATCACCAGTAGGACGCTTCCGATTCAACAAGCGTTTCGACAAGGACATGGGTGCAAAGGAAATGGAACGCCGAACTATCTCTTCAGATGACCTCGTAGCAATAATCGAAAACATTGTTCTATTGAATAACACTCCAAATGCAAAGGCAGATGATATCGACCACCTTGGTCAGCGTCGTGTGCGTTATGTAGGTGAGATGCTTCAGCAAAAGGTACGCATGGGTATGGCCCAGATAAAGCGTAATGTTCAGGACCGTATGTCTACTATAGATGTAGCGACAACTATGCCTATCCAGATCATCAACCAGCGCCCACTACAGGCTCGTATAAAGGAGTTCTTTACTGCGAACCAACTATCACAATTCATGAACCAGGAAAACGTAATGGCCGAAGTAGAGCATTTGCGTATTCTTTCAGCGCTTGGACCAGGAGGTCTTACACGTGAACGTGCAGGCTTGGAAGTTCGTGACGTGCACACTTCACACTACGGCCGTGTATGTCCTATACACACTCCAGAAGGTCCAAACATTGGTTTGATACTTCACATGGCTACTTATGCAAAGATCAATGAATTCGGCATAATCGAGACTCCATATATCAAAGTTGTAAAAGGCAAGATTACTTCTGAAGTTGTTTACCTAAACGCATTGGAAGAGGAGAAGTACAACATTGCTCACGCTGGTCTGAAGTATGATGAAAAAGGAAATATATTAGAGGACAAGGTAGAGGCTCGCGTAAAGACAAAGCCAGGAATCGTAAACAAGAGCGAGATAGACTTTGTAGACGTTGCTACAAACCAAGCTTTTTCTATTGCTACATCTATGATCCCATTCCTAGAACACGACAATGCGAACCGTGCACTCATGGGAAGTAACATGCAAAAGCAGGCGGTACCATGTATCGTCCCAGAAGCTCCACTTGTTGCAACAGGTATGGAAGAATTGGCATCTCGTGACTCTGGTCGCCTTGTGGTGGCAGAAGTTGCAGGTACTGCAACACACGTAGATGGAAAGAGGATCGTTATTACAGATGATAAAGGCAAGGCTCATGAATACCCACTGATCAACTTCTCACGTACAAACAACTTCTCAGTATTCCACCAGCGCCCAAGTATATCTATGGGTGACAAGGTAAAGAAAGGTCAGGTTCTAGCCGACACTTCTACTACTGATCGTGGTCAGATCGCTATCGGTCAGAACGCTCTTGTGGCATTCATGTCATGGGGTGGTTCAAACTACGAAGACGCGATCATATTGTCAGAGCGTTTGGTAAAGAAAAGTAAGTTCACAAGTATCTATATAACAGAGTTCGTATGTAATGTGCGTGATACAAAGCTCGGGCCCGAGATCACTACTCGTGACATACCAAATGTTGGTGAAAATAAATTGAAAGATTTGGATGAAGACGGTATCGTGCGTGTTGGTGCTGAAGTTCGCGAGAACGATATCCTAGTAGGTAAGATCACTCCAAAGGGTGAGACCGAGCTTACTCCAGAAGAGCGCTTGCTACGATCTATCTTTGCTGAAAAGGCTCGTGATGTGAAGGACACATCTATGCGTCTGGAACATGGCAAGAAGGGTCGCGTAGTTGGAATCAAATTATTCTCTCGTGACCAAGGCCACAACCTAGAGTCTGGAATCATAAAGAGGATTGTTATTGAAGTTGCACAGATCCGTAACATATCAGTGGGTGACAAGCTCGCAGGTCGTCACGGTAACAAGGGTGTTATCTCTACAATCCTTCCAGAGGAAGAGATGCCATTCATGGCCGACGGTACTCCAGTAGACATAATACTTACACCACTTGGTGTTCCATCTCGTATGAACCTGGGTCAGATATTGGAAATGCATCTTGGTTACGCTGCGAACACTTTGGGTTACCAAGCTATCGTTCCACCATTCTCATCTGCAAGTGTTACTGAAATAAAGGAAGAATTGGTAAAGGCAGGTATGCCAGAGAATGGCCGCGTAGCACTATATGACGGACGTACAGGTGACGCATTTGACCAGGATATTGCAGTTGGATACATGTATATGTTGAAGCTTCACCACATGGTGGAAGACAAACTTCACATGCGTTCTATTGGTCCATACTCACTTATCACACAGCAACCTCTTGGCGGTAAAGCACAAGGTGGAGGTCAGAGATTCGGAGAAATGGAGGTGTGGGCGTTGGAGGGTCATGGTGCTGCTTATACACTTCGTGAAATGTTAACAATAAAGTCTGACGATATAATGGGTCGATCGCAGACATTCGATGCAATTATTAAGGGTCTACCTATCGGTGAGCCAAATGTCCCAGCTTCATTCTCAGTGATGCTTAACTACCTACGTGGACTTGCTCTTGATGTCGACTTGAAGAATGACGAAACTCTTAATAAATAATAATCTAAATCAATAAAAATATATGAAAACAATTGATACAACAGATTTTAACTCAATACATCTAAAGCTCGCATCACCTGAGCGTATGCGTGAGTGGTCATTCGGTGAAGTTACAAAGCCAGAGACTATCAACTACCGTACAGGTCGTTCAGAACGCAATGGTTTGTTCGATGAGCGCATATTTGGACCAGAGAAAGATTACGAATGTTACTGTGGTAAATACCGACGTATCCGCTACAAGGATATAGTGTGTGAAAAGTGTGGAGTTGAAGTTACAAGGTCAATCGTTCGTCGTGAACGTATGGGTCATATCGAATTGGCAAGTCCTGTAGCACATATCTGGTTCCTACGTGGTGTTCCATCACGTATGTCTATATTGCTGAACATACCAGTATCAGACTTGGAAAAGGTTATATACTTTGCTGGATACATAATCACAAAGGTTCACCAAGATGAAAAGGATGAAGTTATCAAGAACTTGGAAAGTGAATTCAAGGCAAAGATAAAGTCAGCAGGTGACGAAGAGTCAAAGGAAAAATTGAAGGAATTGTTGCTAAACACAAAGCGCGAGATCAGCGACATTCACACAGGTAAAGTTCTAAATGAAATATCATACCACCACTTCTCACTGAAGTATGGTAGTTGTTTCGAAGCGAGTATCGGTGCTGAAGCAATATTTAACATATTCAAAACTTTAGACTTGAACAAGTTGAAGGCCGAGACAGAAGCTATGATTCCAAAGGCAAGTGCAATAGAAAAGGAGAAGTTGGAAAAGCGCATGTCACTTATCCGCTCTATGCTTTACTCAAAGATCCGTCCAGAATGGATGTTCCTAAACGTGATCCCTGTTATACCACCAGCATTGCGCCCGATGGTGGCCCTGGATGGAGGACGTCATGCAACAAGTGATATCAACGACCTTTACCGTCGTGTTATCAACCGTAACAACCGTCTACGAAAGTTGAAGGAAATAGGTGCGCCAGATGTTATCTTGCGTAATGAAAAGCGTATCTTGCAAGAAGCAGTTGATGCACTCATCGACAACTCTATAGCAAAGCAGAATGACTCACAGGCTGTGTCTGCAAGTCAGAAGCGTGCACTCAAGTCTTTGTCTGACAACCTGAAGAGTAAACAAGGTCTGTTCCGTCAGAACTTGCTCGGTAAGCGTGTAGACTACTCTGGACGTTCTGTTATTGTGGTTGGTCCACAGCTTAAACTGAACCAATGTGGTTTGCCAAAGCACATGGCTTTGGAACTATTCCGCCCATTCGTAATATCAAAGATATTGGAAGGCGAGTTAGCTTACAATATTCGTGGTGCGAACCGCCTAATAGAAGAAGGTGTGCCAGAAGTTTGGGCAATACTTGAAGAAGTGATCAAAGGTAAATACGTATTGCTAAACCGTGCTCCGACTTTGCACCGCCTAGGAATACAGGCTTTCAACCCAATACTTATCGAAGGTAATGCTATCCAGGTTCACCCACTTGTATGTACAGGTTTCAACGCTGACTTCGACGGTGACCAGATGGCTGTATACGTTCCTCTTTCTGACGAAGCTCAGAGTGAAGCAAAGGAATACATGGCTGCTAACAAGAACTTGCTAAAGCCTCAGGACGGTGCACCTATCGTGAACCCAAAGATGGATATTGTTCTTGGATGTTACTGGATGACAAAAGAAGTTCCAGGTGAAAAGGGTGAGGGCATGTATTTCTCAACTCCGAACCAAGCTATCACTGCCTTTGACTTGAACGCTATTACTTTCCGTGCAAAGATCAAAGTGTTACCTAGTGACAAAGCAAAGTATGCACAATTCGAAGGTAAAATATTTGAAACAACAGTTGGTAAATTGTTCTTCAACAGTATCTTGCCAGAAGACTTCCCATACCTAAATGAAGAAATCACAATAAAGAGAATGATCACATTAATAGACGAGATTATCATGCACTATGGTATCGATGCTACTCCAAAAGTTCTAGACAATATCAAGGCTTTCGGTTTCCGCTATGCTACATATTCTGGAGTTACTTGGGGTATAGACAATATCCGTGTTCCAGAAGGAAAAAAAGGTATTCTAGAAAATTCTCGAAAGGAAGAGGAGCAGGTGCAAGATCAATACAACGACGGTCTTCTTTCAGAAGAGGAAAAGATGGAGAAGGTAATCGAGATCTGGGAGCGTGCAAAGAAAGAGATCGAGAAGTTGATCCCAGCTACACTTGATACTCGTGGATCTACATACGACCTAGTTACATCAGGTGCCCGTGGTAACACAGCATCACTTGCACAGATGTGTGGAATGATCGGTTTGATCGTGAACACTTCTGGTCAGACACTCGACTTCCCAGTTATCCCTTCATATATCGAAGGTCTATCACCGCTTGAATACTTTATCACTACTCACGGTTCACGTAAGGGTCTAGCCGACACTGCGCTAAATACTGCAAAGGCTGGTTACCTAACACGTCGTTTGGTAGACGTTGCTCAAGACGTGGTTGTTACAGAAGATGATTGTGGTACAAAGAACGGCAAGATCGTACGTGCAGTTGATGGAGTTTTTGCAAAGTTCGTAACTGGACGTGTACTACTTTCTGAAGTAAAAGATCCAAGTGGTAATGTAATGTTCAAGAAGGGAGCTCTAATAACAAAAGAAGATGGTAAAGCAATGGAAACAGCAGGTGTTACAGAAGCTAATGTTCGCTCACCACTTGCTTGTGAAGTTATACATGGTATATGTCGTACTTGTTACGGTCTTGATCTAGGACGTAACTGTTTGATCGAGAAGGGTCAGGCTGTAGGTATCATCGCAGCGCAAGCTATCGGTGAACCAGGTACACAGCTAACACTTCGTACATTCCACGCCGGAGGTGTGGCCACAGTCGACATTACTACAGGTCTACCTCGTGTCGAAGAAATCTTCGAACGTCGTATGCCAAAGAACCCTGCGATCGTTTCTCGTACAGACGGCGAGGTTCTAGAAGTAACATCAAATGGTAAAGAGAAGTTGATCAAGGTTCTATCTGACTCAAAGAACGATGGTAAAGATAATGAGATAGAGTATACAGTTGCATTCCGTCGTCAGAACGTTGTAAAGGCTGGTGATAAGGTTGTGAAGGGTCAGTTGCTCACAGACGGTTCTGCTGATATTAACGAAATCGTTAAATACGGTGGCAAGGAAATGGCTGAAGAATATATCGTAAACGAAATCAACAAAGTCTATGACCTACAGAGTGCATCTATCTCTCGTAAGCATATCGAAATCATTATCCGTCAGATTTTCTCACGTAAGCGCGTGAAGGATGCCGGCGATACAACATTCTCACCAGGTGAGATAGTCGAATCTATAGAATTGATCGAAGAGAATGATCGCGTACATGCAGAGAGCGAGGGTCGCCCTGCGATGGCAGAGACAATCGTGCTAGGTATTTCTGAAGTATCTTTGACTACAAAGTCATGGCTATCTGCTGCATCATTCCAGAACACAAACCGTGTATTGATCACTAACGCTGTTCGTGGAGGAGTAGACAACCTACGTGGACTAAAAGAAAATGTTATCATCGGTAACTTGATACCAGCTGGTACAGGATTCGGTGTAAAGAAGCAACCAAAAAAGATAGAAGTAGTGCCAGCAGAGAACGAAGTAATTGTTAACGAGGCATAATTAAATCAATGTCCACACCTGTCGAGCAGATCAAAGAAAGGCTCTCGATCGCTGATGTAATATCTTCATATATAACGTTAGAACCTTCGGGGGTAAATTACAAAGCAAAGTGTCCATTTCACAATGAAAAGACACCATCTTTCTTTGTTTCCACTGAACGCAATAGTTATTATTGTTTCGGCTGTAGTGCCAAGGGGGACATATTCGCATTTGTTGAAAATTTCGAAGGAGTGGATTTCCGTGGAGCTCTGAAAACTCTCGCTACTCGTGCAGGCGTACCTCTTGTGTATGAGACCCAAGAGGTCGCCGACGCGCGCGAAGCATTGTATAGGATAATGGAGGAGGCCACTGTCTACTTTGAAGACAAGCTAAAGTTAAATAATGAAGCGAATAAATATTTGCATGAAAGGGGGCTGACAGACGAAACTATTGCGAACTTCAGAGTTGGCTTTGCTCCGCAAGAGTGGCGTAGCGTGTCTGATCATTTGATAAAGAAAGGCTTTAAAGAGGCAGATATTGAGCGTGCTGGATTAATAAAAAGAGGTGAAAAGAAGGATGCTGATGGCAAAGCCAGCTTCTATGATCGTTTTCGTGGACGCATAATGTTCCCGATCAGTGATACCAGTGGCCGGGTTATAGCGTTCTCTGGGCGTATATTTGGCCGAGATGAAGCTGACGAAGCAAAGTATATCAACAGCCCAGATACACCTATATTTAACAAAGGTAATGTATTGTTTGGTATTGATAAAGCCAAACTTGCAATAAGGAAGAAGGGTTATGCCGTAGTTGTAGAAGGGCAGTTAGATTTATTGATGTCGCACCAGATAGGTATCGACAATACTGTGGCCGTGTCTGGCACAGCTTTGTCATCTACAACTGTCGATGCGAACAATACACTCAATAATCTAGGTTTGATCCGACGTATGACTTCTAATGTTATCTTTGCATTTGACGGTGACTCTGCAGGGGTGCGAGCAGCGGGCCGTAGTGCATTGATCGCTTTGTCTTTAGATATGCAAGTAAAGATAGCCGTATTGCCAGAAGGCCAAGACCCAGCTGACATTATCAAGGTAGATGCAAACACTTGGAAGGAGATACTTCGTAAAGCAACTAATATAATAAGTTTCTATATTGATCGTATATGTAGCAATACCGACGATATGCGTATGAAAGGTAGGCAGATACGTGAGATAGTATTCCCTTATATTAACGCTTCTAAGAGCGCTATAGACCAAGCCACATATATAAAAGAGATAAATAGCAAGACCAACATACCCGAGAGCGCATTGATGAAGGATTTTGAAGTTTATCAATCAACTCATAAAATAAATACAGTAGATATTGTAAAAGATAATAATGTTTCCAATACTCTTGATACCGGTTCTAGGAAATCAAGTATAGAAAAGCAATTCTTCGGTATCGTACTACAACAAGAATCAAAGAACTGGCCCGAAGATATTTTGAAGAAACGTGTAGATGAATTTATCGATACGATAGGTAATGATGTATATAATAATATAAGAAAGAAGTATGAGATAGCGACAGAGGCATTGTCACTCGAAACAGAGATGTGGTACGGAGGTAACAATGATAAGATGATGAAAGATGTATCCGAACTTGCCCTGAACTTGGAAGAAGCGATACTGCAAGAAAAACTGATTGATATAAAAGTAAATATGAATAATTATGAAATAAGTGGTGAAATAGACAAAGCAAAAGATTTATTGAAACAATATCAAAACATAGTTACAAGGGTACAAAATATTAAAAGTCGTCGATCGCAATAATTTTATATAAAATAATATGAAAAAGAAAAATACAAAATCTACAAAGAAAGTTGTGAAGAAGGTTATAAAGAAGCCTATAAAGAAAGTTGTGAAGAAGGTTATAAAGAAGCCTATAAAGAAGGTGGCAAAGAAGCCTATAAAGAAGGTGGTAAAGAAGCCTGTAAAGAAAGTTGTAAAGAAGCCCGTAAAGAAGGTTGTGAAAGCCACCGTTAAAGCCCCAAAGAAGGAAAAAGCTCCAAAATCTTTAAAAGCTACATCAGCTGAACGCAAAGCTCTCGAGCTTGAAGTAAAGTCTAACGAAGTAATAGAGAAGGGTAAGAAGAGGGGCTTCGTAACTTATGACGAGATCATAAAGACTTTTCCAGATATTGAGAACAATATATTATTTCTAGACGAATTGTACGAGAAGTTGGCTGTGTCTGGTATCGATGTATTGGAAGGTGGCAACCTGCTAGACATGGACGGCGAGAACGAGAAGGCCGCACTGAAATACAGTAAAGACAGCCCAACATATGACTCTATCCAGATATATCTAAAAGAAATTGGTCAGTACCCATTGATCGCTGCTGCAGAAGAAAAGGAATTGGCTCGAAGAATTGAAAAGGGTGACCTGGAAGCAAAGAACTTGTTGGCCCGTGCAAACTTGCGTCTAGTTGTATCTATCGCAAAGAAGTATGTTGGTCGTAGTTCTGACCTAACACTTCTTGACCTGATCCAAGAGGGAAACTTGGGTCTGTTTAAAGCAGTTGAGAAGTTCGACTGGACAAAGGGTTACAAGTTCTCTACATATGCTACATGGTGGATACGTCAGTCTATCACTCGTGCACTTGCTGACCAGTCACGTACTATCCGTATACCAGTGCACATGGTGGAAACTATTTCTAAATACAAACAAGTTGTCCGACGCTTGTCACAAGACCTGGGCCGTGAACCTTTGGCCGAGGAGATAGCAACCGAGATGAATCTGGAGGTGGAGAAGATCCACGTTATAGAACAGATCAACCAAGACACTGTATCACTTGAACAGCCAATAGGTGACGATGATGAGAAGTCTACACGTGGTGAGTTCATCCCCGATGACAAGATATTGCGCCCAGACCAAGACGCTTCACGTCGTATACTATCTGATCAGATCAAAGAGGTCCTATCTGAATTGACTCCAAAAGAAAGAAAGATATTGGAACTTCGTTATGGATTGATAGACGGTGTACAACACACACTCGAAGAAGTAGGTACAGACTTTGGTGTTACTCGTGAACGTATCCGCCAGATCGAGGCCAAGGTGCATGAGAAGCTTCGCCATAATGAGAAGATCGCTCGATTAAAGAATTACTTTGATTAGTATTCTACAATTAAAAAGCCCTACATATGTAGGGCTTTTTAATTGTATGATTTAATTTATTTACTTCAACATGTCGGCAAGGGTGGATGATAATGCTTGCTCATCTGCACCACGTATAGGAACCTTGTTGCCAGAACGATCCATAATTATAGAATACGGTGTACTTGTTACTCCAATATTTACTCCATCTTGGTATTGAGCTTCAACTACAGCATCCATGTCTGTCTTTGCATAACAATCTGCAAATTTTGCCTTGTCTACACCGAGGGCTTCAGCAAATACTGGAAGTTGGGCAAGATCTAGACCATTATTAGCAGGAGTCTTGTCGAATATTACATCGAGATATTTCCAGAAAACATCGTTACCTACGATAGAAGCCACACATTCTGTAGCACGAGCCTCCATGCGAGTCTTTGGGTGGATAGAGTCTAGTGGGAAGTGGCGGTAAACCCAAGCCACTTTGTCACCGTATTTAGCTATTTCTTTGTGAATAGATTTGTGGAAATTCTTGCAGAAAGGGCACTCTGTATCGGAGTATTCAACTATTACGACTTGAGCCTTTGATAGGTCACCAAAAACATGATCATCTTTTGATATTGGCTTCATAGAGTCGATGCTTGTTTGTGTATCTGCAATATCTGTTTTAATGTCATTTTTTGCTGGCATTTTTGTTACTATAATACCAATCATAATAAGAAAACCCGCGATAATAATAGCAACAGGGGTTGATATAGTTTGTTTTGTGTTATTTTCCATATGTTTTATTGTAGCATATTTACATACTTGCACACCATACATGTTATTGTGATATAATATAAATATAAAAGGTCATTATAATTTTAATTGTTTTAATAAATATGTGTAATTGTAATAACGGTGTTTGTGCTATCGATGGAAAGGGTGGATGCCACTGTCATAAGTGTGTCCTTGCAAAGATTGCCAATGTATTGGTAATGGTTGGTGGTTTGAACTGGGGTCTTACAGGTGTGGGTATGCTTATTGGTACAAATTTGAACGTTGTGAATTTGTTACTAGGATCTATGCCAACACTTGAGGCTATCATATATGTTGTTGTAGGTGTATGTACACTTGTTAGTATATTTGGTTGCCCATGTAAGACTTGCAAAGGTGAATGTGCTGAAACTCCAAAGACTATATAATATAGGTTTTCAATAGAAAATACCCCTATTTGATAGGGGTATTTTCTATTGAAAAAAAGGCGTAAAAATGCTAGTATAGGGGAATATGTCAGTGTTTTTAATACTCTTTTACACGATGTCCTTCCTTGCCGTTTATGTGCAAGTTTTTTTACTTATAACATATTTCGAGAACAGGAAAGAGATAAATATTCGAATACATGATATTGCCCTGGATAAATACCCAAGTGTGACTATCATTATACCTTGCTACAACGAAGAGGCTGTTATATGCCTAACTGTAGATTCGCTTCTAGCACTCGAATATCCAAAAGATAAATTATCCATAATCGCTGTGGATGACGGATCGAAAGACAAGACTTGGGAAGTATTGCAAAAGTACGCTAACAATCCGCAAGTATCTTTGTATAAAAAGGAAAATGGTGGCAAGCACACAGCACTCAACTATGGACTGACTAAAACTACATCTGAATTCGTAGGATGTCTGGATTCAGACTCATCTGTACATCCCGAGGCACTGAAGCGTATCATTACTTATTTTGATGATTTGGATACTATGGCAGTAGCACCGTCTATCATCGTTCGTGACCCGAAGAGTATTATCCAATACGCTCAACGCGCAGAGTACGATATGGCTCATTATACAAAGAAGATGCTGGCTTTTATGGAGGGTATCCATGTGACTCCGGGACCATTCTCGATCTTTCGTAAGAAAGTATTTGATGACTTGGGTCCATACCGCAAGGCGCATCATACCGAGGACCAAGAGATAGCTTTGCGTATGCACAAATTTGGCTACAAGATCAACCACTGCCCAGACGCTTATGTATATACAGGTGGTCCAAGTAGTGTGCCAAAATTGTTTCGCCAGAGAGTACGCTGGATATATGGATTCTTGCAAAATGCCCGCGATTACAAGGAGCTGATATTTAGGCCACGTTATGGGGCTGTAGGCATGTTTACACTGCCATCAGGCCTTATATCTATATCTGGTACTATATTTCTTCTTGTATTTAGTCTGAGTCAGATATACAACTTTATACTCAGAAAGGTGACACAGGTTCAGGCTGTAGGGGTAGATTCGTTATTTGGTTCACGAGTTACTATAGACCCGTTCTTCATAGATACAAAGGCCTTTATGTTCGTATCGCTACTACTATACATACTGGTTATTGTAGCCTTGTTGAACGGCCGTAGGATGGTGTATGGACGCAAGGCCCTATCTTGGGATATACTTTTATTTATTATTGTGTATACTGTTATTGCACCTTTTTGGCTTCTAAAGGCATTATGGAATGCAATAACAAATCATGAAGCAAGTTGGGTTAATGAAAGAGATTATTCACTTACACAAAATTAAAATATATGAAAAATGATTGGAAGAAATATATTATTGTTTTCTTAATTACACTAGGACTCTTTGCAACAGCAGGGGGACTAAGTAACTTCTTTACAAACAAGAAGATACAACTAATGCGTGATATACAGAACAAGCTGGCTACTGATATCATGTCTTCTGAAACTCAGTTCTCATTACTTTCAGAACTGTCTTGTGATCAAGACGATGGGGAAGAGAACTTGTCTATTGAACTTAATGATTTAGCTAGCAAGATCGAATACAGTGAGCGTAATTTGAAGGGTAACGATACAGTACTGGAACTGAAGCGTTACTATACAATACTACAAATCAAAGATTACCTTTTAACAAAGAAGATCAATGACAAATGTGGCCAAAAGCGTATCCCGGTACTATACTTCTACACTACAGCCGCTAACTGTACAGACTGTGCAAAGCAAGGCTTCGTACTGACAGAGCTACGTAACAAGTACCCAGATTTGCGAGTATATTCATTTGATTACAATCTGGACCTATCAGCATTGCGTGCACTGCTAAAGATCTACAAGGTAGACGATACAAAGCTTCCAGCACTGATAATCAACAACAAGAAGATGACAGGCTTCCACACTATCGAGGAGATCGAGAAGACTGAACCAGGCTTGAAGAAGTTGCTACCAAAAGAAAAAGTAGAAACTAAAGTACAAACTGAGAATACAAATTAATAAAAAATAAAAACTCCCGTACGGGAGTTTTTATTTTGTTTAGTTATATTTGAACAGAACCTATATACTTACCTTGAGCCGCTTCTCGGACTTGAACCGAGGACCTTCGCTTTACAAAAGCGTTGCTCTACCAACTGAGCTAAAGCGGCGTATTAATTTATCGAACACTTCAAACCTAAATTTATTACTTACTTCTTATACCTACCAAAACAGCATAAAGTGGCATATTAATTTTTTTTAAAAAGTAATTTATTCAACAGTCTCAGTATTTTCTAATTCTTCTGTCTTTACTTTTACTTTGTGCTTTTCACGTATGTTTTCCTTTACGCGCTTGATCTTTATCTTTGATTCGATAACAGCTTTACGTACAAAAGATGGGCGTTCACCGGCCTCAAGAGGCTTTGGGCGTAGCTTGTGGACTAACTGTGGCCACTTTTCTTTTAGGAATTTCTTTGTCTTTACAACCAATATAAACCAAACTTTTACAATGTTTATTACAATACTTTGCAATATCCATTTGGTGTAATATAGCACATATTTCTCGGTTTTCCTAATCGAGATTTTGAACACTGGATATGTGTCTTCCTTGCGTACACCAGTCTCCACCTCCCAAGCACTATAGCTTAGGAGGCAAAGTGATGCAACAATAGCAACAATAAAGATTGTAATTGTAATAATGATCATAGTTTAACTTATAGACTCACGTATGAATTGTACCAATGAAGCACCATTTTGTGCAAGTAATGCACCTACTGTGATGTCAGGATTCTTTACAAAGCTCTGGTCTACTAATGTCTGTTCTTTGAAGTATGTAGATATTTTACCTTCGAGCATCTTGTCCTTTATCTCTTGTGGCTTGTCAGACTCAGCAACATCCTTCATGAACATTTCTTTTACTTTTGCCTGAGCATCTGCATCGATCTCCTCGCGAGTCATGTATGCAGGCTTCATAGCTGCTATATGCATAGCTATATCACGGGCAATATCTGCGTTACCACCCTTCATAGATACGATCACAGCGCTCTTGCCAGCGTGTACATAGCTACCGATAGTGTCGCCAGTTATCTCATCTGTCGTACCTAGCTCTAGCTTCTCACCAACCTTTTGTACAACTTGGTTTATCATCTCTGTAGAAGCTTCTTTCATAGCGTCGATACCATCTGTTAGAGCCTTGTTTGCAAGAGTGTTAGCAAGGTTTGTAAAGTCCTCGTTCTTTGCTACGAAGTCTGTCTCGCAGTGTAGAGTTAACAATACTACCTTTTTACTATCACCCACAACAACTATTGTACCCTCACTTGCAGTACGATCAGACTTCTTCATAGCGATATCACTAGACTTCTTCTTCAATATCAATAATGCTTTTTCCATATCACCCTCAGCTTCTACTAGGGCAGTACGGCATTGCATTACAGACACACCAGTTGAGTCCCTTAATTCTTTTACTTGTTCTGTTGTTATTTGTGTTGACATATTTATTTTAAATTTAAAGTACTAATTATAATTTCCAGATGGATATTATTTTGTTTCGCCTGCTTGACCCTTCTTGTAAGCTTCTGTGATAGCTTCTAGGAAGAATGTGATAGATGACACAGATCCGTCGTTACCAACGATAGGGTGCTCTACTTCCTTTATGTTACAGTCAGTGTTCAATACTGCAATAACAGGGATATTTACTTTATGAGCTTCTGTAACTGCAATGTGTTCTTTCTTTGAATCGATAACAAACATTACATCTGGAGCCTTTGTCATACCTGTGATACCTTCGAAGTTGCGAGTCATGTCCTCCATCTCGCGGTCTATTAGTAGGCGTTCCTTCTTTGTATATTTATCCAATCCACCCTTTTCTTTTTGGTCGCGCCAGTCTAGTAGCTTTGTAATGCGCTTCTTTATCTCAGGGAAGTTTGTCAGTGTACCACCAACCCAGCGTTCGATAACGTATGGCATACCTAGTGCAAGGGCCGCTATTTCAGTAGCATGACGAGCCTCAGCCTTTGTTCCTACGAACATGATTGTTTTGCCAGACTGTGCAAGTGATGATACGTATGCTAGAACTTTTTCAAGATCTACCTCTGTCTTTTCAATATTTATAATGTCTACACCATTCTTCGTATTGAAGATAAATGGCACAGTTGATGGATGACGGCGACTCTTTGAGTACCCAAAGTGTGTACCTGCCTGAAACATCGCATCGATTTTGTTTGATGTATTACTCATATATTATATGGTTAATTACTTAATAATATAACCCGTTCTTAAGCATTCCAGCTCGCCCTTTTCGACGGGGCAAGGGGGTTTAAATGAAAAAATCCCCTCACGGATTACAAGCCCAATAATACCAGAAAATCCCTTATTTTGCAATGGTAAAGTAGGGAAGTAAGACCTATTGACTTTTAGTGTATTTATGTGGTATAATACACACAAATTGAAATATTCATGACTTAGTTTTTTGGTTAGTTATCAAAGGGTTTTTAGGGAATCTTTTGACAACTAACTAAAAACTAAAAAATCATGAAAAAAATTAAAATTCCAAGTCTTATTAGCATCCCAACTATGGCAATGTTTTTTGCTTTTGCTGTATTTTTAAGTGAACTTAAACCTGATTTCCGGAACGAATGGTTTAGTTACAGACTGGCAATTCTTTTGTGTGTTTATTTTGGAATTCTAGCTTTTTGTCAATTTATTATTACGGTAATAAATTTAATGACGAATAAGATAATTATTGCTATGAAAAACAAAAAAATGGAAGAAGAAGAAAAATCGGGAAAAGAAAGCTAAAAGATCAAAAACTATTTAAAAGGGCCTTTGGAAACGGAGGCTTTTTATTTTTGCCCAAAAGGGGATTTTAGGGTAAGATGGGGTATATGCGACAATCACAACTATTTACTAAAACAAAGAAGGAAATGCCAGCCGATGAGGTGGCAAAGAATGCCGAGCTTTTAATAAAAGCAGGCTTTATAAATAAGGAAATGGCGGGGGTTTACTCGTACTTGCCACTGGGCCTAAAAGTGTTCAAAAAGATCGAGAATATTATAAGGGAGGAGATGAATGCTATCGATGGTCAGGAAGTGGTATTAACATCACTGCAAGAGAGGGAGACTTGGGAACCAACAGATCAGTGGAACGATGCAAATGTAGACGTATGGTTCAAGACAAAGTTAAAGAACGATACCGAGCTAGGTCTTGCTGTAACTCACGAGGCAGCTATTACAAAGATGCTAAAGAATTTCGTGCAGTCATATCGTGACTTGCCAAAATTTATATACCAATTCCAGACCAAGTTCCGCAACGAAACTCGTGCAAAGAGCGGTGTTATGCGTACTCGCGAATTTGTCATGAAGGACCTATACTCATTCTGTCGCGACGAGGCCGAACATAATATTTTCTATGAGAAGGCAAAGGAAGCTTATAAGAATGTTTTCAAGCGTGTAGGTATCGGCCACCTAACATATCTGACTTTTGCTTCGGGTGGAATGTTCTCGAAGTTCTCGCACGAGTTCCAGACTATCACCGGCGCAGGTGAGGACACTATATATGTAGATGAATCAAAGGGAATCGCAGTGAACAAGGAAGTCTACAATGATGAAGTATTAACAAGCCTAGGCTTGTCGAAGGAAACTTTGGTAGAGAACAGGGCGGTAGAGGTAGGTAATATATTTACCCTAGGTACACGCTTTTCCGACGCTCTTGATCTGAAATACCAAACAGAAGAAGGCGAAAGTAAATCAGTATTTATGGGCTCATACGGTATAGGCCCAGGACGCCTAATGGGTACTATTGTAGAAGTTTTGTCTGATGACAAAGGTATTATCTGGCCCGAGGCTGTGGCACCGTTCAAGGTGCACCTCGTATCACTTGGTGCTGATGCTGAAGTGATAGCCAAGGCCGATGCATTGTATGAATCACTTATTTCAAGTGGCACAGAGGTATTGTACGATGACAGGGCTGACACCACAGCTGGCGAGAAGTTCGCCGATGCCGACCTTATTGGAATTCCGTATCGTGTGGTAGTATCGACAAGGAGTCTGAGAGATGGTGGCTACGAAGTAAAGAAAAGGATAGAGGAGAAAGGACAAATTTATGCTGAAAAAGATATACAAAACATTTTCAAATGATATAGGGATTGATCTAGGTACTGCAAATACCCTCGTGTATCTAAATGGTCATGGCATCGTTATCAACGAGCCTTCTGTTGTGGTGGTCAATAATAAAACAGGGCAGATCGTGGCAGTGGGTGCCGAGGCAAAGCAGATGCTAGGCCGTACACCAGGGCACGTGCGTGCTGTACGCCCTATTGTAGATGGGGTGATATCGGACTTTGAAGTGACTGAAGAAATGCTAGCCTACCTGATAGGTAAAGCCGAGAAGATGTCAAAGAAGTTCATCCGTCCACGTGTAGTAGTGGGTGTGCCAACAGGTATAACTAATGTAGAGATCCGCGCAGTTCAAGACGCCGCTCGTAGTGCTGGTGCTCGTGAAGTTCACATAGTAGAGGAACCGATGGCAGGTGCCGTAGGTATAGCACTGCCTGTAAAGGAACCAGTCGGTTCTGTAGTTATCGATATTGGTGGTGGTACAACTGACGTGGCTGTGATATCACTTTCTGGTGTAGTACGTTCGAAGAACTTGAAGATAGCTGGCGACAAACTCAACACCGATATTATCAACTACATGAAAGACGAGTTTAAATTGCTCATAGGCGAGAAGACTGCCGAGGGTGTAAAGATCGCTATCGGTTCTGCCGTAGAAGGCGAATATATGGAAGCCGAAGTCCGAGGCCGTGACTTGGTAACAGGTCTACCTCGCGAAGTGATAGTGACTGATGCAGACATTCGTGAAGCGATAACACCATCAATACTCATGTTAGTAGACGGTGTACGCGAAGTTCTGGAGACTACTCCTCCGGAATTATTGTCCGACATTATGCACCGCGGAGTCGTGCTTATCGGTGGAGGTGCACTCATCCGGGGCCTGGACACACTACTGCACCAAGTAATAAAGATCCCTATATATGTAGCCGAAGATCCTCTGACAGCTGTGGCCCGAGGCACAGGTGTGATACTCGAGGATTTTGATAATTATAAAGATGTTCTTGTAAGTACCAACAATGTCTTACCTCCACGATAGAAAAAGAGATAGGGTAAAGAAGCGCTTTTTATTAGGCGTTATTCTTGTTGTACTACTGGTACTTTTATCATTGGCCGGATTATTCAAAGGCTTGGGTGGATTACTACATACAATAGCTAGGCCGTTTTGGCGAAGTGCCGACACTGTAAATGTAGCTATCGATGGATCAACCAATATTATAAAAAGTAAGAAGACTTTAGAGAAAGATAATTATAATCTAAATGCTCGTGTTTCAGAACTGGAGCTTGCAATGCTTGATTATCAATTATTGAAGAAGGACAATGAAGATTTGAAATTATTATTATCACGCAAGACCGAAAAGGAAGAGTTTATCCTAGGTACGATCCTTACAAAGCCAAACAGGTCACCTTATGACACTATCGTGCTCGATGTTGGTGCAGATCACAACTTGAGTGTTGGGCAGTTAGTATTTGCAAATGCACAGGTACCTATAGGTAGAGTATTTGAAGTTTATAATAAATCATGTTTAGTAAAGTTGTACTCAACAGCTGGTGTTGTAACTGAAGCCCAGATCGAAGGCTCCAATGCCAGTATCGAACTTACCGGCCGTGGAGGTGGTAACTTTGAGATAATGGTTCCTCATGACATGGAAGTAGTTAGTGGAACAAATGTGATAATTCCCAATATAAATTCACGCATCGTAGCGATAGTTGCCGATATTGTGTCGGACCCACGCGACCCATTGAAGAAGGTGATACTTCGTAGCCCTGTAAATATTCAGGATCTAAAGTGGGTACAGGTTTTGAAATAATTACGAATTAAAAATTACGAATTACGAATGAGTAATAAATTTCTTTTTGAAATAAATAAAAAATTGGATGGTGAACTTGGGCGTGCTGGTGTGATACATACTGTGCATGGGGATATTCTGACGCCCGCATATGTTGCTGTAGGTACCAAGGCCACAGTAAAGGCCCTGACTCCCGAGCAGGTTCGTGATGCTGGGGTACAAGTGGTATTGGCGAATACTTATCATCTTTATCTACAACCAGGTGACGAATTGGTGCGTGATGCCGGCGGATTGGGGAAATTTATGAACTGGTCTGGTCCGACTATGACAGACAGTGGAGGCTTCCAAGTCTTCTCGCTCGGAGCTGCGTATGGCAAGGAGATGTCAAAAGTAGTTTCCATAACTGACCCTAGCTTCTTGATACCCGAACGATCCACAGACAGTGATGCACCTTTGGCAAAAGTGGGTAATGATGGAGTGTCTTTCAAGTCACATCTGGATGGAAGCTTGCATTACATCACACCCGAGAAGTCTATCGAGATCCAACACAACTTGGGCGCCGATATGATATTTGCTTTTGATGAATGTACTTCACCCACTGAAGATCTGCGTTACCAGTCTGAAGCATTGGATCGTACACACGCTTGGGCAAAGCGTTCTCTTGAATATCATAAATCTAAAAATACTGATCAAGCTTTGTTTGGAATAGTGCAAGGTGGAAGAGATGAAGGCTTGAGGAAAAAGTCGGCAGAGGTGATAGGCGCGATGGATTTCGACGGCTTTGGTATTGGTGGAAGCTTTGCAAAGGAGGATATGGAGACAGCTGTAAAATGGGTCAATGAAATATTACCCGAGGACAAACCAAGGCACTTACTAGGTATTGGTGAACCCGAAGATCTATTTATGGGTGTGGAGAATGGGGTGGACCTTTTTGACTGTGTTGGTCCCACACGTATTGCACGCAATGGCACAGTGTTTACCCACTCTGGCAAGATTAATTTAATGAATGCAAGGTTTGTAAACATGTTCGAGCCAATAGAAAAAGATTGTGCCTGTTATACATGTAGTAATTATACTTCTGCATACCTATCGCACCTCTTTCGCGCAAAGGAGATGGAGGCTGCCACATTGGCCACTATCCACAACGTATACTTTATAACCAAGCTCGTCGCCGACATGCGTCAGTCAATCCTGGATGGCAATTTCAAAGAATTGAAAGAATCTTTTCTTTCAGAGTATAATAAAAATAATGTCTAAAAGTGTATTCAAACTAAAGAGTGATTTCAAGCCTGATGGTGACCAGCCAAAGGCTATTTCGGAGTTGGTAAAGGGCCTGGATAAAGGTATGGCAAAGCAGACATTATTGGGGGCTACTGGAACTGGTAAGACATTTACCATGGCCAATGTCATAGCCCAAGTTGGCAAGCCAACATTGATAATCGCCCATAATAAAACTCTGGCTGCACAATTAGCACAAGAGTTCCGCGAATTTTTCCCCGACGCTGCGGTGCATTATTTCGTATCATATTATGACTACTACCAACCCGAGGCTTACATGCCCACTACCGATACTTATATCGAGAAGGATGCCCAGATAAATAAAGAGATAGACAGACTCCGCCATGCATCTACTCAGGCAGTACTGACCCGCAAAGATGTGATCATTGTGGCATCGGTGTCTTGTATATACGGCCTTGGTAGCCCCGAGGCGTACGAGAAGGTAAATATGAAATTGTCTGTCGGTATGAAGATGGACAGGTTGGAACTGATGAAGAACTTGATCAATGTTCACTTCGAGCGCACCAATGCCGATATTAATCCAGGGCAATTCCGATCTATTGGTGGCATGGTGGAGGTAATGCCCGTGTCTGAGACTTTTGTATATCAGATTGAATTTAATGGTAGTAAGATAGCAAAGATTCTAAAGGTGGACCCAGTGTCTTCGGTAGTATTAAAAGAGGAGGAAGGTATATTCCTTTTCCCGGCAAAACATTTTATAACAGATAAGGAGGAAAAGGACCGCGCTATTAAACTGATAAAGGCCGAGCTTGCTACGCAGTTAAAGAAGTTCGAGAAGGAAGGCAAAGTGTTGGAAGCCGAGCGTCTTCGTCGCCGTACGAACTATGACTTGGCTATGATACGCGAGGTTGGGTATTGTAATGGTATCGAGAACTATTCACGATTATTTTCTGGAAAGAAGGCTGGTGAAGCACCTGATACACTGATATCGTATTTCGGCAAAGACTTTCTAACTATTATCGACGAGTCACACGTAACACTACCACAGCTAGGTGGTATGTATGCAGCCGATGCTTCACGCAAGAATACTTTGGTAGAGTTTGGATTCCGACTTCCAAGTGCAAAGGATAACCGTCCACTAAAGTATGAAGAGTTCGACGAACGTGTAGGGCAGACCATATATGTCTCTGCAACTCCAAGCGATAGGGAAAAAGAAATGAGTGACCAGATAGTAGAGCAGATCATTCGCCCAACAGGATTGATAGATCCCGAGATAATAGTGAAGCCTGTGAGTGCAGTTGGTGAATATAAAGGCCAAGTGCAAGACTTTATCGCTGAAACAGAGAAGACAATCAAGAAAGGCTTTCGTGTTATAGCCACAACTCTGACAAAGAGGATGGCAGAAGACCTCACAACGTATCTAAAAGATAAAGGTATCAAAGCCGAATATCTACACAGCGAGATCAAGACAATCGAACGCATCCAAATACTTACCCAATTCCGCAAGGGTGACTTTGATGTAATAGTGGGTGTGAACTTGCTTCGTGAAGGTTTGGACTTGCCCGAGGTGGCACTCATCGGAGTTCTTGATGCCGACAAGGAAGGCTTCCTCCGTTCTGAGACATCACTCATCCAAACCATCGGCCGTGCAGCCCGCAATGCCGAAGGTAGGGTGATACTTTATGCTAATAATATTACAGGCTCTATGGAGCGCGCAATGGGGGAGACAAATCGCAGAAGGGATATCCAGATAGCTTATAATAAAAAGCACGGCATAACCCCCAAAACAATATTGAAGAAGATCAACGACATAACTGAGGAACTGGAGAGCAAGCATGCAAAGGCAGTAAATGCCGAGCTTGATCTGGATATAGACTTATTTGAAAAGATGGTGAGTGTAAGTAAGAAGGGTAAGGGCAAGACCGAGAGCGCCCAGGTAAAGAACTTGCTAGTTTCAGACTCAGAGAGGAAGACCATGGTGTATGATAAAATAATAAAGATAAAAGAGAAGGAGATGAAGAACGCAGTTAAAGCTCTGGACTTTGAAACTGCAGCAATATTGCGTGATGAAATAGGTGTCCTCCTCGAACGCCTAAAAAAAGTTGAGAAATAAAAAAGGCGTCTGATGATTCAGACGCCTTCGTGAAGGATAAGGGATTCGAACCCCTGACCTTTGCTCAAAAGATAAATACTTCAATAATGTGTCTCGCGAAAACACAAATACTAAAATTTTTAGATCACCAGAAATCCAATTCCGATAAAATTTCTATCATTTGATAATGCAATGCTCTGCCAACTGAGCTAATCCTCCGGATTTTTTACATAATTCCCTTACCTTAATTTTGTATTAAAAGGAATGAACATCCCAATATATAATCCAGGGGTGTATTTGTAAGTGCTTGAACCTGTTTCAATAAAGCCAGTTGCTCGGCCTTTGGCTAGTGGTGTACCTAAGCCAAATCCCAAATAATCACTTTTTGATTTTGTAGTTGTTTTTGCATAAACTACATAACTAACTAGATACTTGTTATGGTTAAAACCAAATGCTGTACCTAATTGATTGAAAGTGAAACTGTAAAAAGTTGTGTTGAACCACCTTCCTTTACTTACTGTTAATCCACTAAATATATTTGTATAAGATTTGAAACCATTAATATTGGTTAAATCTATCGCCCCTTGGGGAACAAGGGTTAATCCTGCACTTATGCGTAATGTGTCTTGCGCAAATGTGCTTCCTGAAAATGCTATAAATAATAGCATTAATATTTCTTTCTTCATTTTTCCTATTATTTTTTCTTTTATATTACTATATAAAATATATTTGTCAAGTGTGGGTTGGTGTGCTAAAATGGACATAGTTAAATATTGGTGCACCCCCATATACAGTTTTGGCGGGTGAGTTTGGGTTATATATATTTATGAAAAAAATAGAAGGAGATAAAATTGTGGTGAAAGGGGCCAGGACCCATAACCTAAAGAACATAAGCCTAGAAATGCCACGCAACAAGATGGTGGTTATTACTGGTATGTCTGGCTCGGGTAAAAGCTCGCTTGCATTCGATACTATCTTTGCCGAGGGTCAGCGTAGATATGTGGAGAGTCTGTCTGCATATGCTCGCCAGTTCCTAAACCAAATGCCAAAGCCCGATGTAGACGAGATCACCGGTCTTTCCCCAGCTATATCTATTGATCAGAAATCCCGCTCGAACAACCCACGTTCAACAGTTGCAACAATTACTGAGATATACGACTACTTGCGTGTATTGTATGCGCGTATTGGCCGACCACACTGCCCAGAGTGTGGCGATGAGATCAAGAGGCTATCGAACGAAGAAATAATTAATTTTATTTTAGAAAAGATAAATGAATATAAAAAGTTAGGTAAGAAAAAGAATGTAATGGGTGTAGAGTGGGACGAGACTCCGATTCAGATATTCTCACCTGTGGTACGTGGTAGAAAGGGCGAGTACTATCAGCTTCTTTATGATTTACTTGGCAAAGGCTTCCAGAAGATCCGACTCGATGGCAATATCAAAAGTCTTCGCGACAGGATAGATATGTCAAAGACAAAGACTCACGATATCGATGTATTAGTAGATGCATTTCAACTTCACGAATTTAAAGACAAGGCTGAAGACTCTCGTGCACGTCTTGCCGAGAGTGTAGAGAGGGCGTTGTTGGAAAGTGAAGGCTTGGTAAATGTGGTAATAGGCGAGGAAGAGATTTTGTTATCTGCAAAGTTTGCTTGTGCAAATGACGGATTCTCTTTCCCGGAAGTAGAGCCTCGCTTGTTCTCTTTCAACTCACCATACGGCGCATGTCCAGAATGTAATGGCCTAGGCTCAAAATATTTTGGAGGTGATGAAGTATGTGAAAAGTGTAATGGCGCACGCCTACGTACTGAAGCACTGCATGTATACCTAGGTAACAAAAAAGTAAATATTGTAAACATTACAAAACTTTCTATAACTAATGTTGCCGACTTCTTTATCGAGCTAAAGCTTACCGAACAAGAAAAGGAAATATCAAAAGTAGTTATAAAAGAAATAGAGGCTCGTATCCAGTTCCTACTAAATGTGGGCTTGGATTATTTGTCATTGGACCGTAAGGCCAATACTCTTTCCGGTGGGGAAAGTCAGCGTATACGCCTAGCCAGCCAGCTGGGCTCACGCCTAGTGGGTGCCCTATATGTGCTAGACGAGCCTACAATAGGCCTACACCAGCGCGACAACGATAAACTGATAAAGACACTCGAAGACCTTCGTGACCTCGGCAATACTATCCTTGTGGTGGAGCACGACGAGGACACTATCTATGCAGCAGACTATATTGTGGACATTGGTCCAAAAGCTGGGGTTCATGGTGGCCAGGTGGTAGAGGCTGGATGGCTACAGGAATTACTCGATGCTCCAAAGAACAAATCGGGCAGTCGCACCCTTGCATACTTGCGTGATGAAGTAAAAATAAATGTTCCAGAGAAAAGGAGGGAGAAGGACAAAGGCATGCTAAAGATAGTAAGTGGTAAAGTATTTAATATTGATAATCTAAATGCAGAGATACCACTAGGCAAGATGGTGTCTATTACTGGTGTGTCCGGCTCGGGTAAAAGTTCGTTCATGTATGAAATTCTTTACAAGAATTTGCAAGGCAGACTGGAGAGGAAGCTACGCACCGCAAAGACTTATAATTGTGCCAGCTTCACTGGAACTGAATATCTTTCCCGCGCGATACTTATCGACCAGTCACCAATAGGCCGTACACCACGATCCAACATTTCTACTTATACTGGTTCATTTACACATATCCGTGACTTGTTCGCGGCAACCGACGAGGCGCGTATTCGTGGGTGGAAGTCGAACCGATTCTCCTTCAATGTGAAGGGGGGTCGCTGTGAAGCTTGTGAAGGTAATGGCGAGATAGCTGTGGAGATGCACTTCCTACCGACAGTGTATGTAACTTGTGATGTGTGTATGGGCAAGCGCTTCGACAAAGAAACTCTAAAAGTAAAATACAACAAGAAGAATATTTATGAAGTATTGCAGATGACAGTGGAGGAGGGTGTAAAATTCTTCGAAGATATTCCAGCTATAAATGACCGCTTGCAGACATTGATGGATGTAGGGCTTGGTTATGTAAAGTTGGGGCAGAGTGCAACAACACTTTCCGGTGGTGAGGCTCAACGTGTAAAGATATCTAGTGAACTTTACCGTCCACATACAGAAAAAACTATATACTTATTAGACGAGCCAACAGTTGGATTGCATTATGACGATGTAGCAAAGCTTCTAGAAGTGTTGAATAAATTGGTAGACAAGGGTAACACTGTTGTATTGATCGAACACAATATGGATATTATAAAATGTTCTGACTACCTTATCGACATTGGCCCTGAAGGTGGTCTTGGTGGTGGCAAGATAGTGGCGCGTGGTACTCCAGAGGAAGTAGCCAATAACAAGAACTCGCACACCGGTAAATACCTAAAGAAGGTCCTAATAAAAGGTAGAAAATAAAATGAACTCTAAAGACTTTAAAAAGAATAAACTCCCCGACAAGCCAGGTGTTTACTTTTTCTACGCGGGTAGGGAATTGTTATATATAGGCAAGGCTACATCACTACGCTCAAGAGTTGCGAGCTATTTTGGGCGTGACTTGATAGCTACCCGTGGCCCACTTCTTGTAGATATGGTAACAAAGGCAGACAAGATAAAGTTTGAAGTTACCGACAGTGTTCTGGAAGCGTTGATCCTAGAAGCAAACCTTATAAAGAAGCATCAGCCGAAATACAATACAAAGGAGAAGGATAATAAGAGTTTCAATTATGTTTGTATTAGTAAGGATGCAATTCCTAAAGTCCTAACTATTCGTGGTAGAAGCCTGGACAAGTCGAAATACAAGAAAGTTTTTGGTCCGTTTCCAAATGGCCTGCAACTGCGCGAAGCTATGAAGATCATCCGCAGGATCTTCCCATATGTGGATGATAGTTCTAGTAAGAAGCAGAATACAGAGTTTTATAAACAGCTTGGTCTGACCCCCGAAGATATAAATAAAGAGTATAAAAATAATATTAAAAACTTAATATTATTTTTCCAAGGTAAAAAGAAGAATATTATTTCAAATCTAAAGAAGGATATGATGGCTTGTGCAAAGTTGCGTAAGTTCGAACAGGCAGGGGAAATAAAGAGGAAGATATTTGCCCTCGAACATATAAATGATGTGGCTCTGATAAAAGATTCGGAAGATAATTACTTTTCAGGACCGCTCACTTCTTTCCAGCGAGAAGTTCGCTTGTCCTCGAAAATTTCTTCCGCTAAAAGCGGAAACCAAGCGAAATTTTCTGCGGCCGTCCTTCAAAGCAAATATCTTCCTTCTCAAAATTTTCGAATCGAAGCATATGACATAGCCCATATGAGTGGGCAGAATATGGTAGGGGTAATGACAGTGGTGGCAGGGGGTGAAGTGGATAAAAGTGAATACAAGAAGTTCATAATCCGTACCCAAAGTGGTGCCAATGATACAGGGGCGCTCGATGAAGTATTGTCACGTCGTTTCCGACATACCGAGTGGGGGATGCCGGATCTAGTGGTTATGGATGGTTCTACTGCTCAGATAAATGTAGCCAAGAGGGTAATGGATAGGTACATGCTAAAGATCCCTATTGTAGGTGTAGTGAAGGACGACAAGCATAAAGCCAAGGCTATCATAGGTAAGGAAGACATAATAAAGCAACACAAAAAGGCAATATTGTTGGCCAATGTGGAAGCACACCGGTTTGCTATATCGTACTATCGCAAAAAGAGTCGCAAGAATATGTTCTAATAAAATTTCCTAAAATAGCTTCTTTCACAGGACACGCGTAAAATTCTGGTGAATTTTCTGCTCTGCTCGGCCTCAGTCAGGCCTGCGCAAGTTCCTGCTCAAGAACTATTTTAGGAAATTTTTGTTATAATATAAATATGATACGCGTTGGTGTAATTCGTGGAGGAGTAAATAATGAGTATGACATGTCGCTTGCAACAGGGGCGCATGTTCTTGCATCTTTGCATGGTGATATTTTAAAAGATAAATACCAGGCTATTGATTTATTGATCGATCGCGATGGTGTATTGCATTATCGCGGGTTACCTATATCTATAGACAAGATCAATGATAAAGTAGATGTAATATTCAACGCACTGCATGGAAGCTTTGGCCAAGATGGCAAGCTCCAGCAGATACTGGATCATTGGCATATACCGTACACTGGGTCTGGAATATTTCCACACAGTATGGGTTACAACAGGCGCCTGGCTCGTGAACGATTCAATAGCCTGGATATAAAGACACCACAGCATGTATTGCTACCACTTTACCAATCCGACTTCGATGGCCCTGTGGATGAATATGCCATGTCTCGTGCAAAGATGGTATGGAACAAGATGCCTGCACCATGGGTAGTAAAGCCTGTATCGGGTAATACTATGGGCATACATGTATGCAAGACATACGATGATTTGGTCCGAGCCATCCGCGATGGTGTAGCACACGGAGTAGGGATAATAGTAGAGGAGATGATTACAGGTCGCGAGGCTCATGTAGGTGTGATCAACAATTTCCGCAATCAAAAGATGTATACACTGCCACCTGTAGAGGTCCGCTCTGATGGTAAACATATTTACCCTGGCAAGTTCACAAGTGGGGAAAAGGAGGAATTAGCGAACCTGGCAGCATTGATACACCAAGAGTTCCACCTGGATCATTATTCCAATGTAAAATTTATCGTCCACCCTCTGAAGGGTGTATATGCTATCAATGTGAACACTTTGCCAAGTCTGGCCGATGGGGATATCTGGCACAAGTCCATAGACAGCGTAGGTGGCACCATGCCCGGCTTCATAGACCATATAATAGATATGGCGTTAAAGGGTAGATAATGGGTATTTGCAAAAATTTTTAAATAAGGTAATATATAGGTTATTCAATTAATAGTTGAATTAGCGGGCCCTTAGCTATCTGTAGCGCCCCGCGAAAGCAAGTTTTTAAGATAGAAAGTTTTTTGGTTAAATTACATTGGGCCCTTAGCTCATCTGGTAGAGCACCTCATTTGCAATGAGGGGGTGGCAGGTTCGAGTCCTGTAGGGTCCACATCTGTAGTACAACTACCCACAAAGTCCTCAAATAGCCTTATGGCATTGGGGACTTTATTGGTTTGATAACCATCTTTTTTACTATAAGGTAATTTATCTTGAAAAAGAAAGAAAAATAGATTGTGTTTTTCTTTTGTTTCAACTTTTTCCCATACACTGTAAGGACTTTTTAGTAATTGGCAGGCTTTTTTTATTGCGGTTTGATAAGGTATGTTAAAATCAATCTTTTGACCCATTTCTTTCTGTTTTCCTTCATATTCAGATACAATCTTTTCAAGCTGTTTCTCATAATTCTTTTTAAGGACATCGGATTTTGTGTTTATAATCAATTCAGTAAATTGGTCTATTTTTACTTCAAGACTCTTCTGTTCTCGAATTTTTTCTTTCTCTGTTGAGTGAAAGTTTTTTATTTCTTCACCCCATACTTTTTCAAATATAACAGACATTAGTTTTTCGGCTTCTGGTTTTATTTTGTTTTTTGTTAACAATTCTTTAAAACGTGTGTTTACATCATCTGTGTTGATTGATTTCCTAAATATAGAACATCCTTTATTTTGACAAAAGTAATACCAAAAAGTTCCGCCATTACCGGTGGTTTTACTACCTGTTAAATGCTTACTACACTCAGCACAGTTAATTAAGCCTCTTAGGGGTAATTCATCGCAAGTATCTTTTCTTACTTGCTTCAATGCTGTTTTTCCATCAAGCCTACTTTGATTTAAATTAAATGTTTCTATTGAAATTATTGGCTTATGATGGCCAATTCTTCTCGACACCTCCCAATTAGGGTATTCGATAAAACCTGCATAAAATGGATCACGTAACATCTTATCAAAAACATATACATATTTTCTAGCTTCACCCTTCCAGAATCCTTTTGATATTAAAAATCTACAAGCTTCTATCTTATTTATAAATATGCCGGTAGAAAATCCTTCTAGAGCTTCTTTTAGTATGTTAGCGTCTTTGCCGTCTGGTACTGATATTTTACCGTGTAGCGGGTCTTCAATACTCTTATATCCTCTCTTAACTCCAAATGACCAATATCCTGCATCTAATCTTGCTTTCATTTTCTGTATAACTTGTCTACGATTTTGCTTACGTTCAAGTTGTGCTTGTCCAGCCATAATAAGTTCTAAAAACTCTCCCTCGTCTGTTTCGTCAAAAGCATAGTTTAGACATTTTAATGTTACTCCACGTATTCTAAAAGCTGTACGTAATTTAAAGTGAAACTCAACATCTCGAGCAAAACGTTTAAGATCATCAAAAATAACAACAAACTTTTTGTGTGGTCGAGAGTCTATATACTCAAGTAATTTTCTCATGGCAGGTCTATTCATAAAATCACCACCACCAGAAAAACTATCAGGAAAAGTTTTTATATAAGGTACTTTTAAATGTTTGAGTTCATCAATACAACGTCCTTCTTGGCTTTGTAAACCATGTCCTTCAATCTCTTGTTTTTTACTAGAAACACGAGCATAAACAAGGCCTTCTCGGTCTTCGTATGGATCTATGTTTAGTTGTTTATTTTTGTCTTTTAACATAATTTGCTATTTCTGATTTAATAACATTTCTACAAATTACCTCTAAATAATTCAATCTTTGCATAATTTGTTCATCAGAACTGTTATTGTCATTGAGTATTTTTCTATACTCTTCCATGCTTATTATACCCCCTTTTTTGTTTTTTAGAGACTCAAAAGAACCAGTTTTGTTCTGGCTCACTAAAATTGAGTTTTTTTTGTTTTTGTAGATAGTAACCATAAAAATGTAAATTTTTATGGTTTTCCCCGTTAGGTAATAAAAAACAGGAAAAACCTTGTCTTGGTTTTCCCCGTTTTTTTAAACAAGAGGCACTACCTCTGGCTGTGGGTAAGAGTGTTTTACGCTGCCTCCGCATCGAAGTCCTTAAGTTGTAAAATAATGATATCACAAATGATAAATAGCAGTCAAATGAAAGCAGGTGTTACATTACTTTTTAAAAATGCTATAATTATCCTACAACTTAATAGAGACCTAACCCCTAGAGTTTTTCTTTAGGATATGGTCGAAAGTCCGTTGAAGATAGAAAGCTCATCATATTGAGGTTTGTCTTCAACGGCCATATCTGGAAACGGATATGGAGGGTTCAAACCCTCACTCATGTGGTGAGCTTTTTGCGTCTCACCCATAGAATTATTAACAATAAATAAAATTTATGGAAACAAATAAAACTAATTGCGAAGGTTGCCGTAATGTATTACAAGATAATGCAAAATTCTGTGATAAATGTGGTGTAAAAGTCGAAAAAATAGAGAATAAAGAACCATCAAATAAATCAAATTTAGAAAATGGGTTTGATTTAATTAAACCGAAAAATGAGATTGGAAATATTGGATCAGTCACTATAATTTTTGGAATATTAAGGATAGCTGTTGGGTTACTCTTGCTTAATAATACTGGATCTGAACTTTCTTCAGGACATAATTTTTCTTATGACACAGTTGTTAATGTTGTAGAAGGTTTTATTTTTCTTATTTTAGGTTCTAAAATAAATGAGGGGGTAAATAATAATACTAAAAAATATATTTGGGCTGTGGTTATTATTAGTGCAATTTTGATAATACTAGGTTTAGCTATGGGAACCAGACCTTTTCTTCCTATAATATTACTCGTTTATTCAATTAGGTCATTAAATAAACTAAAGAAAATTGTAACACCTTAGAAAAGGTTAACATTTATGCACAAGAAAAAGAATGACTTACTTTCGATAATAGAAAAAATATTTTGGGTAATTTACATTGTAGTACCTATCTTCACAGGTGTACTGGCTTATAACTGGCTACCAAATGAATCACCCAATGAAGGTATTCACGAAATTATTGCATCACACGAGGAGTGTGAACCTAACAATAAATGTGGCGAAGTTGCAGATGCGTGGAGGAATATCGAAACAGGTCGAGTATACACTCCTTATGATTTTGAAAAACATAGTAAAAATGAATGGTACAAGGTTATTTTAAAATTCGTTGGTTATGGATTGATAGGGTTTGTTTCTTATTTTAGTTTTGAGTATTTTAAGAAAAGAGCCCTTAAAAACACTTCTACTAAGAATCTATCGTAAAAAGTGTAAACATCGCTCCTAGGTCAATTTTACCGCTTAAAACGCCTTCTAAAGAGTCATTTAAAAGAAAAATGTGGAAATTACTGAGTGTTCAGTATTTAGATAAAATTGAAAATAGTTTGATTAAATATCAAAAATATCAAACTAAAGCATTATTCTTTCCAACTAAACTTTACCGTATTTTCATCTTCTGCTTCTAAGCTATCCAACAACGCACCCATTCCGAATTTACTCGTATTCTTTCCAGACAAGAGCTGTATATTCTTTGTAAGAACATCAAGACTGTGTATCAAATCACGATATGTTGCTGTCGGTAGTTTTTTACTCATTAAAGCTATTGCTTGAGTCCTTACAAGCATCATATCTTCAACGATCCTATCAGCCTTTTTATCCATCGCCCTCTCAAGAGCCAAGGTGCTCTTCCTCTTGCCGTGTTTGCCTATCCCAGCGCTCTGCAGAGATTTCTTGAGGGCTTTACTCTGTATGTGTGGTTGTGTGGCGAATGTGGTCATGTAGTCTCATTATACCGCAAATTAAAGCTAGGGAAAGCTGTTGAAAGCTCCTAGGTTACAGATATTTTTTGTGTTAAAATACCTTTCGCAATGCGTATAAAAGAAATTGAAATCTTAGGGGAAAAAGAAGCTCTTGTAAACATAAATCTTATTTTAGGAGCTAATAATACAGGTAAAAGTACTTTTTTGAAAGAATTGGAATTTACAATTTCAAATGGAGATATCCAAAATGATCCCAAATGGATTTCAACACTAGAAGTTGAATCATCTGGTTTAAAATCAAAATTTGATAATCTTTTCCCTGGCATATCATATTTACCTACCAGCGAAGAAGCCGTAAAAGAAATAACTCGTGACGGCAAATCTGCGATTTTTGGCAATCCAGATTGGAATGATCATATTTTTCAGGGTATCAATCAAAAAGGTGATGGTCTCATTAACTATAAAATATTAGCAGGGACACCACGCGATGCTGACTGGCATTATTTAAAGTTTTTTTATAAATTGTCAGTAGCTATAGAAAATTGTGATTCCCGTCTAGCAGGCCCTTTTTCTACTCATATAAAAAGAATAAATGATCCTTATAACAATATTGTGCACTATCTTTATTCTGAAACAGCAGTATTTAAAAAAATATCCGATCATATAAAACAAGTTTTTGGAATTGATATTCTTTTTGACAATCTTGCCCAAGGACAAAAAGATATTCGCTTGGCATTAGACGCTCCAGTTGTAACATTTGCGACAAGTAAAGAGGAGTCTGATTTTTGGGAAAAACACTCACCTATACTACAAACCCAAGGGGATGGTCTCAAGGCATATCTTAAAATCCTATATTGTTTATTCAACCCAGCGAAAGAAGTAATTATTATTGACGAACCCGAAGCTTTTCTGCATTCACCACAAAGAAGGAGTCTGGGAAAATTCATTGCCGACAATGCCTCCAATGGAAAGCAGATTTTTATTGCAACTCACGATAGTGAGTTTTTAAGAGGACTTATTACAAATGTTACGGTGCCAACACAAGTCGTTTATTTAAAAAATAATAGCGGTGTTAGAGAATACACTATTAACAAAATAATACCTGTAACAAGAAGTCGGACTTATAACGAATCATTCCTTAATTCCTACTTTAATAAATTAACCATTCTTTGTGAGGGTGAAGACGATAGAATGATATATCAGTATGCTAGTCAAGTATTTATAACTAACGAAGCTGTAGATATTCACTTTATTGGATTAAATGGCAAAAGAGAAGTTGTAACTGCTTTTAAAGAACTTCAGCTTTTAAAGATCAATACCGCCATAATAGTAGATATAGATATATTATATTCTGGAGAATGTATTGGGTTCGTTTCGGATCCTGCGGATAAATTATTTTTACAGAATATTCGAACTAAATTAAATGCACTACAACCTCAAGAAAAAATAGACTTTAAAAAAGATGGGGTTTCTAGTACGCACGTTCAGTCTTTCAAGGTAGACATAGAAAGTGCTATAAAGATAGCAAAAAAATATCATATACATATACTACATATAGGTGAATTAGAGTCGTGGCTAGATAATCCAGCTACATCATTACGTATTGTTCAAGCAATGAAAAATGAAATAGACGTTCCCTCTGCCTTACCTAAAAAGGCACAATTAAAGAATTTTCTCAAGGGGGTTATTCTTTAATTTATATATGAAAACAGAAATTAACAAGGAAATCCCAAAAATTGATACCGAATACATATGTATTGTAAATGATAAGAGTACAGTCCTTGCTGGAGTTGTTTCATCATACTTTGGAGAAAAGGGTGTATATATACCCTTCTTTGATTTCCCGTTTGTAAATGTTCCTGATTTTGATGGTGATGATTTTGGGGAAGATGGGTATATCGCGCGTATTATTGGCTCTACTGCAGCTGTTTTAATAAACAATGCTATGGCTCGAATGGATAAACTCGGAAAGGTTATTTTTGTCGACTTAGATGAAAATCAGAAATCATACTTGCGCATACCAACAAAAATACCGATCATTGAAATCAACAGTTTGGAGGAAGCTGAGCAAAAACTTTTGCCCATTAGTGATAAAAAGAAAATTCTTAAGTGTAAAAGCGAAGACATATTAAATGCGCTTTTTGTTGCAAAGAATAATAACCAGAGGTTGGGAATAGATGAAAATGCACCCGAGATTATTCCTCAATTAGAGGAAGGTAAAGGTATTATCATTTTGGAAAAAGATAGGGATTCAATTGGTATTATTGCAGTTAATTACGCATATACAGTAAACGCTAATTTGTATGTTGTTGATTATTTCGGCAAAGAGAATAAGTACGGTATTGAAACCCATATCCAAAAGTGGAGAGAACATGGTACTCATAACCAATTACAAAAAGTAATAAACAAAATCACTCAAAGAATTGGCTCTTTGTCATTTGAAAAGTTTACCTATGCAACTTTTTTTACCATAGGACTGCCTTACTCTTTGGTGATAAAAAATGTAATCCCTTGCAGCTATGTTCCTTTAGCTCTACGTGCTGATTTATTTATATTTAACTCAATTTTATTTGAAGGTATTGAACGCTTTAATTCAGCTGTAGTTTTTTCTCCAGGTTTTTTTCCCGACGAAGAGACAAAAAATATCATAGAAACACTAATATCTAACAATTATTTAGTGCGTCCCTTAATAGGCAGAAATGCAACTGTCCATAATCTTGATTTTCATGCACAACACTTTCCATATGATATTTTGCATATTTGTACACATGGAGGGGAGGTTGATGGATACTCAGTTACTGAGACTTATAAAGATAGAAAAGGAGTAGAGCATACAGTGGAATTTGATGAAGTTGTTGGCTTTGCTCCAGTCCCAGGGAAAGATTTAATTGGAGTACATAGAAAAACATTTTTCCGAAAGTTTGACGGGTATGTTTGGATGAGCGCAGAACTAAAAGCCCAAAAGTACGAAAATTATGTCTATGAAGATATGAGGAAAGCGTTGTATCTAAAAGAAGAAAAAAATCAAGAGGCTAAAAGAACTAAGAAAAAGAAAATCCCAACATCTTGTGCAATTGCTTGCGTAGATAGTATTCATCAAGGAATGTTTCAAATACTTGCGTCACATTCTTCTCCATTTATTTTTAATAATGCTTGTTGGTCGTGGTCTGAAGTATCAAACTTTTTTCTTTCCTGCGGGGCAAGGGGGTATATAGGAACATTGTGGGATATTGAAAATAATGAAGCAGTCACTGGCGCTAATACTTTCTATGCGAATATATTTAATAAAACAATCCTTGGTTCATTTTTTGAGGCGATAAAGCAAGTAAAAGGTACTTCTTCAGAAGATATTTATGTATATTGGGGATTACATTTTACAACTCTCTCACCAGCAATAAGCCAAGAAAATAGTTACCGTAGAGTATTTAAAGAATTGATGCGTGCTCTTTTTGCTTGGACAGAGAAAATAAAAAATACAAAAAGCAGTGAGGTAAAGAAAAACTCTATAGAAGTTTTAAAACAAATACACACAGAAATCATAAGTAACTTTAAGCCGGAAGATTTGGACGAATTAACAGCAGAGATAGAACAGCATATTCCAGAAATTCCAAAGGAAACTCGTTCAATAAAGGAAAAGACAGATATTGAAATTCCAATACAAAATACCCCTAGTATTGAACATCCAATCGAGTTCAGGAAAAAATAATCTTATTCATACTTACCTTATATTCCATTAGTGGCGGCCTGCTTGCTCTTCACGGAGTATCATAAGGCGTAGAAACTCATCATGCACGGCTTGGTCTACCTTTGTTTTTGCTGGCTGGCCTTTACCGTATGCACAACCTACAATACCCTCAAGGACTTTGTGCTTGATTGTACACTCACCGTCAGGATTGATATATAAAAAATAATTTTACCCGATCTCATTTACTAACTATATTTAATTCAATACTATTCTTGTGGTATCTTTGTAAATACTCTATTGAGCATTTACAAGCATATTTTGTAGAGTGGGGCTTGAATTATAATAGATCCAAAAGCGTGAAAGGTAATCTTTTAAGTGGTTGTATGTATTTAGTGGCATGTCCACAAATTAAAACGCCTTCGGGCGTTTTTTTTTCTATGCTATACTGGGTTTA
>CAZIZK010000002.1:0-234578 GCA_964544225.1 uncultured Candidatus Saccharibacteria bacterium | reverse complement strand
GCGTCGGTGGTAGAGTGGTCAATTACAACAGACTGTAAATCTGTCGCCTTCGGGCTACGAAGGTTCGAATCCTTCCCGGCGCACAATATGAAAAATGTATTATTTCTGTTTGGGGGCAAATCAAATGAACACGAAGTGTCTATTGTGTCTGGCTCGAATGTTTTTAATAATTTTCCTCGTGACGAATATAATCCAATTGCTGTATATATAAACAGAGAGGGTTTTTGGTATACATCGGATTCAAGTAATCAGTCTATTCCTACATTAGAATCTGAAGTGGTAAAGATTTTTAATATTCCTTGTACTATAAATAAATTATCCTCACAATCTTTTCTTTTGGATGAAAAAGGAAATAGTGTTGAAATAGAAATAATATATCCAATAGTACATGGTAGTCAGGGTGAGGATGGTGTCTTGCAAGGGTTTGCTCGAGTTTACAACTTACCATTTGCTGGACCAAGTATGGAAACAGCTTTTGCTACTTTTGATAAAGATATAACAAAAATTTTAGTACAAAGAGATGGCCTACAGGTTGCCCCTTGGTATGTTTGGTATAAAGGATCAAAATATCCAGATTATAATTCTTTAGTATCTGAATTAGGAAGTATATTATTTATAAAACCTTCGCGTTCAGGTTCTTCCATAGGTGTTTCGTGTGTTAAGGAAGAAAAAGATTTTATTAAGGCTCTTGAAGTCGCAGGTAAGGAAGATAATAAAATTTTAATAGAAGGCGCTATAGTAGGCAGAGAGATAGAAGTTGCTGTATATGTACCATATAATAATGTTGCAAAAATAGCTTCTGCTGTAGGTGAAGTGAACCCACCCATAGATTCCTTTTATTCATATGAGGAAAAATATGCAAACGAAAGTAATACTGGACTTGTTGTTGATACTAAACTTTCTGATACTGAACGTATAAAATTAATGGATAATGTTCCAAAGATAATTACAAGTATAAACCTTGTGGGTACTGCGCGCATAGACTTTTTTCTAACAGATGACGGTTCCTTTGTTTTAAATGAAATCAATACAATACCAGGTAATACAAGTATCAGTATGTACCCAAAATTATTTGAAGCTTCTGGTATTAAAAATACAGAATTAATTAGGCTTATTTTACAAAATGCAAAATAAAATACCACTATCTTATATAGAAATATCTAAAAGTAATTTATTGCACAATATAAAGCAGTTTCGTGCTGTGGTGGGTAAAAGTGTAAAGATCGCCGGTGTGGTAAAGGCCAATGCATATGGCCATGGTGACACAGAGGTTGTGAAGGTTATAGCAAACCATGTCGATTACTTTCAGGTAAACAGTGTGGAAGAGTTGGAAAGTATCAGGAAAGTAACAAAGAAGAATGTATTGCTTCTTGGTTATGTAGCCAAGAATGATATCAAACGTGCTATAGAGCTCGGATGTATACTAACAGTATTTGATCTGCACCATGCATTATTAATAAATACTATTGCAAATAAATTAAAAAAGAAGGTCAAAGTCCATATAGCTATCGATGCACATTTGGGTCGCGAAGGTGTCATGCCAAATGATATAGATAAATTCCTAAATGAATTGAAGAATTTAAAGAGCTTGAAAGTCGATGGTGTATATGCGCACTTTGCAAACATCGAAGACACTGCCGACTTTACCCATGCACAAAAACAAATAAGTACTTATGAACAAGCAGTACGCCAGTTTCAAAGTGCGGGGTATAAAGATATTCATACACATATATCAGCCACATCAGGAGTCTTGGCTTATGAAAAGTGGAAGGGTATACACCCGATAGTGCGCATAGGTATCGGCCTTTATGGCATGTGGCCAAGCCCAGAGCTAGAGAAGATGTGGAAGAAGAAGATTTCTTTAAAACCAGCTTTGAAATACGTAACTCACATAGCGCAGGTAAAGACTTTGCCAAAGGGTCACTCGGTAGGGTACGGACTGACATATATAGCAAAGAAGGATATGCAGGTAGCTGTCATACCCCAGGGCTATTCAAACGGTCTAGCACGATCAATGTCTAACAATGGACATGTTCTAATGCATGGCAAGAGGGCCCCAATATTGGGCCGTGTAGCCATGAATATGTTCGTAGTGGATGTATCACATATAAAAGGGGTAAAACCCGAGGATGAAGTGGTATTGTTAGGTGGCCAGAAGGCAGACACTATCACAGCCGAAGATTTGGCCGAACGTATGGGGACTATTAATTACGAAGTCACAACCCACCTGAGTCCACTTTTACCAAGAGTAATAAAGTAGTGGAGGGGTGGAATTCATAAAAATAGGCGGGATATGTGTAAAATCCGGAGCAGGTGTGGGCGCGCGCCTCGCCCTAGGGACGAGGTAGGGATAAGTGAGGAATTTTACATATATCCCGCCTATTTAAACCCAATAATTTGCATTTTATAGGGTTTTATAGTAATATGGGTCCATTATGTCACAAGATAGACTTTTCAAATTAGCCTGTGGAACATGCAAGCGCATAAACTACTGGTCAAGTAAAAACAAGAAGCTAGTAACTCGCAAGATCGAGCTAAAGAAGTATTGCAAGTGGTGCAAGAAGAATACAAAGCATAAGGAGGCAAAGAAATAGACCTTTAGCTTATATTTTGCTAAAATAAAACTGCCTCCAAAAGGCAGTTTTATTTTTTAGTTTTTTGAATAGATAAATAGAAGGGCGATTAGTATAGTGGTAGTACAAAGGTCTCCAAAACCTTTGGCGGGGGTCCGATTCCTCCATCGCCCGCATTTCCAAAATAGCTTCGGCTATTTTGGGGCGGTAGCGAGTAAATTGCTTTACTCGCGTGGAGGAATCGGAAGCCGGAGCGCGACTGCGCGAGGCGGGGTCGCGAGATTTTTCACCAGAAAAATACTTGTGACCGAAAGCGTACTCGCGGTTCCTCTAAAAACTATAATCCATGAACAACGAATACAAAAAATTTGCAGAGGAATTTACAAAGGAAGCAGGCGGTATAATCCGCGAAGGATTTTACAAGAATCTGGAGCGTGCTACTAAAGAGGACAATTCCCTGATTACAGAATACGATAATAGGATCAATGATTTACTTATAAAGAAAGTTAAGGAAAACTTTCCAGACCATGCAGTACATGGTGAGGAGAGTGGTTATGTAGGTGAAGAGGGTTCAAAGTATGTATGGGTGTGTGACCCAATAGATGGAACCAAAGCTTTTATAACAAGCGTCCCCCTGATTACATTTATGCTATCACTTGTTTGTGATGGTGAGACTATCCTATCTATTATTTACGATCCAATACTTGACCGCGTCGTTACTGCCGAGAAGGGTAAGGGAATTCTTTTTAATAATGAACCATGTTCACAATCTGGCCACTTACATGTAGCCAATTCCTTCATTGGCTTTTCAGTAAATATGAAATATAAATTTGTGAATATGTTTGAAGTATGGACCGAGCTGAATAAAAACAAAGCACAGTTCTCATACGTGCATGTTGGTATGTCTGGACTCCTCCTTGCTTCTGGTAATATCGATGCTGTTGTTATGCCATTCTTTGGTGACTATGAATTCCAAACTCTAAGACTTTTGTTTGATGAAGGGGGGTTTGTAACCACGAATTTACTAGGGGAGCCTATTGTAAATATAACTGACCCAAAGCAGGGCTTTGTCGTTGCCAAGCCAGAACTCCATAAAGAAATAATAAAGATAATCAATCCTTTAACTAAAGATTTAAAACTATAAAAATACCCAGTCAAACCCATAGGTTTGACTGGGTATTTTTATTTTAAGAACTTTTCTATTTTTTTGATTGCGAGTTTTTTATCTGAAGCTTTCATTGGGTCTATCCATACTGTAGATGCGTCACGTTTGAACCAAGTCTTTTGCCTTTTGGCATAATGCCATGTTTCGGTATTTAATTTATCTATCATTTCATCCTTCGTCATTTTGTTCTGCAGAAGCTCGCTTATGTACCTGTATTCAAGCCCCATGTCGTACATGCGCTTCCAAGATAGGCCTTTGGTGTGAAGATCTGTAACTTCCTTTATCATGCCCTTTTTTATTCTTTTAATTATACGAGTATAAATTCTTTCCTTCAATAATTCATCAGGCAAGTTCAGTCCTATCTTTAATACATCGTATTTTCCACCAGTCGGACTGGTGGAAATAGCTGGTACAATGCCTAAGGTACTGGCTATCTCTATCGCTCGGATTAGTCGTACGGGGTTATCCTTGTCGATACTTTGTGCTCGAACTTTGTCGAGCTTCAATAGCATGGCATACAATTCTTTTGTACTTCTTTTTGCTAATATTTCACGAAGCTTTTTATTCGGTGGGACTTCTGGTAATACAACACCAGACACAACAGCATCTATGTAGAAGCCTGTACCACCACAAATGATTGGAGTTTTACCACGCTTCAATATTTCAGATATTTTCTTTTCGGCCTTTTTCTGATAGTCGCTAACGGTAAAAACTTTCTTTGGGTTGGCCACATCTAGTATATGGTGGGGAACACCACGCATTTCTTTCTTTGTGATTTTACCAGTACCCAGATCAAGCCCTGTATATACCTGACGTGAATCGGCAGAGACTACCTCGCCACCTAGAAGCTTTGCTATTTCCACAGCAAAATCGCTCTTGCCGGTGGATGTCTGACCTAGTATTACAATAATTTTGTTTTTGTTATTTTCCATATGCGAGTATTATAAATAGCTTCTCGCCGAGGGTACGTCGATTTTTTGCTAAAAATCTCCTGAAGTTTGGTCGCCGTCGCGCCCAAAACCCCCTCTCTGAGAACTATTTATAATACTCGCATAATAGCACTTTTTTTGCTATAATCCATTCCATGTCATTTAAATCATTTATTACAAAGAAGGCCCTACAGATGAAGGGCGTATCAAAGGAACAGGCCGAGGCTATTTCAAAGCAATTGGATGAAAATCCACAATTAGTAGAAAGTTTAAAAGCACTTGAATCCAACAAAGAGGTAAAAGACCTTTTTGAAAAGATCCAAAAGGAAGTGGAGGAGAAGACAAAGGGTGGGTTGTCTGAACAATACGCCATGATTATGGTTATGGGTAAATACAAGTCCGATATTGCAAAGCACCGCGACGCCCTCATGCCACTGATGAGCCTAATGCAAAAATAAATTTTTTTACTAAAATATGAAAAATTTTTCGTGGACTGATCCAAATAGTTTTCACCCAAGTTACGAAAAACACAAAGCCGGTTACTTACTCTTGGCATTTTCACATGTATTTAACCTCATACCAATATATTTTGCTATCAAAGGAGGTTTCTCTCAGTGGTTCATCTTAGTTCTCATTTTCCAAATGATATTTTCTTTACTGTATCATTTGTTTTTTACTAACAAAATCCTTCGATTTGCTGATTGGGTGTTTTCCATAACTTTGATTATATCCAATGCAGTGATACTTTTAAATTTTAGTAGCGAGTTCTTTGTATACAAAGTTGTACTTCTTGTAGTACTTGTCTTGCTTGTTATTAAACCATTTCTTAAATTTAAAAATTACGCTCTGAATCATACAATTTGGCACTTGATCTCGTCCTTAATAACAAGAGTGGTTCTATTATAAATTCTTTTGAGAATATCCTTTTTTCTGTTATATTCTATCTATTATGAGTTTATCAATCGGCATGGTCAGGGCACACCTCGACATGTTGAAATGCTTGATACTAAAGACTCAATTCCTTTTACATTCACCATTAAACTCCCATTACCACTGCGAAGTGGGGTAGATTATGGGTTTATATCCCATAAAGTAAGTTAGTTGCTTAATTGGATATAATTGTGTATAATTGGGTATAGTTGATATACACCAATTTATATATCGCAATAAAACATCATGGAAGAAAACAACACACAACGTTTAAACAAAAGAATACCGTTATCACAGGACATCCTTGCTCGAATATCAAAAATAGACCAATTTCAGGGTCTCTGGCAGGGGAGTCTGCGTCTGTCTCCACAAATACTTGGGCGTCTCAAGGCATTCGTGATCATCACCTCGACAGGTGCCTCGACCCGTATTGAGGGTGCCAAAATGACCGATGAAGAAATTGCTCGCTTTCTCCGTGGACTCAAAACAAATACCCCAAAAGGACGTGACCAAGAAGAAGTCGCTGGCTATGCTGACCTCATTGGGCGTATCTTGGATAATTGGAAAACAATAAAATTATCTGAAGGGTGGATACAGCAATTCCACAGCATACTCCTGCAATTTTCAGAGAAAGACAAACATCACAAAGGCAAGTACAAAGACGGTGACAATACTGTCATAATGACCAACGAGCAGAAAAAAAATGTCATTCTTTTTAATCCTACCCATTCATACCTCGTCAAAGGTGAGATGTTAGAAGCCATAGAATGGACGAATGAACAACTAGAAAGTCGACAAATCCATCCACTCCTGGTGATCGCCAACTTTATTTTTGAATTTCTCGCTATCCACCCATTCTCTGATGGCAATGGCCGTGTGAGTCGAGCACTCACAAACTTCCTCCTTCTCAAAGCTGGATACGGTTATGTACCGTATGTTTCTTTGGATATAATTATCGAGTCCACCAAAGTAGAGTATTACCTCGCGCTTCGTGCAACACAGAAAAATCACGGCACAGAAAACGAGGATATTTCACCATGGGTGGATTATTTTCTGACTGCACTCACAGAACAGGTAGAGCAAGCACGAAAATTGATGAATGAAGACCAGCCAGAAAAACTTTTGTCAGAAAAGCAGAAAGAAATATATGAGCTTTTTATGGAAGGTAAAGAGATAGGTGTAGCAGAAATAGTCACGCTTCTCTGCGGTACGATGCAAAGAGAGACCATCAAGCAAGCAGTCACTCGTCTGGTAAAACTCAAGCTCCTTGAAAGAGTAGGGCAAGGTAGGGGAACGAGGTATGTAAAAATATAATTTGGTAAAAAACCAGAAAAACTGCTAAAATTACTATATGTCAAATCGTATTTCTGAAATCAAAAAGGAGATGGAAATAAAGCTTGCAGAGCTTCGCTTAAAACGTAAAAATATTATCGCTAGTTTCAAAAAAAGACTGGAAGAAGAAAAAATAAAACAAATTAGAAATTCAATTTTAGGTAAATAATACTATGGCAACACTAGAAGAACAAAATGTTATCGAGGATAACGAAACCCAAAAAGTTATTCCAGAAAATATAGCAGAAAAAAATCTTTCACAAGAGGAGCTTTTTGATTTTGCAAATAATGAGGAGCAGAAATTTAAACAGGAAACCACTGACGAAAAAAGCAAACTGAACTCGATTAATATTGATGAACCTACTTTTGAAAAAATAAAGAATGAAATAGGTGTTGAACAGGATTTAAATCATATAAATACAGAGTCTGAAATTGTGATAAATGAAGCAAAGGAGCAAATAAAAGATAATCAACAAAAAACAATGGCAGAAATGCGAGCACCGAATATTACAAAAATCTTACAAGAGACTTTTTCAAATGAACAGGATTTTTCTGAAGCAAATAGAATTGCTCTAAAAATAAATAATCTTATCGATTTTTTCCCAGAAGAAAAACAAAAAGTTGCATCTGAAAAATTAAGAGGACTTCTGGATAATAACAATCTTTACTTGTACAAAGAGCTTCATGATGAAATCTTGGAGGAAAAGAAGGATTTTGAAAGAATGAATCAAGGAGTTGAAAATAAGTCTTTTGTTAATGTGAAAGACTTTGATGAACTCATCAAGCAGGTTGAAATGATGGGCGGGGTTCAGGGTTCAAATGAATTTTTTACGCCAGATATGATTAAAGATGTTATTCAAAAAGTTCGTTCCAAGGAGCGCGGTATTGATGCCATAACAAGTACTGGTGGTTTAAGACAGAAAGTTTCTCAATTATTAGTAGAACCAAATCCTATGAATGCACAGCTCTATTCAGATGATGGAAGAATATATTCTAATAAGAAAACCGATGAAGTTGAACTATCTATTCCCTCGATAGAGCAATCAAAAGAAACAAACCAAGCATTTGTTGTTCAAGAAAGTTTGTATACGAATAGCTTAATATCAACCCCTGAAAAAATTATTGAACACTGGTCAAAAAGTCCAGAAGAACGAAGAAAAATTGTTAATGAATATTTTGATGGAATACATAATAGAACTAATCAAGTAAAAAATTTAGAAGTAGAAGAAAAACCCGAAAAAAGTATCATAGAAGATGAAGGAAGAAACGAAAAACAAAATTTTGAAAATTTTACTAATGAAAAAATAGTGGTGCAAGAACAAAAAGAATTAGTAGTACCTTCAGTGGAAGAAATTGTTAGCCAACATTTTTTGTATAAAGACACTGTGCCTGAACGTAGTGAAGCGAATGAGCAATGGGCAAGAAACGAAAACGGAGAGTTAAAGGAAAACATGCGAAATTACGCAGAAGCGTATCAGAGTATGCTCACAGAGTCTGCAGAAAAATTAGGGTTATTAAAAAGACAAATACGGGAAAACTACAACAAGATAATGAATGCAATTGGTGTGTTATCGAGCATCTACGGACAATCTGAAACCTGGATTGACTGGGATTTGTCAAAACAAAAGTATTTATCTGAACACCCAGAAGTATCTAATAAAAATTATAAATTAGCGGATCCTTTTAGTGTTGAAAATCAAGAAATCACAAAAAATATAGTTGATCGACATGTCGGATGGGAATTTTTGGGTTACGTAATACATAATCCAGATTTTTTAAATAGTTTAGATAAAAGTGACGATACATATGTACATATCAAAGAGTTAGTGAATGAAGGTATAAGTCTAAGAGAGCAAAGAAAGGATTTACCATCTTACAAACTTTCTGAACTAGGTAAGCTTATTCAACAAAATAAGAAAATTTATGAACCAAAATTTTAATCAACCACCCAGAAATACAAAGGAGGAAGAAATTTCCCCCAGTGTCTTTTCTGACGTCATAAAAGAGGCACAAGCGCGGAATAGTTTCAATAAAATTATTACTCAAGATATGCAAATTCCTAACTTTCCAAGTAAGACTAAAGCTGTGTGGAATATGAATTTTTTAAATGGGAGACTTCGTGGAGTCTTACTTAAAATAAATAAAGAAGATACTTCTGAAAATTTGGTAGAAATTGGCATTCATGATAGTTATGATGGGGATATGAAAACCTCTGATCTTGTCCCTCATTATTTTGTTACTCGTCATCGCTTTGTTCATACAGAAAATATGACAGATGAAGAGAAAAAAATAAAAGGTATTGGGTCATTTGCACTACAAAAAGCCGAAGAAGTAGTCAGACTTTTTGTCAAAGAATTGAAAGACCCATTAACAACTAATGAGATTGGCATGATTACCAACCAGCTCGATGTATTCAAATTCGCACAAAACAATAATTATCAGTTGCATAATGAAAAACAGAAAATAAGGTACCATCATTTGATGCAAGAAATAAAAGAACACCAAGAAGATACTAATTTTACAGAGAAAGGTATTTTACCACACTATCGATTTGTTGATGTACAGTACGATACCCCTGATGGCATAGCGTACACGATAAAAGGCACAGTCATTGATCTAGAAAAGCTGAAAAGATACTGTGATAATAAGGAACCAAACTATGAGGAATACAGTCATCTACTCCAAGGTGATAATAATCAGATCACTGTAGATATTGGTGACTATTCAATCCGTCATAACAATATACATACCGATGAACCACACCCATTTTTTGTAGATTTTTATTTGAGTAAGCAATTATAATATGTCAGACAGAGTGATAAAATTTAAAGAGACACTCTCACTCCTCTGGTGGTCTACCGTACAATCCTTAAAAGTTGCTCCAGTCTTATTTGTACTTGAAAATATAACTCAAATAATCATTTCTGTATTTTTTATATTTTACTCAAAACTCCAAGGTAATCTTATCGACTCATTTTCCAAAGTGCATGAAAATATCTGGGTCGTTCTCATTCCTGCAATCGCGCTTCTGGTATTTTCAGTCATCAGAGATATTGTAGGATACCTGAATTGGTCTCTCTTGAGCGCAGTTCTAGGAGAAAAACAAGAACGCTATTATACGAGATTGTTTCTTCACCACTATTCAAAACTAGATATTGGGAGAATTGAGCAACCAGAATTTCAAGACTTGAAAAATAAAGTATCTGATAGAGCATTGTGGCAACTCAGAAAATTACCCAGCAATATATCTGAACTAATCGGTAGATTAATCGCTTTACTCATCGGTGCAGGGATAATTTTTGCCATACATCCAATCGCGGCGATATCAGTAATTGTAGGAACAATCCCGTCATTTATTGTAGAAATGTATTATACCAAAGCAAGAACAAAAATCTGGGATGATCTGACTACAGAGAGACGAGCATTTCTCTCAATGAAGAACTCTTTTGAGTCAAAAAAGACAATACAGGAATTAATCATTTCAAATAGAACAAAAAATTTTTTAGATAAAATCGACACCTATCTAGACAGAGAATACACATTTAATTTTGGTGCTGAAAAGAGATTTATTTTTCCTAATATCCTTGTAAAGATAATCGAGACCTTAAGCATTGGCGGTGCGCTCTATTTTATAATCTTACAAGGATTTCAAGGTACACTCTCTGTCGGTGAAATAGTATTTTCTTTTGGAGTTCTGTATTCAATCAATACGTCACTCGCTAGTATGGTTAAAAGTATCAGTGAGATAAATTCCAGTATGCCGTATTTAAGGAATGTAAAAGATTATTTTGATGTAAAACCTTTAATTACCCAAGTAGAACAACCAGTCAAGATTGAACAAAATACTGACATCACTGTTGTATTTGAGAATGTTTCTTTTGTTTATCCAGACAAAGAAGATTTTGTTTTAAAAAATGTTTCGTTCACTCTCGCTCATGGTCAAAAGTTAGCCCTCGTTGGATTAAATGGAGCAGGAAAAACAACAATCATCAAACTCCTTTTGAGAATGTACGACCCAACGGAAGGAAGGATTTTAATAAATGGAGTAGATTTAAAACAAATAGACTTAACGACCTGGTATGACAAGCTCGGCGTCCTGTTGCAAGATTTTTCACGATATGAATTCCTCTCTATCAAAGACTCAATAAAACTTTTTGCCAAGCAAGAACTCGATGATGAAGAGCTACATGATTTATTAAAAAAAGTACGAGCAGACTCAATTACCAATGAAGCAGAAGCAGGGCTTAATCTGATACAAAGTTCAGAATACGGTGGGAAAGAGTTGTCGGGTGGACAATTCCAGAAAGTTGCCATAGCTCGCACTCTTTCTCGAAATGCTCATTTTGTTATTCTCGATGAACCGACGAGCGCGATAGATGCGTTGTCAGAAGAGTCAATTTTTGAAACTCTCAATAGTCTACCGACGGACACGACATTGCTATTTATTTCGCATCGTTTTACTACAATCAGAAATGCTAATCACATCATCGTCATAAATAACGGCACGGTCGCAGAGGAAGGAACACACGATGTACTTATGAACAATAACAAACTCTACGCACAGATGTATCGATCACAAGTGCTGGGAGAGAAATAAAAAGAGACACGAGAATATAATTCTGTGCCTCTTTAACATTACTTCATTTTCTTTTTTGCCTGCTCCTTGTCCTCCCTATTGAATTCCTTCCAAGTTTCATCAATAGATTTCATGTGTTTTTCAAATTGATGCTTAGCGCGTTTTTCTTCTTCATCAAAAAAACTTGTCTTCAAAGGATCTTTGTTTTTTCGCCTTTGTTTGTTGTTTCTTTTGATAAATCTTTTAAATTCAGTAATAGTAGTTCCTTGTATCTCTTTCAAAGATTTTTCGGCTTCATCTATTTGACCGATTAAATATTTGTTTTTAGAGATTTCACTCTTTTTTCTTTCTTCCCTCAACCATGTTTGTGTGGGTTCAGTAATTTGAGCAATGTAGTTGTTTGTTTTTTCTTGAAAAGTATTCATTTTGTTATTTTTTTAATTGTTACTTAATTGGGTTGTCTCTACCTCCGCACAGAGACAGAGAAAACCCAACAAATACAAGCTAAAAATGATGTTAAAGAGTGATCGTCACTTCTATCGTAGCATTTTTACTTGACTTTGTCAAGCGATTGTGCTATACTCTATTTGAACTAAACTTAACATCAATGTCAAATACACACAAATCATCGTCATTTGAAAATGGCTTCGTTACCTTCTTTAAAATAGGAGGTAAAGTAGGGAAACATATCATTTTGTTTCTCGGGCGTTTCTTCACAAGAGAAATACCACTTCAAGCACGATGGTTAAGTAGTGCATATGCTCGCATGAATACAGCAAACATACATCCAATTATTACTGTTATTTTACTTGTAATAGTCGGAGTATTTGTTCTCATCGCATGGGCAGTACTACGGGCAATATTCATACCCAACCATCACCCATAAATAATTAGAACCCTTTGTAAATCTCGTATTTACTCTGAGGTTCTTTTTTTGTAAACCAGTTATAAAAGTGATATAGTAATTATGGATTAAAGATAAATTACAATTACGATGAGCATCTTAAAAGAAACTGATAAAAAAATACTGGAAAAGGTATTCAATATGGAAAAAGGGTATGTTCTTGATTTTTCAGACAGAACAATTGAGGAGTTCTTCAAAAATGAATTTGGAATTTCTATTTATGATGAAAAGTACGACTTAGATTTTCCAAGTAAATCAAAAGCCAATCGATTAAGAGGTATATGGATTGTAGAAGATGGTAAAACTACTGGAACTATTATTTTAAACCTCATAGAATATTTAGAGACCAATTCATTACTGAATGGTAAAAAGATAGACAATCTAGAAAAAGAGTTAATTGAGAAAGCTCGTCAAATTGGTATGAGTTTAATATCTTCTTATTATATCGATGACCTAGACCCAGGAGTTCAGAAATTAAAAAACAAGACTGAAATTGTCAAAGATTTTAATTCTTTTGATTACAAGAATTTTGAAACCAATAAAAAGATTTATTTAATTAAAGTTCTATTTTCTTACTATGAAAATATTATAGCAAGCTACTACGGCACAGGTTTATTTTTTGCTAGTTCTGGTATTGATGATTTGAACGACTACTTCAAAATTTTGAGAAAGAAAATAATGGAAATAGTGAGTTCAGACGACACTTTTGTAGAAATTAAAAATAGTGATAATTATGGAAACGTGTTTGAACCCATGACCAGTTTGTACATAAGTGCTGAATTTCTAGATGTTATTTGGGGTGATACCATGTTACCATCAATCATTAGTTTGCGAGAAGAAATATCAGATAAAGATTTATATGAGAATAATTTTGAAATACACAAATTTAGTTTTTCTGTTTCTAATTTTCTTAAAGCTATCTCAAAAGAGATTATTCATTTACAAGGAATATATGACCAAAATAAAAAAAAGTTTTATAAAGAAGATATTCCAGGCGATAAAGAGAAATCAGGTAGTTCTTTTGGTGGTGATCAAACAGTAAAACATAAACATGAACATACTCATCATTTTGAGAATAGTATTCAAGAAAAAGACATAAATATTAATCACAAGTACGAAAAGGGTGGGGAACCTAAATTTTATATTACAAAAATAAATGACGATTTTAAATATAATGGTAAGTTGATTGGTGTATCTAAAAATAATGATCCATATAAAGTTTTTTGTGCTCTGTACGACCTAGCCAACGAAGGAGGAGAGGTTTCTTTTAAAGACTTAATCATTGAAGTCAAAAGTCGTATTCCAAAAATGAAACACAAAACTACAGATGAAATGCAAAAATTTATTAATGATAATCTCACCACTAGTAATGGTTTTATGAAAAAAAATAAAATTAAAGCAACAGAGGATAATGGTAAACCTTTAATTTACAACATGCACGGATATGGAATTATGTTTAATAATCAAGCAGGATAAAATCTTGTGAGTTCGAGAAAAAAAGTCTATTCGTAGTAAAAAACACCTTATTTCATAAAGGTGTTTTTTCTTTTGACGAAATTCAAAGAAATCTACAGAACTTTTCTAAAATAGCAGAATGTAATTGAGAGCACGAAACTCTCATATTACAATTAAGCGGAAAATTACTATGAAAAGTAAAAATAGTTCTCTCAGTGATCCAGACCATGTGTTCACCACATATGACCTTGGCTGTAGCACCGCACTCCTCTGTGCGGGTTTTGAGCTTTTGGATATTAAAAAGACTAATCCAAAGAAATCCCTTTTTGTCTTTAAGAGAGAGGGAGATATAGAAGCTGTCGCAAATAGCTATTTTGCAGATAAACTCGAAGTCAAAGCACGGTCGTACAATGACAACTTAAAAGCTCTAAAAAATAAGTTGTACGGCAACTAAGCGGTTTCCTTGAAAAACACCGACAACAAAAAATACCATGGATACAGTTATCTTAAAATTCTTTACCCCACAGAGTCATTTTGAAATAAAAAATTACTCACTATTTTTACCAGAAATTACACGACGCACGTTCAAAGACTTAACAACCACAGAACGTGCTTCCACGCACCCGTACCTAAAAAAGTTCACCCTTCAATCGAAACTAAAAGACGAGTACGTCCCTCAAGTTGAACTTTTTGAAAACTTAACTAAAGACCGTACAGACATTTGCTATGTGTTAAAAGTTACTTTTTCTGTTCCAAAATTGCTGTACTGGAATAGTCTACAAGAAGTGAGCGAGCATGATGACTTACGAGTCTATAAAGCTCTCAAACACTCGCTCCAGACTGTCGGCATAGTTGTAGATTTACAAAGCATAGAAAATGCGACGGTCTCTACGATACACGCATGTAAAAATATACTGTTGCCCAGAAACATCAAAATGCGGAGTATCATAAGTGAACTTTCAAAGATGGATGTAAATAAGTCTTTTGATATTACTGACAATAAATGCAAGCAAGGTGCACGGGTGCTCAACATCTACTCGGGAACAATAGACTGGTCATTTTATGACAAAGTCGCTGACTGTCTACGCCCAAAAAACAAACGAAATGACAAATACCATATCATCCACGAGCGAGAAATTATTGAGAAGTACAATCTGTCGGATCGAGAGGTATTTCGATACGAATATCGAATAAAGAAAAATCAGACCGTGAAGCGAGATGTAAATAAACTGCTCGGCAGAGACCCAAAGACGAAAGTTATTTTCAAGGATATGTTCACACCAAACTTAATGAAAAAACTGGTCATCACATCTTGGCATGAGTTACTTGATAGACCAGAAAACCAGCTATCTCTTTTTAATAACAAAATAGACACACTCGAGCTACTACTCTTCATGCTTTCAGAAGCAGGCAAACAAGACAAAAATGGACACAGTCTGAATAATGCGCTCGTCTGCTATGCACTCGCAATAATCATACGAGAACATGGAGCGAAAGAGGTAAAAGGAGCGATATTTGATGTTTGGAATAAAGACCACCCAGAGAGACTCACGAGGAAAATAAAACAGGCATCAGAATTGATGAAAGGATTGCCGTACTCGAAAAACATAGCTTTTATCGACTCTGGGCTGGAAAAGTTCGAACTTTTGACTTCAGCTTCTTTAGAAAATGGATTATAAAAAATTAAGTAAATATGATATAATGAGTGAGCTACACAAAAGATCAATAAACGATAATAATTTTGTACCCAAAGAGGGGCAACGTGATCTTTTGTGTAGCAACAAAAAGTCGTTTCGTTGCCCCTCTTTGGATTATAAATATGTTACTCCTTCATCAGAAACAGTGGTCGATAAAGCATTTGATTTTCTTTTTGAAGAAGTGATGAAATTAGAGAATAAAACTAACTATGGAAAAAAACAAATTGATAGCAATATATGGCCGAGTCTCGAGTTCCAACCAGGAAAATGAGGGTACTATTGAAACCCAGCTTTCTGCTGTGAATAGTTTTGCGCTTGATAATGGGTACACAATCGTTCAAAAATATACAGACGAGGGATGGAGTGGAGACAACTTGGCACGTCCAGGACTCGATCAACTTCGTTTAGATGCAAAGAAAAAAAACTGGGAAGCAGTGTTGATCTATGACCCAGATAGATTGGCGAGGCGAGGTGCATGGCAGGAAGTTGTAATGGAAGAGTTATTGGAACATGAGATTGAAACACTTTTTGTTACAATTCCAAAACCAAAAACTGATGAAGACAAAATAATGTATAAAATGAGAGGAGTCTTTACTGAATACGAACGTATGAAAATAAAAGAAAGATTTCGACTTGGCAAGGTTCGTAAAGCTAACGAAGGGCACATTATCGCCAGCGAGGCACCGTATGGCTACACTTTTATCGTAAAGAAAGGTAAGCGGGGTGACGCTGATTTTCACCAAGGGTATTACGATGTCAATGAATATGAAGCATCGATTGTGAAAAGTATCTTTTCATGGGTCGCTGATGATGGTATGACTTTGCGTAGTGTAGTGCGAAAACTTCAAGAGCTAGAAATAAAACCGAGAAAAAGTAAAAGAGGTCTATGGAGTACGAGTACATTGAGTAGACTGCTTAGAAATAAGACATATATGGGTGAGGGTCATTATGGTGCAAGTTACGCTGTAGTCCCAACTAACCCGTTAAAAAAGGAAGGGTATAAGAAAATAAAGAAAACGAGCAGACGTAACAAACCAGAAAGTGAATGGATCATTATACCAACACCAAAAATTATTGATGAAGATATATTTTTACGAGCAGGGGAAAGACTTACATCAAATTTTCTATTATCATCACGAAATACCAAAAATGAGTATCTCTTAACAGGACAAATATGGTGTTCGTGCGGAGTGAGACGTTGCGGAGAAGGGCCACAACAAGGCAAGCATCTTTACTATCGATGTACAGACCGAGTCAAAAGTTTCCCTCTAAAATCAAACTGTACAGAAAAAGGCATCAATGCAAAGATTGCAGACCCACTCGTATGGGATAAAATCACAGAGCTTATGAGTTCACCCGAGCTGTTGCATAAACAAGTCGAGCGTTGGTATAACAGTCAAAGGAATGAAACACTCGCATCATCGATAAATATTGAAGAAACAAAAAAGGAAATTAATAAATTGAAAGACCAAGAGGATCGTTTTCTAAAAGCATATGGCGTAGGAGCTATTACGATTGACCAGCTTGCTGAATACACAAAACCAATCAAAGAAAAAATATCTCTATTCAATAATCAAATAAATAAAGCAAATCTAGAAATAGAACAGGTAAGTGAAAAAGTATTACCAGCTGAAAATCAAATAGAACTCTTTGCAGAAAAAGCATCACAAGCACTCAAGGACTTGAGTTTTGAGACAAAAAAGTCCATAGTAAGAAGTATTATAGATAAAGTGGTCGTAACACAGAGCGAATTACAAGTATATGGATATATTCCAGTAAAATCATATATCAATGTCTTCACTATCCATCGGAATTGTAGGGTTACCAAATGTGGGCAAGTCCACACTGTTCAACGCGCTTACAAAGAAGGGAGTACCTGCGGAGAACTATCCATTTTGCACCATAGACCCATCTGTGGGTATTGTGGCTGTGCCGGACGACAGGCTATACAAACTAGCTGACTTTTCTAAAACAAAGCGTACTATCCCTGCGGCGGTAGAGTTCGTAGATATTGCAGGCCTGGTAGAGGGGGCAAGTAAGGGCGAGGGCCTGGGTAACAAGTTCCTAGCCAACATTCGCGAGACCGATGCGATACTGCACATGGTGCGCCTGTTCCCACTTTCCGGTGGTGACAAGGAGATAGCCCATGTATATGGCAATGTAGACCCAATTCGTGATATTGCAGTTATCAATCTGGAACTAGTATTAGCCGACTTTGAGACAGTTACAAAGAGGCTCAGTAATATTCAAAAAGATGTAAAGAAAGGCGACAAAGAAGCAATAGTTGAAGAAGCAGTGTTGAAGAGGATTGAGAAGGTTCTAGAGGAAGGCAAGCTTGCAAACAGTCTAGAATATACAGATGATGAGATGAAGAAGGTAAAGCAACTGAACCTACTAACTAGCAAGCCGATGATCTACGGATTAAATAAAAAAGCTGGGGTGAAGAACCTCGATGAAGAGAAGCCTGAATATTTCAAAGAGATGACGAGTGAGATGCTAGCAAGTGGTTCACAGTTCATATTGATCGATGCAAAGATCGAGGATGAATTGAAAGACTTCGAAGGTGAAGAGAAGGATATGTTCCGCAAAGAACTAGGTGGCGAGCATGATGGTATCAATGACCTTATCTCGGGTTGTTATAAACTATTGGGCCTAGATACATACTTTACAACAGGTGTGGAGGAGACAAGGGCATGGACAATACTACACGGCTCTACAGCACCAGTGGCAGGTATGGCAATACACACAGACTTTAAAGATAAATTCATAAGGGCGGAAGTAGTATATTGGAAGGACTTACTAGATGCAGGTTCATATGGTGAAGCCCGCGCAAAGGGTAAAGTCCGTACAGAAGGCAAGGAATATATTGTAAAGGATGGAGATGTTATCGAGTTCAAGATATGATTACTTGGAAGCAAGGCTTCCAAGTAAATAGGTATTAATCTGTTATTAGCGTACAATGGATAGATGATAAGATTAATACTAGGTATAATACTAATAGTTATCGTTATAAAATTCTTCTTTGGAGGCTTTACACTTAGCTTCTAATCTGGTAAATTATGAATATGAATATCAGTTTCGCAAAATTTAGTTATTATTACAGCCCTACAATTTAGAAGGCTGATTTTTGCGTTGATATAAAAACACTAATACAAAACAAAAACCAGCCTTCTAAAAGGCTGTTTTTTTTTGTTATTTGAAAACTAAATAAAACAAACTATATGGAAAATCAAATCAATGTATCAACATTCGGCCCTTTTAATCTGGGCGACCTTACAGTAGGACCAAACGATTCTTTGTTTGGAACAACACATTCAGAAAATTCAGAAGAAGTGGAAGGGCAAGAAGAGTAAATGATTTTTTGAATTTTTCAATTTCAAACCGAGCGCTATTATTGTGCTCGGTTTTTTGTTATCATCTGAATATGATTGAATACCAAATCCAGGAAATAAATGATAATAATATCGACTCATTGTTGCCACTAAACGAAGAGGCACTTGTCGATGGTTGGAACCTGGTAGACAGAACAATCAAGGAGTGGAAGTTAGGAGATCATAAATTCGATAAAAAAGGCGAGAAGTTGTGGGGCCTATTTGTAGGTGACAAGTGTATTGCAATTGGTGGAATCGATATTGATAGATACTTAGAAGGCAATGATGGAAGTGTAGGCCGAGTTCGCCATATATACGTGGCGAAAGAATACAGAGGTCAAGGATTGTCGAAAATAATAATGAATTTGATAATAGAGCACGCAAAGAAATATTTTAAATTATTAAGGCTTTCAACCAGTAACCCAATAGCTTGCCATCTATATGATTCACTCGGTTTTCAAAAGGTAGAGGGTTATAAGGTCGCTTATCAAATGATGATATAATAAATATATGGAAGATTTAACTAAACAACATTGTGTGCCGTGCGAGGGTGGGGTAGATCCGATGAGTAAGGCCGACGCCGAGGCTATGCGGGACTTTCATGTAAAGGATTGGGCAATTTCTGATGATGATAAAAATATTTCTAAACATTTTAAATTCCAGAATTTTAAAGAGGCACTAGAGTTCGTAAATAAAGTGGGGGATATTGCCGAGAGCGAAGGCCACCACCCAGATATAGAGCTAGGCTGGGGTAAGGTAAATATCACCCTGACCACCCATGCCATCCACGGCCTTTCACAGAACGATTTTATTGTCGCGGCAAAGATAAATGCTATTGTATAAATTATGAAAAGTGAATGGGTAAAAGTTGAAAAGGTTTTACAAGGCGGTGGGATAGTAGTTGTCCCGACAGACACTTTGTATGGAATATTGACGCGGGCTAGTGATAAAAAGGCTGTGGAGAGGATATATAGCATAAAGGGTCGCGACGAAGACAAGCCTTTTATAATACTTATAACAAGTATTGCCGAGTTGGAACAGTTCGGTATAAAGAAGTCTGTATATGATAAATATCAGGAAATTTTCCAACCCAAGACAAGTGTCATACTGCCATGCACAAGTGTAAAGTTCAAATACCTGCATAGGGGTAAGGAATCGCTAGCATTCCGAATCATAAGTAAGAGGAATGGACACTTATATAAATTGATCAAGAAGCTCGGCCCGCTAGTGGCACCAAGTGCTAACCCTCAAGGTAAAGAGCCCGCAAAAAATAGGCGCGAAGCGAAGGCTTACTTCGGTGACAAGGTGGATGCATATGTATGCTATGGCACCAAAAGTAGCAAACCATCGACTATAATCTCACTCGCAACAGGCCAACCTGTAATAATAAGAAAATAGATTCATACGTAATAGAGACGGTCGTCTCTATTACGGGACTATGGAAATTTATATAATAAATAAAAAACTTAGTAGTCGGACTACTAAGTTTTTTATTTTTGTTTATCTTTCAATTCTTTTACATCTTTTGCTAGTTCTGAAAGAAGTATTTGGATATGAGTCAGGGTAACTTCGTCTACCTTGCCACTTGAGCCTTTATCATCTTCATCTTCTTCCTCCTGAATTTCCTCCACGTCTTCTTGGATCTCGTCCACATCCTCTTGAATCTCATCCACGTCTTTCTGAATCTCGTCCACATCCTTCTCGATACCTTCGACGTCTTCTTGAATCTCTTCGACATCTTCCTGAATCTCTTCCACATCCTCCTGAATTTCCTCCACATCGCGGGCCACAGCATGTAGGCGGCGGGCTTGCCTGTTCACACTCATCTGGATAAATATGGATAGGTAGATAGCCTCGAGTGACACTACAGTAGTTAGGACTAGTAGGACAGTATTGATATCAAAACCCCAGAAATAGAAAAGGAAGGCAAAGAGGAATAACCCTGTGTGTACCAACAGTGATGGGGTAGAGCCTATCCAGCGTGTTGCACGAATAGCCACGCGCTCGATAGAGTCCATGGAACTTTGCTTCTTGGCGATTTTCTTTGCTCGGCTGATCATAATATATGCTATTTATTATACACTATTTTTGTGGTATTATTCAAGTTATATGGATACACAACAAACACAAAATAATAACGGCACACACAATAAATTCGTTCGCGCATCGGTCATCGTAGCTATAGTTGTAGTTATGAATTTGTTCTTTAATTATGCAGTATCACTAGTTTACAAGGAACCTATTTTTGAGAATTTTATAAAGCCTACTCAGGTAACTGGTACTATCAGCAACAAGGACGACTGTCTAGCCGTCGGTGGTCAGTGGAATGGCAACACAAATATAGATGACAAGACAATGCCAAAAGTTACAGGCTACTGTGATGAGAATTTTACAAAGCAGAATGAGTATAATGCACAAGTCAAAGTTTACGAGAAGAACGTATTTATAACCCTTGTTGTGCTCGGTGTTGTGTCATTAATAACTGGAGCATTTATACATCTTGGCATACTTGCACTATCATTTTCTTTGGGTGGGGTATTGTCTATCATTATTGCCTCTATGCGCTACTGGTCCAATGCTGACAACCTGCTGAAGGTGATAATCCTCGGTGTAGCCCTCGGTGCATTGATATGGCTTGCTGTAAAGAAATTCAGTAAATAAGAAAGTGTATGCAGAACAAGAAAATAACAAAGATAAAAGAATACAATCATATAAAAGTCGAGAAGAAGTGGCAGAAGGACTGGCAATACAACAAGGTCTACAAGACTCTCGATGCAAAAGTCGCAAAGAAGAATAAGGTAAAGCCTTATTATGTATTGGACATGTTCCCATACCCATCTGGTGCGGGGCTACACGTAGGGCACCCACGTGGCTATATAGGCTCTGATGTATTAGCCCGCTTTAAAAGGATGCAAGGCTACAATGTACTGCACCCTATGGGCTTTGACTCTTTTGGTTTACCAGCTGAACAATACGCTATTAAGACAGGTAAGCACCCAGGCCCTTTTACCGACAAGCTAGTAGAGCAATACAAGAAGCAGTTATCTATCATTGGCTTTTCTTATGATTGGGATAGGATGGTTACTACACATAACCCAGAGTATTATAAATTTACCCAAGAAATATTCCTGAAGATTTATAATAGCTATTTCGACACGACAAAACAAAAGGCTATGCATATCGACAACCTGGTCAAAGCTTTTGCAAAATCTGGTAACAAAGTTGTAAATGAATCTACTTGGCATAGTGATGTTGATGAATTTAAAGCTTCAGATTGGAAGGCTATGTCAGATCTTGAAAAGCAAAATATCCTAATGAAGTACCGCCTAGCTTATGAAGGCTATGCCGAGGTGAACTGGTGCGAAGATCTAGGCACAGTACTGGCAAATGATGAGATAGTCGACACACCAAAAGGCCCTGTATCAGAGCGTGGCGAGTACCCAGTAATAAAAAAGAAGATGCGCCAATGGTTCATGCGTATTTCTGCATATGGTGACAGGCTGATAAAGGGTCTGGATACTGTAGATTATCTTGACTCTACAAAAGAAACGCAGAAGAACTGGATAGGTAAGAGTGAAGGAAGCGAGATTGATTTTAAAATAAAAGATTCAGATGAAAAGATAAAGATCTTTACTACTCGTGCCGATACATTGTTCGGTGTGACATATGTTGTGCTTGCTCCAGAACATGATTTGGTTCAATCACTTAAGAATAGTATGGGGAATTGGAACGAAGTAGAAAAATATTTAAATACTGTAAAGAATAAAACTCCAGAAGAAAGACAAGATAATAAAGACAAGACTGGCGTAATACTTGCTGGTGTCTATGCTATCAACCCTGCAAACAATGAACAGGTTCCAGTATGGGTAGCTGACTACGTACTTGCAAGTTATGGTACTGGTGCGGTGATGGCAGTACCTGCACACGACGAACGTGATTACGAATTCGCAAAGAAATATAATCTAGAAATAAAGCATGTAATTGTATCTTCTGAAGATTTGTTTGTTGGTTATGGTGTTCTAAAAAATTCCAATAAATTTGATGGATTAAATTCTGAAGAAGCGAAATACAAGATCACAGAATTTGTTGGCGGGAAGATGGTTACTAAATACAAAATGCGAGATGCGATATTTGCTCGACAGAGATATTGGGGTGAACCAATTCCTTTATACAGGGATAAAGGTGGAATCATCAATGAGGTAAAGAAGTTACCACTAGTTTTACCAAACTTGAAAACTTTCAAGCCGTCTGGTGACGGGCAGAGCCCACTTGCCAATTCAAAGGAATGGGTAAAGGCAGGGTATGAGACAAATACTATGCCAGGCTGGGCTGGTTCATCATGGTACTTCTTGCGCTACACAGACCCAAAGAACAAGAAGACCATAGCCAATACTGATAACCTAGACTACTTCTTTGGCAAGAATGGTGGGGTAGATATGTATGTAGGTGGTACCGAGCATAACACTGGGCACCTATTATACGCACGATTCTGGCACAAAGTATTGCATGACTTGGGCGTTGTGAAGAGCGATGAACCATTTCGTGCATTGCGCCACCAGGGTATGATCGGTGGGGCCGATGGTAGGAAGATGAGTAAAAGGTGGGGCAATGTTATCAACCCAGACGATGTGATAAAGACATACGGTGCCGACACACTACGCGTGTTCGAGATGTTCCTGGGCCCTTTTGACTCGCACTTGCCATGGAGCGAGCAGGGTATCATAGGCTCACGAAGATTTATCGAAAGAATTTATCGATTGGGTTACAAGGTCTCTGATTTTACTTCATCTCAAAAAGAGCTAGAACAAACTCTGCATAAAACTATAAAGAAAGTTACCGAAGATATATCAAGCTTCAGTTTCAACACAGCTATCTCTTCCATGATGATACTTCTAAATGAAATGGAAAAAGTAGCAAGTAGCGAGCAGCAAGTAGTAAGTAAAGAAGATTTCAAAATATTCCTACAAATACTTGCACCTTTTGCACCACATATATCAGAGGAACTATGGAGTATGATGGGTGAAAGTAAATCTATCCACAAGAGCACTTGGCCGAAATACGACCCAAAGAAGTTGGTTTCTGACACTATAAAGATAGTAGTGCAGGTCAATGGCAAGGTCCGTGCCGAGTTGAATGTGGGTATCGATATTGGTGAAGAAGAGGTAAAGGCCATGGCTTTGAAGGACAAGGCTATTTTGCCTTGGATAGAGGGTAAAGAGGTAAAGAGGGTTATATATGTAAAGGGTAGGCTTGTGAATATTGTGGTATAGCAATATAAGGCTTATTTAGGTATAATTATTAATTATAATATTTAACAGCAACAAATTAAAAATATATGGAAAGTAAAAAATTATCATTATTAAACAAACTATCTTTCTGGTCGCTTATTGGTACGTTTTTCCTTAGCATATTTTTCTTCTTGCCTTATGTGAACGTATCTCTTGATGTTAGCAAGGGGTTCCTGATATCCATAGGTATAACCGTATCTATGTTCTTCTGGCTTGTTGCGCGTCTTGTGGATGGCAAGTTCACTATACCAAAGGACAAGATGATGCTATTTGCATTCTTGTTGCCTGTGGTGTATCTCTTGGCATCAATATTTTCTACATCTCGATACCTCTCATTCTTTGGTAGAGGCTTCGAAGTTGCTACGTTTGGCTCGATGCTAACATTCTTCCTAGTATTGTTCCTATCATCTGTATATTTCCAAAAAGAATCTAGGATAAAATATTTCTTCAAAGCTATATTTGTTGGAGCTTCTGTCCTGGCTTCGATAGAAATCCTATCAATGTTTATAAATCTAAATAAAATATTGAAAGGTGCATTTAACAGTGTATCTTTTGGTAACTTGTTTGGTACATGGAACGACTTTGCCATATTCTTCGGAGGGGTGATCATACTGTCTATAATTACATTAGAATTCGTTAAGCTTTCTCGTAGGAACAAGATATTCTTGACCATATTGACTATAGTCTCTTTGTTTATGCTAACTCTAGTGAACAATATGTTCATATGGATGACTGTGGAAGTGTTTGCATTGTTTGTGTTCGTATACAGCATATCTTCATTCCATAGCAAGTCAGTAGGCGAAGGTGTAAAGAAGGAGCGCGACTTTCCAGCTATTGCATTCGTGACTGTTGTTGTGTGTCTGATATTTATCATAGGTAACAAGTCCGTAGGTGGGTTGATACCTGGTTATTTTGGTATATCTAATACCGAGATATCACCATCTATATCTGCAACATTCAACATCGCAAAGAAGGCTATCTGGCACAACCCACTAACTGGTACTGGTCCAAATACTTTTGCTATTGATTGGTCTGTGTACAGGCCCGATGCGATACTATCAAGTGCTTTGTGGAATATTGATTTTCCAGCTGGGTACAGTGCACTATTTACGTCTTTTGCGACACTTGGTGCGTTAGGTATATTGGCTTGGATTATGTTCTTGTATTACTTTATCAGGAAAGCTTGGACCGCTCTAACATTTACATTCAAGACTCCTGATGCGAACTACCTCATAATTAGTTCTCTTGTTATGGCTATTTATTTCTGGATAGATATAGTAATGTCTAACCCAAGCAATATAATATTTGTCCTAGCTTTTGCCTTTACTGGATTGTTCGTTGGTGTGTTGGTACACAACAAGCTAATAGATGTATACGATAGTTCATTCTTGCGTGATCCAAGAGCTAGCTTCTTCTCCATATTCTTCCTAGTTGTGTTGATGATAGTTAGTGTATTTGGTGTATTTATGCACTCTAGCAAATTTGCTTCACTCGTTTATTATGCCAATTCACAAGCAAAGAGCACAACTCTTGCAGACTTGAGTGTGTCAGAAAGGAAGCTAGGCTACGCACTATCGTTCAATGAAAATGATGTATTCTACCGTAGCTTGTCACAAGTGTATCTAGCCGAGATGAGCACACTTGCTAGTGACAAGTCATTGTCTGAGGATATAATGAAGTCTAATCTACAATCGCTAGTAACAAAGGCTGTTACATCTGCAAATCAGGCTACAAGTGTGAACCCAAAGTATTATATGAATTGGGTTAACTTGGGAGATGTGTACACATCATTCTTAGGTATGGGTATTACACAAGGTTCATACGACAATGCATTGCAAGCTTATGACAAAGCATTGGCACTATCACCAAATACTATATCTATAATACTTTCCAAAGCTCAGTTAGAGATGGTGAGCAAGAACAATACAGGTGCCCGCACACTAGTAAACCAGACGCTTGAAAAGAAGCCGAACTATATTGATGCATTGTTTACACTTGCACAAATAGAAACAAATGAAGGTAATTTGAGCGAAGCAATAAAGATAGCTGAGAAGGCTGCAAGCTATGCTCCAAATGATTCCACTGTATTCTTCAAGCTAGGTGTATTGCGTTACAATGCGAACAATTTCAGTGGTGCAGTCAGTGCTTTTGAGAATGCTGTAGTGTTGAATAATTCGTATCTCAACGCCCGCTACTTCCTAGGCATGTCGTACCAGAAGATCGGACGCCTAGATGATGCAAAGAAGCAGTTTGAATTATTGCAAAAAGTTCTACCAGACAACCAAGACATAACTAACGCTATCGATGGATTAAAGGGTTCAAAGATACCAGTAGTAACACCTGGCAATCCAAATACAAAGTTGCCATTACCGGAAAAGAAACAATAAAAAAAAGATGGTCAAGAAGATCCTGACATATCTTTCAAAAGAGTTCCATGGTGTCAACGAGGCAGCGCTTCTATTAGGAGCGTTTGCCTTTTTGTCACAGATACTTGGCCTCGTGCGTGACAAACTCTTGGCGCATATTGTGGGTGCAGGCCTGACACTCGACGTGTACTATGCGGCATTTCGAATACCTGACTTTCTGTATGTGTCGATGGCGTCACTCGCATCGATCACAGTACTCATGCCATTCCTAGTAAATAAAATGAGTAAGGAGGATGACAACAAGAATGCGCATAAATTCCTGAACAACATATTCTCTGCATTTATGTTGTGTATGGTTATGGTCAGTATAATCGTGTATATATTGATGCCGTATATTGCGCACTTTATCGCGCCTGGGTTTAGTGAGGGGGCATATGAAATGTTAATAAAGACTAGCCGTATTATGCTACTCTCCCCAATATTTATCGGATTTTCTAACTTGATCGGTACAGTTACTCAGCTATATAAAAAGTTTTTTGTATTCTCACTATCACCAGTCTTCTATAACTTGGGTATTATAATCGGTATCATATTCCTATACCCATATTATGGAACACTAGGCTTGGCCTGGGGTGTGGTGATCGGTGCAGTGTTGCACCTAGCTATACAGATACCAACAGTTGCAAAGCAGGGCTTCATGCCAAAGTTCGTAAAGCGTATCGATTGGCCCGAGGTATTCAAAGTTGTGAAAGTCTCACTACCTAGGACTCTGACACTATCGTTCAACAGTATTTCATTTATGATATTGATCGCTATGGCTTCAAAGTTGATGCCAGGATCAATATCATTGTTTACATTTTCTTACAATCTACAATCTGTGCCGGTGGGTATCGTAGGGATATCGTACTCGGTAGCGTTGTTCCCAATGATGGTGAAGTCATATGCGAAAAATGAGTTAGATGTATTTCAATCATATGCAATAAAAGGGATACAGCAGATCGTGTTCTGGTCACTACCTATAACAGCACTCTTTGCAGTGTTGCGTGCACAGATAGTGCGTGTGATACTAGGTTCCAGCACATTTACCTGGGACCAGACACGCCTAACTGCAGCAGCTGTGGCACTGTTCGTGATATCACTTGCATCACAAGGCATAGTGCTACTTATAGTCCGAGCGTATTATGCGACTGGCAATACAAAGAAGCCCCTCTATGCGAACCTGTTCTCATCTATTATGGTTGTAGTACTCGGTTACTTTATGTTGCACTTAATGTATACATCAGATGGCTTTAAGACAATGCTCGAGGCGATATTGCGTGTGAGCGATGTAAGTGGCACCGAGATGCTGGCACTGCCATTTGCTTATGCACTAGGGTCAGTGATCAATGTCTGCTTGATAGGCTACATGTTCTATCGTGATCATTTGCGTGGTATAAAGACTGGTATAGCAAAGACGGTGTCACAGAGCCTCATGGCAACTATTGTCCTGGGCGCGGTAGCATACTTCTTCCTTAATATATTTGCCAACATATTCTCTATGCACACTTTCTGGGGAATATTCCTTCAGGGTTTGTGCGCGGGACTCATGGGTATAGCCGGTGCTATAGTAACCTTACATTTCTTGAAAAACAAAGAATACCAAAGTGTAGCAAAAGCACTCTCAAAGAAGCTCTGGTCCCGTGCTGTGACAGTGCCTGAACAGGCAGACCTATAACCTTTATTTTTCAACACTTTTCTGCTAAAATAGCAAAATGCCGTTATTTAAGGGTATATTTAAATACGTTTGGCCCCAAATGCGCAAGTACAAGCTTGCTTTTTTCAGTGCGATAATACTATTTGGTATCCGTGTTATTTTGGACAGTATTATCAAGCCATTGTATTTAAAAAAGATTATTGACTTACTTTCAAGTAATAATTTATCTAGGCAGGACGTGTCTGTAGAAGTTATACATTTTGTATTTATATTTATTGGTATAAGTATTGTTGTGTATTTTATATCACGAGGAGGAAAGTTGATATATTTCAGTTTCCTTCTTAAAACAATACGTGATCTTCGCAATTTTTCTTTCCGGAAGATATCGAACCACTCACAGACATTTTTTGCAAACACATTCTCGGGATCATTGGTTACAAAGTCGCGTAGATTTGTAGGGTCTTTTGAAACAATGTCCGATACAATAATATATGACTTTTTTGGGGCAATGGTCTACTTAACAGCTGTGTTTGTTGTACTTTTTAATAATTCAAAAAAGATAGCTTTGATCTTTTTTATATTTGCTATTATTTATTTCATAATAATATTAATTTTTATAAAAAAGAAAATGAAGCTCGATATTATTGAAGCAAATGCGGATTCAAAAATAGGTGGTAGATCAGCAGATGTGTTCGGTAATATACTTGCTTTAAAAATATTTTCTGCCCAAAAGAGAGAGGTGGATTCCTTTGCAGAAGTTACAGGAGACTCTTATCGTAAAAGCAAAAAAGCTTGGTTCTTTGGTTTGAAGATCGAGTGGCTACAGTCCATACTTGTACTTATTACATCTAGTATTATTTTATATTCACTTGTTGTTTTGTGGATTGATAATAAAATATCTACAGGAACTGTTGTTTTGGTGCAAATATACATGGCTATGGTTTTTGAAAAGTTATGGCAACTTAGCAATGTATTGATGCGCTTTATGAAAAGTGCAGCGGATATGAAGGAGATCATTGATATATTCGAAGTTACACCTGACATTTTGGATCCAGAAAATCCTGAAGAATTAAAAATGAATAAAGGGCATTTGGTGTTTAACAATGTAGACTTTGTTTACAATAATAATAATCAAGAAGTTCTAAAGAATTTTAACCTCGATATCAAACCCGGTGAGCGTATTGGTGTGGTGGGTCACTCTGGTGCTGGTAAGTCTACTATAACGAACTTGATACTACGATTCATGGATGTTACAGCAGGTTCTATAACTATCGATGGTCAGGATATACGCAACGTAACTCAGGATGATCTGCGTTCGGCTATTTCCTATGTGCCACAGGAATCAATATTGTTCCACCGAACTATCCGCGAGAATATTGCATATGGTAAGCCTAATGCAACAAATGAAGAAGTGGCAGAGGTGGCAAAGAAAGCGCATGCAGATGAATTTATTTCAAAGCTACAAAATACTTATGATACAAAGGTGGGTGAGCGTGGGGTCAAGCTATCTGGTGGTGAACGCCAGAGAGTGTCTATTGCCCGTGCTATGATAAAGAATGCACCAATATTAATATTGGACGAGGCAACATCAGCGCTCGACAGTGTTTCTGAAAGTTATATCCAAGAAGCTTTTGGTGAACTTATGGAAGGTAAGACAACCATAGTTATTGCACATAGACTCTCAACAATTCAGAAGATGGATAGGATAATAGTACTTGAAGAAGGTAATATAGTTGAGCAAGGTAGTCATAAAGAATTAATAGAGAAAAATGGTGTATATGCTGATTTGTGGAATCATCAAGCTGGAGGATTTATAGAATAAAATATGGAAATAAAAAATATTAGAAATTTCAGTATCATAGCTCACATTGACCACGGCAAGAGTACACTCGCTGACCGTATGTTGGAAGTGACAGGTACTATTGAGGCCCGCAAGATGAAGGACCAGGTCCTAGACTCGATGGAGCTAGAGCGTGAGCGTGGCATAACCATAAAGATGCAACCAGTTCGTATGGTTTGGAGAAGTAGCAAGCAGAATGTAGAAAGTAGTAAGGATGAAAAAGAGGAATACATTTTGAACCTGATCGATACACCGGGGCATATCGACTTCTCTTACGAGGTATCACGTGCCCTAAAGGCCGTAGAAGGCTCTATATTGCTCGTAGACTCGACTCAAGGTGTCCAGGCGCAGACACTTACCACATTACAGATGGCACGCGATTCAGGCCTTGTAATCATCCCTGTATTGTCCAAGATAGACTCGCCACTTGCTCGTGTAGACGATGTAAAGATGGAATTGGCTTTGTTGTTAAATATTGATCCAAGTGAAATATTGGAAGTTTCTGGTAAGACGGGTGCAGGTGTCGCCGAACTTCTCGATGAGATAGTAAAGCGTGTTCCTTCACCTGAATTTCGTAAAGAAGACTTTATAACAACATCTACTGGTTCAGATAGTTCTAACTTGAACAGGGCACTAGTTTTTGACTTTAAATACGACAATCATCGTGGGGTAATAGTGTATGTACGTGTTGTGGACGGTAGCTTTATAAAAGGTGAGTCTATGATATTTGCTATATCTGATGAGAAATTTATCTCACTTGAAGTTGGAACATTCTCACCCGAAGAAACTCCGAGAGATAAAATAAGTGTAGGGGAAATAGGCTACATAGTTACAGGTATAAAGAAGCCGGGTATCGCATCGGTGGGTGACACCATAACATATACAAAGAACCCTTCACCAGAACTACCAGGCTATATGAAGCCAAGTCCTGTGGTGTGGGCATCGGTATACCCAGAGAGTGCGGACGACTTTCCAGAATTAAAAGCCGCATTTAGTAAACTGCGCCTTTCAGACTCATCGTTCTCGCATGAAGAAGAGACATCGGGCTCGCTGGGCCGAGGCTTCCGCTGTGGGTTCCTAGGTATGTTGCACTTGGAAATAATTACCGAACGTTTGAGTCGCGAGTTCGACCTGGACCTGGTGGTAACTATGCCATCTATCAACTATAAAGTGGTATTAAAAGGTGGCAAGGAACAAGTGGTTTACTCACCACACATGTTCCCTGATGATGGTAATATCGTAAAGATATTTGAGCCATGGGTAGATGTAAAGATCATATTGCCTACAAAATACATTATTGTATTGATGCCATTCCTATACGACCACGAAGCAACTGTAAATATAACCGAGAACTTTGGCGACAATAGATCCGCCCTAACTATCGAGATGCCACTGCGTGAACTAATGCGTGACTTCTTTGACGAACTAAAGAGCCTCAGTTCTGGATACGCATCGATATCGTATGATATAGGTGAATACCGCGAGGCCGATGTAGTACGCCTAGACATACTAGTAGCTGACGAGCCAATGGTGGCCTTTACTCGTATTGTGTCACGTCGCCGTGTAGAAGAGGAGGCAAAGACTCAGGTAGAGAAACTACAAAAGGTAATGCCAAGACAAATGTTCGCCTTCAAGATCCAGGGCAAGGCCCTAGGACGTATTATATCTTCTGAAAGTGTAAAAGCTTTTAGTAAAGACGTGACTCAGCACATGTATGGTGGTGATATCACTCGTAAGAGGAAGCTATGGGAGAAGCAAAAGAAGGGTAAGAAGAAGATGGCGGCAGCCGGAAAAGTAAACATCCCTCATGATGTCTTCCTAAAAATGATGCGCAATAAAGAATAGTAATCTTTATTGGAATATCGGCATGTAAAGTAATATCATACTGATTATGATAAGTACTGATATTATGCCAAAAACTGTCCTTATTTTGCGTTGGTGTTTAGGGTCGAAAAACATGTTATAATCATACCAGAATATGAAAGATTTGCAAAAAACATCACAAAAAACTAGTATTAAATATTCACCATTGACACTATTCTTACTTTTGTGTGTAGTATTGGTATTTATGTATAATATGATCGGCTTGGTGGACAAAATGCGTGATACAAAGAAGAAGAAAGATACAGTATCGACCCAGATCAACTCACTAAAAGGGAGGGAAGCCAACTTACAAGGCAATATAGACAAGCTAAATACAGAGATAGGTACCGAAGAAGCTATCCGAGATAAATATCAGCTAGTAAAGCCAGGTGAGAAGATGGTGGTAATAGTCGACCAAGATAACAAGGATGATGTAGCGAACCCGCAGGCTCCTATAGTACAGAAAAGTTCCGGATTTATTGGATTCTTTAAGAACCTTTTTAATTAATTGTGCGTAGTTTACCCATTTTGATTTTTTGTGATACAATACCTAGACCTTATTAATTAATTTATATTTATTTTATGAGTACAGTTACAATATACAGTACACCAACATGTCACTTTTGCCACATGGCCAAGGATTTCTTTAAAGAACACAATGTAGAATTTACCGACTATAACGTAGGGGAGGATCCTGCAAAGCGTACTGAAATGATCCAGAAGTCTGGTCAGATGGGTGTGCCAGTTATACAGATAGACAACAACCTTATCGTAGGTTTTAACAAGCCAAAGATAGTAGAACTATTGGGTATTACAGAATAGCAATTTATCTCGAAATATCGTATTATAGAGGCACCCGAAAGGGTGCTTTTAGTATAATGCCCTCGTAGTTCAATGGATAGAACGGCTCACTCCTAACGAGCTGATTCAGGTTCGACTCCTGACGAGGGCACATTATAAAGCAAGTGAGGGCACCTTTATTTTTATAGGCTTTTATGCTAATATCTGTCTATGGATCCTGAAGTAAAAAAGATGCTACAAGAAAACCTTCGTTTATCGAAGGATAACAATGATATGCTTCGCAAGATGCTTCGTATCCAGCGATGGACCCAGATATACCGAGTATTTTATTGGATTATAATACTTGGAATCTCATTTGGTGCATACTACTTTATACAGCCATATATAGACGGTCTTTTGTCTTATTATAATGGTGTAAGCGATGATGTAGATACTCTAAAGAAGGTTAGTAACTCTGTTCCAGATGTTAAACATTTGCAAGAATTGTTGAATCAAATTCAGAATTAATCGCTCGGGTAGCTGTTTTGGTAGGGATAACGCGACACGCACTTTAAATTAAAGATAAATGGTTTTAAACAATTTGTTCAGGTAGCTGTTTTGGTAGGGATAACGCGACACGCACTTTAAATTAAAGATAAATGGTTTACAAAATGCTCGGGTAGCTCAGTTGGTAGAGCGCTCCCCTGAAGAGGGATAGGTCACCAGTTCGACCCTGGTCCCGAGCACAAAAAAATAACTAATAAACAAAAAGCTCCCGTATGGGAGCTTTTTGTTTAGAATGATTTTACTTTTAGAACTGTTTGCTTTTGTTTGTTTATGATAGGGAGTTTGATAGTTAGCAATCCATTCTTTTCCACTGCTTCGGCTTCATCGGGCTCTATTTCCTGGGGGAACTCGATAGTTCGTGAGAATGAACCCCAATAAAGTTCGCGAGTAATGTATTTGTCTTCATCGATACCACGAGGAGCCTCGCGCTTGCCACGGATAGTGATCATCTCGTGTGTGATAGTTACTGATAGGTGCTGAGGTTCAACCCCTGCTACCATAGTCTGAACCACTATTTCATTGGCTGTTTGGTATACATCGACTGTTAGCTGGCCTTCCTCGTCTTCCACCTCAGTAGACTCTTCATCGGCATCCATGCCTTTTATAATAGGGTTCTTTGTGTGAAGATTCGCTATAGTAGAGCCACGTTTTGTAGTGACTGATTCATCCACTTCTTCTTCATCATCCATGCGCATACCACCTGTGAGTCTTTCAAAAAATGATTTCTTTTTTGTCATAATAATTTAAATTTAAGCGTCTACTTCACCACCCATACGCTTTAGCTTTTCAAAAATAAGTATATTTATAATCGCGACGATCCAGATGAATCCGAATACTTGTAGGAAATTCTCCCCGCTTCCTTTCATTATAAATAAATTAAACAATGAGTGCAAGGTAATAGCACTGATTACTCCAATAAATACATATAAATTTCTTCGGAACCAATCCTGATAGAATGCCAGCCCCATAGCTGAACCGATCATCGCACTTGCAATAGCATGCAATAGTGTGGAACCGAGGAATCGCAAGTTACCTGTGAGTGCACCAACGATAGTTCCATTGGTTGCGATAGGGTGTAGTAGGAATAGGACATTCTCGAGTGCTGCAAAGCCCAATGCCACTGCTATAAAATACATAGGGTAGTCGATAGGCTTGCGTATGGCACTGCTACCTATGACTACAGTTGCTACAGCTGCGTATTTCAACAATTCTTCTACGGCAGCCCAGGCGATAGTACGTACAGTTCCAGGCCCCATGAATTGTGATGTAAGCCTCTCTACACCGAGTGCAAGTATAACTACGAGTGCACCTGTGATAAATGACAATGCTATTAACCCTCTTGGCTCCTTATTGTTCTTGTCCTCTTCACGAAGCCAGAACCATAGCCAGAATACTGCGGGGAGAGCCCCTCCGAGTATTGCATAAACAATAGTTTTGAGTGTTATGACTGTGGCCATTTTGTAACCATCAATAGGTTCTTGTTATCAATTGGTAATATTGACCACAATTCTTCTGTGACATATGGCATGAATGGGTGGAGAGTTTTAATAATTGTTTGCAGAGTTGAAAGAAGGAACTGTGCACGTGAAGCTTTGTCCTCATCGGTACCATCCATAAATATTGGGCGACTTTCCTCCAGTATCACATCGGCAAGTCGTGCCCAAGTGTATTGGTATATCTTGTCGCCTGCAAGGTAGAACTTGTATTCAGATATTTCTTTTGTGATTGTGCTGATCAGTTCATCGCGCTCTTTTATTAATTTCAAATCTACATTCGTAAAGTTCTTAAATGTTGGGTCGTATTGTGTGCCTTCGGTATATGTCATGATGAATCGTGTAATATTCCACAACTTGTTTGCAAAGTGTTTGTAAGCCTTTATTTTATCTTCTGACATTTTAGTATCGTTACCAGGGCCTGTACCAATGATTAGTGACATACGTACAGCATCGGCACCATATTTCGTTATCATATCTAGTGGGTCGATAATATTGCCTAGTGACTTACTCATCTTGCGACCCTTTGCATCGCGAACAAGGCCGTGCATGTATACAGTACGGAAAGGTACTTCACCCATTAGGTATTGCGACATTAGTATCATACGTGCCACCCAGAAGAATATGATATCGTAACCTGTTTCAAGGACTGTAGTAGGGTGGTACTTCTTCAAGTCAGGGCTATCCATGTCTGGCCAGCCAAGTGTGGAGAATGTCCAAAGGCCTGAAGAGAACCATGTATCTAGTGTATCTTCATCTTGTACCCAGCCATCACCCTCAGGTGATTCAATACCGCAATATATTTCTTCACCTTTGTACCATACAGGGATTCTGTGTCCGTACCATATCTGGCGACTAATACACCAATCACGCAAGTTCTCTACCCAGTTGTAGTACACCTTTTCAAAACGGTCCGGCAGTATACCTATCGCACCATCTTTAATAGGGGCAAGCATTAGTTCCTTTAGAGTTTTGTTACCACGATCGGCAATTCCTTTGTTTACATTTATGAACCATTGTAACTTTGGTAATGGTTCGATAATAGCCCCTGTACGTTCTGCAGTAGAAACATTCTGAGTTATTTCCTCTTCTTTCTCCATTAATCCTTCATTGCGTAGCCATTCGGTAATTATTTCGCGAGCTTCTGTAACCTTCTTACCCATTAGGTTGTCGGCACCTATCATCATCTTTGCAAATTCGTTGATAACTTGCATTGTTGGTAGATTGTGTCGAGTTGCTATGTCTGCATCTATCTGGCTGTGTGCCGGTGTGACACCTAATGCTCCTGTACCGAAATCCTTCTCTACACTTTCATCGGCAATTATCTTGATATGGATTGGAACTCCACAGAATACAAGATCGTATTCTTTACCTATGTATTGTGTATAGCGCTCATCTGCTGGATTTACAGCTACTGCTGTGTCACCAACTTTGGTCTCAGGTCGAGTTGTTGATATAGAGATAGGGAAGTCGGCTGAGTATTTAAATGTGTACAGCTTTGCCTTACGCTCCTCATATACAACTTCGTCATCAGATATTACAGTTTGGCCTTTTGGATCCCAGTTCACTATGCGGTGGCCACGATATATCAGGCCATCGTCGTACATCTTCTTGAAAGCGGTGCGTACAGCAAAGTTGCGCTTGTCATCGAGCGTAAATGCTTCGCGGGACCAGTCCACAGATGTACCCATCTTCTTCATCTGGTTCACTATTGTGTCGTGTGATTCTTGGGCAAATTGGTTTACACGGTTTAGAAATTCTTCGCGACCCAAGTCTGACTTTCTTTTGCCTTCTTCCTTCTCCAATATCTTTTCTACCTTGCTCTGAGTAGCGATAGCTGCGTGGTCAGTACCAGGTAGCCATAGTGTTGGGCGACCTTGCATGCGCGCAAAGCGTACCATTATGTCTTCGATCACGAGCATAGCTGCGTGACCTATGTGTAGAGTTCCTGTAACATTTGGTGGTGGTAACACGATAGAGAAGGGCTCCGCATTTTCATCTGTCACACCCTTTTCTATACATATATCAGGGTTGAAAAAACCGCTCTCCTCCCAGAGTTTATAAATACGGTCTTCGGTAGCGCCTGGGTTGTAGGGTGAAAGTAATTTCGAATCTATATTAGGTTCCTTATTTTCCATATGTAAAATATAGCATTTTTGGTGATTTATGGATAATTGACAAATATCTATAAATGTAGTAATTTGTATAAAAATAAATTTTTACAGCAATGGTAACAAATTTACAAGAAAAAGATGAAAGTAAATCCGAAAGGGTAAAAAGGTTCTTTTGTGAGTTAAATAAAGCAGAGCCTTTTAGAAATTTTTCTGATGCTTGGTCTAGAATGACTGAGATCATGGATAAAATTGAAAAGGAAGCATATGAAGCTTCACAAAGACGCACTCCACCAATGCGTGTTCCTAAGTACGATTCTTGGAACTATAATGCAAATTTTAGTTGGATACGGTCTGCTTATACAACTAAACAGGTAATATTTATATCTTGGTATGGGGCTATTGCTATATATAGGCTTATTATAAGAAATGGTATTCCTGTTACAGATCCTGCTGAATATGCAAATGTGCAGGATGAAAGAACGTTTCTAAAGCCAAATATTTTTGGCAAAAATGTGTGGGATAAATAACCTACACTTTGAGATTCCCGATGGCTTTTAGCTCATCGGGAATTTTTTTATTATTTGGGTTGAAGTACCCGGCGATAGATATCATCAGGGCATTGTCGCCAGTGATTTGCCGAACAGGGTGGTATATAATGAACCCATTTTCTGCGCCTACGCGGTCCAATTCATTTTGTAAATATTTATTGGCTGCTACACCTCCACCTAGTAGGACATGAGTAGCACCATACTCTTCTACAGCCTTTACGGTCTTCTTTACTATTACTTCGATGGCAGCGTTCTCGAACTCGCAAGCTATGGCTTCTTTTATTCCGACATTCTCAAGAATGTCGGAATGTTCTTTTTGTAAGTCACGGATGTAGTAAAGGATTGCAGTTTTTAACCCCGAGAAGGAGAAATTGTAATCACCCGAGTGCAACATTGGGCGGGGGAACTTTAACCCTGTTTCAATATTCTTACTTCTGTATGCTTCAGCGAGTTTGGAAATAGCTGGTCCACCTGGATATGGCAGGTCGAGCATACGAGCAACTTTATCGAATGCTTCACCCACAGCATCGTCCAGTGTCGTGCCTATGATATCGTAATTACCCACACCGTCTATATGTACTAGCTGTGTGTGCCCACCCGACACAAGTAGTGATATGGCCTTTTGTGGCATAGCACGGAACTCTACCTCTTTACCTATTTCATATGTTGGCAAGAGACTAGATAATAAGTGGCCCTCCATATGGTTCACCTTGATTATCGGGATATTGAATTTATCAGAAAGTTCCTTTGCAAATGTGATACCCACCCAAAGTGATGGCTCCAATCCGGGGCCTACGGTAACGGCGATAGCGTCTACATTCAAGGCACTGGCATCGATACCAGCATTTTGGCAGGCTTCTTCGTATACGCCTTGGATATTGGCTATATGTTCGCGTTTGGCCATAGCAGGGAATACACCACCGTAGCCGGCGTGTATGGTCTGAGTATTTACTATGTTCGACAAGATAGTGATATTGTTTCCACTGTATTGCACTATGGCTATACCTGTGTCGTCACAACTTGTTTCTATGCTTAAAATTCTCATATTTAATACTCTAGCAAAAAAAGTCAGATTTTAGTAGTATTAGCATATATATGCACGAGAACTGGAAGAACAAGATCATAGTATTCTGCGGACCGTCAGGTAGTGGTAAGACCACAGTTCTGCGTAGTGTTATGGGCTGGATACCCGACCTGACATTCTACGTGAGTGCAACTAGCCGAGCCATACGTGGTGGTGAGCGTGATGGAGTGGACTATTACTTTATAACAGCTGATGAATTTCGTAGTAAGGTAGAGGCAGGCGAATTTATCGAACATGAAGAAGTTTATAAAGACACATTTTATGGAACATTAAAATCAGAAATAGAAAGGATTCATAAACTCGACAAAGTTCCAGTGTCAGATGTGGATGTAAAAGGTGCAATGCATATAAAGGAAATATATGGCGACAGTGCACTGGTAGTCTTCGTAAAGACTCCATTGGAACTGATCCGCGAGCGCTTAGTGTCACGCGGTACCGAGACAGAGGACAAGATAAATATGCGCATAGCCCGCGCCGAAGAAGAGTTCACTTACGAAGGGAAGTGCGACGCTGTTGTGGAGAATATTGATCTGAATAAAGCGGTCCTAGATGCGACAGAAATAGTAAAAAAGTTTTTGGATAAATAAAGAATTGCGCGGTTAGCTCAGTTGGTAGAGCGCGTCATTGACGTTGACGATGTCGGGGGTTCGAATCCCTCACCGCGCACCTTAATTTTTGCATTTTTTGTAAAAAGTGGTATACTATTTCAGTGTTTTTTGGCCCTATCGTCTAACGGTTAGGACGCCGGCTTTTCAAGCCGTTAATCCGGGTTCGATTCCCGGTAGGGTCACGCGTTTAAAAAAGTACCGCTTTATGCGGTCTTTTTTATTGCGTGACCCTAAGCATGTGAACTGCTTTACATGCGTCCGGGAAGCGAAAGACTTTTCCGTGTTGTTTACAACCGGAAAAGTACCTGCCGATGTAGTCGGCGATAAGCGTACTCGCGGTCCCAGTAGAATCCCTTTATTAATTGACTTATTTGTGGTACAATACATATATGAATCCCGATAGAAATTTAATAATTACTTTCTGTTGTTATTAAATTTAATAGGGCAAATGGCATGTAAAGAAACCATTTATTATAAGGATTAAATTTCACACGGGATGAAGAATAAAACAAAAGGAATACTAGATGCGGGTGTTTTTGTATTTGTTTTGCTATTTGCTAGCTTTATGGCTAATACGACATTTGCTTATTTAAATATGTACAGACCATTTGGTGGGCGTATAACATCGTACCCAACTACTCCTAGCTTGGTTTGTCCAGGACAAGGTGATATATCTACTTCTGGTACATATGGGACACCAGCATTATTGCATATACCGGTAGGTACACGTACTTCTAGTGCTGTTAGTTCTGGACGTTGGATTCTTGGATTACACCTACCTGCATTAACTCCTACTTGTGTATTAGATGAAGTTCCTTTTAATGTTTATAATGTAACTTTGTACGGTACGAGTAGATAAATTTTCAATATAAAATATTTCGGTTATGAACCCACAGACTCAAGTTATAATCCTTGCCGGAGGCAAAGGTAAAAGAATGAATGTCGAGCACCCAAAGGTGCTCGTGCATTTTCATGGGCGCCCTATGATCGACTACCTATTAGACGCTGTAAAGCACAGTGGCGTACAGACAAAGCCTATTGTAGTAGTAGGATATAAGAAGGAGGAGGTCATGAACCATGTAGGTTTAAAGGCCAAGTTCGTATACCAAGAGGAACAGCTAGGTACAGGCCATGCAGTAAAGATCACAAAGGATAGTATCGATGAAGAAGTCGACACTGTAATAGTCCTATACGGCGATGCACCAGCTGTAACAGGCGCAATGATAGCGAACCTCAACAATGTTCACCGGGCAAGTGCTTCTGTATTAACTATGGCTACAGTTACCGTGCCCAACTTTGAAGGCTGGTATGAAGTATTCTATAAGCCATTCAGCCGTATTGTTCGTGATATTGATGGCAAGATACTAAAGAGCGTCGAGTTCAAGGATGCTAGTGATGATCAAAAGGTTATAACCGAGATCAACCCATGCTACTTTGCATTCGACAAGAAATGGCTATTTGATAGTCTAGAACAGATAGGTAATACCAATGCCCAAGGCGAGTACTATCTGACTGATCTGGTCCAAATGGCGGCAAATGAGGCAAGTATTGCCAGTGTATCTATCAGTCCAGAAGAGGCCCTAGGGGTCAACTCGATAGAGGAGCTAGAAAGGCTAGAACAGATAGTAAAAAAGTAGAAACTTAGATTTATATATAAGTGGGTTTACCCCCCACACTCATGCATGAGTGTGGGGGTTTACATATTATATGGTTATGGTACCATTTATAAAAATTAAAATTGTTTAATATGGTTAAGAGAGCTCTATGTAGTTTGCCAAGAAAAATCTTCTCTAATACAGCTGCTCAAGCTGTAAATGAGGGGAAACGTATTAGCCAAAAAGAAGCTGAAAAACTTCCCAGTAAAAATTTCGTAAAATGCAACATGTTATTGAACCAAAGGATTAATGACATGACGAAGGATTCATTGGAAGAGGTTTTAAAGGTTTTTGAGATGGAGTTACATGAATTCTTTGTTAATGACGGTACAGAATCCAAATTTGGATTCAAACATTTCCATCACGATAAAAAGTATCATAGGAAAGATCATGATGAGAAAAAGATGTTGCGTGATGCAATAAAAGAAGTCCGTGTAAGAATGGAGATAAAAAGATATGGCAATGTCGTATTTGATATCAACAAAGTTGGCCTCCATAAAAAGCCAACCATTCTTTCAGTTTTACCATCCATTAAATTGAGTTGGTTTACATATGTTTTAAACTTATTTAAATAAACAGAACAATGTCAGGGCGAACAAGACATCATGGAAAATCAGACAGGCCTAGTGGTCGTGGAGGGGACACCTTTCACAATAACTGGGGAAGTCGTAATTACCATGATTGGGACAACGAAAATTATTCGGTGAAGTTGCCGAAGACAAACAATTCAAAAAAGAAAGGAGAAAAAAAGAAAAACTAAGAAAAAGTACAAAAACAAAATTTTTTACATTAGGTAAATGGGTTGTCAGTAATGGCAACCCATTTTATTATGAATTCTTGTGGATCCAGATATATATATCTTCGAGTGCACGAACAGCGTCACCAGCGGCGATGTTGTTCTGATGGTACTTACCATTGGTGCAGTCACCAGCGGCCCATAGACCTGCCACAGAGGAGGCTTGGGTAGTTGGGTCCACTATTATGTTATTGGTTGGTGTAAGGTCCACAAGGCCACTTACAAAGCCTGTGTTTGGTATCTGGCCTATCTCTACGAATACCCCTGTAGTGTTTAGGGTGTGTTCCTGCCCTGATTTGTTGTCCTTATAGGTTAGAGATGATACGAATTCTGGCAAGCCTTCGGCTGGGGCTACGCCATCTACACGAACAGTGTCGGCATTTGTAATAGCCTTGAACTTTGGATTGGCCATAACCTTCTTTACAGTGATCTCGTCGGCTTTGAATTCCTCGTTCTTGTGTATTAGGGTTACCGAGTTACAGTAGGCAAGTAGCTGGGCTGCGCTTTCAAATCCAGCATTACCACCACCGATAACTACTACGTCTTGGCCTGCAAACAATGGGCCGTCACAAGACGCACAATAAGTAATACCTTTGTGTTCGAACTTGTCAGAATTTAGTGCTTGTAGCTTCCTACGGCCACTACCAGTAGCTACCAATACAGCCTTTGCACTATATTCCTTGCCACTTTCACTTTTAACATTGAAAGTATTTTCAGTCTTTGATATCTTCTGTATCTTCTCGCCTTCGATAATATCTAGAAATTCGCCTTTGTAATACATGACGTGCTTCTTTAGATCTTCGCCTAGCTTTGTACCAGCTATCTCGGGGGTACCTATCCAGTTATAAATAGTCTCAGATACGGTAGATTGGCCACCGAATTCGGTAGTGATAATTGCAGTCTTGAGTTGTTTACGGGCGGCATATACAGCAGCTGCTGTACCTGCAGGGCCTCCACCTAAAATAATTAAATCGTACATAAAGTCTATTCTAACATAAAAATGGCAACAAAAAAACAGAGATAGCTCCTCTCGAAAAACACGTATATTTTCCTGCTGGAAAATTCCTCTGCTCGTTGTTCAAGAAAATAATACTCACATGGTTCGTTTATTTTCTAAACTCCTGCGCAAGTCTTTTCTCAAGGACTATCTCTGTTTTTTACTACTTACTACTTACTTTTTTCCTCTTCGCAAGAATGCAGGTACTGCACTCCAGTCGTCTGTATCGTCGCCGAACAACTCATCTTCAGTTGTTACTGGCTTTTCAACTTTCTTTATATAGTCGCTGTTTGCAGATACTGGGCGCTCTGTAGCTATCTCCTTCTTTACTGCAGACAGTATATCTTCCTTTGAAGTGTTAGATATTGTTGGCTCAGGTTTGGACATTTGTGAAGATTGGAACAATGACTTCTTTGGCATGTCAGTAGGGAAGCCAGTAGCGATAACTGTTACCTTCATCTCGCCCTTCTTCAACTTTTCATCGTGGATAGTACCAAAGATAATCTTTGCATCCTTGTCCACGCTCTCAGTTATGATACGAGCGGCTTCTTGGATCTCGTGGATTGTTAAGTCCTCGCCACCAGATATTGCGAACAATACACCCTTGGCCCCTGATATAGATAGGTCCAAAAGTGGTGAGTTGATAGCATCCATAGCGGCACGTTCGGCCCTGCCTTCACCAGAAGCATTACCCACACCCATGAGTGCTGAGCCTGCGTCTGACATAACAGCTTTGATATCGGCAAAGTCCACATTGATCATACCCGGAGTAGTGATCAGTTCTGAGATACCTTCTACAGCCTGCTTCAATATCTCGTCACACATTGCAAAAGCTTGGCGGTATCCAACATCGGGTCCTGATATGGCTAGAAGGCGATCGTTCTGGATAACAAGGATTGCATCTACCTCGCGTTCAAGTTCGGCAAGGCCGGCCTCGGCTAGGCGCATACGCTGGTTACCTTCGAATGAGAACGGCTTTGTAACCACAGCTACTGTCAGTATGCCTTGTTCCTTTGCAGCCTGAGCAATGATAGGTGCAGCACCTGTACCTGTACCTCCACCCATACCACACGCTACGAATACCATGTCGGCACCCTTTATAACGTCTTGGATTTCAGCTTTTGTTTCTTCGGCTGCACGGCGACCCACTTCTGGGTTCATACCTGCACCTAGGCCTTTTGTTAAGTTCTTCCCTATGTGGATCTTCTTCTCGGCTAGAGAGTTGTGAAGGTCTTGAGTATCGGTGTTCATAACGATAAATTCAACCCCTTTTACTTTGGAGCTGATCATGTGATTTAGAGCATTCTTACCTGAACCGCCGACACCGATAACTTTGATTCGGGCAAAGGACTCTACTGCTGGGTTTATTTTAGGCATATAGTGTTTCTGTTGTTACGGAGACTTTCGTCTTCAATCTATTAATATTACCTACCCATAATAGCAGAAAATATTCAAAATAAACAAGCTCGACTTTTTATTGACAAAATAGACAATTGTGTCATTTTCAATACTAAAATTTTACTAAAAAATAAAATATAAATAAAAAAATCCCAACAGTTACGATGGGATTTTACAAAAGGGGATTATACCCCTAAAATTTTAATTGATTCGGAATTTTGCAACTCCGGTTTTGAGGAATTCTACAATTTGGTTTGCAGTTGCGATGCCGGCGTTCATGTTAGCCTCGGCAGTTTGCGCACCTTGCTTTACTGGTGTGAAAAATACTTTAGGTTTTGGATAAATTCTTTCCAGCCATTCTCGACAAGGAAGTTCCACGTCAGAAATGTATGAAAAGTCATTTGGTCTTATTACACCAAGAACATCTTTTAGTTCCTGATCGTTGATAATACCCCCGCGTGCTGTATTTATAAGTACTGCATTTGGTGGCATAGACGACATCAGATCTTTGCCGATAATTTTCTTAGTACTATCATTCAATGGAATATTGAGTGATACATGTTGGCATTTTTTATACAAATCTTTTATATTTGTTACCACATGAGCATCTAATACTTCAATCATTTGATTTGGAATAAATGGGTCGTATGTATATACCTGCATACCCAGAGCTACGGCCTTCTTTGCAATAAGTTTACCTATGTTACCAAACCCATGAATACCTAGCGTTTTACCAGACAATTCGTACCCGACAGTACCATTTAAATCATTGCGTGAGTGTCGGAACAGTAATGCAATAGTAAGCTCGGCTACTGCATTGGCATTGGCACCTGGAGTGGTTTCCACTACAATGTCACGTTTGGTGCACTCGGCCACATCAATGTTGTCATAGCCTGAACCTGCACGAACAATAATCTGTAAATTTGGAAACATCTTTAATGTCTCCCCATCTACAATATCACTTCTGACAATCAGTCCATTAATTTTTGAAAATTTCTTCACTAAAAGTTCTTTTAGACTGTTTTCATGAATTATTAATTCATGACCTGAGTTTTTTAGAATTTTGTCGATCGCTAGTTCAGTTTCTTTACTGAATGGTTTTTGGGTTCCTAATAGAATATTCATATTTTTTAAATTTTTCTTTCATATTAGACTAAAAGTAAAACAACCGCAAGGTGCGGTTGTTTATGGGAGGAGTTGGGATAATAGATTTTTAAAGAACGTACGCATGCCTTTTATGGTGTCACCGGCGGACATACCTGTGTCGGTGCCGGATATCTTTGGATTTGCCAATAGGGCAAGGCCCAGGGCTGTGAACCAGGCTTCATCACGAATCTTGTATCTCGATGCATTATGTTCGGCCTTCATGCCTGCATGTGCAGGTAGGCGTAGATACTCCTTTGCTACACTTTCTATCTGGACTACTCGTGAGCCTCCACCGGTGATAATAACTCCAGCAGGTAGTAGGCCACTGCGCTTTATCCTCTTTAGGTGGTTCTCTACTAGTTCGAATATGTCACCGAGGCGGGCATCGACTATCTCGTCGAGCTTCCTCTTTGGGTAGTCGCCTGTAACCTGACCAATCTTTACACCCTCAGCTTCATCCAGGGCTACTTTGAATCCCAGAGCTATGTCTTTGGTAATATCCATTCCACCAATAGAGAATACTTGGAGTGATGTTAGAACGTTGTTTTCAAACACTGCTAGGTTCACTGTCTCTGCACCAATGTTCAATAGTGCGCATCCAGCTATCTTGTCCTTCTCAGTTAGTATCAAAGTGCTTTCAGCAACTGCACCTGCTACAATATCCAGCACCTCGATACCAGCCTCGGTAACAGCTGTGGCTAGGTCCTCTATGTGTTGCTTCAATACAGTTACGAACAATGTCTTTACCTCTAGCTTCACACCCTTCATACCTTCTGGTCGGCCATGAACTTCTTTGCCATCGAGCTTGTACATAGTGGGTACAACATGGATCACTTTTTTGTTGGATAGGTTTATATTTTCTTCACTCTCAGCTATGGCCTTCTGGATATCTAGTTCGGTAACCTCTTTGTCGGCACGAGATATAATAGCACTACCGATAGATACTTCTGATGAAAGGCCTATACCACCTACAGATATATATGCGCGCTTGATCTTTACACCGCAGGCATCCTCGGCCTTCTTTACAGCCTCGCGGATAGATACAGCCACAGAGTCTATGTTGGTAATATAACCAAGGCGAACTCCAGATGTGCCGGCCTGGCCACGGGCAATAACTGTCGGCTGTGATGTTGCCTTGTCGCGTTCAATAACCACCACACGAACTGTGTGAGTGCCTACGTCTATACCACAAGCAATTGATCGCCGCATAATTAAATAATTCTATAGAGGTTTATTATATTAAGAAAATTTCTTTAGAAATTTTTTCTCCTCTTTCTCCATTGTACTACTATGTTCCATTCCTTTCAAATGTAGACAACCGTGGATAAATAAAAAAGTCACAAATTTCTTGTAATTCATGTCGAAAGAGGAGTATTCCTTCTTCATAACATCGGGACACATTACGATCTCGCCAGAATTTTTTGTAAGAGGGAATGACAATACATTGGTGGCATAATCCTTGCTACGATATGTACGGTTTATGATTCTTGATTTTGCACCCGATACAAATACTACAGAGATATCATAATCCTTGCCAAGTATGGATCTTGCAATAGAAACAAAAGGCAAGCTTGGAAGCTTGCCTTTTGTTTTGTTTATAACGATGTTGGACTCTTTCAAAGACATTTTTATTTCTTTGTAAAACGTGAAGTCTTGTTTAGTTTACCGAGTTTGAAAAGCTTCTCATTTACCTTTCTCTTTGCTAGACGCTTTAGAGTTGCTTCCTTTACTTTTAGCTTTGAAAGCTTGCGTTCATTGTAGCGCTTGCCTTTTACTTTCTGGATATTGCCAGTTTCTTGCACCTTGCGTGAAAAACGACGCATGAGGTTCATGTTGTTTTCGTTTGCGTTCTTTTTTACTTCTACTGTTGTATTTGCCATATGTAACAATTACGATATCATATAAAGCCATTTCGTGCAAGAGGTATATGGCTAATATGGCAATTGGGTATAAAAAATAGGCTCTAAAGGGTATAAATACCCTCCAGAGCCTAGATGTCATTTTATTTTAGAGCTATTCTAGCTGTTGTCTTAGTAATCCTATCTGGTCTATATACCAGTCCTTAGAATCTTTTGTACAATAACACCACCAATGTCCACTTCTTTTAAATAAGTTTCCTTCAAGTAGCACAATGGCTGTTGTGTCTGACAAGAACTCGAAATAAATGGAATCTTTTTGTAGTAAAATGTTCCAATCGGAATTTTTTACTGAAATTATTGCTTTTGGGTCAACAATTACTGAGCTGGTAAATCCAATCTTCACTTGTGTACGAGTCAATTTGGTTACGAAAGAATCACAGTTTAGTGAATCAATACCACTTGTATCAATTTCTTGATAACTTTCTTTTGCCATGTATTCTGCGTAAGTTTCTTCTTGCGTTTGTGCTTTGGTAGGCATAAACATTAGAAATAAAATAAACAGTAATACTAATTTGTGCAAAGAGTTACTCGACCAAGCCGAACTTTTTCTTTTTTCTGGCTTAGGATCACTGATCTTGGATTTCTTTTCTATTGGTATCCAAGTTCTCTTGTTTTTAATAATGGGGAATGTAAAGTAAACTAAACAACCCAAAAAGATAAAGACTTTTTTCATAGCAGTGTTTTTTAATTGTTTGATCTTATTATACAACAAAACAGGTAATAAAAAACAACCCCGTAAGTTGTATTTATACGGGGTTGTTGCATAATTTATGCTAATACTTGTTTTGTTGGAACATATCCTGTCAGATTTACACCTGAAGGAAAATAATGCTGCATTACCTTTTCAATTTCAGGAAATAATTCTTCCCAGCTAAACATCTCAGCTTTACCTAAAGAAAAATTATAATTACCTTCATGATTCATACACAATGGGTAAGATTCAACAATGTCCTGTTCAATCCCATGAATCGCATACAAAGCTCTGCCAAAATCTAAGTGATTTTTAGTTTCAAGTCTCCAATAGAAAGTGCAACGGTTTTTATGGTCTAATACAACTTTAATTCCTTGTTTTTCATGTATGTAATTATATGTGTTGTACATATAACGAAACAACAATTTTAAAATTGTATCTTCTAAACCAAGCCATTTTCTAGCAGAAGACTTTTCTACTTCTATTGAGTATTTATCACCAATAGTGACTTTGTTTACCCCAATACATGAACCCAAGATTTGATTCAAGGAGTCATTTGTAAAATTGTGAGGAAAAGAAAATGAGATAGATAGCCAATCTTTTGAACTCGAATTCAAGATAACCCTCATTGTAAGTTCATTTTGTAGATGACTCATAAAAAGGTTCTTGTCTTTTGGGTCAACATGATAATCACCAGGCCCATACTCAATTTTTTCAACTGACTCTGTTTGGGTAGTCTCATCATTAGAGACTTCATCTGACAGGCTACTTGTTGATTCTGTTGCGAGGTCCTCAGTAGGATTAGTCATGTTTAACAAAAGATTTTTGTTTTGCCGCTTGTCTTTACGTAGACGACGAATGCCTACATACATGCATAATACACCAACAAAAAGATAGAGGATCGTAGATCCAACATTGATTTTTAAAAGAACTAATAACATTTTTTTTGTACATATTTTCTTCCCAGTACCATAAGGGAATATTCTGATTACCGCAATTAGAAAAACGGATTTTGTTTGCTACATGCCATTCTGGATATGTTTCTTTACCCTATATTTCCAAACATTAGGAACTTTTAGTTTATAACATATTTATATAAAAAAGTCAAGAATAAAATAGGTATTTTAATACCTCCCAGATAGGGACCGAGTCCCTATCTGGGAATAAAACTATAGTAGATCCTCTGGGTCCACGTTGATGGAGAACTGGGGTGGTAGGGAGGCGAGCTTGCTATACAAGTCGTGATAGTTAGTATTGTCCTTTAATAAATTTTCTTTTGGGGGAAATGGCCAAATTGTCTTGTCTAATTTTATTACAGTATTTGTAATATACTGGCCTTTTACACGAGACACGAAGGCCGAGAATATTTGGGGTTCGTATTGAGTAAAGATCTTTTCCAGATAATCGCGGGCCTTCTCGTTCTCCCTAGCGGTGCCGGTAAAGGTGATCTTTATCAATCGTTTGTATGGTGGGTAGCCGAAGTCCTCGCGCTCTTTTAGGTCGCTCCTGTATAGTGGAAGTACATTACCTACCAATACATGCTTTAGCACTATATTGTCAGGGATACGAGTCTGGATAATCATGTTGCGTATAGTTACTGAAGACAATTTCTCGATCAAGTGCAGTATCTTTTGGTTTATATTGTAGCTAGGTATTGATAGTAGCCCATCTAGTGACACAATAGCGCTATGAGTCACTTCTTCTTTCATGCAAGAGAAGGCCATCTCGGTACCTACGAGTATTGCACCTTTTGTATTGTAGAAAACGTTGCAAGCTTTTTGCATCTCACTATCGTTGCTAGTTGTTTCCTTGTCTATCTGCACTATTGTGGCTTCGGGGAACTCGCGCGACAACTCTTCGACAACTCTGTCGGTACCGATACCAAGTGGTGTGAGGTTCCAGCTGTCGCAGTCTGGGCATCTGACTTGGGTGCTACCTTTGTGCCCACATTTGTTGCACATGAATATCCTGTCGGTCGCTTCCTTGTCGGCAGTCTTTTGCTTGCTACCATAGAGCACTACTGGAGTATGACAATTTTCACACAATAATGTGTGTCCGCAATCATGGCACACAGTAATACCCGCCAACCCTTTACGTACAGAGAATAGGAATACTGATTCGTTGTGTTCCAATGCGTATGCCACCATCTTCTTTGTCGTATCTGAAAGTACAGTGAAAGAGTGCTGGCCCTTATCATCGACTTCGTCTTTCATGTCGACAATAATCTGTCGCTCGACTTGTGGCAGGCGGAAAAGTGGGGAAGCTACTTCACCCAACTCACCCATGTCATGCCTGTGCAATGTCTCTGGGCGCAATAGTGTGTCACCATATATCAGCTTTATCTTTTCGCAACCTGCCAAGACTTCGGCAAAGCTACGGATGTCGATATAAGGCCGGCCTATTTGTTTGTAACTCTCCGAACTTTCGTGTTCGACTATTATAGTGCGTATGTCATAGCGTGGTATCGACAGGTACATGCCTGTACCTATTATAAGTATTGGGTGAACTTCGGTAACTGCACTGTTGTAATCCTCTACCAACTTCTTTTTTGCTATATGGCTGTGGAACTTGTAAACATATTGTTCGATACCTTTTGAAAAATTGGCATAGAATTTATCGATATCATACTCTGTAGGTACACATATATATACTGACTCCTTCTTTGCAAAAGATTCGCGGATCAGTGTACGGTACCAAGACATGCGGTCCTTTGTCAGTGCTTGGAATATTAGCTTCTCGTGCTTTATATCTTTCCTCGCAATATCGGGCTCTATATATGGAACCTTTTTTATATCGGCGTACTTCTCTATCAATATTTGTGGAAGTAATGCATCGATCACTGTGCCTGTAGTACTGACACTATAGTTCTTCATTAGTTCGCATGCTTCAAAGAAAGATTTGCGATACGGGGCGATACCTTTGACACTCTCGATCTTTTTTAGTTGATAGGATGCGTCTTTGACTGCACTCTTCAGATCCTTTGCTTCTTCTAGATTGATGACTATTGCCTCGACTGTACGTGAACGTACAGGCACCATAACAACAGAGCCAAGGGGGATTTCCTTTGCAGTGAAATATGTTAGCTGTTCTTTCTGAACACTTTTTGAAATAGGGATAACAGTAGCGATATACATATACACATCGTAGCAGAATAAGTAGCAAGTAGAAAGTAGCAAGTAGAATAGCCTTTGGGTTTGACAATTAATCTGAAAGTTGTATTGTAAAGAAAAACAAATAAATACGATTATGGAAAATAATAAATTACCTTTTTTGATTTTACTACCCGAGGGGCAAGTAAAAAGATATAATTTTGTGATTGAAATATCAAAGAATCTACTCCCTCAAACAGTAAGTCGATTCCGTCCTCCTTACTACAGGAAAATTGTGCTTATCCCAAATAGTAATAATCTGAGGTATGAGTTAGAGCACATACTTTTATTCTTTAAAAGTTTTGAAGGGTGGATTTGGGAAAAAGAAAAAGGAAAATCTGTTTCAAGCGAAAAATCTCTATATATATTTGAAGATATAAATCATGAATTTGTTTTGTTCTCGAGTCAAAATAAATACGAGGATTTGGAGCAGAGCAAAGAAAGCCTAAAGCTTTTTCTTAAAAAAGTAAAAATACCTTACGAGGAAGAGGAATTAACACTTAATAATGTTATAAGATTTTGGCAGATATTTTCAAAAAGTTTTGACATAGCATTTATGTGGAGTAGCCTCCCGTCTTATGGTACAGCTTTGTCTGCAAACCGAAAAATACCGTTCTGGTCTGATTCAAAACCATTTAGGTAAAAATACTACAATCACATTATCGTGATTGCACAAAAACCCGTCTTGAAATGATGGGTTTTTATTTTGGTGTTTGTACTGCGTTAGGCAAGGCCTAACGCAGTTATGTTTTATCTTGTTGACATTTTGTGTGGAAGTTGTATTGTAAAGAAAAACAAATAAATACGACTATGAGAAAACTAATCATTTTGTTATTCCTTTTGTTAGGATTAGCAACTCTGCAGGGACAGGATTCTGTAAAAAATGAAAATATTAAACAGATCAGTGTGAGTGGAATGAAGGTCAAGATTGTAAACATAATAAAAACTGTCTACAGTCATACTATTTCGGAAATGAAAATTTCTGACCCACAATTGGCTAAAGTATTAGCCCAATTCAATAACGAAGATTTAACCTATCTGTATTACCAGGGTCAGATCTTTGATTGGAAAGTTTCCGTAAGACCCCCACTGGTACTTTTTGGAGACAGTGTAGGAAAGTTTGAAAAACCTTCAAATAAAAACAGCTTACTATTTTCAAGAACAGAAATGTTTACAAAGACGCCAGCTGTTGATAAAGAAAAGGGTATTTTCTATTCTAAAATAAATAAAGAAATTGATTATGATTTAAATTTTATTTTTTTAGGATTTATCTTTTACTTTATTTCTATAATTTATAGTACGCGTCATTTTTACAGAAAAAAAGCAGATACTAATAAATATCTTGAATCTAATGATGTTTCTAGAGATAGTTTTTTTTCAACGTTTATGAGTGTAATATCTTTTGTATTATTTATTTTTGGCGCAATATATGCAGATGAAATAGGTTGGAATATTTGGTGGAGTATAATCATGTGTGTGTATTTAGTAGCCATACTTGTGTTAAAATCTTTGTCTGCAGATTGGCCCAAGAAAAGAGTGATAAATTTTTGGTCCAGTGACTGGTTTTATTTTATAGAAGTTGTCATTGTTTTTGCTATGCTATTTATAGCTTCTAGTATGGCGATGATATCCATTGTTTACATTGTTCTTACATTTATTGCCATGATATGGTCCTCGTACAAACTTTCCGGTAAAACTTTTATCGGTTGGGCTTTGGAATAAAACTAAAGTTTAAAATTTTGGAAAACCCCTCTTCAAAAGAGCGGGTTTTTTATTTGGGAGATTGTGGTATAATCACCCATACAAATGGGAATATTTTCTAGAAAATTGGGTATCGATTTAGGCACAGCCAACACGCTGGTGTATTTCCCGGGCCGTGGTGTAGTGCTGAACGAGCCATCAGTGGTAGCTGTATCTGAACAGGATAATAGTATTCTTGCTATTGGGAAGGAAGCAAAGGACATGATAGGTAAGACTCCAGAATCGATCATCGCATACAGGCCTATGAAGGACGGTGTTATAGCTGACTACCGCGTAACCGAAGCAATGTTGAAATATTTCATACACAAAGCACTGGGCAAGTGGAACATGTTCAAGCCTGACGTGATGGTGTCTGTACCTGCGGGTATTACTTCTACCGAGCGTCGTGCGGTGGTAGAGGCTGCTATACGTGCCGGTGCAAAGAACGCTTATGTAGTGAAGGAGCCAATCCTTGCAGCCATCGGTGCAGGTATTCCAATACATGAATCAAACGGCCACATGATCGTAGATATCGGTGGTGGTACAACAGACGTAGCTGTGATAGCACTCGGGGGTATTGTGGCATCGACTTCTGTAAAATGTGCCGGCGACAAGATCGACGCAGCGATAACAGACTATATAAAGAAGACATTCAACCTAGCTATTGGTGATAAGACAGCCGAGGAAATAAAGATGAAGATCGGCGCTGCTGTCCCACTGGAAGAGGAACTAACCATGACTATAAAAGGGCGTGACTTTGTGCAAGGTCTACCACGCACAGCTCAGATATCTACAAACGAGATAGTCCGTGCTATCGACAAGGAACTACGCATGATGGTAAGTGCCATCAAGGATGTATTGGCCGAGACACCTCCGGAACTTGCTGCCGATATTATCGACTCAGGCATTATCATGACAGGTGGTTCATCGCAGTTACGTAACTTGCCCGACTTGGTGTATAGGAAGACTGGTGTCAAAGCCCGCCTGGCAAATGATGCACTATATTGTGTGGTGAACGGAACCGGTGAGGCACTCAACCACCTAGACACATACAAGAAGACAATAATCTCGAAAAAGTAATGTTTATAATCAATAGTTTGAAAAAGAATAAAATATTTAATATTTTTATTTATATTTTTGCCATTATTGGTATTGTATTTGTGTTTGTATTTTTCGCACAGAAATTCGGACTTTTAAATGTAGCTGGTTCAGTGAGCCAACGCAATTCATACTTTACCGGTTCTATATATAATATAAATAATGAAAACGATATTAGCATGAAGAATGTTTGCCAGATAGAAGTACTAAATATTTATGCGCCAGCTACAGGCGTGGCAATATACAAGAGTCTGACAAGTGGCGCAAGCGATAAGACTATAGAGTCTATGATCAATACTGCAAGCACACGATTTGCAAACAATACTGACTTCAATAAACAAATGCGTACTTGTTATACAAAGAATGTAAAGAGTGTGGACCTACCTAATACTGCATACCAATGGGCCGACACTGCCGAGTGGGGTGTCATGAAGTATTCGTTTACTCGTGACCAGGCTACAATAAACAAAGCTGCAAAGGATGCTGGGATATCTACCCGGTTACTGCTCGGTGGTATTATCGGCGAGCAATTCCGCTTTTTTGGGAATAGAAGGGAATCTTTCAAGCAATATTTCGAGCCGATGAAATTGTTAGCATCCCTATCAGATATTTCCTACGGTATCGCTGGTATAAAGCCAAAGACCGCAACACAAATAGAAGATAATCTAAAAGATATAAATTCACCTTACTACCTTGGTCCACAATATGAGCACATTCTAGATTATAGAGAAGGTGTTGATAAATATGCAGAGAGGATGAGTCGCATCACAAATGTAAAGGACCCATACTACTCGTATCTATATGTAGGGTTATATATGAGACAGATACAGACACAATGGCAGAATGCCGGATACAATATAAACAACAGGCCCGATGTGTTGGCGACACTTTACAACCTAGGGTTCTACTATTCCAAGCCAAAGGCCGAACCGATGTCAGGCGGTGCTGTTATACAAGTCGCAGGTAAGGATTATAATTTTGGTGATTTGGCTTACGAGTTTTATTATTCAGGCGAGTTGGCTGAATTGTTTCCACTAGACGTGATAGAATAAATAAATGATAAATATTTTCGATAAAAAGATAGGTCATACTCTACACCACGCATATCTGATAGAAGGCGAGGCAGATCAGACCGAACAAAATCTAAAAGACTTCCTAATATCTCGTGGAATAAATACAAGCAATCTGATGATCGAGAATTATGAATCATTAAATATAGAAAAGGCTCTTTTGTTAAATAGTTATCAATCCGAAAGGTCCAACAATGGTGAGAATAAATATTTTATAGTTAAAGCCACTGGTATTAACCACGAAGCCGAGAATGCATTACTAAAGATGCTCGAAGAGCCGACCGAAGGCACATACATGTTCTTCATATTGCCAAAGGTGGATGTATTGCATAATACATTGCGCTCACGTGCACATGTGATATATACAGATTTTGTGAGCCCAGATACTTTCGCTCGCAATTTCTTGAAGCAGAATATAGGTGACCGTATTAAAAGTATTGCTGAAGTAGTAGCTATGCATAAAGACGCCGAAACCAGTGGCCCACTACGTGACCACGCAGTTTCGATACTCGATAACTTAGAGAAGTTGATGCATGACAAAGAGGGTCGCATAACAAAAGATAATATATTTAAATACGAAGAGATACTGAAAGCACGCCACAACCTGGCACTACCAGGCTCTGCGGTAAAGATGATTTTAGAACATATAGCACTTGTGATATAATACAAACATATGGCATACAATACACAAAATTTTAAACAAGAATTAAAAAAGATAGAGGAATGGTTATCAAAAGAGTTCGGATCTGTGCATACAGGCCGTGCAACACCTATGATACTGGACTCTGTAAATATCGAGAGTTATGGTAGCTACCAGCCTATAAAGAACGTTGCGAGTGTTACAGTAGAGGACCCAAAGACTCTGCGCATCGCCCCATGGGACAAAGCTCATATAAAAGAGATCGAGAAGGCGATCCAAGCTGCCAACCTAGGTCTTTCAGTATTGTCAGACAGTGATGGTGTGCGTGCAATATTCCCCATGCTTACTACTGAAACAAGACAAAAATTAGTAAAAGTATTGAAAGACAAGCTCGAGGATGCACGTATATCTGTACGCAAAGCCCGCCAGGAGGAGATGGACCTATTAGATGACCTAACCGAAGACGAACAAAAGAGGGGTAAGGATGATATCCAGAAATGTGTAGATGAAAGTAATAGTAACCTCGAAGCAATATTTGCAAAGAAGGAAACTGAAGTAATGAATTAATAATATGAACATAATAATTTTCCTTGTAATACTTTTGATATTGGTTGTGTCGCATGAATTTGGGCATTTTATTGTCGCAAAGAAAAGTGGCATTAGGGTAGATGAATTCGCTTTCGGCTTTCCACCACGTATCGCAAGTGTAAAGAAGGGTGAGACACGCTATAGCTTCAATGCACTACCACTTGGTGGTTATGTAAAAATCTTTGGCGAGAATCCGGATGAAGAGTCACTCAATGGCCCCGATGCTATGCGTAGCTTTGCTAACAAGCCTCGATATATACAAGCCGCAGTACTGTTCGCAGGTGTAGCGATGAACTTCCTCGTTGCATGGCTACTATTCTCTGTTGGATTTATGACAGGGTTGCCTACATCTGTTGACTCTGTACCAGCTGGTGCAAAACTAGAGAATGCGCAACTCGCTGTGACAAATATATTGCCCGGTTCACCTGCAGACATAGCAGGGCTTGAGGTGGGTGACCGTATAACACACTTGTCATCAAATAAAAGCGAAACTGAGGTTCCTTCAACTTCAGCGGTACAATACTTTATCCGCACACATATAAAAGACGAGATAACCATTACATACAATCGTGGCAAAGAAGAGTCTCTAACTACAAAGCTAACTCCACAAGATAATATGGCTGGGGAGGAACCAGGCATAGGTATTGGTATGGATATGGTTGGAACATTGTCACTACCATTACACAAGGCTCTGTGGGAAGGTTTGAAATTGTCTACGAATCTGGTAGGAGCAACAGTAAAAGGCTTCTATACTCTGATACATAATGCAGTGATAGGACAAGCCGATATGTCAGCAATTACAGGCCCTGTAGGTATTGTAAATATGGTGGGCTCTGCAGCAAGCTTTGGATTTATCTACCTACTATCATTCACTGCACTTATATCTATCAACTTGGCTGTGATCAATCTGCTTCCATTTCCAGCGCTTGATGGTGGAAGACTCTTGTTCCTACTAATAGAGAAGATCAAGGGTTCACGTATAAAGCCAAAGGTGGCTAATATGGCCAATGCTATCGGCTTTGGTATACTGATGTTACTTATGGCAGTAGTCACATATCACGATATTGCAAAATTATTCTAAATCAAAATAAATAAAAAACCGACATGGAAAATGTCGGTTTTTTATTTCCATATTTTCCTTGCGTTGTCAATACTTGTGTGCTATAATCCATATACATTTCGCCAATAAGGCGTTTTATTTTTATTTTAAATAACAAAATTATGGAAAACCAAGAAATCAGAAACATAGCAATCATCGCCCACGTGGACCACGGCAAGACAACTCTGACAGACGAGCTTATGAAGCAGTGTGGTATGAATGACGACGGTGCAAGTATGGACTCAAACGCCTTGGAGCTTGAGCGTGGTATCACTATCTACTCGAAGAACACTTCAGTTAATTACAAAGGTACAAAGATCAATATCGTGGACACTCCAGGACACGCGGACTTCGGCTCTGAGGTAGAGCGCGTTTTACGTGCTATCGACTCTGTTCTACTACTAGTAGATGCCCAAGAAGGTCCAATGCCACAGACACGTTTTGTATTAAAGAAGTCTTTGGAACTAGGGCTCAAACCTATCGTAGTTATAAACAAGATCGACAAGCCAGCTGCAAATCCTGACAAAGTTCACGAAGAAGTTCTGGAACTATTCCTTGAGCTTGGTGCCAACGACGAACAGATCGACTTCAAAACTATCTACGCTATCGGTCGCCAAGGTATCGCAAAGAAGAACCTAGCAGATGAATCAAAGGACCTAACTCCACTACTAGACCTAATATTAGAAGTTGTTCCAGAAGCTTCAAAGGACGCCGAGAAGCCTTTCCAAGCTCAGGTTTTCAACCTCGGATATGACAACTTCCTAGGACGTTTGGCTATCGTGCGTGCATATGCTGGGTCTGTTAAAACAGGTTCAAATCTGATAGTAAAGAAGGCTGATGGTGAGTCTCGTAATGCAAAGATCACAAAGATGTTTACATTCCATGGTATCGCTCGTAAAGAAGCTGACGTTCTAACAACAGGTGACATCGCTATCGTTGCAGGTATACCAGACGTATTCATCGGTGAGACAATCTGTACTGACCCAACTGTTAACCCTATGCCCGCTATCGCTATCGATGAGCCAACTATCTCGCTAAACTTCTTGGTGAACGACTCACCATTTGCTGGCCGTGAAGGTAAATACGTTACAGGTCGCCAGATCCGCGAAAGATTGGAGAAGGAATTGGAGATCAACGTCGGTTTGAAAGTAGACTTTGACGCACCAGATGGATACCTAGTATACGGACGTGGTGAATTGCATATTGCTGTATTGCTGGAAAACATGCGTCGTGAAGGTTATGAACTACAAGTGTCACAACCACACGTTATCATCAAAGACGAAGGCGATGGCAAGAAGGAACCTTATGAAGAGGTAACTATCGATGTACGTTCAGAATTGGCAGGCTCAGTGATAGAGAAGCTAACTGCACGTCGTGGAATGATAACTTCTATGAATGATAAGGAGGGTATAACTCGTATCCTAATAGAGATGCCAACTCGTGGGCTACTCGGCTATCGCGGACAGTTCGTTGTGGACACAAAAGGCGAGGGGCTACTATCTTCACAATTTATCGGATTTAAGGATTACGCTGGCGAGATAAAGAAGCGTGATGTAGGTTCAATGACATCTATGATATCTGGTATGGCTGTAGCGTTTGCATTGTGGAATCTACAAGAGCGTGGAATATTGTATGTAGAACACGGCACTCAGGTGTACGAGGGTATGGTTATCGGTAACGTTACAAAGGGTGATGAGATGGCCGTAAACCCAATAAAGGGTAAACAACTAACCAACATGCGTGCTTCTGGCTCTGACGAAGCGGTAAATGTGAAGCCTGCATACATACTATCTATCGAGCGAGGGCTTGAGATCATGGCTGACGACGAATACCTCGAAATTACACCAAAGAACGTACGTTTGCGCAAGAAGTTTTTGACTGAATCTGCTCGTTCACGTAACAAATCATCGAAGTAAACATTTTAAAACCCTTATAATATAAGGGTTTTAAAAATAGTTGACTTTATATGATAGTAATGATATTATGATTAAAGCTAAATTTATTATAAATAGATAAATATAAAATCAAATGCCAACAACAGTAACATTTAAACCAAAGCAAGTCACAAAGAGGATCCTGTCTCACTTACCAGAACGTTCTTATGAAGTTATCATAAGTCGATTTGGTCTTGGTGATGAACCAGAGCGCAAGACTCTCGAGGCTATTGGTGGCAAGTATGGCATTACTCGCGAACGTGTTCGCCAGATCGAGAACTCGGCACTATCTTTGATCCGCAAATCTGATGCATATAAAACAGAACAATCTGTATTTACAGAACTAAAGGAGGTTATGCAGAAGCTAGGCTCTATCGTTGGTGAAGATGAACTACTGTCACATATCTCAAAGGACTTAACAACTCAGAACCATATACACCTATACCTAACACTAGGTGATGACTTTACAAAGAGTAAGGAAGACGAACATTTCAAGAGTCGCTGGAGTATCGATGACTCTGTGTCAGAAAATATTCACAACGCTCTGAAGAACTTGTATACAAACCTAAGTGACGATGAATTGATTCCAGAAAGTGAATTGGTAAAGAAGTTCCTAGATGAATTGAAGGACCTTTCTGATAAATACCGTGACGAAGAGATGGCTCGCCGATGGTTATCAATGAGCAAGAAGATGAGTAAGAACCCACTCGGTGAATGGGGTAAGTCTACTTCTTCAAATATCAAGACTCGTGGTATCAAGGATTATGCATTCCTTATGATGCGCAAGCATGGTAGCCCTATGCACTTCCGTGAAGTAGCTAACTCTATCTGTGATACTTTCGGTAAGAAGACTCATACAGCAACTTGCCACAACGAACTTATAAAGGACCAGCGTTTCGTTCTAGTAGGCCGTGGTATATACGCGCTAAAGGAATGGGGTTACAAGACTGGCGTTGTCCGCGATGTTATAAAGGATCTATTGAAGGCAAATGGCCCAATGTCAAAAGACGACATAGTAGAAGCAGTCATGAAGGAACGTTACTTGAAGAAGAACACAATCCTTGTGAACTTGCAGAACTCAAAATATTTCAAGAAGAACAAGCAGGGCTTGTACACTGCAATATAATAAAAAGATTTTCACAAAAATTCCTGAATTATCAGGAATTTTTGTTTTGTGTGTGATATAATATTTAATATGTATCAAAGAGGTTTTGTGAATTTAATTATTATTGCAATTGGCCTAATCATCATAGGCTTGCTTATTGGGTATATCAAATAATATATGCTTAATGAATTCCTAGCAGCACACAATATAAACCTACTAAATGTTTTATTAAAGATCATTGGTTACCTCATGCCTATACCTTTGTCATTTATTGCACTTCATGTATGGCACCACTACCGCCAAGAGAGGTTCATCATGGGTATCAAGTGGACACTACTGGAGATCATGGTTCCTCGTGATGTGAACAAGACTCCTGCAGCTATGGAGCTCATATTCTCGAACGCTTTCTATCACAAGAGTATGAAAGGCTTCTGGGAAGTGTATATACAAGGTGCGCCTTGGTTCTGGTTCTCTTGCGAGATGGTGTCTATCGATGGCAAAGTACACTTCTTTATCCGTACACCATCACGTATGCGTAACCTAGTAGAGACACAGATATATTCACAATACCCACAGGCAAAAGTGTTCGAGGTAGATGATTATGTATTTCACATACCTCAGATCACAAAGAATGGAAAGTGGAATACCTGGGGTGCCGACTGGAAGAAGGAAAAGCATGATATATACCCGATAAAAACTTACAAAGACTTTGGTGATGATATGAAGACTGGTGTGAAGGAAGAGTTCAAGATCGACCCACTAACCCCAACTATTGAATACCTGGGCTCACTGAAGCCTGGTGAACAAGTCTGGATACAGATCATAGTGCGTCAGAATATCAAGCAATATCACAGCCACAATACAGGTGGCCATATCAGCATCTACGAGGCCGCGATGGAAGAGATCGCTACATTACTGAAGCCATATACTCGTACTCAGAAGAACGACAATAAAGACGACTTTGGTCAGGATATGCGTACTCCTGACCCACTGAAGGACTTGGTAAAAGAAACTTTTCGCCATATTAACCAGATCCACTTTGACTGTGGTATCCGTGTGGTTACTCTTGCGAACAAGGACCTGGTATCATTCGACGAATTTATGAACCTACGTCGTTCAGTGCGCCTTATATTCCGCCAGTTTGCTTACCCGAATCGTAACCAGCTAGAACGCTTCAACTCTACACAGTTCGATGCGCCATGGTCAGACCCTACAGGACTTGCACTCAACAAGATCAAGCGTCGCCATGTAGACTTCTACCGCCTACGTGTCATGTTCCACCCACCTATACAATACTCCTTCAAGTATCCGAAACTCATAGGAACATTCCTACCACCTGGACGGCCAGAGATATTTGTACTGAGTGTCGAAGAATTGGCAACATTGTTCCACTTCCCAGGTATGGTATCTGAGACTCCATCATTCAAGCGTGTAGAGAGCAAGATCGCGAAGCCTCCTGCAAACTTGCCTTCATAATTATTACAATAAAATTTCGTAACGATGGAAGAAAATATAGAGATAAATAATACAACAACTAGGCGCCCGGCAAAGCGCTTGTTTGTTTTATTTATTTTGATATTTGTATTTCTAATATCTTTCTATTTCTTGTTTTTAAAATCTCCAAATAATAAAGCTGATGTTATTGTGCATATCACATATGGCCAATCGATAAAAGATGTATCAGAGCAACTATATCAAGCTGGGGTGGTAAAATCTCCGAAATTATTGCAATCATTTGTAGCATTCTTTGGATCTGACCAGAGCCTGAGTGTAGGGGATTATAAATTTGAAAAGGGTATATCACTACCAGTGGTGGGGTACAGGCTCTCACGAGGTTTGCACCACGTGTCACCGATAAAGGTTACCATACCCGAAGGTAAGACAAATATTGAAATAGCAAATATACTATCTAGTAAGATCGATAACTTTGATAAGATAAATTTTTTGGATCAAGTAGACGGCAAGCAGGGATATCTATTCCCGGATACTTATTTCTTCTATCCAATGACTTCAATCGATGAAATAGTATCGATACTTGAGACAACTTTCACAAAGAAGACAAAAAAGGTACTCGATAAAGGTTACAATGGCTATAGCGAAGAAGATATAGTAGTCATGGCATCACTCGTAGAAGAAGAGGCAAAAGGTAAATCTGATGCCAATATTATATCAGGTATATTGTGGAATAGGTTACAAAAAGGTATGCCACTGCAGGTAGATGTGGCACCTATAACTTACAAGGTAAAAGGCTTACCAACTGAGCCTATTACCAACTTTGGCCTAATTGCACTGAATGCAACAGTAGAACCTGTAGCAAGTAACGCTATTTATTATTTACACGATAAAGATGGTATGATACACACGGCTGTTACTTATACAGACCACAAGCACAATATTGCAAAATATTTGAGATAAATTAAATGAGGAAACACCGATTAGCATTTATAGACACAGAAACAACTGGTTTCGACAATGATAAACACGAGCTTATAGAAATAGGTGTTGTTCTTGTTGATCAGGATTGGACTGGCGACAAACCCACTTTTACATTGGTAGATGAATTTGATATAAAGATTAAGCCTGCTCATATAGAAACAGCCGACCCAGTGTCACTGAGAGTGAATAAATATGACGAGGCGGACTGGGTATTGGCCTATACATTACCAGAAGGCATGCAGATGTTGGCGGACAAGACGAAGGATTGTATTATGGTGGCACACAACTTGTGCTTTGACGCAGGGTTCATAGACAAAGCTTTCAAAGAAACAGGTATTGCCAATACAATGCATTATCTACGTATCGACACTATCACTATGGCCTTTGCCAAGCTACATGGCCGTGACGATATCGATAAATATTCTTTGCGTACATTGTGCGAGTATTTCAATATTGATAACAAGAAAGCCCACACTGCACTGTCTGATGCCCGTGCATTGTATGCTTTGTATGAGAAATTATTAAATATATAAATAAATTATGATATTAAGAACAGGACCAAGTAAAGATTATGAATTGTTAGATTCTGGCAACGGATATAAGCTAGAGAGATATGCTGATGTTGTATTCTCACGACCAGATCCAGAAGCTTTGTGGAAGCAGAATATTGCTACAAATACTTGGAACAATGCCGACGCGGTATTTATCCGCCGTGGTATGAAGAATGAGTGGAAGTTAAAGCCAACAGTACCAAAGAAGTGGAATATCGAATTTGGTGGATTTACTTTTTCTATACGCCCTACATCTTTTAAACACACAGGGCTTTTCCCCGAGCAGTTAGCAAACTGGCAATGGATGGAAAAAGTGATTAAAGGGTCAAAGATGGACAAGCCTAAAGTATTGAACCTATTTGCATATACTGGTGGTGCAAGCCTCGCTTGTGCAAATGCCGGTGCCGAAGTATGCCATGTAGACGGCTCTAAAACTGCTGTATCATGGGGCCGTGAGAATGCGGAACTCTCAGGACTTGCCGACAAGCCAATACGCTGGATAGTGGAGGATTGTATCGTATTCTTGCGTCGCGAAGTAAAGAGGGGTAATAAATACGATGCTATTGTTATGGACCCACCAGCTTTTGGCCACGGTCCGAAAGATGAATTGTGGAAGATCGAGGAACATTTTATAGAATTGATGGACTTATGCCAAGCTGTACTATCAGATGACCCACTTTTCGTATTGATCAACGGCTACACAGCTGGATATTCACCGATCGCTTATGAAAATACTCTAAAGGATATGATGAAGGGGAAGGATGGCAAAATAGAAATAGGTGAGTTGGTAATAGAAGAATCAAAAGGTGACAGGCTATTACCTTGTGGAATATTTGCCCGCTGGTCTAAATAATCTAAAGTTCATTTTCTATTAAAACTTTTGTACCTTTTGGTATGGAGTTAAACAATTCAATAATGTCAGTATTTATCATGCGTATACACCCATGGCTGACTTCCTCGCCTATGAGTCCTTCTTCTGGAGTTCCATGGATCATGATCCCTCGGTTATAAGAGTCAACTTTACCACCTCTGTTTATACCTGGTTCAAGTCCTGTTAAGGGCATAACTCGTGTAATCAACAAGTCGGTACCAATACTTTTGTGCTCTATTATTATTTCAGTTGTTTTATCGGTAACCACACCAGCTTTTATAATAGTGCCGATAGGTGCATTAGCTCCTATTTTGCTTGCGATTTGGTGTAGGCCAAGTGGAGTCTGCAAACTATTCATAATATTACCTACACCTTTTTTAGCAGTTGATATTTTATATGTTTTCAATACCTTACCATTATTTACTGTGTACAGTTCTTGCTTTGGAACAGACACTACTATATACGTGCCTTTAAAAAGTTCTTTAGAGTAGTTACGTATAAGATACATTTGGTCTATAACAGGCTTTACTACTTGTTCAGATTTTACTACAGTAGTTGGTTGCTTTGCTGTGTCTTGAGTGTTTTCAGATATTGGTTCGGGTGTGTTTACAACAGTAGTAACTTTTTCATTTAAAAAAAGTCTAATGCCAAGTATTATTGATAGGGTAATAAGTATGACAAGAATAAGTTTATGCATATACTTATATTACCATAGCTTTTAACATATATTTATTATATAGTGAAAAACATGAAGGATATAAAGGATACAACAGTATTCGTGGGTGTAAGTGGCGGAGTGGATAGCTCGGTTTCTTTAGCGTTGCTTAAAAAACAAGGGTACAACGTTGTTGGAGTTTTTATCCGCACATGGCAACCCGACTTTATCGAGTGTACTTGGCGTGACGAGCGTAGGGACGCTATGCGTGTGTGCGCACACCTGGACGTGCCATTTCTGGAATGTGATGCAGAACAGGCTTATAAAGAGGGCGTAGCCGATTATATGATCAGTGAGTACAAGGCTGGCCGTACTCCAAACCCAGATGTAATGTGCAATCGTGAAGTGAAGTTTGGAGTATTTTGGCAGTTCGCACGTGAACGTGGCGCAGACTTTATTGCTACAGGGCATTATGCACAGAATATAATAGGTTCACCCGTCGCTTCTCAGAAAGTATTCTCTCTTGCTCGCTCCAAAGATCAAGCGAAAGACCAAAGTTATTTCCTTTGGACTTTGACACAGGACGATCTAGCCCATACATTATTCCCGATAGGTCATTTAGAGAAGAGTGAAGTTAGAAAGTTGGCTACAAAATTTAATATTCCAGTTGCTGACAAGAAAGATAGCCAAGGTGTCTGCTTCCTGGGCCCATTGGATATGAAAGATTTCCTAAAGCATTATATAAAAAGTACCGAGGGTAATGTGCTAGATACCGATGGCAATATTATCGGTACTCACGAGGGCGCATTGTTATACACACTAGGTGAACGCCACGGCTTCAATATCATAAAGAAAACCCCAAACGATAAGCCGTACTTTATAATTGCAAAAGATATTGTGAACAATACTATTACGGTCTCTGTTGATAAATACGCAAATCTTGACAAAAACACTTCCCATAGGTCCGACCTATGGGAAGTGAAGCTGGGTAATGTGGTAGTTCGTGGTGAGATACTACTTGGAAGCAAGGCTTCCAAGTACACTGCACAGGTGCGATACCATGGTGAATATTTGCCTGTTGAAGTATTGGATTATAATAAAGATACACAGACTATGACTGTGTCATTTACCAACCCCGACCCAACTGTTGCCCCGGGCCAATCTGTCGTAATCTACTATGGGGATGCATGCCTTGCAGGTGGGGTCGTTAAATAAAAATTTAATGAAATAAGATAATAAAAAAAGTGCAATAATACGTAAAATTTGATATATTACCTCTATGCAATCAAATGAAATTCGTTCACGATTCTTGAAATTCTTTGAATCTCGTGGACACAATATAATACCTTCTGCATCACTCGTACCCGAGAACGACCCTTCGGTATTGTTCAACACAGCTGGTATGCAACCACTAGTACCATACCTACTCGGTCAGAAGCACCCAATGGGTAACCGAATTGCCGATATACAGAAGTGTGTTCGTACAGGCGACCTGGATGACATAGGTGACAATAGGCACTTTTCTTTCTTTGAAATGTTGGGTAACTGGTCACTTGGTGACTATTTCAAAGACGAAGCTATAAAATGGAGTTATGAATTCCTAACTAGTAAGGAAGAGGGTCTTGGCCTTGACCCAAATAGGCTCTACGTTACTATATTTGCCGGTGATGAGAATGCTGATATTGATACCGAGAGTAAAGATATTTGGATGAGCCTAGGTATACCTGAACATAGGATATACGCATTACCTGCGGAAGATAACTGGTGGAGTCCTGGCGACAATGGCCCATGTGGCCCTTGTAGTGAGATGTTCTACGACATGGTGTGTGGCATAGGTGACCTAAATAAAGATGATTTTATAAAAGCTGTCCAAGAGGAAAGGATAATAGAGATCTGGAACGACGTATTCATGGAGTACGAAAAGAAGGATGGCAAAGTTGTAGGCAAGTTGAGCCAGAAGAATGTGGACACTGGTGCGGGCCTGGAGCGTATGACAGCTGTGATGCAAGGCAAGAATACTGCATACGATACTGATCTATTGCAAGCTGTAATGGAATATATAAAGAGTAATACTGCAGATTACAACGAACGCAGTGCTCGTATTATCACTGATCATATACGTACATCTGTATTTATGATAGCCGATGGTGTACTACCAAGTAACAAGGATCGTGGTTATATACTTCGCCGACTACTTCGCCGTGCAATATTGAATAATCAAAAATTGGGTTTGGATTTCAGTCATATCGATTCATGTATCAATCTAATAAAGGATAAATACAAAGAAGCTTACATAAATATTGATAGTTCTAATATAAACCAAGTTATAAAAGGCGAGAATGATAAATTCACAAAGACTCTCGAGCAAGGCTTGAAAGAGTTCGAGAAGGGTACAGACCCATTTATACTTGCAACTACATACGGCTTCCCTATAGAAGTGACTGAAGAATTGGCAAAGGAAAAGGGTATAGCAATAGATAGGGAAGATTTCAATAAAAAGATGGCCGAGCACCAGAAATTATCACAAACAGCAAGCTCCGGCATGTTCAAAGGGGGCCTTGCGAATCATAATGAAAAGACTATTAGGCTACACACTGCGCACCACCTATTACTTGCAAGCCTGCAAGAGGTATTGGGCAAGAGTGTTAAACAGCGTGGAAGTAATATTACCGAGGAACGCCTACGTATCGACTTTATATTTGACCGCAAGATGACTGATGAGGAAAAAAAGAAAGTAGAGGACATGGTAAATGAAAAGATATCACAAGGCCTGAATGTGATCAGGCGTGAGATGCCACTTTCTGAGGCGGAAAGTCTCGGTGCCGAGATGGAGTTCGGCGCAAAATATCCAGAAACAGTTTCAGTTTACTTTATTGAGGATAATAATGGTAATGCAGTATCAAAAGAGTTCTGCGGTGGACCTCATGTTACAAATACTTCGGAGCTTGGACACTTCAAAATCCAAAAAGAAGAAGCAGTGTCTGCTGGTGTGCGACGCATAAAATCAATATTAGATTAAAATAATCTACACAAAAAATTCCTATGTAGTATAATAGAACTACATGGGAATTTTTTCTACAAAAAAAGATGATAGTAAACTCGTAGCTATGTTTGGTATTGGCTCGGGTTCAGTTGGCGGGGCACTTGTGAAGTTTACAAAGGATACGACTGGTTTTTGGGCGCCACATATTATAGCTCAGACACGTGTACCTATATCTTTCCAACCCGAGTTGGATTTCGACAAGTTCTTCACCGACATGAAGCAATCTTTGGCTGCTTGCGCACAGAATCTATATGACAAGAAGCTTGGCGCCCCAGATCAAGTATACTGTACACTCAACTCGCCATGGTATGTGTCCGAAACACGCACAATCCACCTGGAGAAGACTACACCCTTCCTAATCACAAAGAAGATCGTCGATGAGATGATTGATAAAGAGTTAAAGATGATTTCTGATAAATACAGCAAGATGTATGCTGGCTCATACACAAAGCCAAAATTACTCGAAGGTAAAGTCCTTCATAGTTTGCTCAACGGCTATGGTACAGACAACCCAATAGGTAAACGTGCTACTTCTATCGATATCAACCTATTTATAAGTATTAGCCCGGAATCATGTATACAAGGTATCGAGGAGTCAGTATCCCGTGTATTCCACAATACAAAGGTGTCATATAGTTCTTTTGTATCATCATTGTTTATTACTGCCCGCGATAGGTATATTACAGCGCCATCGTACTTACTAATCGATATAAATGCCGAGATCACTGACGTAGCCATAGTTTCCAACAGTGTTTTGTCTGCTATGATGTCTTTCCCTATGGGTAAGAACTCGGTGATCCGCAGTATTGCCACATCTTTAGCTAAAGATGAAGAGGGTGCACGATCACTATTCCGAATGTATGCGACAGGTATGCTCAGCGACGAAGAGAGGGTCAAAGTCGATGGAGTATTACAGAAGATCCACGAAGATTGGGTAAAGCTTTTCCGCGATGCGATACTTTCACTGCCTAGAACCATATCATTGCCAACAACAGTATTCCTAGTAGGTGACTCGGACACAGCATCATGGTTCAAAGGTGTGTTGGAAAGTGGTGATTATTCGCAATACATTGTTACCGACAAGAAGTTCACAGTAGTAACTGTCGAAGGGCCCGCACTTTTGGACATGTGCAAAGTTACCGATGGTATATGTGACCAGTTCCTGATGGTAGAAGCTATTGCATTAGCACGTATGTTACCTTTATAATTAATATGTAATTAATTTATCTTAAATAAATAATATGAAAAGAAACCCAATCCAAGATATAGTTCGTGTAAACAACAAAATATCTGTCGTAAAAGAAAAGAAGTCCACACAGAAGGATACGGATATTATTGAACCTGTCGAAGACAAAACTTTCGAAGAAAAGTTGTCAAAGAAGAAGTTCCTGGAGCAAGACACCGATTCTTCTGTTGACGAAGAAGTCGCAACTATCAAAATCAAGGAGGAAGGCAAGGTAACAAAAGCAAGCAAAACTCATCATGTTCACCACGAACCTGTTCATATAAATAAAAAAGTCGTAGTAAAGAAGCCTCGCAACAATAAATTGCCCATATTTATAATATTGGCGCTCGCTTTTATCGGCCTACTATACGCATTGTCTGTAATATTTGCTCATGCAACTTTATATGTACACAATAAAGTCCAACATTTTACATTTGTCGATGAAGCTTTCAACATGCAAAGGACCGAGTCTTCAGCACTACACTTTGAGATAATGATAGTCGACGGTACCGAGAGTAAGGAAATGACTTTTACCGAAACAAAAGAGCTTTCCACAAAGGCCCGTGGGGAAGTGGTTATATACAATGCCTTTGCAAAGACTCCAGTAAAGCTACTTATCAATACACGCCTAGAGGACGATGCAAAGAACATATATATGACAGACAAGGCTGTAACTATACCAGGCTACACTATGTCAGGTACAAAAGTGGTGCCAGGTAGTGTTGTGGTAGGTATCACAGCGCAGAACCCAGGCGAGAAGTACAATGGTGACCCTCGCGACTTTGTAATATTTGGCTACAAAGGTACCGCCAAGGCTACCAAGATATATGCCCGGTCAAAGACATCGCTTTCAGGTGGAGCGACTGGCAATGTATACACACCTTCAGCTACAGAAAAGGGCACAATCAGTACCGACATAGGAGTGTTGCTACGTAACAAGCTAGAAAAGAAGCTCCAAGCCCAAGTCCCACCAGGCTACATATTTTACCCAGGTAGTTCACAATTTACATTAGATTTGAATTCAGACAATCTAACATCTAAAACAAGCGATGCAAAGATCGAGGCCAAGGCCACACTCTCTGCCGTCTTGATCAAGTCCGAAGATTTACAGAAGGCTATCATAAAGGCTGTCTATGCCAATGTTGGTGCTGATGAGATATCTGAAATATCAGTACCCGACATGTCAAAGTTAATATTCGCTTACAAGAACCCAACAGATGTTATCAATAAATCAACAACCAATATTAACTTTACTTTGTCTGGCGATGGCGACTTGGTATGGAACCCAGATCTAGAGAAGTTGCATACAACGATAGTCGGCATGCAGGTGGACCAACTGGATAAAATATTCAAGGCTGACCCAGGTATAGAGAATGTTCGTGTAATATTGCGCCCACCTTGGCAGAAGAACTTGCCTAAAAAAGCCAATTATATCACTGTAAAGACTGAATAAATTGACTATCGTTAATATATTTGGTATTATTATAGAACTAATTCATGAATCAAAAACAAGACAGTACAAATACAGTTATAGGTACAGTAGAGGAAGCTCTGCCGAACACCCAATTCAGAGTCAATATAGGCAAGGAGGATCTACTTATTGCATATTTGTCTGGTAAGATGCGTATGCACAGGATCAAGGTCTTAATAGGAGACAGGGTAGAAGTATTATTAGACCCATATGGCGGCAAAGGGCGCATAACAAAGCGCTTGTAATGATATCCACTTGCATTTTTAATAGATATAGTGTAGTATTCACCGATATATGCCGAACAAAGAATTTAGGGTAATTATCCTTTATTCTTTTAATTTTATTTCGTCATTTTTATAAATATGAAAATCAAAGCCGCAGTTAAAAAAATTTGTTCAAATTGTAAGATCGTAAAGCGCGCAGGTCATTTGCGTGTTATTTGTACAAATCCTAAGCATAAACAAAAACAATAATTATGAGAATCCTAGGTATAAACATCCCAAATGAAAAGCATCTCGATATAGGACTTACAGTTCTGTATGGTGTTGGTCTATCACGTGCACGTAAAGTTCTAGCCGAAGCAGGTGTTGACCCTATACGTAAAGCTGACTCTCTATCAGTAGATGAGGAGAACGCTATCCGTAAGGTTATCGAAAGTCTAACTATCGAAGGTACACTAAAGCGTGAAATAGCAGCAAATGTAAAGCGTCTAAAAGACATCAAAGCTTACCGTGGAGTTCGCCACATGCGTCGTATGCCAGTAAATGGCCAGCGCACAAAGACAAACTCTCGTACTGTTCGTGGTAACGTTCGCAAGACTATGACAAGCGGTCGCAGAAAGGCAGAAAAGACTTAGGATTGAACTTGATTTTTATTTAACAATTTATAACTTTTAAAACCGTGGGAAAAGAAAATACAAAAACTAAAGATAGTGCTCCAAAGGCTGTAAAAACTCCAAAGAAGAAGGTGGTTGCAGGTACTTTGCACGTTGAAGCAACATTCAACAACACAAAGGCTGTTGTATCTGACAAAGAAGGTAACACATTGTTCTGGACATCAGCAGGTAGCCAAGGTTTTCGTGGAGCAAAGAAGGGTACACCATTTGCTGCATCAAAAGTAGGTTCTGTATTGGGTGAAAAGGCAAAGGCTATCGGTATAAAAGAAGTAGATGTAGTTATAAAGGGAGTTGGTAGTGGTCGTGAGCCTACAGTACGTGCGTTCATGGCTCATGATATTGAAATATCAATGATCAAAGACATGACACCAGTTCCACACAATGGTCCTAAACCTAAGAAACCAAGACGAGTATAAAATATGAAAACAGCACAAAAATATAAAATTTGCCGAAGATTGGGTCCTGGAGTGTTTGAGAAATGTCAAACACCTAAATTCGTTGCGTCTACTGCTCGCCACGATAAAGCTCGCAAGGACAAGCGCCCAAAGCAGCTATCTGGTTACGCTCTACAATTCATCGAGAAGCAAAAGGTTCGCTTTACTTACGGACTAAGTGAGAAGCAATTCGCAAACTACATCAACGAATCTGTAGCTTCAAAGACTACTCCAGCAAAGGAACAATTGTTCGAACTACTAGAAACAAGACTTGATAACGTGGTATACCGCCTAGGTCTTGCACACACACGCCGTCTATCTCGTCAGATGGTATCTCATGGACACTTCCTAGTGAATGGCGTAAAAAGTACAGTTGCATCACAGCGTGTACGTGTAGGCGACAAGATATCTGTTCGTGAAGGAATCAAGAAGAGTGTATTGTTCGCAAATGTTGCGGAGAAGATGAAGGAATACACTATGCCAGCATGGTTAAAGTTCAATGTAGAAACGCTTACTGGGGTCGTAGAAGGTAAGCCAAAGAATACAGAAGATTATCTCGATCTCAACACAGTGCTTGAGTTCTACAGTAGATAATAACGTATGGTTATTTTTTATAAATAATAATTTGCAAGCATTGCTTGCCCAAATCATATGTCTGATTTAAACATCATATTGCCATCAAAGTTAACAACAGTTAAAGAGGAAGAAACAAAAGGTATCTACGAAATAGATGGCCTTTATCCTGGTTATGGCCACACATTAGGTAACTCTCTACGTCGCATCATCCTTTCATCACTCCCAGGTGCAGCTATCACATCATTGAAGATCGATGGTGTTGATCACGAATTCTCAACTATCGACGGCGTAAAGGAAGACGTTATCACAATCCTCCTACATCTAAAGACTGTACGCTTCCGTCTTTCAACAGACGAGCCACAGACTGTAACACTTTCAGTAAAGGGTCCAAAGACTGTTACTGCATCTGATATTACAACATCTGGCCAGGTAGAAGTACTAAACCCAGATATGTACATAGCTGAGCTTACAGGCAAGGCATCTTTGAATATTGAAATGACTATCGAAAAGGGCCTAGGCTTCGTATCAAAGGACATGCACCAAAAGGCAAAGACAGAGATCGGTGCTATTGCAGTAGATGCTATATTTACTCCTATCCGCCGTGTATCATACGAAGTAGAGAACATGCGCGTAGGTGACAAGACAAACCACAACCGTCTACGTATGACTATCGAGACAGATGGCACTCTTACACCAAAGCAGGCTTTGGAGAACGCTATTGAGATAATGATCGAACAGTTAGTTTCTATCGCAGGCTTCACAAAGGAAAAGATAAAGGCAAAGGAAATAGCCGCTGAAGTAGCTCAGGTTGCCTCAAAGGAAGAGTCAAAGGAGGAGAGTGGTGAATTTACAGATATACTGAAGACTCGTATCGACACTCTAGACTTCTCAACACGTACACTCAATTCTCTTATGACTGCAAATATCCGCACAGTAGGAGGTATTGCACGTAAGAAGAAGGAGGACTTGCTTGACATCGAAGGTATCGGTGAGAAAGGTATCCAAGAGATCAAGAAAGTTTTAGGTAATTATGGTTTAACACTGAAAGAATAATTTAGTAACACACTTGTTTAATTAATGAAATTATATGCGTCATCACGATAACAAAAGAAAATTCGGAAGAACAAAGAACCAACGTAACGCTCTTATGAAGGGTCTTGTGCTTGCTATGATTGCACACGGCCGTATAGAGACTACAGAGGCAAAAGCAAAGGAACTACAACCAATGATCGAGAAGCTAATAACAAACTGTAACGTAGGCACATTGTCTGCACGCAGACTGGTTATATCACGTCTTTACAATCGCAGTGCAGAGGCAGGTAAATTGTTCGATACTATCGCACCAAAATACAAGGATCGCACAGGTGGATACACACGTGTTACAAAGCTACCTCCACGTCTTGGTGATGCAAGTAAGATGGCAATAATAGAATTTATATAATATTTATGACAAACACAAATAAAACAAAAATAACTATTGATGCAGAGGGTAAGGCCCTAGGACGTGTTTCTTCTGTGGTTGCAAAAGCTCTGATGGGTAAAGACCGTCCAGACTACACAGCAAACGTTGCTCCAACTGTAAAGGTAGAGATCATAAATGCATCAAAGACAAAGATGTCTGAGAAGAGAATGCTCGAGACTATGCATGAACGCTACTCAGGTTTTCCAGGAGGTTTGAAGTTCGCTTCAAACAAGGCTATCTTGGACAAGAAGGGTGTAGCCGAGCTTTACCGTCTAGCAATATACAACATGTTGCCTGCGAACAAGCTTCGTCCACTTATGATGAAGAATTTAACAATAAAAGAATAATATATGACAGAAAAGAAAACAACAAAAGAATATATTCGTGCAGTTGGACGTCGCAAGACATCAACAGCAGTTGTAAAGCTTATCAAAGCTAGCAAGAACTCATATACTATCAACGGCAAGGAAATGAAAGTTTACTTCCCAACACTAGAACTCCAGAAGATAGTTACAGACCCACTAAATATTTCAGAAGGTGTAGAGAAGTTCGAAGTTATCGTAACAACAAAGGGTGGTGGTGTGCACGCTCAGGCAGAAGCAGTACGTCATGGTATCGCTCGCTGTCTAGTTGAAAGTGATGGTGAACTACGTTCAACATTGAAGAAGAACAAGATGCTAAAGCGCGACCCTCGTCAAGTAGAAAGAAAGAAATTCGGTTTGAAGAAAGCGAGAAAGAGCCCTCAATGGTCAAAACGTTAGTCTCAAAAAAACACTTCCGAAAGGAGGTGTTTTTTGTTATAATACGAAAACTATGGAAGAAAATGAAGAAAAATTCGAAGACTTAGAATTTGTCGAGAGTACCGAGGATGGTGAGGCCCTGCCTACAAAAGACGTCGCAAAGAAATTGCGCGAAGATTTAAAAGTTTGTAGGAAGGAAAAGGAGGAGTATCTAACAGGCTGGCAGAGGGCAAAGGCCGACTATGTGAACTTGCAGAAAGATACAGACAATAGGGTAAAGGATATCAAGGCTCTAGTAACTAGCAACTTTGTAGAGGACTTGTTGCCAGCCCTCGACAGTTTTGACATGGCTATGGGTAACAAAGAGGCTTGGGAGAAGGTAGATGCAAACTGGCGCAATGGTATTGAATACATACGTGCACAGTTCGCCCGTGTATTGGAGGACAACAATGTAACTGCTATCAACCAGACAGGTGTAGCCTTTGACCCAAATCTACATGAAAGTATCGAGACTATTGAAACTACTGACGCATCGCAAGACCATACTATTGCAACTATTGTGCAATCAGGGTACAAAATAGGCGACCGTATCATAAGACCCGCAAGAGTAAAAGTCTATAGTTTAAAATAAAAAAAGTATATAATATACCCATGACCGAAGAAGATATAAAAGACTTATTAAGCATTCTTGAAAAAGACGCAAAGGAGCTCATAAAAGAAGCCGAGCCTTTTGTAAATGAAATAAATAATACAGAATTAGAAAATGGAGGGAATAAATAAACAAACAAATCCAGAACCGGTAAATACCACTGAAGAACCAAAGACTCCTGAAAAAAAGTCTACTTTAGAGCAGGTTAAAGAAAAAGCTTTAAAATTCTTAAAGAGGACACGACAAGTGGCAACTATCATAACTATTGGTTTGATAGCTGATTATCAAGCTACCCATAATAATACAATAGAAGCTTCAAATGTTGATGGTAAAGAGGTATATACACACTCAGACAAGCAAACTACCCATATATTGAATTATTTAGGAGGTTTGGATTCTCTTAGTGAAGAAGAACAAATGCATTTTTTCAAAGAATATATTATTGGTTGGTCTTCGCAAGGTGATAGTAAATTAACACTTCCAGAAAATTTTATAAATTTTAATAAACAGGAATTAGTTAAATTTTTATCAAAATTAGATAAGATAAATGATAAAAAACAAGAATTGGAAAATGAACAGGAAACTTTGAAATATTTTGAAAGATCATTAAGTAGATACTATCCTAAAAAGTATGAATACAATGACACTATTTATAAAAAGTTGTGGGAGGTGGAAAAAGAATGTGGGTCTCCTAAAATAGATTGGACTTTCGGTAAAAACCGAGATTTTTTGATTTCCAATGATAATAAAGTAGCTCATTATAATTCTTTTACACATACTGTTTTTATAAATGCACAAGATTATAAAAGCTTGGGTGGACATTTCCAATTAAGAGATTTAGTTGCTGAATGGGCTCATGCTAAACAATTTGATGAACATCCTGTTGGCTCTACTTTGCAAATGATTCAAGATGGTTTAAGAATTGCTGGTGATGTTGTAACATCTAAAGAGCACAGTTTTATAAAATCACAATTAAAAGAATATAACAAACCCGGTTCTATAGAGTATGATGCACACAAGATCATCGAACCATATCTAGAGAAAAAATTTGAAGATATAAAAAGCTTAGATCGTGCTTTCCGGCGTAATCATAAACATAAATAAAAACACCCAATGGGTGTTTTTATTTATGTAAATTTAGAAATGCGTTCTCTGTTTCGGGGTCGAGGTTGTCGGTGACGATGATCATCATTTCAGTGGTGAGACTCAGATCCTTTTTAATATTGTAGAACATGTGTTCGAATGGGTAAGGGGATATCCAAGCAGAATTCTTCATGCAGGTGAACCCTGCTTTTTTTAGTAGGTAGCGAAGGCTCTCGCGTTCGTTCTTGCGACTCTCGGGCAGGTCTAGGAGTATTATGCGCCATTTGCCATCCCAGTTGGTACTGAGGCTATCTGTGCTATCTAGGCGGATACTGAGGGCCTTTTTCTTGCCTTGCTTTGTAAGGCGGGCATAATCGTTCTGACCTGAAGATACCTGTTCTACCAATCCAGCCTCCTGTAGGCCTTTTATGGAGCGAATAATGGCATATTTGGACTTGCCGGCGTCATTACCCACTATGTCATTTATAGCTACGGCTGGCTTTTTCGCCAATATATTTATGATTTTCTTCGAATAGTCCTTTTTACTTGACATAAAAATATATTATCATGTATATTATCGATATACAAGTATTCAGCGGTCGCTAAATACTTGTCAAAAAGTAAAAGTGAGTATATAATTGATTTACAAATTAGAAATTATTATTAATTAATATATAAAAACATATGAGTAAAATAATTGGTATAGATTTGGGTACAACAAACAGTGCGGTGGCTATCATTGAAGGTGGTCAGCCAAAGATAATCGAGAATATCGAAGGTGGACGTACAACTCCATCTATCGTTGCTGTGGGTAAGAATGGTGACAGGCTTGTAGGCTTGCTCGCAAAGCGTCAGGCTGTTACAAACCCTGCCAACACTATCTACGGTATAAAGCGCTTCATGGGTCACCGATTTGAGGATCCAGAAATCCAGAAGACTCAAAAGACCGCTCCTTTCAAGATCCAAGCAGGTACAGACGGTGGAGCAGAAGTAAACATTGGTGACAAGTGGTCACGCCCCGAGGAAATATCTGCAATGATACTAGCAAAGATAAAGGCCGATGTAGAGGCAAAATTGGGCGAGAAGGTAACCGAGGCTATCATTACAGTTCCAGCATACTTCAACGACTCACAACGTAAAGCCACAAAGGATGCAGGTGCTATCGCAGGGTTGGATGTAAAGAGGATTATTAATGAGCCTACAGCAGCAGCCCTTGCATACGGCTTCAATACAAAAAAAGATGAAAAGATAGTTGTCTACGACTTTGGGGGTGGAACTTTCGATGTGTCAGTTCTAGAAGTGTCAGGCGACGTTATTGAAGTAAAGTCTACAGATGGAGACTCTCATATGGGAGGCCGCGATATCGATCAGAAGATAATAAGCTGGCTTGCAGACGAGTTCAAGAAGAAGACCGGTATTGATATCAGTAAGGACCCTCTTGCTATCCAGCGTCTGGATGAAGCTGCAGAAAAGGCAAAGATCGAACTTTCTACAACTCCTGAAACTGAAATAAATATTCCATTTATCACAAGTGGTGCCAACGGCCCCGAGCACTTGGTGGAGAAGATGTCTCGTGCACAATTAGAATCTCTAGCTTCTGAATATATCGAACAGTCGATCGCTATTACAAAGCGCGCGATGGAAGCTTCACCTTTCAAGATGAATGAGATCAATGAAGTGATCCTCGTTGGTGGACAGACTCGTATGCCAGCCATAATCGAAGCGGTAAAAGCATTGTTCGGTGGCAAGGAACCAAACCGTTCTATCAACCCAGATGAAGTTGTAGCCCTAGGTGCAGCCGTGCAGGCAGGTGTATTGCAAGGTGATGTAAAGGATGTATTGTTGCTCGATGTTATACCACTATCACTCGGTATCGAGACTCTTGGAGGTGTCGCTACAAAGTTGATAGAGCGTAATACAACTATCCCAAGTTCCAAATCACAAACATTCTCTACTGCTGCCGACAATCAGACAAGTGTAGAAATACACATCACTCAGGGTGAGCGCCCAATGGCAACTGACAACAAATCTCTAGGCCGATTTATTCTGGACGGTATTCCTCCAGCACCACGTGGTATGCCACAGGTAGAGGTTACTTTCGACGTAGATGCGAACGGAATATTGAATGTAAAGGCAAAGGATAAAGCAAGTGGCAAGGAACAGAGTATCCGTATCGAAGCAGGTTCAGGCCTAACAGACGAGGATATAAAGAAGATGCAACAGGATGCCGAGCTACATGCCGAAGAAGACGCAAAGAAGAAGGCCCTAGTGGATGAGAAGAATACTGCCGAGATGATGATATTCTCTGCCGAGAAGTCTATAAAGGAATACGGCGATAAGGTAGATGCAACTTTGAAGGCAAGTGTAGAGGAAAAGATCACAGCACTTCGCACTGCAAAGGATGGCACAGACATAGACGCTATCAAGAAATCCGCCGAGGAATTGTCAGCCGAGATGTCAAAAATTGGTGAAGCTATGAGCAAGGCAGGTGCCACTCCAGAGGCCGGCACTACAGCTGAACCTCAATCAGAAGAGATCAAGGATGCAGAAACTAATGAGAGTGGTGAGCAGAAATAATTTGTGATAGTATAAAAATACTATGGCGAAAGATTACTACGAAACATTGGGGGTAAATAAGGGGGCAAGTAAGGATGAGATAAAGAAGGCTTTTCATAAACTTGCTCATAAATACCACCCAGATAAAAATAAAGGTGACGATAGTAAATTCAAGGAGGTCAACGAAGCCTACCAGGTTCTTTCTGATGACAAGAAGCGTTCAAGCTATGATCAGTTTGGTTCAGCCGACGGCCCACAAGGCTTCGGTGGTGGATACGGTGGTGGCCAAGGCGGAGGATTTGGCGGATTCGACTTTTCAGGATTCCAAAATGGTAGCGGAGTAGAGTTCGACATGGGTGACCTTGGTGATATATTTGGTGACTTTTTCGGCGGAGGTATGGGCCGTGGCCGTGCACAGTCACGCCGTGGACGCGACATTTCTACTGAGATAGATATTAGCTTCGAGGATTCAGTATTCGGCGTAGAGAGGAAGGTACTAATCACAAAGCAATCACAGTGCGACATCTGTAGTGGATCTGGTGCAAAGAAAGGTACAAAGACAAACACTTGTACGGCATGTAATGGTCAGGGTAAAGTCCGCGAGATGAAGCGCTCCATGCTTGGCACATTCCAGACAGTTGTAGAGTGTAGCAAATGTGAAGGTGCTGGAAAAATTCCTGAAGAAAAGTGTACCGAATGTCGTGGTGCAGGTGTAGCCCGCAAACAGTCTGAGATAGATATCAAGATCCCAGCAGGTATAAACAATGGCGAAATGATCCGCATGACAGCAATGGGCGAGGCGGTAAAGGGTGGCCAAAGTGGTGACTTGTATATCAAGATCAATGTAAAGCCCCACAGTACTTTCAAACGTGATGGTGCCAACCTAACTATGGATCTACCTATAAAGCTCTCAGAAGCGCTCCTAGGCATGAAATACGAGCTTACAACACTGGATGGTAAGCTCGAAGTAACAATCCCCGAAGGTATCGGTCATGGCGAACTACTACGAGTGCGTGGCAAGGGTGTGCCACAAGGTGGACGAAATCGTGGTGACATTATCCTACGTATCCAGATCAAGATGCCAAACAAACTAAATAAAAAGTCCCGCGAACTAATCGAGAAGCTAAAAGAAGAGGGAATCTAACAGATAGTTACCTGGTAACTATCTGGGAAATACATAGGACCGTCCTATGTATTTTTGTTTTAGTATTGTTGCGTAAAATCACTTTTTGTGTTATTGTGTTGAAAAATAAAAACGTAATATTATGAGTAGAGTAGTAACTCAAGTAGATCACAATTTTCTGTCTAAAGTGCAGGAAATAGTATGGAGGAGATCACATTTTTCATTGGAGATTATATCTCTGGAATTGGATAGTATTGTTATCCGTAATCCCAATGTTCAATTGGCACTATCAGCAGAAGTGGTAAAAGAATTAAAGGAAAAGATTTCATTTGAATTCAGTTCCAATAAATTTGATTTCATTTTCAACAACACAAATGAACTAACTGTAAAAATCCTTTAAACTCTAAGAATATGGAAAAGACACAAAACATAAAGTCCATACTACCTGAAGTTTTACCAATTATCTCACTTTATGTTCAAAGGAGATTGGGTAAAAATTTTATTGCGGAGCAGAGAATCGCTTCGGATGGAATTACTCCAAAGATAGTGATCCGAAGATTGAATGATAGAATTATTCAAGAGGAAAGTTTTAAATACCAACCTATAGTAAATATTGCTATTGGGTTGATAGAACAAAAATTTCCAGATCAAAAAATTGTATCAAAAACTCAATACCGGCTAAATGGCTGGGAGTGGGATATAAAAATAATCCCAATTTGAGACTTATTAAAACAAATTTATAACCCTGCCATTTGGTGGGGTTATTTTTATGTAGGTATTGCATTTTTTGTAAAATGTTGTATATTATGTTTAAAATAAAATAATAGCAAAATGAAAAGAGAATCGGTTGAAGCAGCAAGGGTACGAAGAGTTATCATTGATAGCCAAAGTAATCCACATTTCTTAGGGTTGGAATCTGAACAAGATTTCGATCAAAGAGCAGCCCTTAGTCAGGGTAAATCAGGTGATGTTGTAATAACAACGAACCCTATTGATTCTGATTATGTTAAATACTGGAAGCATCTTGGTTTCAGTATCCCAACTTTACTAACCGCTGGGCCTTTTGAGCAAAATCAGATCCTTTCTGAATTAATCTTGAACAAAAATGAGGTTAAATCAAGTCTGCTGAAAGCGGTAAATGGGTATGATGTACGACTGGAGTTTTTTACTCCGTCGGTAAAGGAACAGCGCTTGGCTGAAGAGTTAAAGATGCCTTCCTATATCAATTTCGAGTTTGCAAATGAGTTCCAAAGGAAATCAAATTTCAAGGAGCTTTGCAAGCAAGCCGGAATTTCTGCATTACCGTATGTTGATAAAACACACGGTGGAGTAGAGTGGGAAGATGTTGTATTAATGCTTGGCGAAAGCCAAAATGGGTACATCGCAAAGCATGTGTATGGTACCGGTGGTGCAGGCCTCGGAACAATAGTCCCGATAAAATCAAAAGCTGAATATGATGCACTCAAAGATGAGTACATTATTGAAAAGCTTATCCCCGTGGCAATGGAAATCTCCATGCATTGGGAAATTGATTTTAATGGAAACGTAAAGTTCCTGAATTGTTTTGAGCAGCTGGCTGAGAATGTTAGCTATGTGGGAACAATTTTTCCCACAAAAATCCCAAACGATTTGTTGGACAGTATTTTTGTAGAGTACAAAATGCTGACCGAGTGTATTGCAAAACGCGGAGGCCTTGGCTTTATGTGTTGTGATATCCTTGTTTGCAATGATGGACACTTCTATTGGAGTGACCTGAATCCACGCAAAGGTGCGATCCTGTTCATCTATGATGCTGTAAACCGGTATCTGAAGAATAAAGAAATGGAGGGCAAGCCTCACTTTGTTCGGCATCAGCACACCAGCCACGCAAAGGTATCATCTTTTGCAGAACTTCAGGTGTTGTTGGGTAAACGCCTCGTGCCAAAAAAGAGTGGTTTTGTACTCGTTACAAATCCAGGAATCATAAGGCATGGTTCTGTGGACCTGACCGCTATCTCTTTTCTTTCACACGAGCATGCATTCAATATGTTGGATGAAGCTCGTGAGCTAATCAAAGCTGATTAGTAAACAAACAATATTTTGAAAAAGGGCACCGACTGTATATACAGCACGGGCCTTTTTTATTTGCATATAAAATTTATTTAATGTATTTTATATGCATGGAAGAAGTAATAGAGAAAAAAGGAATAAAACCAGGTAAAGTAAGTGTTATTATGGCAGGCACTCATGGTGACGAAGGCTGTGGAGTTGAAGCTTTTAAATTAATTTTACCAAACTTAGAAATACAAAAAGGTAAGGTTGTATTTATTTTTGGTAATCCAAAAGCAATAGAACAAAAAAAGAGATTTACTGAAGTTAACTTAAATAGATTATTCAGTAGAGATAATAAATATACTAAGAACATAAAATCATCATATGAGTACAAGAGGTCATTGTTCATAAAGAAATTGTTAAACAAAGCCGATGCATTGTTGGATATACATTCCACAACCCACAAAAATGCACCCTTTATAATTTGTGAGAAAAATGCAAATAAAATAATCAATTCATTTCCAAAAGATTTCAAAAGAGTGTTATACAATTTTAATACTATTGAACCCGGTGGAACCGAGGGTTATATGAATGATATAGGTAAGGTAGGTATTTGTGTCGAGTGTGGTCAGCATAATGATAAAAAGTCTATAAAAAATGCATTTAATGCAATACAGTCTTTCTTGCAAGCTCAAGGTCATATAGAATCTAAAAAAAGTATAAAAGTTGCAAGAGAGAATATTAAAATGACCTCTATTTACCACACAAAGACAGATTCATTTGTTTTAAAAAAGAAATTTAAAGATTTCGAAAAAATAAAAAAAGGTCAAATTGTAGCTCTTGATGGATGCAAGGTTGTGAAAGCTTCAAAGGATGGATTGATTGTTTTTGCTCATAATTGCAACAAAAAGGGTTCAGAGGGATTCCTTGTTGGTAAGAATATCTAAACTATTTACATATCCTTCATTTCTGCTATTATTACTTTATTATTCGTTTAGTGCGAGCAGTAGGCTTGCTTATATGAAATGACCAAAAAATCAGTAGCTTCTAAGAAACTTTGGAAGCTTGGGGCTACCGAGTTCAATACTCAATATTTTGATTACAGCAAGGAGGGTGACTTGATAATCAAAGAAGGGCACAATATTTATAACGTTCGATATCTTGCAGAGAAGTTCGGTACATCACTGGAGATTCTTTTGCCATTCGTGGTGGAGGAGAGGCTGGAGGACTTCCTAGACCTAACAGCATCACTTTCAAAGAAGGTGGGCTACAAAGGCAAGTTCTTCTACCATTACCCGATGAAGGTGAACCAGAATAAGGAAATTGTTATGAGTATCGTGGGTGAGGGTGCCCACCTCGAAACTTCATCTTTCAATGATCTGTACCTAATAAAGAAGATGTTGGAACAAGAGAAGTTCAACCCAGATATTCGCATACTTTGCTCGGGCCCTAAAACTGACAAATACATAAACCTCATCGACGACCTACAACACAAAGGTGTGAAGATATTTCCACTTATCGAAGGGCCAAATGAATTGAAGTTCCTACAGCATTCTAAATACGATGTGGGTATACGCCTAGACATGCCAGTAAAGGCTGATTCGTACTGGAACAAGCCCATCGACCGTTTTGGGTTCGGCGCAAAGGAGATATTGGAAATGGGTAAATTTAAAAATCTAAAAATATTACATTATCATATAGGTTCACAGATAGAGAAATTGTCTGACGTACTAGGCCCTATTAAATACGCTCTGGATGTATTCTTTAAACTAAAGGAGATTAATCCATCACTCGACACACTCGACATTGGTGGTGGTATGCCAATACCGTATACAAGGAACAAGAGCTATCCAGTGGATAAATTAATGGATAAGATATTGAAATTAATGAGGGACGAGGCCGACAAGCGTGGAGTTGCGCACCCAAACCTGATTTGCGAATGGGGTCGCTATATTGTAGCCCCTGCCCAGATAACTGTATTTAAAGTTATCGATACAAAGCCGATAAATAATAAAAAGGCTCCTGCAAAAAAGTGGTACGTAATAGACGGAAGCTTTATGAACGACTTGCTAGACACTTGGGCTATTGGCCAGAAGTGGGCATTGGCACCAGTAAACAACAAACGTGATGGCGAGTTAAATGATGTATGGCTCGCTGGTTCATCTTGTGATAGTGACGACATATATACAGGCGTAGATGGCGCTGTAACATTACCAGATTATGATTCCAGTGAAGGTGGCGACCCGATGTACATAGCCGTGTTCGACACAGGTGCATACCAAGACCCACTAGCAGCACACCACTGCATGTTGTCTTCACCATTGAAGTTGATAGTGGAGAACGGCCACATTGTTATTGCTCGTAAACGTGAGACAGCCGACGAAGTGGGCAAGAATTTTGGCTGGTAAAATAAAAATCAAGATATTACTATACCTACTGCGTTGACGACTCCTCTTGCTTCCGCAATGTAGATGTCTACATTTTGGTCGCAATGCTCATCGTCGCCTTGTATCTACAGCAATATCTTGATTTTTAAAAAATGTTATAATGTTTTTATATTTATAAAATTAATAGTTTAAAAATTATGAATCCAAATCTTCCAACATTAGAATTTGTTTTAAAGAATTATAAGAACTTTAACTCTCGTGCTACTCGTGATGCATTGATAGCGTATTGGCGCCACGTAGAAGGTGGGGGCCGTATGTTCTGGGCTGTCGCTGGGGCTATGTCTTCTGCACAGATGGGTATCACTCTTGCACCGGCAATCCGCGCAGGCCTTATCCACGGTATGTCTGTAACAGGTGCGAACCTGGAGGAATCACTTTTCCGCCTTGTTGCCCATGATAGTTACAAGGACTTTCCAGATTATCGTTACTTTACAAAAGAAGATGATACAAAGATATTGGAGGATCGTATGCGCCGTGTTACAGACACTAGTATCCCCGAGGATGAGGCTTTCCGCAAGGTGGAGAAGTTTATTGTCCCAATGTGGAAGGACGCAGATGCAAAAGGCGACAGACGTTTCTGGCATGAATATTTCTACGAATTAATACAGAAGATAGACAAGGAGGATCATGAAGGTAAGGCCGATGAATGCTGGCTACTTGCAGCTGCACAGGCAAACTTGCCAATAGTGGTGCCAGGATACGAGGACTCTACTTTTGGAAATATCTTTGCTTCACACGTAAAGATGGGGGACTGTAGTGCAACTATCGCAAAGAGCGGTGTAGAGTACATGGGTGCATTATATGACCAGTATCAGACATTGTCCGAGGGCAAGGGTATCGGATTCTTCCAGATCGGTGGAGGTATCGCTGGAGACTTCCCGATATGTGTAGTTCCATCACTGAAATACGATATGGAACAACAGGCAAAGCCTTGGGCATACTTCTGCCAGATATCTGACTCTACAACATCATATGGTTCATATTCCGGTGCAACTCCAAACGAGAAGATCACTTGGGATAAATTGACCGAGGAGACTCCAATGTTCGTGGTGGAATCTGACGCTACAATAGTAGCCCCACTAATGCTCACAGCACTATTGGAAATGAAGGCAAATCCTGACGAGGCTAACAAACTAATACAACAGTATTTAGGCTAAAATTCTAACCAATTAAAAAACACTAGGCAAGACCTAGTGTTTTTTAATTTCAACTCTGAATGAAATTTAAGTATTTTTACATAAAATTGATACAATTTTCTGGTAAAATTTTTACTACTCCATTTTTTATATCTGATAGTAGAACCCACTCTGCTTGTGCTCCTTTCTTGTCTAAAATTTGTAAGAATTTCTTTTTATTCATCTCTTCTTCTGCTAATTCTGCAGTAAATAAAAATGTTATTTCATGAAATTTATTTCCATTAAATTCAAATATATTTTCAAAAACAGTAAGGAATTTTTCCTTTATTAAGGTAGCTCCAATTTCTTCCATGATCTCTCTTTTTACTGCTTCTACAGCTTTTTCTCCGAATTCGATACCTCCTCCTAATGGTCTATAAAAAATAATATTTTTAAAATGATCATATCCTTTCTGGAGCAAAACTTTTTCTTTATTATAAATTAAAACTAAAGAGTTTATACGTATATTCATTATAAAGGTAATTGTATCATAAATAAAAAAACCTTTCAATTTTTTAAAAAGAAAGGTTTTTATTGATTTTTATTTTTTCATAAAATTTGGTATTATTTTACTTACATACGATTTATAGTCATTAATAGAAAAAATATTTAGATGATTAAATTCTTCTATATTTTTTATATCCTCATCTAACCATAAATTTTCTGTATTAAATGCCATTTGAAATACAAACCACAAATCTTGTAATTCATCATAACTTAAATTTATTTCAGGTAGTACATATACTGCAATTTTAGTGGAGTTACAGGCATATCCAACCTCTGCAATAGTTCCATAAGATTTTCCACTTATTATACCTATAAAAATATCGCTAGAATCTATTTTTTGTTTGACCATTTCCCACACATTAATAGGTTTTAAATCTGGGGGCATATTATTTTCAGCAAAAACATTTTCATAGAATGGTGCTCTTAGTACCCACGGGCCATTATAAATGTATCTTTTTGTGACATAAATTTTTTCAACATATGCCTCGATTACATTTTCCAAGCTCATGTTTGTATTTACTGAAAGTATAAATCTGGGATCCGGGTTCTTTTGTATCCTTTTAGCTAAGTATAGTTTTTTCATACATGTGTATTTTTATTTATTTATAAACTAAAAATACACATCTGTCAAATAATGCTTATTTCAACTTGTCTCGGAACTTATTAGTGATTATATTATACGCTAGCTGGGCTGCGCCGTATTCAGTAAGGACGGAATCCTTCATAGGGGAGACTTCCACAATGTCGGCACCTATCAATACCTTTTCATTTATCAATCTATTGATCAATTCTACACCATACCACCACTCTAGGCCCCCTTGGACAGGTGTACCTGTACCAGGCATATATGCAGGGTCAAAGCCGTCTACATCGATAGTTAGATATACATACTTTGTCTTTATTGAAGCTAGTATCTCGTCGATACTTGGTGCTTGCCATACATCATGGGCACTGTCTGGGTTACCCCATTCAAATACTGTAATATTATTCTTTGGATCACTGAAATACTTGTATTCGTGTATTGAATATGTGCGGATACCTACCTGAACTAGTGGGTATTGTAAGTCAGTGGCACGGTGTAGTACACAAGAGTGCGCATACTTTGTAGGCTTTGGGTTGTAGTCGGCGTCAGTATCGCGTAGGTCACAGTGCGCATCGATTTGTAATATTGTGACATCTTTTGGGTTGTGAACTTTCGCAAGGGATTGGAATAGGCCTAATGATACAGAGTGCTCACCACCTAGCAACAATACGAACTTACCTTTGGACACTATCTTGTCGCATTCAGCCGTGATCTTCTTCAATGCACCTTCGGGAGTTAATTTACTGATATCACCTAGGTCTTTGGCTGCAATACCGATAAATTTGCTAGCCTCCTTCTTGAAATTACGGTCAAAGAGCTCGAGCTTGCTATCGAGCATCTTCATAACAGCCTTTGGGCCCTTTGCTGTACCTTTACGGCTACTTGCTGTCTTTTCATAACCGGCACTTACTATCACCACATCAGACTTGTCTATATTTTTACCTGCGCTCAATATTGTATCTATCATTTTGATTAAAAATTAAATAATTAAATATATGGAAATAGTACACAAATTTTACCCCTTTGGCAATTTATGAATATAGATATGTTATAATATTTATATGAATTGGTTTTTAATAGCACTCGGTGCACCATTCCTGTGGGCATTGGTAAACATATTTGATCAATATTTAGTTGCAAAGTATTCAATAGGCGAGCGTGGCTCGGGGGGCCTGGTACTTTTCTCGAGTTTGATAGGTATATTTGTGGCACTCGGTATATGGATATTCAATCCAAATGTTTTCGACATATCAAGCTTAGACAAGATCCTCCTCATCATTACCGGCTTCATTACTATCATATGGATCATATTGTACTTGTTCACTATCGAACTTGAGGATATATCCACACTCGTACCGTGGTTCCTGACTGTGCCAGTATTTGGGTATTTGTTGGGGTATATATTTCTAGGTGAGACTCTGACAGTTCACCAGCAAATAGGCTCGCTGATTGTATTGCTTGGTGTGGGTATCGTATCGATAGATTTCAAGAATAATAGGAAGTTCCGCTGGAAGCCAGCCCTATATATGTTGATAGCCTGCCTGCTTATAGCATCGGCAGGGATAATATTTAAATACGTAACAGTGGAGGATAACTTCTGGGTAGCATCATTCTGGGAATATGTGGGTCTAGGTATTGCAGGAGTAATCCTTTATATATTCGTACCGAAATATCGCAAGGAGTTCATGCATATGAACAAGCTCGGTGGCAAGACAATATTTTCTTTAAACGTATCAAGCGAGATCCTAACAGTGATTGGTAACATGCTTACTAACTTTGCTCTGCTCCTGGCACCAGTTACCATGGTCTACCTGGTAGGTAGCTTTCAGCCGGCGATACTATTGATCATGACTATAATATTTACATACACTTACCCAAATATTGTAAAAGAAGATATGTCAAAAGGTGTCTTGATACCAAAAATAATCGCTATACTTATCATGATATGCGGTAGTGTGATACTTTTTAATTAATAAATATGATAAAATAATACATATATGCCAGAAGATATAATTAATTCTAAAAGTAAATTTTTGTCAGTATTATTGATTTGTTGTGTTGTTTGTATTACTAGCATGATTTACTTCTTTTATTTCAAACAGGACTTCAATTTTATTGTTGAAACTTCTTGTGACCCAACTACCCAGACATGCCGTTATCGCGACTGTACATTGCCTGACGCCGAGTGTCCACCTAACAATTATTCATACTATAAAGTGTACGACATCAAAGCTTCTGATTTCAAATACTGTTCGAACGAAGACTGTCAGAGTGCTTGTGAAGGTGGTGTCATACAGTGTCAAGAACAAGAATGTACAAATGATGATATCGACGCGGGTATATGTACTGTACCAGAGCCACCCGAAATTATACCGACAATAATAAATAAGAAAAAGTAATATATGACTTCTATAGGTAATTATGATGAAATAATGTCTGACAAAAAGCTTTTTAATAGTGTTGTATATACTCCACTATCAGAAGCTTTGGAAATATTGGAGGAAAGACGCAACAATAAAGACCTAGTTGCAAAAGTCACAGAACTTTTAAAAGGTGATATCCCCGAATGTTTAAATACAGGTGATAAATGCGGTGTGCAGTTTAGGCAAATAGCTACACCGAATATGGATGCACAACATTTCTTACAAATAACCAAAGAAAATCATATAAAACCTATTTTCTTTGAATATCTTGATGATAAATTTACATCAAATAATGACTTCAAGCATTCTCTAGGTCAACTTCGTATAAATAATGGTGTCGACAAGAAAGGGGAATACCAAATTCAAAAATGTACCATTGTTGATTTTAGTAAACACGATGGTAAAAAATTGTGCGATGTTCCGACAATAAAAGGTGAATCCTTGTTAAGTTTACATAGAAAATTATTTGAATTTGCTCACAATGATCATATTAATAATCTAACTTTTTACGATTTATCAGAATGGATACATAAAAATGGTGGTAAACCGGAAGATTATTATAAAAAACTCTTTTTAATGTTTCTATGTAATGGTATTTTATTTGAGAATTTTTTAACTACAGGTTCAAATGCTATTTTTTCAAAAAATATAGTGCTTCCTGCAATTGATTATGTGTATAGTCTTACAAATGAAAAACCTTTAATAGTACCAATACCCCCTATGGATATTGAAGATGGTGAGTATTGGGTTTCTTATAAACCAGGTATAAAAGAAATAATTTAATAAAAATATGAATGAAATAATCAATACATGTTATGTTTTAACACAAGATATACGAGTCATCGCTTCTTATTCACACCTTATTCCTGTTGTACTCTCATTACTTCTTGCTATATTTGTAGCATTTAAGGCAAAGTTCAACCTGTTTTCTAAAATATTTCTTACATTCGTATCTTTTATATCAATATGGCTTGTTGGTGATTATATAGTTTGGACATCAAGTAACTACAATTTAGTTTACGCTGTATGGTCATTCTTGTTATACATAGAGATAGTGTTCTTCGTATTGGCTATGTACTTTGCCTTTGTATTCGTTCGAGAAAGGGATATATCCAAGTGGGTAAAGATGCTCTTTGTGGGTATTACACTAGTACCTTTAGTATTTACTCTTATGAAGAAGTCCGTATTAGGGTTCGACCAGTCTGTGTGCGAGGCTGTGAACAATACATTCCTTGATAACTACAAGTTATTCATAGAGAGTGGTATTGGTATCACTATAGTAATATATTTCGTTCAATCTATTTTCAAAAAGCAGGATAAGAAAGATAAGAAGGCTGACTTGATAGTACTAGGTAGTATCATACTATTCCTTTCAGTATTTGGTGTGTCTGAGTATATATCATCACTGACAGGTATATACGAGATCAATCTATATAGTCTATTTATACTCCCACTATTCCTACTTGCTATTATTTATGCCGTATTTGAATTCGATATATTCCACTTCAACATACTAGGTACACACTATCTGGTTGTTGGACTTGTTGTACTAGTGGGTGGGCAACTATTCTTTATCAGTGGTGATGCCGACCGATTATTGACTATCATTACTATCGTATTAACTTTAGTATTGAGTATTATATTGTTCCGAAATCTAAAGAAAGAGTCTGACCAGCGTGTTCGTATTGAAAACTTGTCAAAAGACCTAGAAGCTTCCAAAATGCGCCTTGAAGAAACGAACATGAAGCTTGAAAATGCAAATGATAAATTGAAAGAATTGGATAAATTAAAGACCGAGTTCCTGTCACTTGCTTCACACCAGCTACGCAGTCCACTAACTGCAATAAAGGGTTACTCTTCAATGCTTGTAGATGGAGATTTCGGCAAGATAAATGATAAAGCAAAAGAGGCGGCAAGTCGTATATTTGAGTCTAGCTCGAACCTAGCCATCGTGGTGGAAGATTTCCTAAGTGTGTCAAAGATCGAGTCCGGTGGTATGAAGTATGAGATGATAGATTTCGATTTTACCGAACTTGCTTCCAACATGGCAAAGGACTTGTCCATAACTGCCGAGAAGAAGGGTCTAAAGTTGTCATATACCGATGATAAAACAGGCCCATACAATGTACACGGCGATAAGGAGAAGCTCCGCCAAGTAGCACTGAACTTTATCGACAATTCTATCAAGTATACAAAGGAGGGTAGTATTGAAGTAGGACTCAGTCATGTAGATGGTAAAGTTCGCTTTGCTATCAAAGATACTGGCATGGGTATGACACCAATGGTAAAGGCTACATTGTTCCAAAAGTTTGCTCGAGGTGAAGGTGGCAAGGTCAACTCTTCTGGTTCAGGACTAGGCCTGTATCTCGCAAAAGAAATAGCCAAAGCTCACAACGGAAATGTAGGTGTAGACTCACCAGGCCCAAACCTTGGCTCTACATTCTGGATGGAACTTGATAGTGTGAAATAATATCAGCCCGTGCCTAAAGCACGGTCTAAGAAAATAAAAATCTGGAAGTCGAACTTCCAGATTTTTATTTATATTTTTGTGATTTTGTATCCGTCGGGGGTGTCTTTGACGTTGTATCCGAGGAGTTCAATTTTAGCGCGGAGCATGTCGCTCTTTGCCCAGTCTTGATCCTTGCGAGCTTGTTGGCGCTCTTTGGCAAGACCCATAACTTCATCTGGGATTTCTATTTCAGCTTCTACTTGATCTATCTCGAACCCAAATACACGATCAAAGTCGAGTAGGGTTGCGCGTTTGTTCGCATCAGTAACTTCATCGTCTTTCAATAGTTCATACATGAGTGCTACAGCCTTTGGTGAATTTAGGTCTTCATCCATATATTCTACGAATTTCGCCTTGTAAGCTTGATCCACATGGCCAGCAATACCACTATCTAGGGCTTTATAAGCCTCTCTGAGGCGGGCTAGGGCCTTGTCTGCACCCATAACAGTATCAATACTCAGATTCACTTGCGTACGATAATGCGCGGTGTATAGCCACATGCGGTAACCGAGCGGAGTAATACCTTTTTTCATAAAGTCGCGTAGGGTATAGAAGTTGCCTGCAGATTTCGCCATCTTCTTGCCGTCTACTAATAGATGTTCATTGTGCATCCAGTATTTTACAAAAATCTCTCCGGTCACACACTGACTCTGGGCTATCTCGTTCTCGTGGTGGGGGAATATGTTGTCGACTCCACCTGTGTGTATGTCGATACTATTACCAAGTTCGTTGGTGGCCATAGCAGAACATTCGATATGCCAGCCTGGGCGCCCTTTACCAAGAGTTGTGTTCCAGAATACTTCACCATCTTCTTCACCCCACGCTTTCCATAATGCAAAGTCTTGGGCATTGTCTTTATCATATTCATCACTTGCCATGCGACCCTTTGCATTCTCTTTCAGCGTTGATAAGTCTAGGTGCGAGAGTTTACCATAGTCAGGGAAGCTTGCTATCTTGAAATACACTGAGCCATCTTCACCACGGTATGCATGACCACTTTCCAATAAACCTTCGATCATCTCTATCATCACATCTACATAGTTGGTAGCCTTTGTATACTTATTCGCAGGGATGATATTGAGAGCGTCACGATCCTTGTAGAATTCTTCGGTATAGAAGTCGGTAAATTCTTCCAAAGTTTGGCCTTTTTCTTGCGACTTTTTGATAGTCTTGTCGTCGATATCGGTAATATTCATAACATGGTCTACATTGTATCCACGATAAGTCAGGTACCTCTTTAGCATGTCGCCAAAAACGTACGCACGGTAGTTACCTATATGTGGGTAGTCATACACTGTAGGGCCACAAGTATACAGCGATACAGTGTCACTGTGTATCGGAACAAAGTCTTCCTCTGTATGTGTTAATGTATTGTAAACTTTTAGAGCCATTTTTTAAGTTTGAAGTAGATAAATATTAGAATACTCATACTGAGCATTATCCCTACAAGTATAATAAATTCTGTAGCACCATTTAGAAGGACAAAGTCAGTGTTCATCATAAAGATACTCGATATAACCATCACAGGGGAGGTGATAAAGGTAATGATGGTCAATATACGCATTGTCTCGTTTGTCTTACTAGACAATAATGAGTCGTTGGTCTCACGAAGATCATCGATGATCTCTTTATGGCTGTCCATGATAGATACTGTCTTTGTAAATTCACCAATAGTAGCGGACAAATAGTATGCAAAGTCCGGGCCAAAGAACTTCTTACCAGCTATCTCAAACGAGTTGAGCACCTGGTGGTGGAATCGGAGTGATTGTTTGAAGTCTAGCAACATGCGATTAATTATAGATAACTGACTTACCATCTCATTTTCCTTGCCTTTGAATATTTTGTGTTCAGTGTCGCGTATTAGTATATTGATATCAGATAGTTGGTGGCGAGTGCTCTTGTATAATGTGTCTGCAAGGTGGAAGAACAGGAATCCTGCATGGTCTATATCCATATGCTTCTCCAATACAGACTCGGCTTCGAACTTCTTTGCGAATTCGTTGATAGCGTCGATGAATTCATAGTGAACAGTAATGATAAAATCATGACCTATTATGAAATCAATCTCTTGTTCGGTGGCTTTACCTTTCTCCCTCGAAAGCTTGGGGAAGTGTAGTATCAAGTACAATAGATTTGGGTATACGTCAACCTTTGGGTGTAGGCTAGTATGTTGGATCTCTTCACCTACGAGGACTGGTATATTAAACTCTTCAATAATATGATTGATTTCATCATCTGTTGGGTTCTCTATATCAACCCATGTTAGCTTCTTGTATTTGTATTTAGATATCATGGCCATATTATACCGTGGGGCTTGCATTTTTCAAAACTTTAGGGTAATATGGGACCTATGGAATTTGCAGTAATAGAAACAGGCGGAAAGCAGTATAAAGTCGCAGTTGGCGACGTTCTTAAGGTTGAGAAGCTAGCAGGCGAGTTTGCCGTAGGTGACAAGATCACTTTTGACAAAGTTATGCTAGTAGACAATGGCAAGGACACATCTATCGGTATGCCATACATAGACGGTGCAAAGGTAGAGGCCCTTTTCCAAAAGGCAGGCCGTAATGCTACTATCCGTGTTATGAAATACAAGCAGAAGAGTCGTTACAAGAAGGTAAATGGCCACAGACAGCCATATATGGAAGTAAAGATCTCCGCTATAAAATAAACCTTATAAAATATAGAAAAAAGCGAGCCTAAAAAGCTTGCTTTTTTCTTCTGTATATGCTATAATAGGCTCAAGAAATAAGAATATTGCGTTTAGAGTTTGGTTTTACTAGATCTGATGAAATTTTTCATAAGGTTCTGCAAAACCAAACTCTAAAAAAATGAAAAAATATATTAATCCCCGCGCCATTGGCACCGGAGCAGTATTTTTATTACTGTTCATTACAAAATTAAATGCTCAAGATATTCATCAAGAGCATGAAAAAGATTCTTTACAACCCAAAGTTTCTTCTCACCCAAAAACGAAAGAAAAGATTTTCGGTTTGGAAGAAGAGGCCGTCGACTCTTTTGCAAGAATTGAAACGTTAGAAATCGGTGGTAACAACCACAAAGATATCGCTTTCTTTTCCAGCATTAAGTTTCCTGTGAATAATTTCGCTTCAGGCAGATTGTTCATTGCAAGTTTCCGTATAAACAAAAACGGAAATGGAAAACCTGGTCACTATTCGACAGGAGCATTAGACTTAACACTGTTTGATGCCCCGATTGATCTAGCTTTTGGGTTAGATAACGATAGGTTGGGGAAAAACCCGTACAGGAGAAGTGAATTTTTAGGATTAGCGTTATATCTGAACGATATACACAAGTTCCATAAAATCTTTCACATAGCCCGGTATAGTCCGAGTTACCATTTCTACCATACTAATGGTGAAGACAGTCTGAGTAAGCAAAAGAATGGAATTCAACATTCCGTTTTCTTACAAACTCAGCCTATCAGGTTTACTAAGAATTGGGCACTCTCTACAGAGACCTACTTTTTAGCCAGAAAGAATTCTAATATACTTGAATTCGATCTTGGTTTCAGAAACAAACACTTCATGGATGAGAGATTTGTTTTCGGCACGACCTTTGCTTTCCATAATATGGAATTTCACGGCGTTATGTTTTTTGGTAGATTATCTATTATGCAAACCAACGGTGTGAAAAAGAACTGGGGTTTGAAAAAAAATCAAAAATCTTTTTCTTTAATTAAATGTAAAATGCATTTAGGACCTGTTCCTAAGTGCATTTTTTATTGTCTCAGAGTCAGAATATTCCAGTTCTGTACCAGTGGAAAGGCCTCGGCCCAAGCTTGCTATATTTAATTCATATTGAGTCTGCAAAGGGGATAGCAGCTCGCGTAAATACATATCGGTATGTTCACCCTGAGGGTTTAGTGACAGTGCTATGATCACTTCTTTTAATCCTTCGTTCTTTGCACGATCTTCGATAGTCTTTTGCAATTCATTTGTGCGGACAAAGTTCGGTGTATCTTTGGTAACGATAGGTACCAATCCACCTAGGACGAAATACATACCCTTGTATGTTTTACTCTTCTTTATATTTTCATAATCGGCATCTTTTTCTACTATCAAGAGTGTTGTGTGGTCGGCTTCAGGGCTGGCACATACTTCACAAAGGCCAATATTCTTTGACTGGTAGAACCTATAGCAAGAGGTGCATTGCTTTATCTCGTTCTTGATAGTCTGGATAGCGTCACCTAGTGACTTTACATACATCGGGTTCTTGTGTAATAGGAAATACACGAATCGCTTTGCTTGGCGTTCGCCGATACCTGGGAATTCTTTGAATTTCTCTGCGAGTTGTTGTATTGGGTCCATGTTGTTACAAATTAAAACATATCTATACCAGTTTCTTTTTTTGGAGCAAATGATTCCATATTGCTCTTTTCTATACTCATAAATGTAGTTGTCTTCTCGTCAAAGTATAGTTCTACACGGCCTACTGGACCGTTACGGTGCTTTTCTATCAATATCTCGGCGACACCAGTCTTCTCACTTTCATCCTTACCCTTGTCTTCACGGTGGATGAACATAACCACGTCGGCGTCTTGTTCGATAGATCCAGAGTCACGCAAGTCTGATAGGCGAGGTTTGCCACCACGAGTCTCCACAGAACGGTTCAACTGCGACAGTGCTATCACTGGTGCATCGAACTCTTTTGCCAGTCCTTTTAGTGAGCGTGATATCTCTGTAACTTGGTTCACCATGCTGTCATAGTTCTTGCTTGTAGACATCAGCTGTAGGTAGTCGACGATGATAAGGCCTACACCATGCTCGGCCTGGATACGCCTGCATACAGATCGCATGCGTACTATAGAGTTACCAGCTTGGTCGTCTATAAATATTGGGGCTTTTGCAAGGCGATCTAGTGAATCACGTATCTGTGAAAAGTCTTTTTCTGCAGACAAGTTACCAGTACGCAAGTTCCACGCATTGACCCGACTTTCGGCTGCGAGCATTCTGTCTACTAGTTGTTGGGCACTCATTTCAAGTGAGAATATCACTGTAGGTGTACCGTATTTACTCGCCGCTTGGCGGGCTATGTCTAGCGCAAGTGTGGTCTTACCCATAGAAGGGCGGGCTGCAAGGATGATTAGGTCAGACTTTTGCAAGCCGGCTAAATATTGATCCAGATCATGAAAGCCAGTGGGGATACCACGTAGCTGGCCCTTTGTCTCGTGTAATTTCTCCAATCTTTCCCAAGCTTCAGGTAGAGTGTCTTTCAATGATGTAAAAGTCTTGCCACGTGATGGTGATGATATACCCATCACACGCTTTTCAGCTTGGTCGAGCGCGTCATAAACACTCTCAATATTTTCCTGGAATCCTATCACAGATATATCATCACCAGCTTCGATAATACTGCGGAGGATAAATTTCTTGTGTACAATATCAGCATAGTGGCGGATATTTGTAGAAGCGGGAACAGCATTGGTCAGCTCGGTAAGATAATTCATACCACCAATAGCGTCGAGCATATTTTTCTCAGATAGTCTTTGCGAAACTGACAACATATCAATAGGCTCACCCTTGCCCGATAGTTCCAGCATTATGTTCCATATATCTTTGTGCTTATTTGCATAAAAAGATCCAGCGTCTACCACGTCGGTAACCTCGTGTATAGCGCTAGGGCGTAACATTATGGACCCCAGAACTGCGCGCTCAGAGTCTAGTGCTTGTGGAGGTATTCTTCCATTTGATTTTTTGTCTGACATAGGGCTATTGTAACATACTTGGACAAAGGTGTGGATTGATAAAATAGGATAATACTGTGATTAAAATGTGCAAAACTTTCTAGATTTGGTATTATATAGAATATGAATAAAAAGATATTACTTTCAGGCATCCAACCAAGTGGCAAGCTACATATAGGCAATTATTTCGGGGCTATAAAGCAATTCGTGAGTTTGCAAGACGACTACGACTGCCGTATATTTATAGCCGACTTCCATGCTATGACCACAGTCCAGGACAAGAAGAAGCTCAGTGACAACATCCTCGATATAGCCCTCGATTACCTAGCTTGCGGTCTTGACCCGGCAAAGGTTGTATTGTTCAAGCAATCCGACTTGCCAGAGGTGACCGAGCTGACATGGTACTTTAACTGCCTCACAACTATGCCATATCTAGAACGAGCAACTTCATATAAAGACGCAAATCAAAAAGCAAAGGAGATAACAGTCGGACTTTTCGACTACCCGATACTCATGGCATCAGACATATTGATCCAAGACGCCGATGTGGTGCCAGTAGGTGCCGACCAGAAGCAACATGTAGAGTATGCTCGTGATACAGCACAGAAATTCAACAACACTTATGGTGAAGTATTTAAAATGCCAAATCCTCTGATACTTGAAAGTGTAGCTATCGTGCCAGGGGTAGATGGACGCAAGATGAGCAAGAGTTATGGAAACACTATTCCACTTTTCGGTACTGACGAAGAGGTAAAGAAGGCTGTTATGAGTATTGTCACTGATTCAAAGAGTCCCGATGAACCAAAGGACCCAGACACTTGCAATATATATGCACTTCAAAAGTTGTTTATGAACCCGACTGATCTGCAAGCTCTGCGTGACCGCTATACCAAAGGTGGCCTAGGCTACAAAGAAGCAAAGGAAATGTTGCTTGCCAATATATTGGCATTTATCACACCAATACGTGCAAAGCGCGAAGAGTTGGAAAACAACAAAACAAAAGTTCTAGAGATATTAAAACAAGGTGATGTAAAGATCAGGGAACTTACTCATAACAAAATGCACACAGTTCGTAAGGCTGTGGGTGTAGATATATATGAAATACATTAGAATACTTCTTACTTTAATATTCGGCCCTATATATGTGGCACTCAATTCTGGACTCATGCATCTTCAGAAGTGGTTCTTCCCATTGTGGGAAACTGACCGGATCATGTATTTCTTGTTCCTGCCATTCTACTGGATATATGTGGGGCTAGTATTCCTGGTATCTATACCTTATGAATTCCTAATAGCAAAAAATTTGCACTAATATAAAAAGCTTTAAAATTAGGTGTTTTTGTGTTAAATTAAAATAATATGACTAACAGAACATACATAAAAGATTTAGAAAATAAAGTAGGCGAAGAGGTAACTATCGCAGGGTGGCTGGACGTGCGTCGCGACCAAGGCAAGATGATATTCGTAGACATGCGTGACGTATCAGGTATTGTGCAGGGTGTTATATTGCCTATGCATACTGATGCTCTAGAAGTTGGCAAGACTATCCGCCCAGAATGGGTACTAAAAGTAACAGGTAAAGTAAATGCTCGTCCAGAAAGAAATATAAAAGAGGGCGTTCTAAACGGCGCTATCGAGTTGGAAGTAACAGCTATTGAAGTATTAAATGAATCTGAAACTTTGCCATTTCCAATCAACGAAGATACTCGTGAAGTGAACGAAGAAGTTCGTATGAAATACAAATATCTAGATCTTCGTTCAAAAAGAATGCAAGACAATATTCGCATGCGTGATAAAATCATAAACTTTTTCCGTAATTACATGCACACAAATGATTTTGTTGAAATAGAAACTCCAATGATGACAAAGGGTACTCCAGAAGGCTCACGTGAATACTTGATACCATCACGCCTCGAACCAGGGACATTCTATGTGTTACCTCAGTCACCACAACAGTTCAAACAGTTGTCTATGGTAGCTGGGTTTGAAAAATATTTTCAAATAGCTCGTTGTATGCGTGACGAAGATACCCGCGGTGACAGACAGCCCGAATTTACACAACTTGACTACGAATTATCTTTTGTTGAGCAAGAAGATATTATATCTTACACAGAAGAGATGTTCATAAAGATGGTTCAGGAAGTGTATCCAAATAAAAAGATACAACAAATACCTTTTCCACGCTTAACTTATGCAGAATCTATGGAGAAGTATGACAACGACAAGCCAGACTTGCGTGAAGACAAGAACGATCCTGACCTATTGGCATTCTGCTGGGTTGTTGATTTCCCAATGTTTGAACAAGACAAAGAAGGTGGGGTCCAAGCCGTACATCACCCATTTACATCACCAAAGTCTGAAGATATGCATCTACTAGACTCAGAACCATTAAAAGTTCGTGCGAATGCATATGACATAGTGCTCAACGGATACGAGCTCGGTGGTGGATCTATACGTATTCATAATCGCAAGTTACAAAATAAGATTTTTGAATTACTAGGATTAAGTGCGGAATCTATCGAATCACGTTTTGGACATATCCTACAAGCTTTTGAATATGGTGCACCACCACACGGTGGTTGTGCGCAAGGTATTGATCGTATTGTTATGCTACTACAAAACGAACCAAACATACGTGAAGTAATAGCATTTCCTAAAACAGGTGAGGGTAAAGACTTAATGATGGGTGCACCGAGTGCTATGCCAGATAAACAAGTTCGTGAAATGAATATCCAAGTTATTAATAAATAATAATGGAAGAAACTTCAACAAATCCTACATACACTGTAAAAGCAGGCTCGTTTGAAGGCCCGTTGGAATTGTTGCTATCGCTGATAGAGGATCGGAAGTTCTTCGTGAACGAACTTTCTCTTGCGCAAGTTACTGATGACTATATCCAATATGTTCAAAATATAAAATACGATACAAACGACAAACGTATTGCCGATGTATCGTCTTTTATTATTGTGGCGTCTACACTGATACTGATAAAGAGTAAGTCTCTACTGCCGAACCTGGCTCTTACCGATGAAGAAAATGAAAAGATCGAGGATTTGGAAACTCGCCTCAAGTTGTATCAGATCATAAAGAACGCAAGTATCGACATAAAAGCTTCATATGGTGCACATATCATATTTACTGCACCCGAGCGCAAGAACAACAACCCAATATTTAGCCCAAGTGATGTAATCACAGTCGGGCTCATGGCCTCTTGTATCGAGAGTGTCGTGTCCAACCTGCCAAAGAAGAAGGAGAAATTGCCCGAAGTCGAAGTCCGCAAAGTGATCAGCCTCGAAGAGATGATCGAGAACCTAACAGGACGTATCCAATCCGCATTATCTACATCATTTCGTAATTTTACAAAGACTTACGACAGCGGTGATGACAGGGAGATGAAGGTAACTGTTATTGTTTCCTTCCTCGCTATGTTAGAATTAGTTCGAGGTGGTATTATAGATGTAATCCAGAACGAAACTTTCGAAGATATTACAATACAAAATATACAGAATACGAATATCGAAGCCCAAGAAGCGCCAGTTCCACCAGAGAATTATAATAACGATAATATAAATTAATTTATGAATGAACTTGATTTAAAATCAAAGATCGAAAGTTTACTTTTCTACAAAGGTGAGCCTATGAATATCAAGAATATTGCAAAGATTCTTTCAGTATCTGAAGACGATGTAAAGACAGCTATAGCAGAATTATCTGATAGCAAGTCGGGCACTGGATTGTGTATCGTAAACAGTGGTGACGAATATGAATTGTGCACCACACCGAGTGCAAGCGTATTTCTAGAAGAACTTCGCCGTGAAGAGGTGACAAAGGACTTGTCCAAAGCAACACTGGACACACTATCTATCATACTTTACAAGAGTGGTGTTACAAGAAGTGAGATCGACTATATCCGTGGAGTAAATTCTGGATTCATACTTCGCAACCTGATGATCCGCGGTTTGATCGAGAAGGGTATCGACCCGAACGATTCACGCCGTGCCGTATACAAGCCAACTATCGAAGTACTACGATTCATGGGTGTTACAAATATAGAGGAATTGCCACGATACAGTGAAGTAGTATCTGAGATACAAAAAGCATTAAATAATCAAGTAGACACAAATGAGTAATGCATTAAAGATATTGATACCAGCTATAATCAGCTTTATTTCGGGTATATTACTTACCCCGGTCTTTACTCATTTCTTTTATAAATACAAACTGTGGCGCAAGACCAGTCGCGTCACAGTTGCCACAGGTAATGCAGAATTCAAGAATATATATGAAGACACAGAACTTCGCACACCACGCGTAGGTGGGATGATCATCTGGATGTCTGTTATATTTACACTCTTTATACTTTGGATAATTTCTTTCTTTATTAGTGATAGATTATCCGATCATTTATACTTCATCACTCGTGCTGAGACATTGTTGCCATTCGTTACGCTAATACTTGCATCTATCATTGGTCTCGGTGATGACTTTATCCAGATATTTGCCAGTGGCAGGCTACGGGGTGACCCTATAGTATTGCGATGGCTCAAGGTGGGTATCATCGTAGCGCTAGGTGCTGTGATCGGGTGGTGGTTCTATAGCAAGTTGGGTATGGAGACACTACACATACCATTTGACGGCACATTGTATCTTGGTCTAGCATTTATACCTTTCTTCATCCTCATTATGCTTGCCGTCTTCTCATCATCGGTGATCGATGGTATCGATGGCTTATCGGGTGGGGTATTGGCCCCAATATTTGCCGGTTACGCTGTGATAGCATTTGGTCATGGGCAGTTGAATCTGGCAGCATTCTGCGCGGTGGTTACAGCAGGTATACTTGCATTCCTCTGGTACAACATACCACCTGCACGCTTCTATATGGGGGAAACAGGTATGATAGGGCTGACTGTAACGCTTTCAACTATCGCATTCCTGACTGATACAGTACTGTTGCTACCTATTATTGCATTTCCATTATTTATCACATCACTGTCTGACATTATCCAGATGCTGTCTAGGCGATTCCGCCATGGCAAGAAGGTATTCCGCATGGCACCACTGCACCACCACTTTGAGATGAAGGGCTGGCCGAAATACAAGGTCACCATGCGCTACTGGATCATCGGTATTATGACATCTATTATTGGCGTCGTATTATCTTTCCTACAGTAGTATGAATAAAGTAAAAAGTGTAGACAAAATATTCTTTACTATCATCCTGGCACTTATTATTGCTGGGGCTATTATATTTACATCGGCATCATTGGGAATATTGGCAAAGAACGAGTCAAAGTTCTACGGAGTCATATTTAACCAATTCGTATTTGGCCTGGTGGGTGGGGGTATAGCCATGTACTTTGCGTTAAAGATTCCTTATAAATTCTGGAAAGAGAAGTCTCTGATCATATTCCTAGCTTCTATCATACTGACAACATTAGTATTTGTACCGCACATAGGCTTTGCCCACGGTGGTGCACGTAGGTGGATAGACATATTCGGTATATCATTTCAGCCAGTAGAGTTCCTAAAGATTGGATTCATTATTTACTTTGCTTCATGGCTGTCGTGGGTAAAGGGCAAGGTCCGCGATATCAAATTCTCTGTCATACCACTATTTATCATGCTCGGGATCATAGCAGTAGTACTACTGAAGCAACCCGACACAAAGAGCCTGATCCTCATGTCTATTACAGCTATGGCCATGCTATTCGTATCTGGTATGCAGTGGAAACATATATTAGGAATACTAGTAGTTTCTATTATTGGATTTCTAATTTTAATATCGTTCAAGCCATATCTACAGGATCGTGTAGCTACATTCCTACACCCAGATCGTGACCCAAGTGGCTCATCGTACCAGTTACAGCAGTCACTGATAGCTATCGGTTCAGGTGGAATATTTGGCCGCGGGCTCGGGCAAAGTATACAGAAGTTCAATTATTTGCCCGAGCCTCAGGGTGACTCGGTATTTGCTGTAGTGGGGGAGGAGGTGGGGTTCATCGGGGCAACAGTGTTGATAGTACTGTATCTTGCATTTTGCTTCCGAGGGTACAAAGTCGCCAGGGGTGCACCGGACTCTTTCTCTAAACTCTTGGTCATCGGCCTCATCACACTCTTTACCGCGCAAGCATTTATGAATATTGCATCTATCATCGGAGTCTTTCCGCTCACTGGTGTACCATTACCATTTGTCAGCCATGGTGGAACTGCGCTTGCCATCACCCTGGGTGCTATGGGTATCATCCTGCACATCTCCCGCTTCTATAAAAAATCCACCGACTAACACTTCCGCCCGTGCTTTAGGCACGGGCGGAATAATAACTTGTAAAATAAGGGTTAAATACCCGTTTCTAGCACCTTGACAGATAGGGTATTATTGTGCTATAATATACCCAATAAAGTACATTGATACGTTTTTCATGTTTTGTTGAGGGTTTGTTCTAATGGCTGAATATTTTGGCCACTGCAACAAACCTTAAACAAAACAATTATGAAAAATTTAATTTTAAACACAGAAAACTCATCTGAAAAATTCGGATGGAACACCAAAAGCTTGCCAGTGATCAGCTTTACAACATCACTAGCAGCAATGATTCTTATTGGATTCATTTCTCAATGGACGTATGATCACTCCTTAATCGGATGGATTTGTGCAATTGTTAACATTTTGGGTGTATTTACATCATTAATGTTAATAATCCGCGTAACAAACGCGGTAACAATTCATCAAAACAATGATTATCTTTCATGTGCTCATGCCATGAGAAACAAGGATATGATCATGTTTTTGAGTGGTATGATAGTTTTTTTAAATATTGCAAGTTTACTAACTTTCAGTATTTATCTATTCTTCGGAATATAAACTAACTGCTAAAAATTTTAAAAAGCCCTGAGCTTTGGAGAAAAACTCCAATGCTTGGGGTTTTTCTTTTTGCCAGATAGTGACCGGGTGACTATCTGTGGGTAGAGAATACTAGAAAAAATGGGGAAGATGCGGTAGAATATATGAATATGAAGATATTACTTACAGGTGGGGGGACTGGGGGACATTTCTACCCACTTATAGCTATTGCCGAGGAGTTAAATGTATTGGCGGAAAAGGAGCGCTTGCTCAATGTAAAGCTATACTACATGTCTGACAAGCCATACGACAAACAAGCATTGTCTAACAACAATATCACTTTTGTTGCAGTTCCGGCTGGCAAGATGCGTACATATAGCAGTATAAAGAACTTCTTTGACATGATCACGGCAGGTATCGGGGCTATGGTAGGAGTATTGCGCGTATTTGCTATATACCCAGATGTAATAATTTCCAAAGGTGGCTATGGCGCATTCCCAGCCGTATTTGCAGCCAAAGTATTACGCATACCACTTATAGTCCACGAGTCCGACTCTTACCCAGGACGATTGAATGAATGGAGTGCAACATTTGCTCGTCGTATCGCAGTGTCATATTCAGAAGCTGGCGAAAAATTCCCAAAGGACAAAGTAGCGTGGACAGGCCAACCAGTGAGGAAGGAAATTGTGCGTGGCGATATGGACACTTCATACGACTTCTTCAAGCTCGACAAAACTCTGCCAACTATATTGGTACAAGGTGGCTCACAAGGCGCAGAGAAGATCAACAATGTAGTACTGGATGCATTGCCACTACTTGTAGAGAAATATCAAATCCTTCACCAAACAGGCCAGAAGAATCAGGACGAAGTTGCCTTGCGTGCGAACCTGATACTAGACAAGAACCCAAATAAAGAACGCTATCAACCATTTGCATACATGAACAATCTAACTACAAAGATGGCATCGGGTGCTGCATCTATTGTAGTGTCTCGTGCAGGATCTACAATATTCGAGATAGCATCATGGGGTATACCGTCTATCATTATCCCTATCACCAATAGTAATGGCGATCACCAGAGGAAGAACGCATTCAACTACGCACGTGCTGGTGCCTGCGAAGTGATCGAAGAGGCAAATCTGACTCCACATGTACTCGTAGCCGAAATTGATAAAATAATGAATAACAAAGAAAGGTACGATGTAATGGTAAAGAAGACTCACGCATTTGCCACACCTGACGCCGCGAACAAGATCGCCCGCGAAGCTCTGAACATTGCTATTAGTCACGAAGAATAAATATTATATGAATAAAGAAAACAAAAAAGTTGTTACGCGTTTTGCTCCATCACCAACAGGCTTCATGCATGTGGGTGGCTTGCGTACAGCACTATATGCATGGCTATATGCCCGCAAACATGGCGGGACTTTTATATTGCGTATCGAGGACACCGACAAGGAACGCGAGGTAATGGGCTCTATCGAGCATATTATCGAATCTATTGCATGGCTAGGTATGGATTATGACGAAGGCCCAGATATTGGTGGCCAGCATGCACCATATATCCAGTCACAACGCCTACAGAAGTACCGCGAGTATGCACAGATATTGATAGACAAAGGCTACGCATATCCCGACCCATATACAGAAGAAGAGATCAATGTATTGAGGAAGCAAGCCGAAGAGGAGAAGCGTGCATTCCTATACCGTGAGCATCGCAAAGATGTAAATGAGGTTTGGGATGGAAGCAAGCCATTGCGATTCAAAGTTCCAAGTATAAAGAGATACGAATGGCATGACCTGGTATACGGTGACTTGTCTGCTGGTGAAGAGGCTCTGGATGACTTCATATTGATAAAGAGCGATGGTTACCCCACATACAACTTTGCGCACATTGTGGATGATATCGAGATGGGTGTGACACATGTCATGCGTGGGCAAGAATTTATTTCCTCTACACCAAAGTTCCTTTCTGTATATGAAGCACTTGGATGCGATGCGCCACTGTTTGCAACACTTCCACCAATACTCGCAGAAGGTGGCAATAAAAAGTTGGGCAAGCGTGACGGTGCCAAAGATATCCTCGAATACCGCACCGAAGGCTACTTGCCGAACGCGATGATGAACTTCCTAGCACTCCTAGGCTGGAACCCAGGCACCGAACAAGAGATATTTACACCGAGTGAACTTACTAATACTTTCGATATTGAAAAGGTGGGCCGATCAGGTGCACAATTCAACGATGAGAAGCTCGACTGGGTAAACCGCGAGCATCTAAAGCGTATGTCTTACGAGGAGCAAGAGGAATATATCAATCAATACATAATATCTGAAATAAAGAGTCTGCCACACTACAGCACCGAGCGCCTGCATGCCATAGTTCCGATAATCATGGAGCGTGTGAACTGTGGTACCGATATCGAGGCCATGTGTATAGCTGGCGATATTGAATACTTCTTCAAAGAACCGACACTAGCTACCGACATATTACTTGCCCAAGCAAAGAAGTTAAATACCGAAGAAGATCCAAACAAGGGTAAAGAAGTGACAAAGCAAGCTTTGAATAAAATCATCGAGATACTAGGCACTGTAGAAACTTGGAATAATGAAAATATAAAGAACGCGATCTGGGACTATGCTACCGTTGTGGGCCGTGGGCAAGTATTGTGGCCAATGCGTTATGCACTTTCTGGTCGCGAGAAATCTCCAGACCCATTTGTGCTTGCAGAAGTACTAGGACACGAAGAAACAGTCTTGCGTTTACAAAACGCACTGGAGATGTTGTAGAAATATAGTATACTGTATACATGCGTAGATTTTTAATTTTATCTATAACTCTCATTTGTATTACATTTACAAATGTTTCTTTTGCTGCGACACCTACTGCTACAAAGGAATCTCTAGAGCAACAGATAGCTACCATGAACCAGCAGATAGCCGAGCTTGATAAACAGATATCCCAATACCAGGGCCAGATCAGCCAGACTCAAGAGGAGAAGAACACTCTCTCCGCCCGTATCCGCGAATTGTCAGCTACACGTAGCAAACTCCAAGCCCAGGTAAAGCAAACATCAAGCAAGATTAAATTAACAGGTGCTGTGATTCAGAACTTGTCTGCCGATATCAATCAGAAGAACCAGAACATAGATGTCACAAAGACCGCTATGAAGAAGGCCTTGTACGACTTGTACCAACAGGACAATACTTCTGTTACTGAACACTTACTAACGCTCGACACATTCAGTGATGTAGCAAAGGAATACAACAACAGGATATCCCTAGCGAACAATATCAACAACTTTATCGGCAACGTAAAGAGCGCAGTGGTAGTAGTAGAAAAGGCAAAGGAACAAAAGGAGGAGGAGAAGGCGAAATTGACCAAATTGCAGAACGACCTAACCCTTAGCCAAAAGGCTGTAGAGATCAGTAAAGCCGAAAAGGATAAATTACTAAAAGCTACAAAAAATAAAGAATCAGAATATCAGCGCCTACTAGCCGAGAGTCAAAAGAAGCGCGACGCATTCGAAAAGGAGATCCGTGATTATGAATCGCAGATCAAGTTCATATTAAATAATAAATTGCTTCCAACTATTGGTTCAGCACCTTTGGCGTGGCCATTGGACAATATTGTTATCACTCAATTATTTGGTAAAACAACTGCTTCGAAAAGGTTGTATACATCTGGTAGCCACAGTGGTGTAGACTTTCGTGCATCTGTGGGTACACCTGTAAAGGCTATGGGCACTGGTACAGTGCTCGGTGTGGGTGACACTGACCAGTACTGCAAGGGTGCATCATTTGGCAAGTGGGTATTTATAGAGTACAACAACGGCTTGTCTAGTACATTTGGCCACCTATCTAGTATCCAAGCCAAAGCTGGTGACAAAGTCGTAGCTGGTGATGTGGTAGGGCTATCTGGCAACACTGGGCATTCTACAGGGCCACACCTACATGTCACAGTATATGCATCTGACGGTGCATCAGTGCAGACAAAGCCTAGCATCTCATGCAGTGGCAAGACATTTATCATGCCATTGGCTGCGACAGCTGCGTATCTAGACCCAATGCTGTATTTCCCGAAGACAACAGCAGGTATGAAGAAGAGTGGTAGCGGAACAGATTAATTGATATAATAAAAATATATGGAGGAGGAGAACACACAACACAATCATAATCACCAATCAGGTTCTCGGATCAATCTGTTACCCTTGATCATTATCATTGGTATTATATTTATATTATTCCGCTATGATCTGGCTTCAATCACAAAGAACCCTCAACTAAACAAGAATATAAATTATGTAAAGACAACAGTACTTGTGTATTGGCACAAGATAGTTCCGAGTAGTGGCGGAAGTATATTCTCGCAATTCTTCAAGACTAACAATCTAAACCCTGTATCACAGACTCCAGGCATTACCGACTTTATCAATAGCTTCAAGGGTGTAGACAGTATCACTGGTGCCAAAGATGTTGTCGAAGACAAAGCAAAGAAGGCTGTCGCCGACGAAGTTACAAAGCAGGTAAACACTTGGGCCAACAATAAAGAACTCAATACAACTAACGAGATAGTCCCAACTCAATAAACAAATATATGCGAAGGAAAAATAATAAAACATTTATACTCATCGTCATCATCGTCTTGGGTATTGTGATTTACAAATACCGATCATTTTATAACAATCCAGTCCAAGACACGCTACCGACTCCAGTAAATATTGACGGCACCCAGATAAAGACCAAAGATATTCGCGATACTTCGATAGAGTACCTAGACATAACTGCCACATATCCAACTACCGGAGTGGGTGCTTCGTATGTGGAGGGCAAGGTACGCGAACAGATCGAAGTATTCAAAAAGGACAATGACTTTACCGACACTAGTGCCGAGGACATGGCCACTATGAATCTGGATAAGGATAGGGAATACACCATGAATATTAGCTATGCTACTTCGCACTCCAGTGCTTTATTAACTCACAAGCTCGATATATACAACTTTACCGGTGGGGCACATGGTGGCAACCTAGTACAGACTTATACATTCAATGCAAATGGCAAGCAAATAGGGGTGTCAGACTTGTTTACCAACCCAAGTGTTGGGTTACAAACTCTGGCCAACAAAGTCGTAGCAAAGATAAAGTCCAATACCGATTATAAAGAGGCCATCGCTTCTGAATGGTTCACTGACGGCACCGCACCTACAGCCGACAACTATTCTGCATTCATGATTGATGGGGCAAATATTACAATAATATTCCAGCAATACCAGATCGCACCATATGTATACGGCAATATCGAGGTATCACTACCATTGTCGGAACTTGCGAGTGTTTTGAAGGCCGAGTATAAATAAACGATTTCCCCCTAGGGGTATTGCTACATTTTTATTATTGTATGGTATAATAGATAGGTAAGATTATTAAGTAACTAAAACACCTTCGGGTGGTAATAATATATTATGGCAGAAAAAAAGGTATCAGCATTTATGAAGCCAATGAAGATAAGTGAGGAATTGGCAGCGGTTGTAGGTAAGGGTCCAATGCCACGCTCAGAGGTAGTAAAGGCATTGTGGGTATACATCAAGAAGCATGGCCTTCAAGATCCAAAGGCAAAGCGTAACATCGTAGCCGATGAAAACCTAAAGAAGGTATTCGGTGGCAAGGCTGTAGTAAACATGTTCGAAATGACAAAGCTCGTTTCAAAGCATCTTTCATAATAAACATTCGTTTAGTAAAAAACACAGATTCTATCATCTGTGTTTTTTATTTTGTGGTATAATAAATATATTAAAAGTTAATTTTAAATAATTATATGGGAAAAGGTGATAACAGGCAGAAGAAGGAGACAAAGAAGCCAAAGAAGGTAGTAAAGAAGTAACAGGCCTATGGCCTGTTTTTCTTTTATTTTATGATATAATCTTCTTATGAAAAAAGTTTTAATAGGTATTATTATATTATTAGTAATAGGTGGTATGGCTTACTTTGCTATTAGGAATAAACAGTCCGACAATGTAAATAACCAAGATATCAATCAATTATTAGACAATACAACACAGGCGACAGACGCAGGCGATAAAACAATTATTAATAAAGAAGTAAATAACAAGAAGATTATGCAAGCAACATTACACACAAACATGGGCGACATCACTATCGAGTTTAGTAACACAACACCACGCACAGTGGACAACTTTACCAAATTAGCAAAGGAGGGCTTCTACAACGGCACAAAGTTCCACCGTGTTATAAAAGGCTTTATGAACCAAGGTGGCGACCCACTGACAAAGGATGACAGCAGGGCTGATTATTGGGGTACAGGTGGCCCAGGGTACAAGTTCGACGATGAATTGACATCTACAAACCGCAACGATGTAGGCACTATATCAATGGCCAACTCTGGCCCAAATACAAACGGTAGCCAATTCTTCGTCAACGTTGCTCCGAACAATTTCCTTGATACAAAGCACACAGTATTTGGCAAGGTAACAGCCGGTATGGACGTAGTAACAGCTATCAACAATGTTGCAACAGGCCCAAATGACCGCCCAGTAAAGCCTGTAATATTGGAGAGTATCAGTTTGAAGTAATAAATACGATTTGATTGAATATAAAGTTAAATCAAATAAGAAATCGAAACGTATCACGATTCGTGTAGACGACAGTGGCTTTGTGACTATCACAAAGCCACTTCGCGTTCCACTCGCATATATAAAATTACTCGTACATAGGAAGAGTGCGTGGATCACAGCTAAAGTATCAGAGATGTCTGCTCGGCCAACCAGATTACTAGCCCACCACAACAAACAAGATTATCGAGCGTACAAGGATGAGGCTCTGAAGCTTGCGATGAGTAGGGTAGAGTATTATAACCAATTTTATCAATACGATATCGGCAAGATATCTATCAAGAACCAGTCCACCAGGTGGGGAAGCTGTAGTGGCAAGAAGAACTTGAACTTCAATTATAAAATACTTTTCTTGCCTGAAAATTTGCAGGATTACCTAGTAGTACACGAACTATGCCACTTAGCCCAGATGAACCATTCAGCACGCTTCTGGGGCCTTGTAGCCACGTATATACCCGATTATAAAGCCCTCCGCAAAGAGCTAAAGCTGTATTAAAAATAAAAAAAGCTTTACAGGTCTATATAACCTGTAAAGCTTTTTTAAAATTTAGTGGTTACTATTCTTCGTATATGGAATAGAACCGAAGGCGTTTTATTTTATAGATCGGTATAGCCAGTCCGATCTGATAATAGGCACGATTATTAGTATGAGAAATAAATTCATTTTCTACTTCTTTTAATATACAATCAAACCTTTCAATGTCACTTAGGGGCTCTAAACTCCAGAAAATTCGCACCTGATCCTCTAAATGATTATTTAACTTATAATCAACTATCAGATCATCATTTGAATCAAGAGTATTCCTCCTTACAGACATGGATTGCATTTGATTAGTATCCATAAAGATTGAAGTATAAGAATCTACAAATAATTCATTTTTAAGTGATATAATTTTACCTGTTAGATAATAATCACCTATATCAGAAGCTGATTTTGATTTGTAACGCAACTCCACATTCACTTTTGTATTCTTTAGCCCTATCAACCACGCAAGGTCGATAAATTCTTGCCAGAATCTTTCAAAAATGCGTTTCTTTACATTGTCCTTCAGATTTATAACCAAGTCGCCATCATCTTCTTTGTGGGAAAATACATCTGCGTATTGATCCAACAAGCCTAGAAAAATTGTTTTTTGGAACATAATTTACCTCCTTTTTCTTTTAAAAGTACTCCTAAATAACCCTATTGTCAAACCCCGTTAGAAGCAGGTCGCCCCAAGGTGACCGTAGCACTCTTTTACTAAAGAGGGCGGCTTCTAACGGGGTCAAACCAACCAGCGACCGGGTCGCTGTCTGGTAAAAGGGTTCTTTTTTATTGTGGTATAATAGCTATATGACTAGGTATATTTTAGATGTGCGAACAAAAGGCGAGTATGATTGTGGCTGTGTAGACGGTGCGATACATCACGACATTATGGACATGATGTATGGCAAGTTCCCTGATATAGAAAAGGGTGCCGAGATAGTAGTGTATTGCGAATCGGGCAACCGATCCATGATGGCCTGCAACATGCTGGCAGAGAATGGCTTTACCCATGTCACCGACGGCGGCGGGATAGATAATTTATTATAAAAAAAGCCCCCGGTATAGGCGTACCTATACAAGGGTCTCTTTCATAATATATCTATTATATTACATTTAAAGTTTATGGTAAAATATTTATATGAGCAACAACTATGCTTTTATAGATAGTCAAAATTTAAACCTTGGGATTCAAGGGCTTGGTTGGAAGTTAGACTTCAAAAGATTCCGTGTATACTTAACTGAAAAATATGGGGTTACAAAAGCCTTTTTATTTATTGGTTATATAGAAGGGAATAATCTTTTATATACATCTTTACAAGAAGCTGGATTTATCTGTATTTTTAAACCCACACTAAAACATAAAGATGGAACCACCAAGGGTAATTGTGATGCCGAGCTTGTTTTACAATCAATGATAGAATACATGAATTTCGATAAAGCTATTATTGTCAGTGGTGATGGAGATTTTCATTGCCTAATAAACTACTTTATAGAAAAAGAAAAGCTTCAGGCTGTTTTAATACCAAACAAACTCAGGTTTTCAGCACTTTTAAAGATGCATTATGTAAAGCCCTATCTAAGATTTATGAATGACTTACAGAATAAATTGGCGTATAAAAAAGAAAAGGCCCCTTAAGGACAAAACCTTAAAGGGTGATCTCTTCCATTCGTGATATGCAGATTATATCACTATTGGGATATAAGTCAACATTTTATGCCACTTTATCCACAGCTCTGGAAAATACCTAAATATTACTGCCTTACGGCGTGTCCGAGGCCATCTACCTACGCGACCCCGACAACAATGGGGTAGAGATATACGTAGACAGGCCAAAGAATGAACGGAAAGTCTCCAACGACGGCCTCGTCGAAATGGTCACTGAGCCGCTTGATTATGAGGATTTGCTAAAGGAATTAAATTGACTAAAAATCAATATTTTGTGCTAAAATATATGAGCATGACAACACACGAAATATCTAAAAAAATTCAAAAGGATTTTGATATAAATTCAATTTTTGCTCAACATATTTTACACCACACAAAAGGTAAGTTTGTTCCTGAAGAAATTAAAAAAATAATTAATGAAAAAGCAAAACCTTTTGTAAAATGGGTAGGTGGCAAAAGACAATTATTAAAACAATTTCGTGATTTAGGTTTCTATCCTCCTGAAGGTTTTGATGCATTAAAGAACACATATTTTGAACCATTTGTAGGGGGTGGTGCTGTTTTCTTTGACCTACTTCCTAAAAAAGCAATACTTTCTGATTTAAATAATGAACTAGTAGTTACCTATAATGTTATAAAAAATAATGTGGATGAATTGATTGGAACTCTTAAAAAACATAAAAACAATAAAGATTATTTTCTAAAAATTCGTGCAAAAAATATTAAAGATTTATCAGAGGTAGAGATAGCTTCAAGGTTTATTTATTTAAACAGGACATGTTTCAATGGCCTGTATCGTGTTAATAAACAAGGTGGATTTAATACCCCTTTTGGATTAAATAAAAATGCTCTTATCTGTGATGAGGTGAATCTTAAAAAAGTCTCAGCTTCTTTACAAAAAGTGACAATTAATCATGGAGATTATAAAAATGTGTTAAAGAAAGCTAAAAAAGGGGACTTTATATACTTTGACCCACCATATTACCCAATCAACAAAACTTCTTCATTTACTGCTTATACTGCCGATTCTTTCCTTGATAAAGAACAGATAGAACTCAGGGATGTATTTTATCAGCTCCATAACAGAGGTTGTTTTGTTATGCTTTCAAATTCAGATACACCTTTTATAAATAAGATCTATTCTGAATTAAAAGACAAGAAGGTGAAAATCAATAAAATCGAAGCTGGCAGATCGATAAACTCAAAAGGCACAGGTCGCGGAAAAATTACAGAGGTATTAGTAACTAATTATTAATATGAAACTTTTCTCAAAAAGAAACAAAAGAGATGGATTTGCGTCTAATTTTTATAGGTCTAGCACGGTTAATAATAGAGATTCCAGAATAGGTTACTTAAATAGGCAGAAAAGGAATGAAATTATTAATTCTCAAACAAGAATTAGATTAGTTTCCCTATTGAAATTTATTTCAAGCTCAGATCTTTTTTTAGAGAAATATATTCTAATTGAAAATAGAAAAGACAAGGCCCACTACTTTAACAAAAAACTTATAGATGATTTTTCTGAATCAGAACTTGGGTATAGATTTTCTGATAGTTTTGATTACTACCCATTTAAATTTAAAGGTGAATCAGTTGTTAGTAATGATGAAAAACAAATTATGGAAGATGTTTACGATGATTTCATACTTTTTGATTTACTAGAAGCAACTATTCTTTTTTCTAAAGCAAATCAAAGAAAAGATGTCATTAATAGAATTAACAATATCTTTAAGGAAGAAAAAATTAATTACTATATAAAAGAAGACTTAATTACTAAAAACGAAGGAGAGGATTTGAGAAATATTGCATCTCAGTTGAAAGATGTTAAATTATCAGAAAAAATAAATTCTTACTATAGTTTCTTTGATGAAGATGACTACATAAATGCATCCAAAATATCTGCAGAGATTTTAGGATTAATTTTTAGCGATGAAACTGAATCAAAGAAGAATGTTATAGATGGATTGAAAAAAGACCTAGTAAGCTTAATTGTTGTTAACACAGATGAAAAAGAAAAAAGGGAGGCGGAATTTATGGTAATAATTAGTGATATGGCAAAAACATGCCAAACACTCAATAACAGCATATTTGATGTTCGACATTCGGAAAAGGACAGAATAAAAGTATCTAATGAGTATTTTTATAAATTAATTTGTAATTATAATATTTCTTTAATTGAATTATTACTAACATCTTTAAAGGACAGATATATTTCTAGTGAAGATTGGGAAGCTATAAAAAAGAAATATATTGAAACATATAAAATTAATAAAGACACATTTTATTATGTACCTGATCCTAACACTCAAAATGAAGAAATTGATCCTTTAGATATTCCATTCTAATTTCACATCAAAAAATATTTATGAAAAAAGAAAATTTAAATTTGCTTAATAATCCAAAAGTTATTCAATGGTGCTATGAAGGTATCACTGATATTTCTTTGCGTAATACTGAAAGCGAGAAAAGGCTTAAAGAATCAAAGAAAATTGAGCAAGATTGGGGCAATAAGGTTATTAATACCATTGGCGGAAAACAATGGACAACTGTACTTTGCCAAGAATTAGTAATGGAGGCACTTATTAAGCTCGGTAGAAAAAATGTTAGGTCTACCACCACTAAAAAAAGCTCATTAAGAACTAAAAAATATGATCCAGATTTAGAATGTGACGATTATGTTTATGAAGTAAAAGGTAGAAGCTGGTCTACTCCAGGTACTGCGGGCGAAAAAATTCTTGGTGTACCTTTGAAATATGGAGAAGTTCCAAGGCTTTATCACAAACCACTACAAATAATTTTAGTTGGCTATCAAGAATATGAAGCTAGAGAAAAGTTCGCTTTTGGAGATCTCTTAGATAAAAATAATCAAACAATCGAACTCAAAGAAAGCTTGGCTTTTTACAAAGAACAACATATTGAATATGTTGCGTTTACAGATATTTTAAAGAAAATAGGTTTTCCTAAAAATTGTTGGAATAAAAAGTAAAAAAAACAATGTCTCAAAAAAATTTAAAACTTCATCCTGAAAGTTTTGAAATGGAGTGTACTACGGTCTGGGCTTTTCCTCGTCGTGGTAACTGGGCTACACATACTTCAGATTGGCGAGGTAATTGGGCACCAGAGGTTGTACGGAATTTAATTTTAAGATACTCAAAAGAGGGCGACCATTTGCTAGATTGCATGATTGGTGGTGGCACGACAGCAATAGAAGCAAAAATTTTAAATAGGCATATTACTTGTGTAGATGTTAATGAAGTAGCTATTGAAAGAACTATAAAAGCTTTAGATTTCATTGTTGATAATAAATCTAAACAAAGAGTGGTGAAGGGTGATGCCAGAAATTTAAGCTTTATTAAAGATAAAGAGATAGATTTTGCTCTTACTCATCCACCATATGCAGACATAATTAAATATAGCGATGGAACAATAGAGGACGATATTTCAAATATTCATGATATAGACAAGTTTTGTTATGAAATTGAAAAGACCGCAAAAGAATTATATCGAGTATTAAGACCAGGTAAATTCTGTGCAATTCTAATGGGGGACACAAGGCGTAATAAAATGTATCAGCCATTGGCATACAAAGTAATGCAAAAGTTTTTAGATTCTGGTTTTGAATTAAAAGAAGACATTATTAAGAGGCAATTTAATTGCAAGGCTACAGGATTTTGGGTTCAAAAATCAAAAGATTCAAATTTCTTATTAATAATGCACGAGCATTTATTTATATTTCAAAAATAGTAAAATAATCACATGAACCGATTGATATAAATGACCTATTAAGATAGGTAAAAAACAACTTGAGATTAATTAATTTTACAATTTTAATTCTTGTTGTTATATCAAAAATTATTTTTTCTTAAAAAATTTACCTATAGAAAATACAGAATTCAATATTTCAAAAATAGCAAACAAGGCCATTAAAAATATAGAAATTACTAAAGTATTAACCACATAATAAGCAATATTTAGGTCAAATCTTCCAGTTATACCTATATCAGGTCTAAAAGTTAAAAGGAGTAAAGCTACAACAAAAATAAAAATTAAAAAGAATGCATTGTGCTTTATTTCTTTTCTTGTTGATTCGAACATAGACTCTTGATTTATTGTTGCTTCAATGGTAATAAGTTGTCCGAGTAAAAATGTTACTGACGCAAGATTGAAACCAATTAAAGAAGCAAAGGTTTCAATGTAATGATTATTGATAAAGTTAATTAAAAAATTTCCAGGAAGAAGAATATCTACAGTAATAATACCAGCAGAAATTAGAATTGTTAAAAATAAAAATCCAAGAAATCTCATTCTTTTATTTTATCAAAAATATTTTTAATTGCACTGTTGATAACATTAGGATTATCAAATTTTATTCTTGCCTCAATATCTTCATAATCAACTGTTTTAGTCATCACACCATCCTCACTTCTGATTATTCTGCTTTTACTATTTTTTATTTTAAGATGAAAGTCTCCTCCTCCCTTACGAACATACTCTACGCCTTGTTGTAAAAAATCATTATCTTCTGAAAGAGTGAGTTTCCCTTGTGGATTTTCGAATTCAACGGTTGCCTTTGTTAGTCCAAATTTCTCCTGAGCATTTCTTAAATCGTCATTTAAATTATTTTTTAGATTAAAAAGATTTGGTGCATTAAAAGAAAAAGTTACTTTTTCAATCTTACCTTGGTTTTCTTTAACAATATCCCAAAACTTTCTCTCTTCTGTTACTGGATGAATTGACACAGCATAATTAGAATTAAAAAGTGCAATATTTAGTTCCTCAGCAAGATCTTGCAGTTGGACAAAGGGTGTTTTAAAAATATTTGTTTTATATTCAAATGCAATTTTTTGACCTGTATTAGGATTTTCATCTAAATTAAAAAAAACTAAACAATGTGGCCAATTTTCATCAATAGTTTCTTCAAACCTTTCTTCTGGAGGAAGGCTTCTCTTAAGAGATTGCTTTTTGCCTAATTTAGCAACTATATAATCTCCATCTTCTTTTTCAAAAACGTAGGCTAAATCTGATCCAGAAGCCTTATATTTTAAGTTTTTCTGCTGTAAGACTTGTCTGAATATTTCCTTTTTAGGTCTCGTTTCAGGAAATAAGCTCGGAGTACTCAGAGGGTTTAAAAAATATGTAAAGTATTGTAATTGCATATAAAAATAATATAGCATAATTCAATAGATGAATAAAGCGCTAGTTTGTATTTAAATTTAAAGCTACATTAAAATAAAACTTTTAATTTTACTAAAAGATTATTATTTAGTAAGGATATTTTATACTTAGTCCAATCTGTTATTAAGTAAATCGTTAGTCAAATAGAGTATTTATTTGAAAAATTTTTGACCTCTAGAAAATATTTTAGTAATATATTTATATGAGCCAAAACAAAAAATGTAATGCGTGTCAGAGTTGTTTAATGCCTTTTAGTAAGGACCCAGGGGTAAGGGAGAGCGATATTTATTGTAGCCTGTGCTACAAGGGCGGCAAGCTTTGTTACGAAGGCAATGACTTGAAAGAGTTTCAAAAAGTCTGCTACGAATCCATGCGTAAAAGTGGCACCCCATATATATTAGCCAAGTTTTACACATTCATGATCCGCTTCGCCCCACGCTGGAGAAAAAATTAACCAATGAACATTCCTACATTCTTGAGAATGTAGGAATGTTCATTATAATAAAAAGCCCGAGGGAACACTCGGGCTTTGTGGTATAATTGGCTTATGAAATACTTGATAATTTTTATTTTAATAGCAGTATTCTTTTTCCCAAAGTCATTTGTTACGTACCCAGGTTATACAACAAAAGAAATATACGATGCATGGGAGGCAAATGAAAAGAAGCATTGCTATGGCTTTACCTATACTCCTACAAAAGAATTGGCAGATGCCGAAGAAAGATCTTTATGTTTTGGAATTCCGTTATAAAAAAAATAACATGCAATTAAATCAACTAACAGAGGAAGAGAAGAGGGTGATAGTGGACAAAGGGACCGAGATGCCTTTTACCGGTGAGTATGTGAATAACAAAGCAACGGGTGTATATGTGTGCAAGCAGTGCAATGCACCGCTATATGACTCAAAGGATAAATTCGAATATACATGCGGATGGCCAAGTTTTGATCAGGAGATTCCAGGTGCTATCAAAAGAGCCTCTTATATTGATCCATATTATGGGCAAGAGATCACTTGTGCAAACTGTGGTGGCCACCTAGGCCACGTATTCGAAGGCGAGATGCTAACAGACAAAAACACCCGCCACTGTGTAAATTCAATATCACTCAAATTCGTAGAAGGGAAGTAACCCTCTATCACTAAACCCTCCTCCTAATCCTCCCTCATCCCTTTATAAACATTCCTACATTCTTGAGAATGTGCGAATGTCTTGATATAATTAAAACATGCAAAAGATCAAAACAAGTAAACAGATCGAGAGGCACTTCAAAGGTATCGCGAATCATCGTCGAATAGACATCCTCCTGATAGTTGAAAAGCATGATGGTATTACTGTCGACGAAATAGCAACACAATTGAAAGCTAATTTTAAAACAGTTTCTGAACATACTCGCAGACTGGTGCAAGCAGGCTTGCTAAATAAAAACTACAAGGGTAGGCAAGTAGCGCACTCTCTTTCACCATACGGAAAACAAATTACAAAGTTCATAAAAACATTCCTACATTCTTGAGAATGTAGGAATGTTTAAACTCAAATGGGAAAAGAAAAACCAAAATCTTATTGTGATTATGTAAAGACATTACCACCGGACAATGTGCACCGTGTATACCATGACCAATTCTATGGCGTGGATATAAATGACGATAATGATTTATTTGAAAGGTTGATACTGGAGATAAACCAAGCCGGCCTAAGCTGGAACACTATATTAAACAAGCAAAAGAATTTTAGAAAAGCTTATAATAATTTTAATATTAAAAAGGTAGCAAAGTATGGTGATACTGACCGTGCACGACTACTGGCCGATGCGGGGATAATCCGTAACAGGCTAAAGGTAGATGCGGCCATACATAATGCCAATGTAATAATAGGGTTACAAAAGAAACATGGGTCGTTCCATAAATGGCTTTTGGAGTATCCAAATTTAAATAAAGGGGAGTGGGTGAAATTGTTCAAGAAAACATTTAAATTTACCGGCGGGGAAATAGTAAATGAATTCCTCATGTCCATAGGCCTGCTACCTGGCGCGCATGTAAAAGGGTGTAAATATTATAAAAAATAAAAAAGCGACAAATTGTGTCGCTTTAATTTTTTAGTTGTTCCAAGCTTAGTTTAATGAAGATTCAAATTTTGAATTGAATTCTTTTGCGGTTGCATTAAATTCAGCAATTGAATTTATCTCCTCGAATTTAAAAAAGCTCAATGCAGCATTAAAAGTAATTTCTCCTTGATTTTCTGGCCGGTCACCCAAACCATCGATTTCATCTCGGATTTCATCTTCAATTTCTATCTCAATGTATTTTTCCATATGAGCAGAAACGTTGCGGAATGCTTTTTTAAAAATTTGTTGTTCGTCTTCGGTTAGGGCATCGTATCCGCCACTTTCATAAAAGTCTTGTATGACATGCTTCCAAGGAAAGCCAAACTTTCTTTTATACATTACAAAGAAGACTTTTTGAATTACAAAGTTTCCTCTGGAAACAGCGTAACTAAGAATTAGAAAATTTACAAAATTCTCTCGGTTTACATCGTGGCCAAATTCGTATGGCGCTATTGATGTTGGTTTTTGATTAAAATCAATTAAGTTCATGGTTGTTTAAATTTTTCTTTAAATTAACATGAAAATATAGAAATGTCAATCAAAAAAGCCTAATCGTTGGATTAGGCTTTTTTGATAAATTCAGTTTTTAGGACTATACCACGCATGCCGTCGATATTGCATTCTATCTCGCCCTCAACATCGGTCAGGCGAATATTCTTGGCCTTTGTGCCTTTCTTTATCACAGTGCTACTACCTTTTAATTTTAAATCCTTTATCAGTGTAATACTGTCACCATTGGCCAATATGTTACCGTTGGCATCGCGCTGTATTACTACATCTTCGTCTTCTTCATTATTCATCCCGTTAGAGGCAGGTCGCGATCTATATTCTAAAATAGAAACACTCCTAACCTAATTAATATTATAAATTAAATGATACAATTCCGTATTGATTAGCGTGACCGCGGCCTCTAACGGGATCATAAGGGCATTATATACCTAGATAGTTAAATACCAAAGGCCCAAGGGGACACTTGGGCCTTTGTGGTATAATATTTATATATTAAAATTAAATCTTATATTTATGTCACAAATAATGCCTATGTATATTGTTTACATCTTTCAAATAATTATTGCTTTTGGTTTGATCAATGTATGGCTCGTACGATTCAACAAGCCGACTAAATATCGCGGAGGTGGCGCAGGTAATATGGCCGACGAATTCGCAGCGTATGGTCTGCCGAAGTGGTTCATGTATTTAATAGGTGCAGGCAAGATGCTGATAGCCACACTCATGATAGTAGGCTTCTGGGTGCCAGTGGTTGTATATCCGGCATCCGCATTGTTAGTATTGCTAATGCTGGGTGCAGTGTCTATGCATATAAAGGTAAAGGACCCATTTATTCGCACAGTGCCGGCACTATTGATGCTATCTATGGCAGTGATCAACGTAGTTATAACAAAGTTTATATAAAATGATTACATTAAATTTTATCGGACTATTTCTAATGATCGCTGGGTTTATCATCGGCCTCGGGGCGGTGACTGTTATCGATATTCATGGGTTCCTAGGGCGTAAATCAATTTATTGGACACAGGCGACAATACGCACACACAAAGTAACAAAGCCAATGATATGGGCGGGTACCATAATTGCGATTATTGGTGGGTTCATGTTTTACAACAATGTGCCATTAGCTGGCATACCAATGTATCATGCAATCATTGCTGTTATTTTAGTACTCAATGGTCTTTTCCTGTCATTCTACGTGAGCCCATTTCTACTGAAGATGGAGGCTGAAGGTAGGGTAAATGAATTGTTACCACAAACACTACAGAATAAAATAATGGCAAGTTTGATAATTTCCGACATTGGCTGGTGGAGTAGCTTAGTAATGCTGGTTTGGTACATAGTTAAATAAAAAATAAGAAGAGAAATAGATGAAGAAGGATTTTACAATCAAGGCAAAGGTGTGGCGGTGGCCGGGCGATGCGGGCTGGCATTTTGTAACGCTCGATAAAAAGGTGTCCGAAGGTATCCGCCAGGTGTACACAAAAGGCTTTGTAAAAGTGCAGGTAAAGGTGGGCCATACAATATGGAATACATCACTTTTCCCACACACAGTAAATAAAAAGTCTAAACAAGTGGAATACCTAATATGTATAAATAAAAAGGTATTGCGTGCGGAAGATATCTACCCAGGTGATGAAATAAAAGTATTTATAAAGGTGATATAATTATTTTATGAATAACAAAGCATATTTAGCTGGTGGGTGCTTCTGGGGCCTCGAGGAACTGATGCGAAGTCAGGCGGGAGTATTGGATATTACCGCAGGGTATACTGGTGGGACTGTGGAAAATCCTACTTATGAGAACCATGCAGGCCATGCTGAAGCAATAGAGATAGTCTATGACCCAAATATTACGAGCTTCTGGAAGTTGCTGGACTTCTTCTTTCAGATACACAACCCAACTACACTCAACCAGCAGGGTAATGATATGGGTACTTCATATAGGAGTGCGATATTCTACCAGAATGAAAGTGAATTAAAGCAAGCGAAAGATTTTATAAAAATAGTCAACGATTCCGGCCGATGGCCGGGGCCTGTAGTAACAACACTTGAGCCATTTACCAAATTCTGGGTCGCTGAAGATTTTAATCAAGACTTTCTACAAAAGAACCCAGGTGGCTACACCTGTCATGCTATATACTTTGATAGTTATTTGAAGTAGTAAAATACAATGAAAAGTTTTAATGAAAAGGTGCTAGACATTGTCCGTAAAATACCAAAGGGTAAAACAATGACTTATAAACAAGTCGCTACACGTGCAGGCTCGCCACGAGCTTGTCGAGTGGTGGGTAGTATCATGAAGGGGAATTACAAGCCAGATGTGCCTTGCCACCGTGTCATACGTAGCGATGGTAAAGTGGGCGACTACAATCGTGGTGGAAGCATGGCAAAAGCTAAACTACTTCAAAAAGAAGGTGCTATATTCTGCCAAGCAGATTAGTTAAGACAAATATTATCTGAACAGGCAACTCTAATTATTCCGTAAAAAAGTTCAAATGTACCAGTTAAATAATATAATACAACTGCAATAGTAAATATATAAGCATATATTTTACTTAATTTATATAAAAAAATGACAAATTTTTCATTATTACTTAAATCGTTTTTTTGTTTATTTTTAATACCCTTATATTCCTTACGAGTTAAAAATAGTATTACTATACAAAATACAAAAAATACAGGATAAATAAAGATAGTATTATAAAAAAATATAATTAATTGATTCATCTTGAAATTATATCAAAATGATCATAATAGGCAAGGAAATAAATTATCCACAAAAGTGCTATAATAAAATAATGTACCACCTATATATACTCAGATGTGCGGATAAAACGCTGTATACGGGCATTACAACCGATTTAAAGAGGCGTGTGGGTGAACATAACACAAGCAAGTTGGGTGCCAAATATACATCGGCACGCAGGCCTGTGACACTGGTATATTCCAGAAAGTTCCGCGACCGGTCCCGGGCATCGATAGCAGAAGCGAAAATAAAGAAATTGACCCGCACACAAAAGCTAGAATTAATAAAAAATTACAAAACAAAATGAAGCAAAAAAAGCAAAATAAAAAAGTCGTAGTAAATGACAAAATGCAAAAGGGTTACGAATATGTACTGACCGAGCCGGTGGGCAAGAATTTCGACCCCGAGTTCAAGCCAAATGTTACCCCAAAGCAAATGCTGGCAATGGGCGTATTCGGTGGCATATACATGCGTGATTGTATAAAAGAATTTCCAAAGGATTGGTTCACCCGGGCAAAAATGGCCAAAGGTACAAAGAGGGAACCAGGGTTAAATTATTTTGGAGTCAATGCAAGCCAGTCGCTAGCCGAGTGGAAGGTAAAGCACTGGATACACAAGGATGACCCCCGAGGCTGGTTCCAATGGTACTGCCGGTATTATATGGGGCGCCGGATTCCAAAGGAAGATGCGAGGCAGATAAAGAGGTGGAAGGCTATCCGCAGGCACCTAGGCCAGATCAGTGCGAACTGCAGGCCTGGCGACATACACTGCCGACCACGCCAGCGCCAGGCACTACTACACTGGGCATACAATACAAAATAAAAATAAAATTTGTTATAATAAAAAATATGAAAAAATACAAAATAATGTTTTGGGTTACAACTTTACTAATATTCTTTACACAAGGTGTAATGGAAGTGGTTGCTTATATGAACGGATCTGCTACTGCTGGCATAGTGGGCTTGGGTTACCCTGCATACTTTGTAGGTATGATAGTGTTCGCGAAAGTTCTAGGTTCATTGGCTCTAGTAATACCACAAGTTCCAAAGACAATAAAAGAATGGGCTTATGCTGGGTTCGCATTCGACTTTATCGCAGCACTATTGAGTATGTATTTCGTAATGGGTGTATCAACTTTCCTATTGCTACCTGTTATTGCTATCGTAGTATTGTTCGTGTCTTATCGTTCATACCACAAGCTACACTAAAACGCACAATATTATTTGTGAAAGTGCTATAATGTATGTATGAATAATTCATACAACTGGTACAGCACACTTATCAAGCCAACATGGTCACCACCGAGCTTCCTATTCGGGCCTGTTTGGACATTCTTGTATATACTTATTGCCATATCTTTTGGTAAAGTATTTATGATGTTCTACAACAAGCAGATCCCATTTATTGTAGTATTGCCTTTTATTTTAAATTTGATTTTTAATTTCTCTTTTACTTATTTTCAATTTGGATTAAAAAATAATTTATTGGCTGCTATTGATATAGTATTGATCTTGATTACTATTGTATGGCTAATGGTAGCTATCTACCCACACGCACGTTGGATTGCCTATATCCAGATACCGTATTTGTTATGGGTATCATTTGCTACAGTTTTGCAATTAACAATAACTCGATTGAATTGGTAAAAATTCTTAATAATAAAAATAATATTTATATATGGATAAATTACGCGACCCACTTACTCATGTGCAACTAGATAGTAATATAGGCAATTCCAAGCTCAACTGGCTACGTGCAGCCGTACTCGGTGCCAATGATGGTATTGTGTCGGTATCATCTGTGATAGTCGGTGTGGCTGGTGCATCGAGCGATACGAAGTTCATCCTCACTGCAGGTGTGGCAGCACTGGTGGCGGGCGCATTGTCTATGGCGGTGGGTGAATATGTATCGGTCAGTACTCAGCGCGATACCGAGAAGGCCCTCATGGCAAAAGAGCAATACGAATTGGACAACTTACCAGAACAGGAACTAGAGGAACTGGTCACAATATACGAAGGCAAAGGCCTATCACGCGCCACAGCGGAAGTTGTGGCAAAGGAACTCACTGCCAAGGATGCCTATGCCGCCCACCTAGATGCCGAGCTAGGTATCGACCCAAACAACCTGACCGACCCAATGCATGCAGCCTATGCATCGGGTGCAGCATTCTTCTGCGGAGCGATCATACCTATCATCGCTGTTATTATAGCCCCAGCAGGGTGGAAGATAGTATTTACTTTCGTATCTGTACTAATAGCGCTCATATTCACTGGCACACTTAGTGCGCATGCTGGTGGTGCGAACAAGACAAAGGCTACTATACGCGTGGTGCTAGGCGGTATTATCGCCATGGTTGTAACATTCGGTATTGGTAAACTATTTGGCGTAGCGGGTATATAACTTGATTTTTTATCGAAATAGTGTTATAGTATAAATATATAAACAAAAGCCTATTCGAAGTAGGTGTGTAAAAAATTAATAAATATAAAATTATATGGGAAATTTCCAAGGCGGAGGTAACAGAGGTGGGTTCAGAGGTGGCGACCGTGGTGGTAAGCCAAGTTTCAACAAAGGTGGATTCGGTGGTGGTAACCGTGGTGGCGATCGTGGTCCACGTCCTGACATGCACAAGGCTGTATGTAGTGACTGTGGCAATGGATGTGAAGTTCCATTTCGTCCATCTAGTGACAAGCCTATCTACTGTAACGACTGTTTCGGTAGCAAGCGTGAAGGTGTAGACCGCAAAGTACGTGGTGACTACAACGACCGTGGTCCAAAGAAGAGCTTTGACCGTCCATCTCCTCGTGTAGAGTTCAATCGCCCGGCACCGCAAGCAAACAACGATGGTGTTATGAAGCAATTGTCAGAACTAAACACAAAGATCGATCGCCTTATCAGTGCTATCGAAGGTGCTTCAAAGCCTGTTGCGAAAACAGTATCTGCACCAGAAGCTAAGACAGAAGTAAAGAAAGCTCCTGTAGCAAAAAAAGCTGTAAAAGCTGTTGCAAAGAAAGTAGTAGTAAAAGCGCAAGCTAAAAAAGTTGCAGCAAAGAAGCCAGTTACAAAGAAGAAGTCTAAATAATTAATTTAAACTTCACCTACTCAAAACCCCAGATAGAGCCTCAGGCTCTATCTGGGGTTTTGTTATGTGTGATATAATATTTGGCATGGATCCCGTTAGAAGTTATACATGTTATATTTTTTATGGGAGTAATTTAAGGAGAGGTTTTAAATTTTTATTTTATTATTTAATTTATGTACGATAATCTTGTGATTATCTACTTCTAACGGGATGGATATATTGGCACACACATTGTGGACAAACTATGGCGCAAGAGTAGGGAACAAGATGCGTATAAAGAAGGGTAAACCAAAGATGTTCAACGTGGGTTGGACAGCATTCTTTGGAGTATTTCCTGACTTCTTTGCATTTGTTATACCGATGATCATATCTGTATGGGGCATGATCATAGGCAAGATATCTTTCGCACAATTATCACACCACGGAATGCCAAATAGTTTTGGATTGTCTTACGAGTTATACAACTACAGCCACAGCCTGGTGATATGGGCCGCTGTATTTATAATCGTGTGGATCATATCAAAGCGCCCACGATACGAGCTCCTCGGCTGGGCACTGCACATACTAATAGACATGCCTTCACATGCTGGAGGGTTCTTCCTAACACCGGTACTGTTCCCGTTATCTGATTGGAAATTTACTAACGGTATAAAGTGGAGCAATACATACTACATGATTATAAATTATTCTTTACTATTTTTGGTATGGGGCAATATTTTCTGGAAGAAATTCAAAGCTAGTAAGTACGCAATAATTTTTGATAAAAAATAAAGTTATCCACAATTTTATTTGTAATAATACTTGCATGTGAACGAGCGTTCACATATAATATGTATATGGTCGCTTTATAAATAATTGACCCAAACATATAAAATATTATGACAAAAGAACAATACATAAAAATATTACAAAAGCAGTTAGACAAGTTAAATAAACAAATCGATTTCAAGATCATGTCTGGGGAGAATTATTCAAAAGAAGCTATCGAACACAAAATAATACTGAGCAAGATCCGCCAACACAATACTAGAACTTTTATCAACAAATTCTTTAACCCATTTGCAATCCACGCATAATATATGGAATACAACGAATACAAAAACAAATTGATAGCATTCTACGATAGGAGTAGTCGTATGCCTACATATACCGAGATGATGACTCTATTCGGATTCAAGTCAAAGAACGCAGTATCGCGCCTGGTTGATAAATTGATGGATGCAGGCCTCGTAGACAAAGACAATCTAGGTCGTCTAATACCTACGAACTCTTTTAGCGAAGTGCCTATACTCGGCCTTGTTAAAGCGGGCTTCCCATCACCGAGTGAAGATGTTATGGAGACCACTATCAACCTCAATAACTTCCTAATCCAAAAGAAAGACTCTACATATATACTAGAAGTAGATGGCGACTCGATGATCGACGCACATATAGCCGATGGTGACATGGTTATAGCCGAGCGTACCGACCATGCCCGTGATGGACAGATAGTTATCGCCGAAGTAGATGGTGAATATACAATGAAATACTTCCGCAAAGAGGGAAATACGGTCTGGCTAGAACCAGCCAATAAAGACTTCCAGCCTATCTATCCCGAGAACGACCTCCAAATCCGCGCTATTATAAAAGGTGTGATACGTAAATACTAAAAAAAAGGCGCTTGCGACGCCTTTTTGTGGGTGACCAACCCAAATGGAATAGTGCTTTCTCACTATTTGTTTTACGCTGCAATTCAACACGATTAATCATGATTTACGAATTGCAGTACTTTTATGTACTGAGTTGCAATCTATTCAAACATAATCTATATTAGATAACCCGTTTTGTCAAAGGCTTCTATCGGCGTTCACGACGGCGTTCGTAGTATTCGTCCTCTTCCTCCTTTTCGTCCTTCTTTATGGTAAGGGGAGTCTGGCATACTGGGCAGACCTCTTCATAAGTGCGTAGTCCACAGCGTGGGCAGTTACCATCACCACTGTTACTACTAGCGTCTTCTATTGTGTTTATATCTTCATCTTCCATAGCTATATATTATATAAAAATTGTAATTAAGTAAATAAAAAGTAGCCTGCCAGATTAAAACCCGACAGACTACAACACTACCCAAATAAACAGGAAGACATTTATATCAGGAAGATGATATTATGATGCCCTATTGTTTTAATTTTTAAGTTCAGATAAAATATTTCTTAGCCTTATAAATATATCTAAAATTTGCTTATCCCACAAACTTAAATGCTGAAAGCTCATAATCTGATCCTGAACTCTTTTTAAAAAATGCATAAAAGGAAAAACTTTGTTGAAAATCTCTTTTCCGAATGCTTGATCTGTATTTTTTATAGAATCTAAAATACAGATAAAGTCATTTTCATGTGAGATAATTTCATCAGCTAAAACCTTTTTACATCTTGTTGACCAGTTTCTCAATTTGTTTACAATTGATTCAACTTCGTTGAAAAGATTTTGGTTGAAATTAACTTCACTTGATTGTTCACCAATCAGATCTTCTGAAATAGGAACGGGGTATTGATCCCCAATAACTTTACGAACTTCATAAGGAATTTCATTATTAAATAATGATGGTCCTTGAGTGTTAACATTACTGCCTAATTCGTTGTCTATCATGATTTGTTTCCTCCTATATTTTTGTTTATATATATTTTATACCTATTTAAAATACTGTCAAAGGGGAGTCGTGTGTTATAATAAATACAACAATTTAATCATAAATAATACAAACATTATGAATGAAAACGAAACACAATTTACCCCAAAGAGTTTTGATCCAGCAAGCTTCCAAGCAAAGGACTTTGATGACTTTGGCGAGGAAAAGGTGAACGAAGTCGAACGCCGTTTACACGAAATGCGTGACTATGGTGATACACAGGCCCCACCCGGAGCCCACTTTCCATTTCCACGTCCAAAGAAGATGGGTATAATAATACTTTTGATAATAGCAGTACTTGCGCTAATGACAGCCCTGGGAGTCTTTCGTGGTAATGGCGACAAGATCAAAATAACTAAACATGTAGTACAGATAAATACAAAAGCCCCATTGTTTGTAAATACTTCGAATAGTCTAGGCTTGAATATCGACAGATATACAGGGTTCTTCAATACAGCGACTGATGGGTCAAAGCTTGTATTTAGCGCACTTAGCAATAACAATCCACAACCACAGACTTATATAGCAAATCTCGAATCTGGGGCTATACAGCCTGTCTCTGGCAATATTATGTCAGATTGGATCAATAATGAAATATTGACACTATCTGTGGGTGACAATGCTGTCGTACACGACTTTGCCAACAATCGCGAGTTCAATATGAGTCTGGGTGGTATGATACGCGGAAGTATTTCACCCGATGGCAAACTATATATTATGCATACTCTTGCCGGGCTACAGACCCTAGATATTACCAATGGCCTGGTAAAGAAGATATCGAGCTCTGTATATGATGGAGCTTTTGCTTGGTATAGCGACAACACACACGTACTAGGCTACCGCGATACGGGTGTAAAATTGGCCAATGGTGAAAATGCTCGCATACTAACTGTCTGGAATATTACAGATAACACTTTTATTGATCTACCTATCCAAGTACCAGTACAAGAACTCAAATATGTACAGTGGGTTGTACCGCACAAAGTAGCTAGGGTAAATGGTGGCTACGATGATAACTCGCACGACTACATGGTGGACCTAAATACAAACAAGATAATAGACATAGGCGAAACATCTGGCATGTTGTATGGCGGTATAAAAACAGATATAAACAAGGGTTTGTTAGCCACAGTAGGCTCTATCTACAATAACAATACATCAGTAGATCTGGCTCGAATATACGACTCTACAGGCAATATTGTCCATGAAGTTCGCTTCCAAGCACCAGCAAAAGATTATGCTGTACAGAGGGAAAGTGTGCAGATAGTAGATATAGATAACTTGTTGTATGTACGAAAGTATTTCAACATAAAGAAGCCTATGGAGAGCAAGAACGAGCTGATATTACTGGACATGAAGACTGGGGTTGAGAATGTTTACGCAGGTGTAGGAACACGAATCAATAAAGTTGAACTGATCGAAGACAAAGACACATGGATAGCCCTGGATCCAAACCAGTTTTATATTGGATCAGTAAAGACTGGAGTAATATCACCAAGTATTGTAGAAGCTCCAAAACAAGTTACAGAGGAACCAAAGAAAGATATGTCAAAGCCATTGATCGATACTAATATCAACACCGTTCCAACAAAGAGCCCAAATGATGAACTACTTCGCCAATACCTAAATGGCCACTTAAATGAATTATCTAGCGTAAAGCCAGTTCTTGGTGGAAAGTTCTATGTGACAGACTTGCAAGTAACTAATAGTAAATCCGGCATAGTATGGTACGAAGATGGTCATATAGCTGGACGTGGATACTTTAACTACGCTATAACTGATGGATCAGTATATGTTAGCAACTTCCAAGCCGAGAAGTTATTGGTTACAGGCCGTTAATATATACACTCATATTATAAATCCCCCACATTTGTGGGGTTTTTATATTTACATATTACAACACACATATGTCAAATACGTCAATAGATAAATAGGGGAGTCAAAATTGACGATTTTCGGGGTATAGGTATACCGATGTATATAATGTCATTTATACATATATAACACGTATAAACGTATCGTGAGGGGATTAATAGCGTGGCTAAACATATATGCAATACATAATATAAAGATGTTTAGATTAATTAAATACAAAATATACGATGTGTAGAAAGCCTTTTATTCTAAAGCTTTATTTACATACCTAGTGTCGTAAAAGATATATTGTGCGACATTGCTATATAAACAAAAGAAAGCTTTGAATAAATCAATAAACAGACCTCTAGCCCTACTCCCTGATACCTGTATACCTTTTGTTAGCCCTTTACGCACGCATTAAATGCGCGTACTTGTGTATTGTACTTGTCTACACTCGCCTTCACGCTTGCTATGAGCGTATTGTATGTATTTACTAGATCATTGTACTTTTTGATTAATTCAGATTTAATAGAAGGATCTGTTGCTGTATCTATGTCGGCTTTCATTTTGTCTAGATCTTTTTGTATAGATTTGGCTTTGCTCTGCATAGAGTCGATACTAGATTTCAAATTCGAGCTAATAGATGGACAAGCAGACTTTGGCAAGCCAAAATGCTGTACTGCGAGCCATACTTCACGGCCTTCAAATATTCCACGGCCCACACTGACACCGATCTCGGTATATCGATCATTGAGTATATTGGCGCGGTGTCCGGGACTTGCCATCCAGGCATCAACTACTGCTTGATCATCTTTAAAGCCTCCTAAGGCCAAGTTCTCCCCGATGATTATGTATTCATAACCTACATCAGTAGCCAAGTCTGCAACGCCTACACCTGTTGGTGATATATGTTCGAAGTATTGATAGTCGAACATGTCGTTAACCTTTACGAGGCCTGATTTATCGAGCTTTGTATTTTCCACTAGAGGTGGTAGGCCTTGTAATGCGCGTTGCTTATTTGTCTCAAGTATAATGCCTTTTATAGATAACCTGGTATTCTGAAAATTCAAGATTGAGTCAACCACACGCAAGGCACCCGGTGTATCGATACTATTAGTATTATTACCCTCTGATATTTTGTCGATACTAGATATGTTTTCAGTGGCTAATGTATTGTTATGACTGTTAGTCTCAAACTGTTTAGCCGTACCTATTAGATACGACTTTACCTGGTTGTATGTAGATACAACCTTGCCTTTCCATACTGGAAAAGTCACTATTAAAACTACTATTATAATGATTCGAAATATATGTTTCATTTTGGTTATTTTATGTATTGTATCCCCTCGCCTCCTCTGGTATTGACAATATCTAATTTATTGTTGTCTAATTTGATATTTGAAATTTTACCTAGATAATAGGCTCCAAAAGCCACAATCGCTAGGACAAGTATAGATACCAAAGCCTCCTTCCCTACACCCCTATTCCCCTTGATTTTATTAGTAAAATCATGTATACTCATACCTGTATTATAAATAATAAAAGATATATTAGCTAGTATTAAATGTACTTCTTACCTTAGCTAATTAATCAGTCAAAAGACACTATGGCACATAAGAAAGCCGGAGGTTCGGCCAAAAATTTAAATGATTCAAATCCAAAGTACCTAGGTACGAAGCTTTATGCTGGTGAAAAGGCTAAAGCAGGATCTATTATCATCCGTCAACGTGGAACAAAGATCCTAGCAGGTACAAATGTAAGCATGGGTAAGGATCACACACTATTCGCACTTGTACCAGGTACTGTAAAGTTCGGTACAAAAAGAAAGCAGGGTTTCAATGGTAAAACGAAAGTTATGAAAGTAGTACACGTAATCGCTTAAATTATAAAATAAAAACCCTGACAATGTCAGGGTTTTTATTTTATATACTTTCTACTTTTATATTGATTGATCCTGATCTTTCAGAATTCTTTATCTCTACTTTATGCATACCTATTTCTTTAATCGGCTTTTCTATATGTATCTCAGACTCATCAATATGTATTGCTGATATACCCGATATGGCCTTCAATACATCATTGGCTGATACAGACTTGAACAAGTGTCCTTTGTCATTTGCCTTGGCTTGTATAGTCACTATCTGATCATTGAGTATCACTAGAGCTTCTTTGAATCTATCATCCTCTTCCTTACGTTTCTTTTCTTGATTGGCTTTACGCTCGGCAAGTTTTGCAAGCTCGGCAGGGGTTGCACGCATAGCCAGACCCTTGTTGATCAATACATTCTGGGCATAACCATCGGCAAAGTCCTTTACATCATAACGTTGCCCAACTTTTGGTACGTCTTTTAATAATATTACTTTCATATATTTATTGTTTAACTATTTCTAATGCTTTGTCCATCTGTGGATCCACCTTTCTTTCGAAATCCTTGATAGTATAAGGCACAACTACATCAGGAGTCAAACCATGCTCAGATATAGACATACCATCGGGAGTAAACCATTTTGCGATAGTCACCTTCAGTGATGTATCGTCGGTAATAGGTATCAACTCTTGAACAGAACCCTTGCCGAATGTCTGGCTACCTACTAATTTTGCAACACCATTTTCTTGCAACGCACCAGCTAGTATCTCCGAAGCAGAGGCAGAACCACCGTCCACAAGTATTACGAATTTCAATTTATCATCGAACATCTTTGGTCCATGACTACGATATACCTGAGGCTTCTTTGAATTGCCAAAGTTCTCGGTAACCACTGTCTTACCTTCGTCTAGGAACCAGCTGGCGATATTTACAGCTGACTCTAGGTACCCACCTGGGTTACCACGCAAGTCAACGATCAACTTATTGCTACCTGACTCTTTGAACTTTATAAGTGCATCACGGAATGCTACATCAGAATTCTCAGAGAAAGTGAAGAACCTTATAACAAATACTCCATCTGATCGAACCTCTGTCTCTGTTGTGGGGATCTCGATCTTTGCGCGAGTAATGTCCAAGTCCCTTGTTACTCGCTCCCCTTCACGGAATATTGTTAATTTTACAATGGTACCTATATCACCACGAATCAGTTCTATGGCTTTATCGACTGTCATATTAGTAGCATCCTTTTTATTTATCTTTACTATTTTGTCACCACTTTTCAGACCTGCTTTATATGAAGGTGTATCCTTCAGTGGAGATATAACAGTCAGTATCTTATCCTTCATGCCTATCTCGGCGCCTATACCACCAAATGAACCGTGGATATTCTGATTGAATTCCTTGTTCTCACTTGGTGGGAAGAATACTGTATACGGGTCACCAAAAGATGATGCCAAGCCTTGTACAGCACCCCATACACGATCCTGGTCGGACACCTTACTTGCATATATAGACTTACTGTTTATGATATTCCAAGCTTTCCAAAATGGAGCAAAGTCTGCCTGAGTATTTACAGTTGGTTCCTTGTTTATAACAGTTGTTACCTTCTCTACCTCGGGACGTTGCGAATACCCTACATAGAACCCAGCAGTAAACAAGCCTACTATTAGGGCTAATGAGTATAGAACGTATAATAACTTTTTATATTTCTTCATAATATTGAATTAAGTATCGCAATTATTCTAATTAATTTCAAGAGCAGAAACTGTATAAGTATTCGCTGGGTCCCATAGCATCCACGATGTTAGCCCTGCGTCATTTGTAGCCTTTATCTGTGCCCTTACCATGTCGGGTGTATACTTTGCCCCCATGTCAAAGTCTTGTAGCCATGGACGCAATTTACTTGCAGGAACGTTGATAGCTTTTGCTTTGACTACAGCACTGTCCATAGATATCTTGATAACATCGTATGGGTGAACTGCCGGGTTCTTGAAATTGTGCCAGCCAGTAGCATAATGTGACGGGTACACCATAGGTGCAACATAGTCAAAATGAAGTAAAGCATGTTCTAGTATCTGACCGATACCTAGATCATCGGTTGCAGATGTGGTAACAGTAACGAGTCCAAACAAGTCTGCTGACAATACTATTGGGTTATCCTTCTTTGCTTCACGATTTATGTATTCAAAAAAAGATTTTATATTGTCTGCTCGTGTTTTACCATCGACTAGGTGATAATTTATATCTTTTATATTGCCATCTGATGGGTAGCGGATATAATCCAGATTTAACTCATCGAACCCTTGAGCATATGCGTCTTTTATGATTGCAAGATTATAATCCCAAACTTCTTGTTTAGATGGGTCCATAAAGGATAGGCCTTTTCGATCCTTCCAGACCTTACCATCACTTTTGCGTGTTACTGCCCACTCTGGCTTGTGGCCTGTCATGTATGGGTCCTGAAATACTGATACACGGCCGATGACATATATATTCTTCTTGTGGAACATGTCTACTAATTCTTTTGCATTCTTTATGCGTTTCTCAGTTGAGCCGAACTTGGCAAGATCGGGGTTATCTACAGGAAAGCTGATTTTACCGGTAGAGTCTTTTACATCTATCACGACAGCATTGATCTCGGTAGTGTCTATCATGTTGATTATTTTATCACGAAGGTTAGGTGACCCAGCGACCCAGGCTGATATGTATACAGCTTTGAGTGGGTCAGGGGTCTTGATATGTGTGACCACAATAGCCGATGGGTTGGCCACACCATTTACAGTGGCAGTGTTTACACTTGCACCTAAAATCTGATCTTTGCTTACATCATCTTTATTATCTATTTCTTTATTATGAATAGAGTATGATTTAGTGAATACATAAGGTAGTGAGAAATAAACAACAGTGGCACCTCCGATGATAACCACTGTGATTATAAAAATTTTAAAATTATTCTTAGGCATTATGCAGTATTACCTATATTATCAACAAAAGTATTCATCTTGCTGTTGTCTTCCTTTTGCATAACCTGAGCCTCTTCCTTTGCCTTCTTGCGTAGCATGTATGAGAAATAAATAATAACCAAACCAGTTATTACAAATAGTATCTTTCTAAAAGATGTTGGAAAACCAAGATATGGTAGTATCGCAACCCACAAACCAATAAAAAATAGTGTTCTTTCTTTTTTCATATTCTAATTATATCTTATTTACTTTGACTCTACAATGACCACGAACTCACCTTTTTGTTTATTGACATCTGACTGTGTATGTTTTAGAACTTCAAGAGGTGTACCAGAGGTAAATTCCTCGAACATCTTGGTTATCTCGCGCGCGACAACTATATTTTTTGCCGGACAATACTCGGACAATGATTCAAGAGTCTTTATAATACGGTGTGAGGATTCGTAGAAGACGACAGTTCTATCCATAGTCGATATCTCTTTAAATAATGTCTCCCTACCCTTCTTGTGTGGCAGGAAACCGAGGAAGACAAAAGACGATGCCGATACTCCAGATGCAGATATTGCAGACACTAGTGCCGAAGCCCCAGGTATTGGAACCACCTTTGCATCGGATCCAAACTCGGATCGGACCTGGGCAACTAGCATGACACCTGGGTCCGATATGCATGGTGTACCTGCATCAGATACTAGGGCCAGGTTCTTACCCTCTTTTAGCATTTCTATGATCACGTTTTCCTTACCCTTTGAACTGTGGGCGTGGTAGCTCATGGTCTTGTTCTTTATATCGTATTTTGCCAAGAGTTTGCCAGTGGTGCGAGTGTCTTCGCACAATATACAATCCACCTCTTTTAATACACGACAACCCCGATAGGTCATGTCTTCCATGTTACCTATCGGGGTTGCCACTATGTATAAAGTTCCTATTTCATTATTCATTGAACGAAAACTATTGAATTACATCAACATTAGCAATGAGCCGATTAGAGCTAGGTTCTTTAGGAAGTTGATCTTCTCGCCCATTTGGTGTGCAGGGTCCTTTATCTTCCAGAACTGGTGCATGATAAATGTTGTAGGTACCATGAATACAAGGAGTAATACAGCAGATGCACCAATACCAACATTCAAGAAGAATCCTAGACCTCCTAATATCATCAACAACCCAGTTATAAGTGTTGCTTCACGAGGCATTGGAACGCCCTTCATCTTTGCATATTCAGATGTATGTTTTACATGCTTGAAATGATTGTAACCACTGTACATGAAATATAAACCAAACAATATACGTCCAAGAAATGTTAATGCCATAGATGTTGTCATAAAATAAAATTCTTTATTAAGCTTTTAATACCCCTATTATACCCCCTTTGTACCCTTTTTCCAATCTATCAATTTGCAAATAAATTATAGTAATTTATTTAAAACACCTCTTGTTATAGGCCCCACTACCCCATCGGCCTTTAGATTATTAGCTTTTTGGAATTGCATAACAGCATCTTTGGTCTTCTGACCGAATACACCATCTACAGTTAAACCGAGTTTTAATACTTTGTTTAGAACTGTTTGAAGTATCTTTACTTCATTATCTTTCATACCTTTAATCAACTTCTTTGTTATCTTTGATCCAGAAATATTAGAATTAGAATTTTCAGTATTTGTATTTGATAGAGCATTCTTTGTATTTGCATCTTTGATTTCATTTATAGCATTTGGGAATTGTTGCAGTATTTTATTTGCTTCAGTTACTTTACCCATAGCAAATAGGTTGGAAGCTCGAGATCCGGCAGATGACCCAGAAGAAGTATTGTTAGTACTTGCAACTACAGGACAAGTAGATGTGGTAAATGTATCATCACTACCTGTACCAGTACCTGCAGTATTTGTACTATACGCACGATAGTGGTATGTAGTGCCACAAGTAAGACCGGTGATGTCGGTAGTATACGCACCTGTACTGAAGCTTCCTGAAGCTGATGAAGTTGTACCATAACCTGTTGTTAGACCATATTCGACTCCACGAGTTGTACTATTCTCACCACCGGTGACTGTTATATTACCGGCAAGGGTTGCAGTAGTTGTGGTAATAGCCGAGCTTGAACCAGTAGTGACAGTAGGAGCAAATACATCACCATCAAGACGAGCAACGTAATTACTAGTTACACTATTTACAGAACCAAAAGCCCCTCCAACGATTATTTTACCATCAGATTGGAAAGCAATCGTGCGTGTTGTTCCATCAAACCCTGTACCGATATTAGTGGTAAAGGTAGTATCTGGGATTCCAACACTACTTAACCTTGCAATACGGTTACTAGTTACACCGTTAATTGTAGTAAAAGACCCTCCTACTATTATTTTATTGTCAGATTGGATAGCGATGGTCTCTACGAAATTACCAAAGCCTGTCCCAAGATTTGTATTAAATGTTGTATCTAATGTACCATCACTATTTAACCCAGTAAAGAAATGTATACTCGTGCCATTAAAATTTTCTATTAATCCACCGACAACGATCTTATCATTAGATAAAACCGCTAATGTTTGTACATCATTATCAAATCCTGTACCAATATTTGTGGTAAATGTAGTATCAGGAGTACCGTCGCTGTTTAATCGAGCTATAGTAGTAGTAGATACATCATTAAGAGTACTAAATATTCCTCCAGCAATTATTTTACCATCAGACTGTATCCCTACACGATACACGCTACTACCAAACCCTGTACCGATATTAGTGGTAAAGGTAGTATCTGGAGTTCCGTCGCTGTTTAATCGAGCGATACGGTTACTTGTCACCCCGTTTATAGTACTAAACGAACCTCCAACAACTATCTTGCCGTCAGACTGGATAGCGATAGTGTTTACACGAGTAGCTCCAAATCCTGTGCCAATATTTGTGGTAAAAGTAGTATCAAGTGTTCCGTCACTGTTTAATCGAGCTATACGATTGCTTGTTGTTCCATTTATACCAGTAAAAGACCCTCCTACAACTATTTTATCATCAGATTGAACAGCCATAGCATATACAGCATCACTAAAGCCTGTCCCAAGATTTGTATTAAATGTAGTATCCGGAGTTCCATCACTATTAAACCCAGCAACATAATTTGCATCTATTATGTCATTTAAATAATTAAAAGACCCTCCAACAACTATTTTGTCATTAGACAATACAACAGAAGCACGTACAACATTATCAAGCCCTGGATCACCCATATTTGTGGTAAATGTAGTATCAGGAGTACCAGCAGCAGCAAACACACTCGTTGGTAAAACTAATGATAGAAAAGAAAATATAAATAATATATTTCTAGATATTTGTTTTAATTTATTGTTTGAATTCATATATATATATTAACACATATTACCCTTTTTCCAATTCATCAATTTACCAGCCTCACGCTCTATAGGGTCTGCTTTGCGTAAGTTCTTCAAAATATTTTTTGGTGCAATGTCATGATACATAGCACTATCCAATTCATCGTCGATACTCCACAAATCATAGTCAGCCTTGTACCAATCATCCTTGAAAATATTTAAATTTACTAGGTTTGAATATTGGCGCAGAGTCTTGGTGCCATCATCTAGATAATACTCGTTGAAATACGACATAACCAACTCGCGGATGGTCTTGTAAACTGGGTCACGATAGCGAAGTACTGCATGATTCGTTTTTGACAGACAACCCCACAGTCCGCCCACCTTGAAAGGCACTATCACATGCTCTAGATCATGGGCAGTTGTACGCAGATTCATAATATACGGCTTGTGACTGTGTAGTGACAGTATATATGCACCAAGTATTGCCCCCTCGATACAGTGAGCATTGTTAGTACGTATTACATGAAGTGGTGACTTTATAACATCTTTGCCGTCTTCTTCAAAATTGAAAGGAATAGTATTTAGGAAGTCCTGCACCTTTGCCGGTGTATTTAACTTTCTAAACAGTGCTATTTCTTTTTTTGTAAAATCTTGCATTATTTGTGGGCAAACTTTTTAAAAAAATTGTTCTTTTTATTATAGAGCTTCCATTTTAAATTACATTTCCAGTCGCAATACGCTACCCCACCCGATGGATGGTTACCAATAGGTTCTTCTAGACAATCCTCGCAACAGATGAAGTGGTCGTGGCACATGAGGTTCGCACAGTTTACATAATGCTCGCTAGGAACACCACACTTGGCGCAACGGCCGATGATTTCGTGCTTATCCGGATCTTCGAAGTGCATTACATTGCGCTTGTCGAATACATATAGTGAACCTTTGAAGTCCTGCCCTGGGTATTTCTCCATATAACTGACCATACCACCATCGAGCTGATAGACATCTTTGAACCCTTCGCGAACAAGTAACCCTGAAGCCTTTTCGCAACGCACGCCACCAGTACAAACAGTTAGGACCTTCTTGTCCTTCAGTCCTTCTAGTTTCTTCAAGTTCTTCTTCAAATCACGGAAATTATCAAGATCTGGGAATACGGTACCTTCGAACTTACCAACACGTAGCTCGTATTCATTGCGCATATCTACTATGTGGAATTCCTCGCCACTTTCATACCACTGCCTCAACTGTTCAGGCTTTAGGTGCACACCTGTTAGTTGGTTCGGGTCGATATCCTCTTCATCACCTAAGTGTAGTGATACTATCTCGGGGCGTGTCTTTACTGATAGCCTTGGAAAGGCGGTGCCGTCGGCTGTTCCATCGCTGATCTTCCAGTGTATATCGGCAAAACGTGGGTCGGCCTTCATAACCCTCATATACTCGACACAAGCATCTACAGTCCCCTCTACAGTGCCATTTATGCCCTCATGAGCCACTATTATGCGCCCACGCATATCCAAGTCCTGACATAGGTGAAATTGCAGATCCCGAAGCATTTTAGGGTCGTCTACATGCACATATTTATAGTATAAAAGTATTTGATATATCTGTCTCATGGGCCAAATTATAGCAAAAAAGTACTTTATTGACAAAGCCTATTTTAAGTATAGAATGAAGAAAAAATCTTTATAGCTATGGATAAATTAAATGAAAAAGTAAGCTTTGTCGTTTCAGAAGACGAAATGGAGCTAGGTTACAAAATCGTTGACACAACTAGTGACTACGAGAGTTCTGTTCACTACAACAAAGAAGATCTTTGTGATTTAGTCTCTGAATTATTACGAAATAGAAAAATGTCTTATGGAAATGCATTTGAATTATTTATGAATATTATTGGCCTAGAATTGCCAAATTTATCTTCTTTAAATGAGAGTAGTGGATACTACAGGATCTACGAAGAACAATCTTTTCTAGATAGAGTCGCTACAATATGCGAAGAAATTGAAAATGAAATTGTTTCTTCAAAAATTGTAAATTTTCCAGGCATTGGATATTTTGATGAATTAGAGGGTCCTTTTGTTCGAATTTATTTCAAAGTAAAAGATGCCAGTGGTGAAGAAACAAAAAAGGTTAGTGAAGATATTTCTTCATTGTTTCAATTTGAACACGAATTGAAGCGACTAATAAAAGAATACAACTTTACTCAAGCCGAGGTAAATAAACTTCAATACGAAATCAAAGAAGTGATTTTACCAGAAACAGCAGATGATGATGATGATTTTAAGACATTAACGGAAATATTAAAATATCAACAAAGTTAAATTAAAAAATACCGTAAGTTTTCAGGGATGAAAGCTTACGGTATTTTTATTTTTATATTATTTGCGATACTTCTTGCTCTTCCACTTATCGGCTATTTTTACACGGGTTAGTGACCTTTCCAATTCTGTTGCAAAGTGTTCAAAGTCCACAGTACCTTTGTCCTCGGCCAACTTTCTGAGTTCCTCGGAACGGGCACGGGCCTGACTGATAGCGTCGTCTGTCATATCGGCAACATGTTCAGCAAAGTCGGCCAAGATTGCAACCACAGTATTGTTGTTTATATCATTCTTTACCTCGACGAACCCACCAGATACAGCCATAGGTACAGACTCATCATTTACCTTTGCAACCACATCACCAGATGCAAGAGATGCAACTAGTGGAATATGTTCTGGTAGTATTGTCAGCTCCCCTTCTGATGTAGGGAAAGTAACTTGGTCTACCTCTTCTTCGAGGACCAACTTTTCCGGTGTGACTATTTTTAATAATATTTTTTTATTCATCCGTAATTTGAAATTCGTAATTATTTATAACGCCCCCTTCATGTAAAACTCTCCTTCTGGCTTGTTGTCATGCTTGCCTTCCAATATCTCTTTGAATGAGCGGATAGTTTCTGCTAGAGGAACGTATTGGCCAGGTGCACCAGTAAACTGCTCAGCAACGAAGAATGGCTGAGATAGGAACTTCTGTACCTTACGAGCACGAGCCACCAATTCCTTGTCGGCTTCTGACAACTCTTCCATACCAAGGATCGCGATGATGTCTTGTAGGTCCTTGTAGCGTTGTAGAACACGTTGCACTTCACGAGCAACTTCATAGTGTTCCTTTCCTACAATGTTTGGATCGAGGATTGTAGATGTAGAGTCCAGTGGGTCCACAGCTGGGTAGATACCAAGCTCGGATAGTGAACGGTTCAACACCACAGTAGAGTCTAGGTGGGCGAATGTTGTAGCTGGGGCTGGGTCAGTAAGGTCATCGGCTGGCACGTACACGGCCTGCACAGATGTAACTGAACCTTTGTCTGTTGAAGTAATACGCTCTTGCATGGCTCCCATTTCTGATGCAAGTGTTGGCTGGTAACCCACAGCAGATGGGATACGTCCAAGTAGGGCTGACACTTCAGAACCAGCCTGAGTAAAGCGGAAGATGTTGTCCACGAAGAATAGCACATCCTTACCCTCTTGGTCGCGGAAGTGCTCAGCCATTGTTAGGCCTGATAGTGCAACACGTAGGCGGGCTCCTGGTGGTTCATTCATCTGACCGAAGACCATGGCCACTTTGTCTAGAACTCCTGAATCTTTCATTTCATGATATAGGTCGTTACCTTCACGAGTACGCTCACCCACACCGGCAAACACAGAGTAGCCTCCGTGATTACTTGCAATGTTGTGGATCAATTCCTGAATAACAACAGTCTTACCCACACCAGCACCTCCGAATAGTCCAACCTTACCACCCTTTAGCACTGGACAGATCAAGTCAATAACTTTGATACCAGTTTCTAGTATCTCAACTTTTGTTGCTTGCTGTGTAAAGTCTGGAGCCTTGCGGTGTATTGGCAATACACTTGTACGTGCCACGTCTGCACCTTCGTCGATCTTATCACCAAGAACGTTGAACATGCGACCTAGAGTCTCCTTACCCACCGGCACAGATATAGGCGCACCTGTATCTGTCACCTCCATACCACGTGATAGCCCATCTGTAGAGTCCATGGCAACAGAGCGCACCATGTTGCTACCTACATGTTGTTCTACTTCTAGAACGATAGTCTTACCAGCGTCTGTTGTAACAGTCACTGCATTGTATATCTCTGGTAGCTTGCCTGTAAATTCGATATCTACGACCGGCCCGATTATTTTCTTTATTGTACCTGTTGTTTTCATAATAATAATTTTTGCTAATAATAATTTCTTAATAATTTAACTTACACTTGCCATACCGGCACTTATCTCTGATATCTCCTGCGTGATCGACGCTTGGCGGGCTTTGTTGAATACCAGTGTTAGGTCATCGATCATCTCGCCGGCAGCCTCGCTTGCATTCTTCATGGCGACCATTCGGGATGATTGTTCAGAAGCATTGGACTCAAGGAGCATCTGATAGATCTGCATCTGGGATATCTTGTCTGCTAGTGTGTCTAGTAATACAACCTTGTTCCCTTCAAATAAATAATCATTTTGCTTTTCAGCCTTTTCCTCTACCTTATCCTTTTCATTGTCACCTAGTGTGTCTATCAGTTCCTTTATATAATCTTTTGATATTGGAAGGATTTGTTTAATATTTGGCTTCTGAGTTAATGCGGAAACAAAGTCTGTATAAGCCACCATCACCTGATCATAATTACCATTCTTAAACTCGGCTAATGCTAGGCTCGATACTGGTCGTGTGTCTGACAATTTTACATTGTCTGGTAGTTCAGTAAAGCTTGCTATTATATTGCGGCCGATTCGGCGCATAGCTGTGTCGCCCTTGCGACCAATAGTTATAATATCAATATTCGCATCACCATTGTCTGCGCGCAATAGTGCCAGAGTCTTCTTTATCACCTGGGCATTGTAAGCACCACATAGTCCACGGTTTGAAGTGATCAATACTAGCAATATATTCTTTACCTCTCTTTTATTGAAAAGTGGGTGCTGTATCTCCTCACTACTGTTTGCCAAAGATGTCAGAACCTCCCAAGAGTATTGTGCATACAAACGTGATGCAAGTGTAGATGACACTGCGCGCTTCATCTTTGAAGCCGCCACAAGTTCCATAGCCTTTGTGATCTTCTTTGTGTTCTTTACACTCTTTATTCGGTTTTTAATTTCTTTACCTGATGCCATAAATTAAATTATTATTTCAAGAAGTTTGTTTTGAATTCTACGATTACGTTTTTGAAAGCTTCTTCACTCTCCTCACTGTACATACCCTTCTCTACTACTTCTTTGAAGAAGTTTGGTACTGCACGCTCTGTGTACTCCACCAATTCTTGCTCGAACTTCTTGATCATATCCAATGGCACATCATCCATGTAGCCTTTTACAAGTGCGTACATAACAGCTACCTGATGCTGTACTACTACCGGTGCGTATTGTGGCTGTTTAAGAACTTCCACAGCCCTCTTGCCGCGTTCTAGCTGGCGCTTTGTAGCATCATCAAGGTCGGAACCGAATTGTGAAAAGGCTTCCAATTCACGGAATTGTGCAAGGTCAAGCTTCAATGTACCAGCCACCTTCTTCATAGCTTTGATCTGAGCAGATGAACCCACACGTGACACAGAGAACCCGACGTTCACCGCAGGGCGAACACCTTTGTAGAATAGATCTGTTTCTAGGAAGATCTGTCCATCAGTAATAGAGATCACGTTTGTAGGAATGTATGCAGAGATGTCTCCAGCCTGAGTCTCGATAATAGGCAATGCTGTGATAGATCCACCACCGTACTCTTTATTCCTGCGACATGCACGCTCGAGCAAGCGTGAGTGTAGGTAGAACACGTCTCCAGGGTAAGCTTCGCGTCCTGGTGGGCGGCGAAGTAGAAGTGATATTTCACGGTACGCAACAGCGTGCTTTGAAAGATCGTCGTAGATTATCAATACATCTTGACCTTTGTCCATAAAGTATTCAGCGATAGCTACACCTGTATATGGTGCAATATATGACAAAGATGTAGGCTCAGATGCACCTGCAGAAACAATGATTGTATAATCCATAGCACCACCCTCCTCTAGACGTGATTGTAGTTTGCGAAGTTTGGAATCCTTCTGACCGATAGATACATAAACACAGATCATGTTTTGCCCTTTTTGGTTCAATATAGCGTCTATAGCGATAGCAGTCTTACCTGTCTGGCGGTCACCAATGATAAGCTCGCGCTGACCACGGCCGATAGGGATAATAGCGTCGATAGCCTTGATACCAGTCTGAACTGGCTGGTCCACACTCTGGCGAGTAACCACACCTGGAGCCACCTTTTCTATCGGGTTATAAGCTGTAGCCTTTATAGCACCTTTGCCATCGATAGCTTCACCTAGGGCATTTACCACACGGCCTACAAGTTCGTCGGCAACACCTACTTCCAATATTTTACCTGTTGCACGAACTTCATCACCCTCTTTAATATTTGAAAAGTCTGACAATATGATGATACCTACGAAATCCTCTTCGAGGTTCAAGGCTACGCCCACTTCACCACCTGCGAAAGTCACCATTTCTGACACCTTTACATCAGATAGTCCTGACACCTTTGCAATACCGTCGAATACTTCTACAACATGACCAACCTTTTCTACCTTCATGTCGGTATTGAAATGTTCAATCTGCTTTCTTAAATTTTCTACTATGTTATTTTTTGTCATATTGGTATTGTATTAATTTTGTAATAAATAATTTTTTAATTGTTTTATCTGGTTGCTCAGTGTCATGTCTATAATGTCGTTGCCTACTTGTATCCTTACTCCGCCTATCAAACTCTCGTCCACACTTTCATCTATATCTATCTCTTCAGCTTTGTAATGATTCTTCAAGAAATGATTTATGTCTGCAATATTTTCCTTTTTCAATTTATGCCTACTTTGTAAACTTACTTTTATCCGTCCTTCCTCTTTATTTTGTAAAATCTCGAGTTTATTTATTATTTCCTCTTTCTTCTTTAGTAACCTATTCTTGGCCAAGAACTTTGCAACATTTTCAAGCACCGCTTCAAGCTCGGCACCTTTCTTGCCTTTTACTGCTTCGTGTATTGCGTGTGCTATGTCGTTTGTTCGAGCCTTTATCATAAATAATTACATCTTGCTTATACGCTTTGTTAACTTTGCATCGAGCTTGCTATCAGCCTCATCACCTAGCAATTTCTCAGTTGCAGCTACTACTAGTGACACTATTTCGCGCCTTGCGTCATCTACCATTGTCAATTTTTCACGTTCTAACTGCTTCTTGCCGTTTAATACCATTGCTTCTACATCTAAAGACGCTTGAGCTAGCATCTCGGATTTTTTTGTTTCAGCTTCAATTTTACCTTCTTGGAAAATCTTGTGTGCCTCAGATTTTGCCTCGGCTATTATCTTTGTATATTCTTCTTTTGTAGCCTTTATTGCCTCGGCATTACACTTTGCATCTTCAATACCCTGCTCGATCTTCTTTGAACGTTCTGCCATTACCTTCTTCAATGGTTTGATAAGGATAAAGTGCAGTACTATCAATACAACAACAAAGTTCACAGCCTGAGCTATGATTATCTTCCAATCTATATGAAATGCGTCAATAAATGAGTCCATTTGTGTAAAAAATTAAATTATAAAAGTGAATCTTCATTCGCTCCTTGTCACCAGCCAGCTTGATAGAGTAAAGTGGCCAGTTACAAATAGCGAACTATTTGATTGAGAATGCAATAACAAGAGCGTAAATAGCTATCGCTTCTGCGAATGCACAAGCAATAAGCATAGGTACGAAAACTTTGTTTGAAGCCTCTGGGTTACGGCCAATAGCTTCCATAGCCTTTGAACCAATAAGACCAATAGCTAACGCTGGAGTGATTGTACCCACAGCTATAGCTATAGCTTTTGCTATCTCTGGAATATGTTGTGTTGTTTCCATAAAATATGTTTATTAAACTAATAATGTTTTGACCTCTAAATAAAACTACACTGCACTTACCTCTGCCTCATGATGGGGTTTGTGTTCGTGCTCCTCATCATGATCATGGTCCTGTGCTGCGATTGTGTAATACACCAGTGTAAGTATAGCAAATATAAATGCTTGGATTATTCCTACGAATACTTCCAATATTAGGAATGGTGTTGGTAATATATATGACATTAGTGCTGCCATAGATGCAAGCAATACTTCACCTGCAAATACGTTACCAAATAAACGGAATGAAAGTGAGGCAACCTTTGCTATCTCACCCACTATTTCCAATGCACTTACGAATACCATGATCGGTGCTGTTAGGAGAACCATTGGGTCTTTCCTGACCTTTGTTACAACACCACCGAGCGCCTTTAGATTAACATATTTATTGAACATTTTCCATATACCGATAAATATTGCTCCAAATATGTTGGCTCCTATAACTGAGAATATGGCTAGTGCGACTGTACCATTGATATCGGCAGTAGCACTACGTATCAGTGGTATAAATGCATTACCATGTTCTGTTACATGGATAATTCCGAATCCTCCTAGTGGCATAATACCGAACCAGTTATTGATCAAAACAAACATGAATATAGGAAATATAAATGGAAAAGCTTTTTCGGTTATCTTTCTGTCACCTGTTACCTGGTCAGCCAGCGACATTGCACCATCTACAACATATTCAAAGAAATTCTGTATACCTTTTGGAACTTCTTTTATTTTTAGGCGAATTATAATAGCCAATATCAATATCACACCAACAGACAACCAGCCAGTAAATAAAGCATTGGTTATAGGAAAATTACCAATATGACCTATCTCTTCTGCATACAGCCCTGCCTCGTGTGGTACAAGCTCAGAAGAATGACTTTCAGTTGAAGTTGCATGCTCTATACCATCCACAACAATAGCTGTATTGTTTACGTGAGTATCTTCTGTTGTAATTTCTGTTTGTGACATATTATTTTTTTATATCAACTTTTTTAATATATTTAAAAGCAACTTTTGTTATGGCTATCATTGATGTAATAAATGCAATAACCATCGCACCTATAAACATCCATGGTTCTGTACCGTATTTAGCATCCATGTATTTACCTACAAACAAAGCAACTAGTATAGGACCTACAATCCAAATAGATACTTTGGTAAATAAAACTATACCAACAAGCCACTTTGATTTACTTTTTGTATTGTTTTCTTCCATACATTTTTGTGTTTTTAACCTTTGTGGTTTTAACACTTTGTGGTCATACATAATTTTCTGGTGAAAATTTGCACGACCCTGACTCGCGCCGTCGCGCTCCGTCTCGCACAAAGTGTTTTAACACTTTGTGCGCGTACTTGGAATCGAACCAAGGGCCTCTGTCTTATCAGGACAGCGTTCTACCACTGAACTATACGCGCATCGATTTAAACCTTACTTTTATAAATGTGCCAATTATTGGTTACTCATAGTCCTACCAACAACTATACGCTCATACTTCAGATTCCTATTTGTAAATAAAAATAACGACCCATTCATCTATATATGAGCACCTAAAATATAGCAAAAATAACCCTATTTTGCAAACAAAAAGCCCCGGGTTACCCCAGGGCTTTTTATACAGGCCTAATTAAGCACGTGGTGCCATTGGGCGAGCTTCGTTTACAGTTAGGTTTCTTCCATCGAAGTCCTGACCGTTAAACATTGAGATAGCCTTGTCAGCATCTGCATCATCATTCATTTCTACGAAACCGAAGCCTTTTGAGCGTCCAGTCATCTTATCCATGATAATAGTTGCTGATGCAACTGATCCAGCTGCTTCAAAGTGAGCTTTTAGCTCGTCGTTAGTTGTCTTGTAAGGAAGACCACCAACATATAATTTCTTTGCCATAATGACAATGTACTTCTCCTAACAGTACTTTCATACTGAAATTCAAAGGAAATAAATTTATAAATGTAATCGCTAGCCGATTTTCATTTACACTCTCAATGTTTAACACAACGAAAATGAAACAAATAACCAAAACGTAAGCAAACTACTGAGGATTAATATACCACAAAACCCCATTATCTAGCAAGTTACATATTTATTTTTATTACTTTACCTATTCCATCCAAGCTAGTGAGCCTATACATATCCTTTACAATATATATAAATCATGTTATTTTAATAGAAACAAAACTAAATACACCATGAACAATATCACACAAATGATTGATGGTTTAAATCTTGATATGATTTTAACCCAACTTACAAAGAAGACAACAGACAATCAAAATCCATGGACAAAAGAAGAAGCTGAGACTGCCATTAAATGGTACAAAAGATTTTTGATTATCCATGCAAAATATCACGATGCAGGTCCATTTGCACCCAGCAAAATGATTGATGAAGTTTGGCACCACCATATACTTTTTTCAAAAAGATACCAAAGTGATTGTCAAAAAACATTTGGATATTACTTACATCACAATCCAGCAGGAAATACAAAAGGTGAAAAAGAAAGGTTGAAAATCCTATTTAAAAAGACTAATAAATACTTCATGATTGAATTCGGAGAAATTTGCAATTCAAAGAAGGGCAAGCTGGTTTTAGCTGGACGATGTGGTTCATGCCTGCCATCTGGATGCGATGATGAAAATCCAGAGTGTGGAACTTTATTGTGTAGTTCAGAACAAGATTATTCTACTAAAAATCTTGCTTAAAAAAATAAGCAAAAAATCCCCGTTTAAAAATAAACGGGGATTTTTTTATTCCTCGTCTTCGGCGTCGCCGACGGTGCCGGAGGATAGGGCTTCGATTATTTTAGTTATATTACCCTGCATAATGCCTGGTATATTGGACCAAGACGTTCGTATACGGTGGTCGGTAATACGGTCCTGGGGGAAGTTGTAGGTGCGGATCTTCTCGCTTCTGTCCCCTGTTCCTATCTGGTTCTTTCTGTCGGCAGAATACTTCTTTGCATCTTCTTCATCCTTTGCCATCTGAAGCTTGGACATCAAGATTGTCATGGCCTTTTCCCTGTTTCCAAGCTGTGTACGCTCACTTGTAGAGCGAACATCAATACCTGTTGGCTTGTGGATTAAGCGGACAGCTGTCTCCACCTTGTTCACATTCTGCCCACCGGCACCCCCTGAACGTGAGTATTCCATGTCGATATCGGCAGGGTTTACTTCGATAGTTACCTTCTTCTTCATTGGCAACACTGCTACCGATGCAGTAGATGTATGTATACGGCCATTCTTTTCCGTTGCGGGGATACGCTGTACACGGTGTACACCTGTCTCGTAGCGTAGTTCCCTATATACATCCTTTCCACGCACTTCAAAAGAAGCTTCTTTGTACCCACCTACATTGTTCTCGGATTCATCCAGAGTCTTCCAGCTCCAGCCTTGTGTCTCGGCATAGCGCTCGTACATACGAGCCAGTTCCCAAGCAAAGAGTGACGCTTCATCACCACCTGCACCTGCGCGGACTTCCAAAACTATTTCATTTGGAAATTCTTCTTCCTCTTTTTCGCTCTTCAATATTTCCTCTATTTGCATCTCTATACCCTCTTTTTGAAATTTTATATTTTGCAATTCTTCGTCGGCAAGTTCCCTCATACTCTCATCCTCATTGATCATCCCTTTCACCTTCTCTTCCTCACGGCAAAGATGCTCGTATTGTGTTGCGAGGTAGCCCGTCTTGTGATTCTTTTTTAATTCTTCAATATTTTCCATAATTTTCCAAACAAAAAACGCTCTTAAAGAGCGCTTTTTGTAAAATATTTATTTCTTTGCACTCGCAGCTGCGCGCTTCTTGAAGCGATCAACACGTCCTGCTGTGTCTAGAACCTTTTCATTACCTGTATAGAATGGGTGGCACTGACTGCAGATTTCAACATTGATCTTGTCCATTGTAGAACCAACAGCAAATGACGCTCCGCATGCGCAAGACACTTCTGAAGCTATATTGTATTTTGGGTGGATTTCCTTTTTCATATAGGTGCCATAATAGCATAGGTTTACTAATTTTGCAATGGGTCGATCATGTTCTTTTGGATATTGTCGGCCTTCTTCATAACACTATTACCATATGGTGATGTGATAGTAGTACAAGCCTTGCCCCCACCATAATACCTACAAGCTGCTGTCCTTTCAGATGTATAAGTTCCGGCTTTTGCCCCTAAGTCACCTAGGTATATAGCTGAAGCCATGAATGCGTCACGTGGGTTCCAAGGGTCTGCGGCTGTCTTGCCCAGGGCACTGGCAACACGAGTCTTCATAAGGTTCCAGGTCGATGGTATGAACTGGGCTGGACCCATCGCCCCACCGTAACCATATCCACCTATAGGACAAGATATCAGAGTTTTATACGGGTCACGGCCAACTGAGGCAGTTATAGCCTTGAATGGTTCAATGTCGCGTGTTGGCTTCATCACATTTGTAAATGTTTTACCACTACGTGAGCTCACCCCCGCCCCTGTTTCAAAGTTAGTAACATAACATGAACCCTGGTCAGTACCTAAGTTACTCTCCTGAGTAAGTATCGCCAATATAAACGCGGGCCGGACCCCTGTCTTACTAGATGCATAATTAGCATATTCCAGGGCCTTTCCAAAAGGGATAGCCGCCGTGTCACGCAGGCCGAACAACATTGCCAATATTTCATTTTTACGTTTTGCTTTGTCAGCTAGGACTTTTTGATATTCAGTCTCTTTGTTTTTACTTATTGAAAGAAGTTGCTTCTTTTGGGCCTCACTAGTCTCTACCAATTTCTTTGCATTTTCAAGCGCCACTTTTGTATCTATCTCTTGGTTCTTCTTTACTTCTAGCGACTTCTTCTGTACCTCCGTCTGATTGCGAACACCTGAAATAGTCTCTATTGAATTTTTAATAGATTTATTCAATGATGCAAAATCGTCTACATCACCATAAGCCTCGCTCAGACTCTTCTTTGAAAGCATTAGTTCCAACAATGACATATCGTCTATCTCCCTACTTTTACGCAAAAGCTGGGCTAATGATTCTTTCTCCATCTCGATCTTCTCGGTTAGTGATCGGATAGCTGTATTCTTCTGGGTGATCTCTCCACCAAGCTTTGTAATAGTAAGGTTACGAGCTTTTATATCGAGCTTTGCTTTGTTGATCTGAGTAGTAAGTATTGTAATATCACGCGAAAGTGACACGGACTGACCCTTTTGCCCTTCTAGTTCTTTTTGCTTCTGGGCTATCTCAGCCTCTAGACTTGCCAATTCAGACTCCAAGCGAGCTTTGTCAGCTTGGGCGTTTTGTAATTGGTCGGCGTGGACAGGAATAACAGAAATAAAAAAGGAAAATATTAGAGTAACAGAAATAAAATATCGTATTGCTCGATTCATAGTACATATTATAGCATACGAAAACCCCTAAAATGTTTATTTTAGGGGTTTTCAATTAAGAAATCTGTGTTTTATTTTTATTCAGCAGCTTCTTCCTCCTTCTTACCCTTCTTCTCTACTTCAATAGATGAAAGGTCAACAGGAGCTGACTCTACTTCTTCCTTGGCAGCAGCCACAAGAGCTACTACTTCTTCAGTATCTGTAATCATTTCTACTCCCTTTGGAAGTACAATGTTAGATACGTGTATCTGGTCTTCTAATGTTGCAAGAGTAGCTAGGTCTACTGATATAGCATGTGGCAAATCTTTTGGAAGAGCACTTACTTCTACTTCGTGTAATACCTTTACCAATACTCCCAAACCAGCCTTTTCAGCAGGTGCTACACCAGTGAACTCAAGTGGTATTGCAACTTGGACAGGCTTGTTCATATCAACAGCTAGGAAGTCTACATGCAATGGGAAGCCCTTTAATGGGTCCAATTGTACATCGTGTATAAGTACATCTACATTTATGCCATCAATGGCAAGCTGTATTGTACTTGACTCTCCTGCGACTCTAAAAACCTTTATAAAATCAACGCTCGGCACAGAGAGTATAGTATTCTCCACGTGAGCGCCATAGACTACAGCCGGCACCATACCGTTATTTCGTACAGTTGCAAGCTTTTCAGCCTTACTTCGCTTTGTTGCGGTTAATTTATTCATAGGTCCAACTTTAGCATAAATCCCCCATTTAGGCAAACTTTATTGATCCTTATATTATATGCTTTTATTGCAATATATTGACTAAACAGTATAAATATGATATAATACTAATAAATCGACAAAACAATGAAAAATTACATTAATTACCTTATCTTACTTGCACTGTGCATCAGTAGCAATTGCGTTTATGGTCAGAAATTGACCTTAAAAAATCTTCCTGGAAACATTGTAATAAATAAAGGTGCTCTCAGTTTACCAAACAAAGACACCTTGAAAAAATACAATGTTACCCTAACCTATGACTCTTTATCGCAGATGTATACACTCAAAGGAGTAAATACAGGCGTAAATGTTGTAGGTGGCTCTAACGGTTCGGTTATAATCGGTGGTAATACTAATATTGATGGAACAATAATCAATACTGGTAATACCAATACAATTACAATCGATGGCAAAAAAGTATCAGGTAAAAATGTAATCATTGTAAATGGTCAGGTTATACCTAATAACTCTACACCAATAACAACTTTTGCAATTACCATGCCTGATAATTCAGATTTAAAAATAACTTCGTTGTATGATGTAACTATCAACAACAAAGTAACAAATTTAAATTTGGAAATTACAGGAAGTTCCGATGTTACTGTTGCTTTAGTTACAAACTTAATGCAACTTGAGGTAACAGGTTCCGCTTCGGTATCAATTGATAGCTGTAAGCATGCTAACAAGATTGAAATTACTGGCTCAGCCGATGTATCTATCAACAAATGCGCAAGCATAGATGAGGTAGAAATCACTGGCAGTGGAAGTTTAATACTTCCAAAGAATACTCTAGTTTCTGATATTGATATGTCAGGATCTGGTAGTATTAAAAGAAAGTAATTTTCTCAAACAATTATAAAAATCCTTCGTACTATGTATGAAGGATTTTTTTATTACACTTTATGACTATGGTCGTGGGATTCTTTTATTATATGTGAACGAATATATTCAACAGTTCCTGGGCCTCCATCGCCCAATGCCACCTTCTTGCCTGGGTTCAGTATTACCTTTGGGTCAAATAGATTCTTTGTATCTGCAAAAAGCTTTGTAACATTGTCACCATACATTTGGTTCAGGAATGCTGTGCGGATGATACCATCATTGTGCTCGGCTGTTGTGGAGCCTTTGTATTTTATCACTAGGTCATAAACCTTTGCAGACAATTCGATAATGATCTCGGCTGTTTTAGGGTCAGAGAAGTCCATAAGCGGTATGATATGGAAGTTCCCATTACCAGCATGGCCGGCAATAGTATAAGTGATCGGGTAATCCTTCAATATTTTATTTAACTCTGGCAGGAATTGTGGAAGTAAGTGTGGAGCCACGATAATGTCGTCGATAAACGGTGCTGTATGCTTGTCCTTCACATGTTTGCGAAGAAGGGCGAAGCTCTCCCGGCGAATATCCCAATACTTTTCACTTTCAGATTTACTTGCAGTAACACGTGTTGGAAAGCCAAACTTCTTTATATCTTTGGCAAAATCTTTTGCCTGTTTATCTATCACAGCCTCACTGTCGCCTGCAAACTCGACAAGGATTATCAACTTTGGCATACCACCTGCTAGCATCATAAATACTTCTGGCCAGAAGCTCCACATGAACTTTATCATCCCCCATGCGCCCTTCTTCTTGAAAAAGTCTGGGAAGAACTTTATAGCGAGCTTCATAGTAGCATCATCGTAACTCTCGATACTCTCGGGCTTGTATGGGAGTATTGTATCTACCACATCACCGAGCTTGCTCAGATCTTTCATGAACAATACCACCAACTTTGAAGCAGGCTTTACCGCTGTCAGGTGGAAAGTGATCTTTGTAACTATACCGAGTGTCCCCTGTGAACCTACGATTAATTTTGTTAGGTCAAATATTTCTTTTTCTTCATCCCATACATTCCATAGATAGTAGCCGGCAGAGTTCTTGCTAACATTTGGCTTTGCATTTTTCAGTGTCATGGCATTGTCCTTTATCATATTGAATATATCTTTGTAGACTTTGCCCTCAAAGTCGGTCTGCGCTATTTTTGCATACAACTCTTTTTTATTGAGTGGCTTTACAACATATTCATACCCATCAGCAAATACTACACTCAATTCCTTTATATAATCCTCGGTCTTGCCGTATTGCAAAGTCTTCTCCCCAGCAGAGTTGTTGCCCACCATACCACCGACAGCATTGATACTCTTGGAAGCGGTGTAGCAAGGTAATATCAAACCATTCTCCAATGTTACCTTTTCAAAGTCACGATAATAGCACCCTGGCATTACAGTCGCCTGGCCTGCCACTTCTACCTCGTGAGCGTTTGGGTATTTCGGAACGATATTAAATGGTGTGACTTTATTTACACCTTCGATAACATTCATATAACGAGTAAAGTCCATGATAATAGACTCACCGATAGCGCCACCAGACATACATGTTCCAGCAGAGCGCGCTGTGATAGATAATTTGGAATATGTATCTTTATTCTCACTAACCCACTTTACTATTGCACATACATCGGCCGAGTCCTTCGGATACACTACCACCTCGGGCATTACCTCGAGTAGGCTCGCGTCGCGTGAATATTTGGTACGCGTATCGATAGTGTCGTCTACATCACCCTTTATTATTTTCTTTAACTCGTTTGATAATATCATTTTGAAAAATTAATTATTTATATTGACCCACAGATGCTAGGCTATTTGCCTTTGCAGATTCAAGTAATGCATTTTGTGCGCCGGCTATATCTGTAGGATTCTTTGCCCAAGCTTGTAATGCATTGTTCTGTATTGCACGCCCGTATGAGAATGTCAGAGCCCAAGGCAAGTCAGCATTCTTCTTCATTGCGTTTAGGTTCAACACTGCGTCCATATCGCTCTGGCCACCAGAGAGGAACACAATGCCACCAATATCTGCTGGTACATGTTCACGAAGACATTTGATTGTCATCTCGGCTACTTGCTCGGGTATTGCAATGATACCACTATCTTTACCTGGTAGGATCATACTTGTCTTTAAAATTATGCCGGGAATAAATACACCTTCATTAGCTAAAGCTGTAAATAAAATATCTAAGTTGTTTGCTGTTACCTCATAACAACGCTCCATAGTGTGGTTACCATCGATTAGAACTTCAGGCTCAACTATTGGAACGATATCATTGTCTTGGCAGATCTTTGCATATTTTGATAAAGCTTGAGCATTTGCATTCAATGCCTCGTCAGTTGGTAAACCATCACCGATATTTATCACAGCGCGCCACTTTGCAAAGCTTGCACCCATAGCTTTGTATTCTGGTATGCGTGTTGGCAGACTATCCAAGCCTGTTGTCACCTTCTCACCCATGTCGTTGAAATTCTTTGTACCTTCATCGAGCTTGATACCCACCTCAATACCCTTATTCTTTAAAACATTTGGGAATGTTACTCCATCGCGTGTGCTCTGGCGCATTGTCTCGTCGAATGTGATATATCCAGAAACGTATTGTTCTATACCAGGGGCAGATACTAACAAGTCACGGTAATCTCGGCGCTTTTCTTCTGTTGTCGGGATGCCCAATTTTTCAAATCGAGTATTACAAGTAGGCATGCTCTCATCGATAGCGAGTATTCCCTTTGGTTCTTTTACTAATTTACTAACTGTATCTATAAGTATTTCTTTGTTCATTCCAAAATTATATCACACTATGTTATACTGTACCTATGGAAAAACAAATTGACTTTTTAGCAATTGGTGACATAGTCACCGAGCCATTTATTAGACTAAAAGACGCAGAAGCCACCTGTGATCTGGACCAAGAACACTGCAAATTATCACTCCGCTTTGGTGACAAAGTGCCTTATGAATCTGCCGAGTTGTGTGTAGCTGTAGGCAACAGCCCAAATGCTGCTGTATCTGCCGCACGCCTAGGCCTGAACACTGCCCTTATGACATATATAGGTAGTGACGACATAGGTGTAAACAATGTAGCCGAATTAAAGAAGAACAATATCATAACTGACTATGTCACAACTGTAGAAGGCATGAAGTCGAACTTCCACTACGTGCTTTGGTACGATGTAGAACGCACAATACTGGTAAAGCACGAGGAATACCCATACGCCTTCCCTATGAACATGCCTGAGCCGAAGTGGATATATCTTTCATCGATGGCTTCCAACTCTACTGAGTATCATAAACAAATAGCCCAGTACCTGAACGAGCACCCAAATGTAAAATTGGCTTTTCAGCCTGGTACATTCCAGATGAAGCTCGGTACTGAAATATTGAAAGATATCTACAAGAACACTGAAGTATTCTTCTGTAATTTTGAAGAAGCTCAGAGGATATTGGCAACAGAAGAAAAAGATAAGATCAAATTAATGCAAGGTTTGAAGGACCTTGGCCCAAAGATAATAATCATGACCGATGGTATCAAGGGTGCCTATGCATATGACGGTACTGACGCATTCTTTATGCCGGTGTATCCACACGAACCATACGAACGTACAGGTGCTGGAGACGCTTTTTCATCTACTATTACAGCAGTATTGTGTATGGGTAAGACTCTAGCCGAGGCCATGACTTGGGCACCTATCAACTCTATGTCAGTGGTACAGAAAGTTGGTGCTCAAGCAGGACTATTGTTCAAAGATAAACTCGAGGAACACCTAGCCAAAGCCCCAGCAGATTACAAGATCAGTAAGATCAACTAAACACTTATAAAATATTGACAAATTACACCCTGTTGACACACAGGGTGTAATTGTTTATAATTCTTTAAACAATTGTCCCACCTAAACTCCAAAACTATGATACAGAAACATCTAGAAGGACCAGTTCTAACAAAAGAACAAGAGGAAATTATGAATCAGATGCTTGATGAAATCAACCAACATAATGTAAGAATTGCTAGCTTGGAAGCAAAATTTAATTCAACAATTGATGGATTAGATAGCGACAACTCAATTCAAAGACATTTTGCCGAAGAAATTTATCAACACCCTGAAAGAGACCCAGCTTTTATTGAAATCCACAAAGAAAAAGCAGAAGTACATCGTCTACAAGACGAAATCAAAAAAATCATAAATTAACCTCTACACACCCCCATTAAGAAAAGAGCACATAACCAAAGTGCTCTTTTTTTCTTTTTATATTATGTCACTTGGAAGCCTTGCTTCCAAGTTTTACTTAATATCTATAATAATTTATTTAATACCCCTCTTGTCATAGGCCCTACTACCCCATCGGCCTTTAGATTATATTTCTTTTGAAATTCCATAACAGCATTACGAGTCTTTAGTCCAAAAGCTCCGTCGATTACTAGATTCATATTTAATATTTTATTTAGTATGGTTTGAAGTGTCTTTACTTCATTGTCTTTAATACCCCTTATCAGCTTCTTTGTTATTTGTATACCTGGGGTATTGAATTGATTTTGAGTTGGAGTTACTGCATTTGGAAATTGGAGTGCTAATTTTTGCGCCTCATCCACTTTACCCATATTTAATAAATTTTGTATTCTACTACCAGCCGATGAACCTGTTGCAGAACTTGTAGCACATGCAGATGTGGTAAATGTCGCGTCAGATCCATATCCAGTATCTATAGAGTTTGTAGCATACGCACGGTAGTGGTATGTGGTTCCACACACAAGACCTGTAAGTGAAGCTGTGTAGTTACCAGAAACTGCTAACTTTTGGACACGATTATTATTAGTATCAGATACATATATATTATTATTTGAATCTATAGCCACATCAAAAGGTTGCGAGAATTCTACATTTCCAGAACCAGATGAGCCGAATTGGGCTACATAGGCACCAGTAGAATCGAATTTCTGAATACGGTTGTTATTCATATCAGCTACGTATATATTACCTAAAGAATCGACTGTTATACCATGAGGTCTATTAAACTGTCCATCTCCAGAGCCTGATGATCCGAATTGAGAAATATAAACTCCAGAAGGTGTAAATTTTATAATTCTTCTTGAGGCATTACGCTCAGATACATATATATTACCATCTGCACCAACTGCAATACCTCGAGGAACGGATAGAGCTCCATCAGGACTATCACTTCCATCCCACTGCAAAAGATACACACCACTTGGATCGAATTTCTGAATACGGCTATTACCACTATCAGCTATATAAATATTATCATCTGAGTCAATAGCTATTGCATAAGGGTATGCTAACTCTCCATTGCCAGAACCATTTGAACTGAATTGGGATACATATATACCAGAAGGGTCGAGCTTTACAACTGTACTATTACCATCAAGAACATAAAGATTACCCGATGAGTCAATAGCTATACCAGTAGGATAGTCAAATGCATAACTTGTTTTCCAAACAAAAGTTCCACTAGAGTTAAATTTCTGAACGCGTCCATTATACTGATCAACAACATATATATTACCAGAAGAATCTGTTTCAATTCCTTGACTATAATCAAGCTCTCCGTCACCACCACCATTTGTTCCAAATTGGGAGAGGTATGTACCAAATGGTCCATATGACCCACTTTCTGAAACTGTGGATCCATAAGAGGTTGTTGTGCCATATTGGAAACCTCGTATGGTACTTGTTGCTCCACCATTTGCCGTTATTTCACCAGCTAGAGTTGCTGTTGTGCTAGCTATAGATGAAGAAGATCCAGAAGTCATGGTAGGTGCACAATAAGAAGTACTAAATGTTGCGTCGCTACCGTATCCTGTACCAGAACTATTGGTTGAGTATGCACGATAATGATAAGTAGAGTTACAAGTCAGACCTGTTAATCCCAAGGTGTACACACCTGTACTAAATGAACCACTTTCTGAAGCTGTTGATCCATAAGATGTTGTTAATCCATATTGGACACCTCGTATTGTTGGTGTGTCTGCACCTATATCTACCATATTACTAGATAACGTTGTTGTTGTTTGTGTTGTAGATGAAGATGCACCTGTTGTTAACGAAGGGACAATCGCAGGAGATGTGTATATATAACCTAGATTACCAGGACCAGGTGCAAATGTAATGAATTTTGTACCATCAGACGATGAAGCAGTGCTTCCCCAAGTTTGATTACCTGCAAGAGTTTGTGCTGCCCAACTAACACCACTATCGTAAGATAGATATATATAATTATATGTTGTTGCTATCAATATACTACCATCAGCAGATGATGCAACACTCTGCCAAAAATCAAGACCCGAACCAGTTTGTTGTGTCCAGTTTGCACCACTGTCAGTAGATGTGTATACATACCCCCCACCAGCATTACTATTATTATCTTCTACTGCTACCAATTTTGTACCATCAGTAGATGATGCAACGCTTGTCCAACGCTTATTACCAGCACCTGTGCGCTCTGTCCAGTTTGCTCCACTGTCAGTGGATGTATAGATATAGTCAGAACCGAGACCTGTATTTTTTACTGCTACTAATTTTGTACCGTCAGCTGATGATGCAACACTGTACCAATATGAGCTACCAGCGCCTGTACGCTCTGTCCAGTTTGCCCCACTGTCACTTGATGTGTAGATATATCCACCACCAATTACACCAATTACAAGCTTTGTACCATCAGCAGATGATGCGACTGAAAAAAATTGCCTAGAACCAGCGCCTGTACGCTCTGTCCAGTTTGCCCCACTGTCACTTGATGTGTATATAGAACCAGCGGAACCATCATAATATATAGCTACCAATTTTGTACCATCAGATGAAGAAGCTACCCCTCTCCAATTATGCTGTCCTGCACCTGTTCGCTCTGTCCAGGTTGCTCCACTGTCGGTTGATGTGTAGATATATACTCCATCAGAACTATTATTTCCTACCGCTACCAATTTTGTACCATCAGATGATGAAGCTACATCGGACCAATACCTACTACCTGAACCTAATTGTTGTGTCCAAGTTGCTGCATTTGTATTTAAAGGTATTAAGAATAATACAAAAATACCAACAATAAATGTAGATATAAATATTTGTTTTAATTTATTGCTTGAATTCATATATATATATATATATATTAACACGAAATGCTTATTTATTATAAGATTTCCTTTACTGCTTTTAGTATGTCTTTTACCCCCATACCATAATGTTCAATAAGTTCTGCTGGGGTGCCAGACTGACCGAATTTGTCATGAACTCCGATGAACTTTATCTTTACCGGATAGTTCTCGGCTAGGCATTCAGCCACAGCGCTTCCAAGGCCTCCGGCTATCTGGTGCTCCTCGACTGTTATAATTTTCTTAGCTTCTTTTGCAAGCGCTATCACCGCCTCGGTATCCAGTGGCTTGATAGTTGCTATATTCATTACTTTTACTTTTATGCCCTCGCCTTCCAATTGCTTTGCCGCCACAAGTGCCTTGTGTACGAGTGCGCCTGTTGCAATGATACCTACTTGGGCAAGGCCTGCTTCTGGTACGAACATTATCTGTGCCTTTCCTATCTCAAAAGGTGTATCATCGGTAGTCATTATCGGAGTCTTCTCGCGAGCGAGGCGCAGGTATGCTGGCTCCTTACTTTTTGCAAGTGCGAGGGTCGCCTTCCTGGCCTCGATAGCGTCGCATGGTGATATCACCACCATATTGGGTATCACACGCATGATAGCCATATCCTCGATAGCTTGGTGTGTACCTCCATCGGGACCAACAGATATACCAGCATGTGAGCCGACTATCACCACCTTCCTGTCATTGTATGCAATAGTTGTACGAATCTGTTCCCAATTTCTGCCTGGGCTAAACATCGCATAGCTAGATACAAAAGGGATTTTTCCCATGGCACTCATACCACTTGCTACTGTTACTAGGTTCTGCTCGGCGACACCTATCTGTACAAATCTTTCAGGAAATCTTTCTTTAAAGAAATGCATTTGAGTACTCTCGGTCAGGTCAGCACATAGTGCGACAATGTTGGCATCGTTCTCACCCGCTTTCAATAACCCTTGGCCAAAGCCTTTGCGTATTGGTAGCTGTTCCACATCGTCGTTCCACATTTTTGTATTTAATTTTAATGATTGATTTAACATAAAATATTTTACATGTGTTCCCCCTCTATCTGGCCTTGTAATGTACGCAGTTCCTTCAAAGCCATGTTGGCCTGCTCGCGATCCGGTGCCACTCCATGCCAGTGGAAGTCGTATTCAAATTCCTTCACACCTTTACCCGGGATAGTACGCGCCACTATTACAGATGGCTTGTCACGCACTGCCTTTGCTGTATTGATAGCATTGTTTATATCTTCCATATTGTGGCCATTGATCTCCTGCACATGCCAGCCGAACTCTTTGTATTTCTTGCTCATATCCCCTAGTGGCATTACATCCTCGGTATAGCCGTCGATCTGGATATTGTTGCGGTCAATAATGGCTATTAGGTTGCCTAGCTTTTCTTTTGCACCCAGTATCACTGCCTCCCATATATTACCTTCATCATGCTCACCATCGGAAAGTAGTGCATACATTGTAGTATGTGTATTTACACCATTGTCCATCCTGTCGGCTATAGCCATACCCACTGCTTGTGAAAGTCCACTTCCCAGTGGGCCCGATGAAGTTTCAAGCCATGGCATGAACTCGCGGTGTGGGTGGCCTTGTAGGCGACTGCCAAATTTTCTTAAAGTCTTCAATTCCTCTATAGGGAAATACCCACGGTGTGCCATAGTCGCATACAATACTGGGCAGATATGCCCGTTTGACAATACTAGTCGATCACGGTTCTTCATGTACGGATCCTTTGGATCATTATGCATAGCGTGGAAATAAAGTAGTGTAAAGATGTCTGCCATACCCAGTGGTCCTGCAGTGTGCCCGCTCTTTGCCTCCAGCAACATACTAATAATACTCTCGCGGATCTCTGTCGCTTTGATTCGTAGGAATTTTAATTTTTCAGCATTCAATTCTTCCATGTATAAATTTAATTATAACATATTTTGGAATTCTTTTATCTTGCCACGTGGGTCTGAGTCCCCAAATATTGCACTACCTATTACATATCTATCTACACCGGCGTCTTGTAGTGTGTGTATTGTGTCCTCATTTACCGAGCCGTCTACACTTACCTCCATATCTGGGAATTTTTCTTTCAAAGTTGTTACTCTTTCAATAACTCTTTCATCAAATGGCTCACCTTGATAGCCAATATTGGCAATACCCATACATTGTACGAATGATACAAATGGTATAAGTGGGTAGATACTTTCAAGAGGTGTGTCGTTCCCTATAGCTAGGCCGAACTCTACACTCTCGCGAGTGTACATGTCTATCGCTTCTAGGTATTCTTTGAACTCTTCCATCTCCTTTTCATTTGTAGCTTCGGCTTCGATATGATAGATGATCCTCTTTGGGGCAAAAGCCATAAACATATCAAAGGATTTATGTGCGTAGCGGACCATCAAGTCCAACTCTACATCTACATCTTGCCAATACGGCATGCCACCATCCTCGCTTTCCAATTTTGCCATATCTACCTCGTCACCACTGTTGTATGGAAATGTTCGCTCACGAACAAAACGGCCATCCATGATATCGAGCTGTACTATCGGCACAGCACCAAGTATAACCCCCATTTTGTGGCGCATGTCTATAAAATTCTCTGGCATTATGGCAGGGATGATCTTCATTTTTTAAAATTTATTAAGTCGTCTTATATGGCGAGCCTCACCAGTAAAGGCTGTATCGATAAATATACGTACAGCATACATTGCCTCTTCCTCGCTGACATAGCGCGCACCTAAAGACAATATATTGGCATTGTTATGTGCACGGGCAAACTTTACAATATCTAGATTGCCTCCGTGGTACACAGCAGCCCTGGCACCTTTTATGCGGTTAGCACACATGGCCTCGCCATTGCCACTTCCGCCAAGTATTATGCCAAAAGATTTGACTGGTGCTTCGATAGACAATTCATCAGTCACCACAGCTTCGGCCACTGGGCGGATAAAGTCTGGGTAATCATCATTTTCGTGATATTCATTCGCCCCCATGTCTACCACCTCGTAGCCAGACCCATTCAAAGTACCCAAGAATACTTTCAATTTATTCTTCAACTCAAACCCCGCATGATCTGTCCCTATGTATATTTTCATAAAGCTAAGTAAATTAATTTTCTAAATATATTTATAACTTCAAACAAAATAAAATAAAAACCTATCATTTTTAAACAGAAAAACCATAATTTTGATGTATTTATATTAAATAAATATGCCCATTTTTTTATTGAAAATAAATTAAAAAATATAGCAAAAAAATAAAAATATAAACCTATTAAAACTGGGAAGAAAATGAAACCAAAAGCAGTTGCGGTAATAATTGAATTTAAAAATAAATTATTAGAATTAAAAACAATTTTGTAGATATGTGTAAGATCCTTTGGTAAAAAAATACTAAAGATAATCATAGACACAGAAACCAAAAATAAATACAAACCTATTTTCTTTTTTTTATACAGAAATATACCAGCTATAAATACAATAATAGCTACAAATAAATAATAACTTGTTTGGTAAGAAGTTGTAATTTTATTATTTATTAAATCTTTATCAGAACACAGATTATCTATTAAACTATCAGGACATCCAGTAACTGACATTTTGTAATATATTATTGAAAGGATTATACCGACAATACCAGCAATTATAAGAAAAATAGCTTTCTTTTTATATTTAAAAATTTTTATAGGTTTTGTAATATTAACCATTCCATCTCCTTGCATATTTAATTGTGGTGTATTTTCTTCCATAAATTTATTTTATACTCTGGCCGGTTTTGATTACGTGATCGACAAGTGTATGTGTATACCCCATTTCATTATCATACCAAGCCATGACTTTTACCAAGTTACCGTCTACTACACGAGTAAGTGCTAGGTCAGCTATACATGGTACCTTTGCACCCAATATATCAGTAGACACAACTGGCTCATTTGTAACTTGTATCAGGTTCTGCCACTGTGTAGTCTGTGATGCATCGGTCAGTATCTTATTTACCTCTTCGGCAGTAGTTGCGCGTGATGCTATGAATGTAATATCCACAATAGAACCTGCTGGTACTGGTACACGTAGTGATATACCGTCGAACTTGCCTTTCAATTTAGGATACACTTGTGCGACAGCTAGTGCTGCACCAGTAGATGAAGGCACTATATTCTGCGCAGCACCACGACCTTCACGAAAGTCCTTTTTACTTGGGCCATCTACAAGGGCCTGAGTGCCAGTATATGCATGAGTTGTAGAAAGCATAGCCTTTTCGATACCGATAGCTTTATCTAGTATGGCGATCACTGGGCTTGCACCATTTGTAGTACAAGACGCATTGCTGGTAACAGCGCATGTACCGAACTTGTCTTCGTTGATACCGAGTACTATTGTCTCGCCAATTATCGATGTATCCTCGCCAGCCTTTGCAGGGGCGGATATTACCACTTTCTTTGCACCAGCTGTAATATGGGCATTGGCTTTGTCATATGTAGTAAAGAACCCAGTAGACTCTACAACTACATCTACATCCATATCCTTCCATGGTAGTTTACCTGGCTCCTTCTCGGCTAGGACCTGCACTACTTCATTTCTGCCATTTGCCCCTACAACATTCAGGCTTCCACCAATACCGTTTGCATTGGCTGTGCCTTTTACGATAAATAATTTCTCGCGGTATACAGAGTCGTATTGTAATAAGTATGCCAGTGACTCCATAGAGCCGAGGTCGTTGATAGCTACAACATCTATATTTGGATTGTCCCAGGCAATACGGTAAAATGCGCGACCAATACGACCAAAGCCATTAATAGCAACCTTGATTTTCTTTCCGTCAGAAGACGATTTTTTGTTAAATAATTTCATACCACAATTATACCAATAATAGGCACAAACAAAAAGGGCTTTGAAGTGTAGTAACACCCCAAAGCCCATAAATAGACAGATCAAACTAAAGACAATTGCCTATAGATGATGATGTTCTCACCAGTGCCAAGATGTGGTGCAGGTGCTGTCTTGAAAACTGTTATTCCAAGTGATTCGTATAGCCGTTGAGCCCCGGCCTCGTTTTCGTGATCACTCGTTTCAACCAGTAGATTCTGGAAATTTCTATCTCGGACCCTTTGCAAAGTCCAATTCAGAATTTGTGAACCAAAACCGTTTCCACGGAAAACTGGATTCACACAGAACCATCCTAGCCAGATACATAAAGGTCCGTCTTGTCGGTATACAGTTAATCCTGTAGTACCAATAATTTCTTCACCGCATCGCACAACAAAAAACTCTTCTTCTTTGATACTTTCTTCTTCAAAGTAGTTTTCATCATTAATGAGTGATAAATAAACCGATTTCTCCGGTGGATATTTCCGACTTTTACAGTACGGAAAAATAGATTGAAGTAATTCTTGCGTTTTTTCAATGTTCTTAATAGACAATGGCTCAATCATGTCTACCAGTGGTTCATGAACTATTTGCATATAAACTCCTTTCAAGTTTATTATACCATTTATTTAGATTATTTCTTTTAGTACCTTTTGTACGAGTTGTGGGTTGGCAGAGCCACGACTTTCCTTCATCACTTGGCCCACTAGTGCCATCAATACTGCCTCCTTACCAGATTTGTATGACGCTACTATATCTGGGTTCGCATCGATAGCCTTCTGGCACATTTCCTTTAGTGCGCCTTCGTCGTTCTTCTGTATTAGGTCTTTGTCTTTTGCTATCTGCATTGGACTGGCATCCGCAACTACTATCATAGCCAATATGTCCTTTGCAGCACGTGAAGATATGTCGCCACCTGTTACCATATTTACAAGCTCGGCAAAATTCTCTACGCTTGGAAGTTTGATATCATTATTTGATTTCTTTAACCCTATATAGTCTGAAGTAATATAATTCGAAGCAGTCTTTACCTTTTCCTTGTCCTTCAAAATATCTGCCACACTTTCAAACCACAGAGCAAGAGTCTGGTCTGTTATGTATGTTTCTATATCTTCATCTTTAATACCAAAGTCATTCCGGTATCTATTTCTCTTTGCCTCTGGAAGTTCTGGAAGCTCACTACGCAACTTATCAATATCAAAAAGTTTAGTTAGATACAGTTTCGAAATATCTGGGTCTGGGAAATATCGATAATCCTCGGCATTCTCCTTTGTGCGTTGGCTAAATGTAGCCTGCTTGTCTTCGTTCCAGCCACGAGTCTCCTTTACTATTTCACTTTGTTTTCCAGCTTCCCATAGGTCGATCATGCGCTTCTGTTCATAGAGTGCAGCACGTTCTGCAGAACGGAATGATGCGATATTCTTCACCTCTACTGGCACGCCCAATTTACCCTCTTCTGGGTGTACAGAAATATTTACCTCTACACGCATCTGCCCCATTTCCATATTGGCCTCTGACACTTTAAGGTAGCGTAGTAGTGTTTGAAGTTCACTTGCGAACTCACCCACCTTACTAATGTCATGTATTACAGGCTCGGTAACCAGCTCCATCAGTGGCACACCTGCACGGTTGAAGTTCACAAGTGATCCATCGGTCGAGTGGCTAGATGTAGCTGTGTCCTCTTCTAGATGCACGCGTGTAATATCCACACCTGCAAGATGTCCCCCCTTCACTATTGGGTATTTAAACTGTGATATCTGGTAAGCTTTTGGGATATCTGGGTAGAAATAGTTCTTACGGTCAAACTCGGTAAAGTCGGCAATATTGCCGTTGATAGCTAGGCCCACTTTTACCACACTCTTTATAGCCTCCTTATTCGGTACAGGTAGTGTGCCTGGGTGCGCCATACACACAGGGCAAATATTTACATTTGGAGTATCTATATCGGGGTTATTGGCACAACCACAAAACATCTTGGAGTTGGTCTTCAACTCTGCGTGAATTTCGAGCCCTATTGTTGTGTAATATTTTTTCTGTTCCATCTTGTGATTCTAATATATTTATTGTGCTCGCAAAAGCTTTACCAAGTCGTCACTGAATTCCTTTACCATTGCGTCATCAAACAGTGACAGTACAAATACTGGCTTCTTTAATTTCATAAATTCTTTCTTCACCTTCTCTATCTTTTTTGGGTCATCTACTACGTCTGTCTTTGTTAATATAATCACTTCATCTTTGTCGGCTAGCTCTTGGTCATAGCTTTCTAATTCATGCCTTATCTCTTTATATACTTTCATCATATTTTCGTTTTCAAAGCTTACCAAATGTGCTAGCATCTTTGTCCTCTTGATATGCTTTAGGAATTTGATACCCAGGCCCTTGCCCTCGCTCGCACCTTCGATCAACCCTGGGATATCAGCAAGTATAAATTTATGAAATTCGCCAAGGTTCGGATCCAAAGTCGTAAACTGGTACGCACCTATCTTTGCCTGCGCATTAGTTAATGAGTTTAGTAGTGAGCTCTTGCCTGCGTTCGGTAGGCCGATCAGACCAACATCAGCGAACAAGTGTAGCTCGATCTTGAAATTGCCTTCTTCACCAAAAGTACCTTTGGTTGCTTTTGTAGGAGTAGTGTTTATAGAACTTTTGAATTGTTCGTTACCGAACCCACCTTGGCCACCACGAAGCAATAGCTCCTTTTGTCCTACTTGTTCCAGTGACACAAAGTCACCTGTATTGGTATTTGTAATTATTGAACCCACTGGGAACTCGATGATTAGGTCCTCGCCACTTTTACCATGGCGACTTCCACCAGCACCGTCCTGTCCATCATTGCCTACGAACTCCTTCTTGTGTTTGTACTTTGCAAGCAAGTTTATATCCTGAACAGCAACGGCATATACATCACCACCATGACCACCGTCACCACCATTTGGGCCACCTTTGTCGATAAATTTCTCTTGGCGCCATCGTACAACACCGTCACCACCTCGGCCTGCCTTTGCACTTATCTTGATCTCATCAACTAACATAATATAATTCTTTTATTGATTAACTTCTAAACACTTCCGTGCTAAATCGATAGCCCCTTGTTTACTTAGTGATACTACCATAAAAAGGCCATTATGGCAGAATACGGCATCGGAGACTCCAGTTTCCTTTACTAGAGCCTCGTCACGTAGACCTGCCCAAGATGACGGGAACTTTACCTTCCTCTCTATACTACCCTGCTTTAGAAACACGGCTTCGGCCTTCCATTTACCATCTGGACGTGGGGCAACTACTATCAATGGCTCACCCATACCTGTGGCAACCTCTTCCCAAGGCAACTTTGTATCCAATATCAACAGCCTTTTATCATCGCATTTATTATAAGCTTCACGAACCAGATCCTCACCATCTATAGCGTCACGAGTCTTTACTATTTCCCTTTCCAATATTTGCTTTGCGATCTTTACAGCTTTCATAAAAGCACGGTCATAATCCTGCTCCTCCTTCCAGCTCGGTCGGAAAGAGTAGAAAGCGTGTTGGATCAGATACGGTGGCACAATTATTGCGTCTTTGAATAGGTCCATGCCGTTATCATTTGCATCGATAGCCTGAACTAGTCTTTCATCTATCTTGTCGGCGCATTGCTGACTGCCACACACAGTGGCACCATACTTCTTCCACACTAGGCCAAAAGCTGCATAAGGTATGCCGTTTGCCCTCTTGCCGGCGCCACCGATCTGATGATGGTCGAACCGGTCAGTTGCTGGATCATCGATACCTCCTACATCGTATACAACATCGGCACTCTTTATCATATCCTCATCGCGAGTACGGATAATACGGATATTGTCTTTATATAATATAGATAGTGTTGCTGTAGCAAAAACATCATCAGCATGAAATGTGCTGTTGTGTGTTACCAATATTTTCTTTTTATTAAAAAATTTCATTTATTTTATTGTTTTAAATTATTTTTTGGTTTACCACTTATCTCGATAAAAAATGCTATCATCCTACGCACAATAAAGAATGCTATGAAGAATAACAACAAGAACCCGAGGAATTTACGTATATCGCGACTAACATTGAGTGCTGCATAACTAAAAGAATAACCGAGTGAGAACATAAATGTCATCCATACTAGCAATGATGATATCTCGGCTCTTACATAAGTCCTGATATTTACCTTTTTGTACCCTGAGAATATTAGGGCAAACCAATTCATACCTAGAATAAAGAATCGTGATATAAATATAGACCAAAAAGGCTTTTCAGTAAAGCGTGGTAGGAAGTATGATATACGGTTCTCGATCTTCTTTAGGAAGGTTCGATGAGAGTGATGCTTTTGTAAATAATACCCAATAGAATAACCTATTACAGATTTAGATACTCCACCTAAAAGTATTGCTACTCCAGAAGTAGCTGTATGTAATGAACCAAGATAAGTAAATATCCCAGCGAGTATGACAACTATTTCACCTTCAAACAAAACCCCAAAAAATATAAACACGTATGCAAATACAGCATGTGCTTCTACAAAATGTCGAATAAAGTTAATAGTCAGCATATAAACTTACAAATCAAAACGGAAGACCTTTGTTATAAGCCAGTTAAGAAGTGATACTATCAATGCACCTACGAATGCAGCCGAGAAGCTGGTAATAGTGAAGCCCTTCAATATAGTACTTAGGTACCAGAATATAAGTCCATTCACAATAAGTGAGAAGAAGCCAAGGGTCAGGATATTAAGAGGTAGTGTAAGTATATTGATTACAGGCTTTAAGAACATGTTGAACAGTGTCAGACATGCACCCACAACTGCAGCAACCCATACCGGGTTCACACTGATACCTGGCATGACACGTGTTGTACCCCACACAGCAACCGATAGAATAATCCAATGTAAAATAATTCGCATATTAAAAAATATAATTAACTAAATAATGAATCGACTACTTCCTTTACCACACTACCGTCGGCCTTGCCCTTTAGGTCCTTCATAACAGCTGCGATGAACATACCCTTCTTTGTTGGGTCTGTAAAGCCTAGCTCTGTTTGTTTTGCACGGGCTATAGACTCTACCTCGGAACGTTCCATCATCTTTGGCAGGTACACTTCCAATACTTTCAACTGTGCACTGTCTTCATCAGCTAGGTCCATACGACCACCCTTTGTGAATTGCTCGATAGCGTCTTTGCGTTGCTTTGCTGTACGCACTATTACAGCTAGGGCCTGCTCATCAGATAAAGTGTCCTGAGGGGTCTTGCCTGTAGCAACCAACTCATTAGTAAATGCAGATGATAAACCTCGCAATACTTCGAGGCGTACAGAGTCGCGGGCCATCATAGCCTCTTTTATTCCTTTTTTTATTTCTTCATGTAACATGATTTTATTATAGCAAATATGATACAATAATAAAATGAAAAGAAAATTAATATTTCTAGATACTGAAACCACAGGCAATACACCTGATGATTTCCTATGTCAGATCGCTTACAAGTTGGATGGTACCGAGTTCTGTGAACTATATAAACCATCTATCCCTATTCCACCCGAAGCCAGTGCTATTACACATATCACGAACAAACACGTAGCCGACAAGCCTGCATTTAAAGAAAGTGGTGATTATGTACCCATGAAGGAATTGCTCGAACACCCAGACTCTATATTTATCGCTCACAATGCAAAGTTCGACCTTGGCATGATGCACAAAGAAGGTATCTACCCAAAGCATTCTATCTGTACCCTACGTACTGCACGAGCACTCGATACCGATGGCAAGCTTTCTCAATACGGATTACAATATTTACGCTACTTGCTCGAGATAGATGTAGATGGCCAGGCCCATGACGCCCTCGGTGATGTACGTGTTTTGGAAAAATTGTTTGAAAGATTGTACAAGAAGTTAGTAGATGAACTAGGTGATGAAGATAAGGCTATCGACAAGATGCTGGAGCTTTCATCACACCCATCACTACTACGCACATTTTCCTTTGGTAAACACAAGGGCAAAAGTGTCGAAGAAGTGGCAAAGACTGACAGTGGCTACCTGCAATGGCTACTAGCTCAGAAGCTAGAGCAGAGCCCCGACGACGAAGACTGGATCTACACCCTCAAACACCATTTAGGAATGTTGCATTAAAAAAAGCCCTGACGATAGCCAGGGCTTTTAAAGAATTTATCTTTAATTTTTAATTTTCCTCCATCAACGTCAAGAGTTCAAGACTGCGTGTCCGAAGCATATTTACTTCATTTGCTTGTTTCTCTGTCTTTTTTTTATTTTCTAGAGCTTCTTGCGCTTGTTTTTTATTTAAAATTTTCAATTCTTCTAACTTGTTGTTTAATGTAGAAATGATTTCCTGATGAGTTTCAGGAGAAAAATTCTTCAATAAAAAATTCAATGTAGAAGTTTCATAATAAAATTTCCCTGAAGAAATCTCCTTTCCTACCACTACTTGTAGCCAGCTTTGGAACAAAACAGGATTCTCTTTCTTGAGAAATTTTAATGTGTCTTGATTAAGTGGTTCGATTGAAATATTGGCATCTGCCCCAATTGCCTCCATAGCAAAACTCAACCAACCTTCCAAAATGTAAATCTTGTCTTTCCTATTCATCTTAATAAAAAATGAGCTACTACCACTAACAATGTTACCATTAACAATGTCATGGATCAGAAGAAAGTATCCATTTACAACCTTACTTAACTGATTCTTCTTTAAATTTTTAAGAAAATTCAACATTGAATCAAATAATATGAGTATTCCTGAAGGATTCGCTTCCTTCAAGCAAGCGCCAAAAAGTTTATATGGTTCAGAATTGATCAGATACATGTGGTTAAGATTGGCACCATTTCTTGATTTTGGAATTTCTCCAAAAAATAGAAACGAGTCAATTAATTTTTGCCTTTTATCATCTGATAATTTTGGCAAAACATGTACTGTTAAAGCATGACAGAAAAATATCCTATCATCAAGCCTATCCTGTTCATTACCACCGAAACGATAATTATCTACAGTCTTATCGTGATCCACTGTAAATTTTAAAACTTTACCATTTTTACAAGAATATTTTATCCCGTTAAAGAATAAAATAAGCAAATCAGCGACAAATTCATAGATAGACAGATTTCTGAAAGAAAAATATTCCTGAAATGTTTCATTGTAATTCTGTCTATATTTAAGCCTACGAAATATGGTCCGTATATACTCACCTGTCAATGGATTCCAATAACTAGGTATTACCAGGTAAAGTATAGCAATGGCTCTAATTGAATCTTTCGTTTTTGGATTCTTTATGATTTCCAAAATTTGATGAAGATAATCCAACCAGTTATTCGTTTGAAGCTCATACCACTCCTTGAAAATTTCAGTATCTTTTTCATTGTACAATGGATAAGACAAAAGACATTTCTCGATTTCTCCTTTAATGTTTTTCATTTTTTATTTTTAATGTTGTTTTTCATAATATACCATAGTTTATTTATTTTGTAAAGGTAAATTTTATAAGGTCAGTAATAGTAAATTATGTTAAAATATTACGTATATGAACAGTATTTTAATAATAATTATCGGGATTGTTGTGGGGGTTGTGATAGCCCTACTATTAACACGTGGCAAGAAGCAAGTGGTAAAGGATGACACCGGCTTTGCCCTACTGCTACAGCAGATGAATGAGTTGACTCGCACCATGGATGCGAAATTGTCCGAGAGTCAAAAGGAAGTGAACGAAACTATCCGCCACCAGACAAATCAATCACAAAATATTATCCGTGACATTACCGAGAGGCTGACCAGGCTAGATGAGACCAACAAACAAGTCATGTCATTTACCGACCAGCTTCAGAGCCTACAAGACATACTGAAGAACCCAAAACAGCGCGGGGTGTTGGGTGAATACTACCTAGAAACATTATTGAAGAATGTCATGCCACCAGGAAGCTACCAGATGCAATACGGATTCGCCGACGGAACTATTGTCGACGCAGCAGTATTTGTAAAAGACAAGATCATCCCTATCGATTCTAAATTCTCGCTCGAGAATTACAACCGTATCAGCGAGACCAGCGACAAAACTGAAAAGGAAAGATTGGAAAAAGTGTTCCTAAACGACCTGAAGAATCGTATAACAGAAACTAGCAAATACATCCAGCCGGAAAATGGCACAATGGACTTTGCCTTCATGTTCATACCGCACGAAGCTATATATTATGATTTGATTATAAATAAAATAGGTGCAGTCACCGAAGATACAGAGAACTTGATACAAAGGGCCGCAAGTAAATACAAAGTTATCATCGTGTCCCCTACATCATTCCTAGCCTACTTGCAGACAGTGCTCCAGGGCCTAAAGGCTATGCAAATCGAAGAGAGCGCAAAGGATATAGTAAAAAGGGTTGAGGAACTAGGTAAACACCTCAAGTCGTATGACGAATACCATAAGAAATTGGGTAACTCACTTTCCACTGTAGTGAACCACTACAACAACTCGGGTAAAGAGTTTAAAAAGATCGACAAAGATGTCACCCGTATTACCGGGGTCGCCACAGGTATAGAACTGATAGCGATAGATAATCCAAAAGACGAAGAATAAAACAAAAAGAAAACTCCCGAGCGGGAGTTTTCTTTTTGTTTTATTTATTTAGCAACCCCAGCCGTTTGTAGGCATACATGGGTAACCTCCGAATGTATTGTATCCACCACCGTATCCACCATTACCGAATCCAATATTTACACCAACATTGAATCTTCCACCATTATTACCGTAGTTACCATAACCGTAACCACCATAAGGATTAGAGTAAGCATTGTTACCCCAAGTACCATTGTAAGGTGAACCGTAGTTATAACCATAAGGAGTGTATCCACCGTATCCATTACCACCCCAACCATTGTTACCAAAACCATTATTAAAATTTAGATTAACTCCAACACCCCAAGCAGCATTAGACTTTGCTGGTACTGCCATAAAGCCAAGTGCGAGGAAGAATATTGAAATAATTATTGCGCCTTTTTTCATAATACACATATTATATACCTTTTCACCCTATTTGTCAATACCACATAAACCACCCCAGATAGAGCCTGAGGCTCTATCTGGGGTATAAAAAAATCCCACAGAGCTGGTTAGGCATCTGCAGGATTTCATAAAATTTGAAGGTTTGGTTATTTCCCTTCTAGATCTCCGGCTTGATCATTGTCATCGCCTTCGACATCTTCGTCCTCGTTGTCTTCACGAGGACCACCTTTGTTGTAAAAAAATAAATTTTTCATGATTGTTTTGATTATTCTTCTGTGTTTATTCTTACAATTTCTTCCAGCGATTCATCGTTGGATATATTTGCAATAATATCTGCTAGCATGGGTGCAACAGACAGTTGGACAAACCGGCTATTTTTTTTAAGCTTAGCTGGTAGTGGCAAAGTGTTAGTAAAAATGATTTTGCTGAATTTTGAATTCAACAGATTGGTTACAGCTTTACCAGACAAAACAGCATGAGTAGCCATCAAGATAACTTTATTTGCTCCTTCATCCAAAACCTTTTTACAAGCAGTTGCAGCAGTTCCACCGGAATCTACCATGTCATCCCAAAGTATACAATCCTTACCGGCAACACTACCAATAATATTCATCACTTCACTCTTACCTGGTCCAGTTCTACGCTTATCAATAATTGCATAAGGCGGTAGATTTAAAATGTCTGAAAGCAAAGCCACAAAAGTTGCACCTCCTACATCGGGAGATACTAGCATTGTATTTTCATTACTACCATTCAAGATTTTTTCATCATGAAGATATTTAATAAAAATAGAAGCTGGGTTTACATTGTCTATAACACACTTCCTTGCATCAAAGAAACCCTCAATCTGTCCTGAATGCAAATGCATTGTTACAACGCCGTTAAAACCACACTCGGTGAAGAAATCTGCAGCAATTCGTGCCGAAATCGGACGTCTTTTGGGTTTAAGCCCTTTAGACTTTGGATTCGGCTCCCTTCTGTCTTGCCTTGCCATTGGAAAGTTTAGTTGTATTAGAACCATTTTACCAACAGAAGCTCGGACTAAAGAATCTGCCACAGCACGTGTCTCCATCATACCATCACCCATTTTACCGTTACCGGTGAGTGAAGTCTGGATAAAGAAAATTGTTTTACCACGCACGCTTTTTTGCAAATCTACGTCCGGTTCACCATTTGAGAACCTTCCGATTTTACAATCAAAAAGTTTTTTACCCAATGCTTTAGCAATTTTTTTTGCTATTGCTTTGCAAGAAGAACCTGCAATAATCTCAAAGTCGAATTGATCTTTGTTCATCATAACTATTTTATTTAATTTTGTTTGCACTCAGAATACCATTTGGGGTGGAAGTAGTCAAATACAGAAAATACCCCATAGGTCTTGCCTATGGGGTATTTTATTTATAATTCTTACCTATTGCACCGAGTGGGAGTTTGATCTTAAATTCTGGGAATTTACTTAGTATCCAATTTACATAAGTATTGCTATTGGGCCCAAGTAAACGATAAGTTTGTATATGGGGATATTGCTTATCCGAATTCTCAATTAACTCGATCATTTCCAGCACTTTTGTATCATCACCATCAACAACACCTAGTAACTTTGCATTCCAATGATACTTTTTACTATATGGAAAAACCTGTATGCCACTATATGTAGGCAACCCATTTTTGTACCAATAGCCAATATTTATAAAACCCTCATTATCTGCTTGAAAATTTTTAATGTTAAAAATTTCATATCTGGAAAGTACCCCTTTTCTATTTACCAAGAACCAAGGGTGTATAGCAAAATTAACAGGTATGTAAGCTGGACAATAAAAGACAAAAACCTGATTCTTATCTTTATCTACAAGATTTTCAAAATTAGTAATTTGCATTGGTGAACTAATTATATCATTTGCGCGAACTTTTTTCCAAACAAATGACTAATCGCACATCCGTGCGCTGAAGCGCCTCTGTGCGAAGCACAGAGCTTTCCCAAAGGGAAAGTACGGATATGCGAATACAATGCGGACTTGGTTTTGCGAAAGCAATTTTCTGGGGAAAGGATTTCGCAAAACCTCGGCTACTAATTTTTTTTGAAATTCGGCGGGACTTTGGATTTGGATTCCGCGCGCAGGAGGGGTCTGGGGAGGAATGCGCGCGGAGCTTTTTTGGGCGGGGGCTAAAAATTCAGAAACAACAGGATTAAAATTTTCTCGGTCATTTCTTTTGCTATGTGGTTGTCCAAGTCTAAAGGGGATGCACCCTCGGCATCCGCCTCGGGCATTTCCGCTATGGCTACTCGCGCCTAGGTGCCTACGTGCGGGCAGGAGCCCGCGCTTCTTGGGGAGAGGAAGTTTCCTCTCCCCGGGTCGGGCTACTTCTCGCAGAGAGTACTCGCGAGAAGTTCCGCCCTCGCCATCCCCACTCTACGTTTTGCATATTTATGTTCGTGGTGTCGCTTTCGCTACTAAACTTCTGTGAGTTATATTACTTCGGCGCTCATCCTTTAGCCATGGACGCTCATAGCGGAAATGCCCGAGGCGGAATACATGCTTGCCCCTTTGTCCGCGTGAGTACACGCGGACACTTTGCCCACCCGTGCGCGCATGGGGAACGCTCCCTTGAAATTAAAGTATAGTTGTAAAAGTTAAATTCAATTTAATATTTTTTTCAAAAGCTATTTTTTGTAATTCATTTAGTTTTATTTCAAAAATTAAAGACTTAGTATCAGTTGCATCCTTTAATTTTCTATTCGTGCGAAAAATAATCAAAACGTTCACTGTTTCAATAGGATATTCTTTGCCGCCAGTACTAATATACTTTTGACCTTTTACATTACTAAGCAGGGTAAATGTCTGATCAAAAGCATAGCCAAAATCACTAGGACTACCAATTTTAACGACATATAAACTTTTGTTTTTTTGGTCATAAAGATCACCAATTTCAAGTTGATATTTTTTATCTCCAACACCAAGATAGTCTAAATCTCGATCTAAAATTTCAAATTTTGATTCTTCGTGTATTTTCTCAATAACAAACCTCTCGCGGTAATTTACTTTATTTTTATTTGTTTTTTGCCAAGCCTCAAATTCGCTTTCTGAAAAAGCTTTGCCAAATTCACTAACCTCGACTTTAGTCAGAGCATTATGTAAACTTTCAATAAAGCTTTCATTGAAATAAAACCACTTACCCTTATATAAAAAGCTCTTGTCATCGCCGTAATATTCAATAAGTTGTAATAGCGGAACAGTATACTTTGATTCGCTGTCCACTAAAAACTGGACTTTTATTTTCTGCAAGCAATCTTTCAAGTCTATACTGTTGTCATTTACGAACGTAATAATATTTTCTAATGTAAGCTGTGGTAATTGGTCGGAATAAACACCCTCACATTTAAGTTTGATATGAGTCTGTTGAGAAAATACAAAGTCTACTCCATATATTTCGTAATCAAGAATACCAATACTGTCATCCGCATTTAAGATTTTTTCAGCAAGATTTGAATATAACTGTACGAGCAATGCTGGCTCTTTTATTTCTTTCATTAACGGAAGGTGTAATATTTTCTTTCCTTTCACCGCAGAATCAATATTTGAGAGCAAAACACCCAAATCATCTGGCTCAATTTCAAGACTATTAAACTGAACACTACTTCCAAAATGAACAAATGAATCACCCCATGCTTCTTTATTTTGAGCTTTCAGCTTTAAATATTCGGCAGATTCACCACTAGAGAATAATAGATTTGATCCTGAAATGTAACTTGTAAGGGACTTACTGGTTTTCCCGCCAAAATTTTTAAGACTTTTCATTTTGGTCTGTTTTTCATCTGCAATCCTTTCCGCTAATTCCAAACCAAAATTGATTTCAATAAAATTTTGAATATAAAAATGTGTTTTTCCAAGTGGGATTATGTAGCCAGATTTTTTACTTGTATTATTTGCCACAACTGCACCTGAATATATCTGATTATGTTTGTCCGTATGTTCTGGAAAATGTTGTCCGTATTGTTCAAGCCACCACATATCGGTTGAATCGGGTCCAGCAAAATATGTATAAACTTGATAACCATGCGATGAAAAACTATCCGCCAATTTATATTTACGGTCTTTGGTTAAATGAGTTTGTAGTTCATTAACTTGCCCATCTTTAATTTTATAGACATTGTATCTAGCCATAAAAAGCAAAAGTGTATAGCTAAGCTATACACTTCGCAACAAGTCTATTCTACCACTTTAACCTAAAAAGTAAAGGTTTATTGATTAAAATAACTTTGAACATCAGTCGCGTTTATATCTAAACCACTACTTTTGAAATTTTTATTTTTGTATGCAATAAATTCATCATTAGCTTTCTGAAATTCTATAGAAAGTTTTTGAACATCAGCAGAAATTTGATTGTATCTGGTTATATTACTATCAGTATAGAAGTACACTTGCTGATTTCCTGAATCATTGGTCTTTATTTGATAGTCATCAAAATTTGCCAACATAAATTCATAAAGTGTTAAAACTTTTTCATAGAGATTTCTCATGGCAACAATTCTTTTACTGCCCAGGTCCTGTGATGTTTGATCTTCAAATGACTTGTCGAAACCAGCAAGAGCTTCGTCTTTTTCCGATTGAGATAAATTACTATTCTGAATAATTGATCTAGCTCCTTGAATTATTTCATTCATTTTTGAGTCATAAGAATCAAGTTCTGTGAGAGTATTTTTAAGGATTCCACTGATTTGATTGATAGAATCTTTCGATTCAAAACTTTTCATTTCCAACATATCTGAGTTATCTAGCTCATGAGAGTAAGGAAATTCAATTGCACTTTGGCTTTTGTAATAACTAAAAACTTGATTTAATACTTCAGAATATTGACCGCTCCCACTTTGACCAGACAAAGCAGTTTTAAATTCGCTCGTTAATTGTTGACTCTGTTTGTGAGAAGCATAAAACGATCCGACAAGAAGCACCAAAACAAAAGGAGCAATCATGATGAAAAGCTCTTTTAGTCTTTTGGGAACATTTCTACCAACTTCTTCTTTTTTATTTTCGTTCTCCATATTAATTATTTTCTACTTTTGGAGTTTCTGTTTGCGATTTATTTCCACGATTTTTAATCATGTCATATATAAACCAAAAACTACCAACAAACGCTAATGTTGGAACAATATCTTGACCAAATGAAAATGCACTATCAAGCGGAGCAAAACCAAAATTTGGCTGGGTCAAAGATCCTATTGCAAACAATAAACAAATAATTCCTAGTACATTTTTACCTTTATTTTTCTTTTTCATAAATTTATAATTTTTACTAATAATGGTTCGCTAGTTTTACAAAAAGCTCCTAGCCAGCTCGGCAGTCTTGCGACCACCCATGCGGGTTTCCCCGCACGACCCGATGAAAGGCGAACTCTGACTAGGAGTTCTTTATCTTTCATCGGGTTTTTCGCCATGCCAAAAGCGAAGCTTTTGGTTTAGGCAACATATTTAATTGTCAAATAAGTTTAGCATTTTGGTTTAAATTTATCCATAGCCCCCGCCCAAAAAAGCTCCGCGCGCATTCCTCCCCAGACCCCTCCTGCGCGCGGAATCCAAATCCAAAGTCCCGCCGAATTTCAAAAAAAATTAGTAGCCGAGGTTTTGCGAAATCCTTTCCCCAGAAAATTGCTTTCGCAAAACCAAGTCCGCATTGTATTCGCATATCCGTACTTTCCCTTTGGGAAAGCTCTGTGCTTCGCACAGAGGCGCTTCAGCGCACGGATGTGCGATTAGTCATTTGTTTGGAAAAAAGTTCGCGCAAATGATATAATTAGTTCACAAACTGAAACTGCATTCGCGGAAAGTCCCAAATGCGGGCGCGCCGAAGGCGCGCTGTATGGAGAGAGCAGGAATTCTGCATTGCGGGCGCGGGCGAATTCGGTGGGCGGGCGGAAAGCAAGAAATGAGACAAGAACGGACTATTCTTTTTTCATAATCCAAAAACATATATGATCAAACCAAAATATTTTCTATACGCGCGAAAAAGTACCGAGGATGATGACAAGCAAATCATGTCTATCGAGGCACAACTTTTTGAGTTACGAGAATTCGCGCGTAAAGAAAATCTGCAAATTCTTGGAGAATTTACAGAGTCGAAAAGCGCAAAGAAACCTGGTCGTGAAAAATTTGGCGAGATGATGTCCCGCATTGAAAATATGAATGGTGCTGGTATTCTGGCTTGGCATCCTGACCGACTAGCGAGAAATAGCGTTGATGGAGGGCGCATCATCTACGCCGTAGACACGACCAAAATCATTTCTTTGCGTTTTCCGACATTTTGGTTTGAACCAACCCCGCAAGGGCTATTCATGTTACAAGTGGCGTTCGGACAATCTAAATATTATTCTGACAATTTAAAGCAAAATGTTGAGCGTGGAATCCGCCAAAAACTTCGCCGTGGTGAGTGGCTAACAAAAGCGCCGTTTGGGTATTTCAATAATCCGAAAACGAGAAATATTGAACCTGATATTGTAAAATCTAAAATTATCGTCCGCGCTTTTGAAGAATATGTAAAAGGTAACCACGGTTTTGAATCTATGGGAAAGTTTTTGGCGGATCATGGAGTATGTCAGAAAAATGGAACGCCACTTAGCAAAGCTTCCGTATCTCGCATTCTATCCAACAAAGCATATTTAGGATTAACGAAACATTACAACGAATATTTCCCCGGAAGCTTTGCGCCAATTCTTTCCCACGATTTATTCGAAGCCGTACAGAAAAGATTGCAAGAACGATCTCATCCTCGCAAATCAAAGAAAAGTCACAATTTTCCTTTCACAGGTCTTTTTCGTTGCGGAGAATGCGACAGTATGATAACTGCTCAATGGACGACGGGAAAAATGGGCGTTCGGTATCGCTATTATCGTTGTACAAAAAAGAAAGGAAATTGTGACCAAAAATATTTGCGAGAAGATGTAGTCGTCTTGCAATTAAAAGAACGGCTTCAACAAATCGCACTTCCCGACGAGTGGACAGATTATATGTTATCTAAAGTTGACGAATGGGACAAAAGTGAAAAATCCTCGTCGGGAAGTATGCTCGGGCGGATTAAGGAAAATGAGCGAGAGACAGAACAAAAGCTCGATGAGTTGGTCAGTTTATATTTAGACGGCGATATACCGAAAGAAAACTATATTTTGAAGAAAAACGAGCTTTTGAAACAAAAAGTGTCTCTCTCTCAAAAAATGGACTCCGCCCGAGCAGAGAAAAAGAATTGGGTCGAACCCTTGCGAGAATGGATTTTGGATATGAAAAAAGCCACGCAATTGCAATCCACGGATAATTTTTTTGAAATTCGTGACTATTTCAAAAAAATTGGAACGAACTCGCAATTGCGGGACAAGTCCGTCTCTGTCTCATTTTGCCCGCCCACCGAATTCGCCCGCGCCCGCAATGCAGAATTCCTGCTCTCTCCATACAGCGCGCCTTCGGCGCGCCCGCATTTGGGACTTTCCGCGAATGCAGTTTCAGTTTGTGACCCTACAGAGAATCGAACTCTGATTCCATCCTTGAGAAGGATGTGTCCTAACCGTTAGACGATAGGGCCATTGGGCACACAAAAAGCATGCCGAATATAAAACTAAAATACCATAAAAAATCAACTTTTACAAATTACTTTTTCAACCATTCCTTCTCTTGCCTGCACAAAAGCTTCGGGGCGTCGTCGGGGTTTGCCATTATCATTTTTACGGCTTTTTCCATGCGGGTACCTTGGGACCCTTTCATAAGTATCACATCAGATGGTTCGATCATAGCCGACAGGAACTTACCACAAGTCACAGAGCTGTCGAATGCATAAGTCTCCTTTATCGGGAATCCATCATCATTGGCACCTTCGGCTATGAACCGTGCACGTGGACCTACCACTATCAATATGTCAGCGATACCGGCTACCATCTTTCCAATATTTTTATGAGCTTCTTCGGTCAATTTACCAAGCTCGAGCATGTCACCAAGGACCGCAATCTTCCTCTTCCCCTCCAATGACTTCAATACTTCCAATGCGGCTTCTGTAGCTACTGGCGATGAATTGTATGTATCATCAATCAATGTACTATTGTTAGCACCTTCGATAACAGACAGTCGGCCTGGTGGAGTACGGTATTCAGATATAGCACTCACTGATGCTAGTATATCTGCCCCACTTTCAATGGCGATAGCTATAGCGGCAAGTCCTGAATATACATGATTCATACCTATGATATGGTCCATCGATACAGGGAAAGTATTGCCACCATACTCGAGCTTGAAGTTCATACCCAGTGTTACTGATGGAGTGCCCGCACTGTGTACAGATGTATTCGGATACGAAGCTTTATATGTAGCATGTTCATTGAAGCCAAATGATACAGATCGGTTCTTCACCTTGTGGTGAACATTGTAGACTTCTTTATCATCGTGATTGAGTATCAATACTCCATCCTTCTTTAGTGAGTACACAAGAGATGTCTTCTCCTCTATTACATGATCCTTGTCTTTAAAGAACTCTACATGCACTGGCATATCTGGGAAGCGTGTGAGTATTACAAAGTCGGTTTTAAGCCACTTTGATACACTTTTAATATCGTTTGGCTTACCTGCACCTATTTCCAATACCAGGTATTCTGGATATTCATGTTTCCATAACAAAAGCAAAAATCCTCGGAAAATATTGTCGATCCATACAAATGGATTGCTCCACCCATTTGGAAAGCCAAGTATGGTCAAGGGTAGGCCTATCTCGCTATTGAAGCTCTTTTCACTCTTACGCACTGTGTAGAAATGTGACAATACGGTATACACAGCATCCTTTGTAGAAGTCTTGCCCACAGATCCAGTAATAGCTACTATCTTTGGATTGTATCTTTTTAATACCATCTTGGCTTGCCAAGTAATGATACGAACTATTATATTTTTGAAATTTTGTTTTAAGCTTTTCATAAATTTATCTATCTGGTGGAATATTGTAATAATTGATCAAGAATTTTGTAATATTTACAAATGGTGGTATCAGTGATTGTGCCGCGTATTGGACACCCTTTGGATTCTTTATAAATAGAAATACAATAAATCTTGGCTCATATGCAGGGAAATATCCAAAAAATGAGTGCATATGCTGGTCTTCATAATACCCTTTTCCATCGTCACGCGCCACTTGCGCAGTACCAGTCTTTGTGGCGACAGTATAATGCTCGAACTTGTATGCCCCACCACCATACGACTTGTCGAATACGTGCACCAACATACGAGATGCTGTATTGGTAGCTTCTTTGCTCAATAGGCCAGTTTTAGCCGGTGGGAAGTCGAGCTTCTTTACTGTGCCATCGTCATAGCGTATCTCGCGCACGAGGTGTGGTGTGACAAGGGTCCCACCATTGGCCAATGATGCAAATGCTCGTATAGCCTCGATAGGTGTCATTGCAATACCCTGCCCGAAAGATGCAGTAGCGTATTCCACATCACGAGGGCTGTCTAGGTTGCGTATTAGGCCGGAAGTTTCGTTCGGTAAGTCTATACCCGTCTTCTCACCTATACCATATGCCTTCATATAATTACGAAATGTCTCATGCCCTAGCCTGTTCTCGATAAATACCATACCTGTGTTTAGCGATTGGTCTAGCACTGTTTGCATACTGGCAACACCACGCGCCTTCTTGTCGAAGTTGTATATCTGCTGTTTGTTTACAGTAACTGAACCTTTATCTAGATATGTTGTCTCGGGAGTTATAACACCTTTGTCCAGTGCCGCTGCAACAACCAATGGCTTGATAACTGAACCAAATTCATAAACACCTTCTACTATTACGTTACCGTACATCCGAGGGTCTTTTACTTTACCAAAATCATTCAAGTCAAAGTCTGGCATGGTAGACATGGCATAGATCTCACCAGTATATGGATCCATGATTATGCCACCAATAGTGTCACCGTGCCACTTGGACATTGCATCGCGTAGCTGTTCCTCCAAAGTATTCTGAGTTGTGGGGTCGATACTTGTCACAATGTCACCCTCGCGCACGTTGGAGAAGCTCTTGCCAATGTTGGAGAACACTTCAGCAAAGAAGTTTACATAAGCTCCATCGTCGGGCTTGGACAAAGTGCTGTTGTAGAATTTCTCTAACCCATACTGACCCACACGCTTGTCACCCTTGAAAGATACAAAGCCCAGTGCATGTGCACCCATCGATCCACCTGGATAGAAGCGCCACTTTTGTTTGTATATAGATACACCTGGCAATTTCAATGCTGATATTTGGTCTGCTTGTTCCTTTGTGATTTTAAATATTACTTCTTCATATGGATCGTTCTTCTTACTTGCGCGGGTTATAAATTCATCATGAGTCATAGCTAGGTATGGGCTCAGAGATTGATATAAAGCTTCTGGGTCAACAATATTCTTGTTATTGATTGCTACTTTAAAACCTGATATAACAGTACCACCCGACACCACAGTGCCATCATGTTTTGTCAGGAATATGTCACCACGGTTGAACATGTCACCGCTTGGTGTAGCGTACTGCCTGTCGGCACGTTCACTATAGTCGTTCTTGTGTATGACAGATATGAAGAATAACTTCAACACCAATATACATGCAAATAAAAAAACGCATGTGGCCAATATCCTTATGCGTGAGTGGAACGATGATAAATCCATATATTATTTCATAGCTACAGTTGCTTTGTCGCGACTAGCAAATATTGTTCCACTTGCCTCTACATAGCCTAGGCTGTGTCCATAAGAAGTGTTGATAGAGTTAGACAATGCAATATACTGTAGTTCTAATTGTGATACATTGCCTGACACGACACGGGCATTGGCCTCTAGAGTCTTGCGTGCCAAAACATTGAAAGTAATAGAGCCTATCAAATACACATAACACAGGCACAATACACCAAGTGTTGATACAAGGATGCGGAACATCTGCTTCCTTGAGTTATCATCACTTGGTATTTGTTGTGTTATTGTTTTGATTTTCATATTATTATAATTTTTCTATTACTCTTAATTTTGAACTTCGTGAACGTGGGTTTTCCTTTACTTCATTTATACTTGGGACTATCGGCTTCTTTGTTATCATCTTTGCTTTACCCTCATCTGCTAACTTCTTGAACGCTTTCTTGACTATCCGGTCCTCCAAACTGTGGAATGATATGATCGCCATGCGTCCACCGGTATGCAATTTATCAAATATATCTGGGATAGCGTTCTCTACATTTGTCAGTTCGGTATTTACTGCAATACGCAATGCCTGGAAAGTCTTTGTAGCTGGGTGGATCTTCATCCTTGCGTATGCCTTACCCACTGTAGCTTGTATCACATCAGCCAGGTCCTTGGTGGTTTCGAACTTCTTCTCCTTCCTCCTTTCTACTATTGCCTTTGCAATTTTTCTGGAATATCTCTCTTCGCCGAACCCATAGATAATATCTGCAATAGTTTCTTCCTCCCAACTATTTACTATATCCATCGCGGTTACATCCATATCAGTTGGGTCCTTCTTCATTGTCATGAGCAATGGCTCATCACGCATAAATGAGAATCCTCGGCCCGCAACCTCGAGCTGAAATGAGCTAATGCCTAGGTCAAGTAGAACTGCGTCCACATGTGTAATGTTCAAACTTGCAAGAACTTTGCTTGTATCTTGGAAGTTCGCTATTACAAATGCTGTGTCATGCTTTAGGCCCGAGAGAGCTTCATTTGCACGGCCTATCGCATCACCATCCATATCAAGGCCGATCACCTTTATGCCGGAACCGAAACGCTTTATAGCCTCGGCAATATGGCCTCCACCACCTAGTGTTCCATCTAGCATTATGTCGCCGACTTTGAGGTTCAAAGCGTCGATAGATTCTGAAAGTAGAACGGGTATATGCTTCATATTAAAGAACTCCAATACTGCCCAATTTCTCAGCGAGGGCGTCGGCCTGTGTGTCGATTGACTTCTTGTATGTATTCCATGCTGCCTCGTTCCAGATTTCTGCGCGATTCTGAACTCCGATAACGACAACTTTGGAACCCAGCTTGGAACGGCGGCGAAGGTGCTCAGGGATAAGGATACGGCCACTTGCATCTACTTCAGTATCGACAGCTTGCCCGAACATAAAGCGAGAGAAATTACGATTGTCAGTTTGTAGCATAGAGCTGTCAGCCAGCTTGTCAGAGATCTTGCTCCACTCCTTTTCAGTAAATATAGATAGACAGTTATCAAGACCTGGTGCGACTACAACACTCTTCCCCATTTCTTTGCGGAATTTTACAGGAAGTGACATCCTGTTCTTTTCATCTAATGTATGTGTGTATTCGCCGATAAGCATTGTAATTTATGGATAAAATGAGAGTTAAAAACATTTCCCACTTCATCCCACTGTATTTAATTATACTCCACTTTATCCCACAATACAAACATCTCTCCCACCCCATTTCTGTGGATAACTATAAAAAATTTATCCTATGGACATTGAGAAGTGTTTGTTGTACTATTGTAATTAAACAAATAAGAAATACAGATGAAAAAAATACCTAAAGAAAAAAGATTTTCTTTAATTCCTCGTAAATTACGTAAAATTTTTACAAGGAATATCAGCAGAATTTGCAAAGAAGAACGTGTTCCAAAAGAGGATATAGAAATAGTTATAATTTCAGCTTTACAAAAAGCAGAAGATGTTAAAAAAGAAAGGGCATCTATCACTTGGAGAAAAGTATGGGGTATAATATATTACGAAACTATTACTCAAACTGAGATACTATCCTCGATTCAATTCGAGCCCGATTTTTAGAATCACTATCACCACCCTTATTAAAAAACCCGAGCACAATTGTGTAACGGGTTTTAATTTTGCCTAATTATTAAAATTACTTGTAGTGAGTTTGTCGAACTATTCCTCTTGCTTTGGGCGTAGTATCGGGAAGAATATTACATCACGCAAGTTCTTCTGCTCGGTAAGTATCGCTACTAGTCTATCGATACCCATACCGAAACCTGTCATAGGTGGCATACCGTGTTCCATAGCAGTTAGGAACCTCTCATCGATATCCATGGCTTCTTCATCACCACCAGCCTTTGCACCGGCTTGTGCTTCTAACAATGCACGTTCTTGTATTGGGTCCACAAGTTCTGCGTATTGATTCGTTATCTCAGCGCCAGCTATTACTAGCTGTGCCACACGTGCAGTACCATCATCGTTCTGCTGAGCCAGTGGCTTCAGATCACCAGGAAAGTCAGTAACAAATGTTGGGTTGATTATCTTTGATCGAGCACACTTTTTATAAATATGATCTAGTAGGTTGCCTCGGCCAGTTTTACCTGCTTCATCCTCGGGCATGCCCCACTTTACTGCCTCCCTCCTTGCATCTTCGATAGATATAGTTGTGATATCGATACCTGCATTATCCATTACCAAATCGCGGAAAGATATTTGTGGCCAAGATTTTGCAAAGTCTACTTCTGTGCTATTGCCATCTTTGTCATATACAGTAAACGCACTCTTGCCTGTTACTTGTAATGCAATAGATTTGATCATCTCTTCAGTCCAAGCTATATTTGTTTCCAGAGTCTGGTATGCAGCATACCATTCTAGCATTGTGAACTCTTGGATATGTGTTGGGTCGGAACCTTCGTTGCGGAAGTTCTTGCCTATTTCGTACACACGCTCGTAGCCTGCAGACATGAGTATCTTGTGCTCGAGCTCCAGTGCTATACGCAATACCATAGGTATGTCGAAATCATTGTGGTGTGTATCGAACACTTTCGCCATAGCACCACCGGCTTGGTTCTGAAGTATTGGAGTTTCTACTTCCATAAAATTCTTTCCATCTAGATATGCACGAATAGCTGTAACTACCTTTGAGCGGATAGCGAATCGGTTGTAGACTTCAGGGTCCATGATAATATCTAGGTACCTCTTTCGGTATGTCTCCTCCACATCTTGTAGACCGTGCCATTTGTCAGGAAGTGGCAATAGTGACTTTGTAGCCATAGCCCAATCCTTTATCAATATACTTTGTTCACCACGCACAGTTACGAACAGTGTTCCTGTAACTGATATAAAGTCGCCACTGTCTACTGTGTCTACAAACAAGTTGAATACATCTTCGGGTAACTCGTCCTTCTTTAATACTGATTGGAACTTTGTTGCACCGTCTTGGAGTACGATGAACAATATTGCACCTTGGCCACGAGTCACCATAACACGGCCTGCTAGTGATACACTCTTGCCCTCCTTTTCTAAACTTTCAAAATTGTCTTTTACATATGCAAGCGAGTAATCACGCAAAACTTTCGCCGGGTATGGGTTCATACCAGCTTCCTTTAATTTATTCAATTTTTCTATGCGAACATTTCTTAATTCTGCTAGTGTAGCCATATAGTACTATTGTATCTCAACAATGGTGTATTTGACCAGACCTTTTGGAGTAGTGATAGAAACACTGTCGCCCTTTGACTTGCCAAATAGTGCAGCACCCAGTGGTGAGCGGTTCGATATCTTGCCACTTGCCATGTCGGCTTCTTCAGCACCAACTATGTTATAAGTTATAGATTCTTTTGAACCCTCCTTTTTTACCTTTATTGTTGTACCTATTTCTACCTTTGTACTGTGGTGCTTCTTTACAACTATTGCAGACTGCAACATGTACTCGATCTGATTGATACGGTCTTCTAATTTACCTTGATCTTCACGGGCTTGGTGATATTCAGCATTTTCAGACAAATCACCCAAACTTTTTGCATATTCAAGAGCCTCTAATATCTCTTTTCGGCGGTTACTCTTTAAAAAATTGACCTCTTCAATGAGGGCCTTCTTTTTCTCTTCTGTTATGTATTCTGTGTCCATTCTGTATATAGCATAAGGCTAAAAGGCCAAATACTCGATTACTTTATATAAGAAACAATTATACAGATTTCAAGGCAATAAGGCAAGCTATTGTAGGTATTCAGGGCGGTAGAGTTTGATATAATCCACAACCTCGCTCATGACACGAGTAGCGTTACCAGAGGCCGCCTTTGGACCACGCTCCATCAATACAGCAAAAGCGTACTTTGGATTGTCATATGGGAAGTACCCAATTATCCACGAGTTGGTATTAGTATTTCCCAACCCAATCTGTGCAGTACCAGACTTGGCAGCCACAGCTACACCTGGAATATTGAGGGCTTGTGCTGTACCACTGGTCACAGCCTGGCGCATACCCTCTTGGATTACTTTCATCTTTTCATTATCAATATTGATCTTTTCAACTTTTGATTCAAAATTTTTATCACCGAGTAATATATGCGGTGTAGGCATAGTGCCATATGTAGCAATAGCCGAAACTGCGCGTACCATCTGCACAGGAGTAACCTGGAAGCCGTATTGGCCTATCGATGTGTTGTATGTGTCACCCACACGCCATGCGTCACCCTTGAATGTCTTTGCTTTCCACTCGGGTGTTGGTATATTGCCCTCCTTTTCACCAAGTAGATCAATGCCGGTCTTTTTGCTAATACCAAATATGTTGGCATACTTGTCGATATTTATAATACCTAGACCCTTCTGACTTTGATAACCACCACCTATCTGGTAGAAATACACGTCCGAAGATACAGCGATAGCTTCACGCATATCTACATAGCCAAATACTCCGTGGTCATTGAATACCGACTTCTTGTTTGGGAAATATGGATTTGGTATTTCTAATTTTCCATTCGAAAGAATATTTGTTAATGGGCTAATAACACCCTCTACCAATGCCCCATAACCCACAAAAGGCTTTACTATAGAACCAGGGCTATATAACCCCCCTATTGCCCTGTTTAAAAATACTTTTCTTTTATCACCAAGATACCCTTTGATGATAGCTGTGTCGTCACCCTTTGAAAGAATGTTGGGATTATATTCGGGATAGCTGGTAATAGCTAGTAGTTCACCATTTTTTATATCCATCACCACCCCAGCCCCTCCGGAAAATCCGACACTATTGGCCATATTTACAATAGATTTATACAACTGACCTTGTACACCCATATCTATTGCCAACACCATATTATCGCCATGCTTTGGAGGGGTGATCATGTTCTCGGACTGGACCTGGTCCTTCACATCTACCTCGGTAATACGAACACCATTTTCACCCTTGAGCCTGTCGTTATACACCTTCTCTACGCCATCTTTACCTATGAACGAACTTTGCCAATAATTACCCGAAGAATCCTTCTGCGGGTATGATACATAGCCTAGCAAGTGTCCGAAGCCACCCTCTCCAATATATGCGCGTGTTGGTATATCGAAACGATTAGTATTATCTTCGGACCACACATTCCAAGCCAGCTTCTTCTCTTGCCTATCTAGTATCATGCCACGGTCGGCAAATATAGGCTCTTGCGAGAGTGTATTGTTCTCGCTCTTTTTTAAATATGTTGAGCCTTTTATAATTTGTAAATTACCCAATTGATACAAGAAAGTTGCTCCAATAAACATAAAGAATAGACCCATGATAAATATCGAGTACTTTGGTATTGGCTTTTCTAACCTACCTTCGAATTGTTGGGTATTGAATTCGGGCAAGTTCTTTGAATCCAGAAATATTTCATCGGGATGTACATCGTGGTATTTCCTTTTTCGGCGTCGTCTAAACATTTTTATTATAAATTATTAAATACTTTTTTATAAATGAAAGTGTAATGTATATAAAAACAAGTATCAATGGTAACCAAAGTGTCGAACTAAGAATTCCTTCACCACCTACTCCATACAAACCATACATAAATAACATAGCAAATATGAACTCGATATAATGACTGAACAAGAATATACCTACAATGGCCAGTGGTATAGTCAGCCACCAAGGTGCCAAAAATATGCATAGTAATATAGCAATATCCAGTATTATACGCCTGAAAATAGGGTTTCGCATAAAGCCATTATAGGCTAGTTTGTTCTGTTGTACAAATACCTATCGACGGATCTTTCGATATATAAAACGTAATATCAAGAAAGTAATAACTGCAAGCAATATGTAGAAGACGATACTATTTTTGAATATAAACAGTGCGATAGTTAATAGGAACAACTCGACATATGCGATAGGCTTGTCGATGCCTGGCATTGGGTCCGACTTTACTTCGGTCGTATTATTTACTTCCTTGGCTTTAGTATCGATTTTATTATTAGTATTTTTAGTAACAGTTTTTGTATTTGATTCTGTATTTTCTGTAACTGGTTTTGTTTTGTTAAAAGACTCTATTTTCGTATTTGTTTCATCTTTCAAACCAGAGAGTGAGCTACTAACGTCTTGCCTAAAACTGTCGATACTATTGGCTGTTTTATTTATCGGTGCGGCGACACTTGGTGGCAAGACTTCGTTGACCTTGGAGGTTACAGTGGGTATCACCTCGGTTGTGCCGTCCTTCTTCACAACCAGCTTCTTTGGAACAAAGAAGTCTTTGGCAGACTCTTCTTTGTTTACGATCGATACAACCGACTTTGATCCATTTACGCTCGATGAAGCCGAGGCAATGCGTGCCGATATCTTGTGGTCACCGGCTGTAACCTTCCATGATACGTATACGTCAGACAATGTGCCCTTTGCCACAGTTATGTCACGGCTACCTAGTATTGTATTTACATCCAGGAACTCTACCTTTGCATTTATAGCGTAGTCCTCGCCATTCCACACTGCTGTGTGTATCTCTATAGTGTCACCTTCGGTAAAGGTACTCGGTGCATACCAGATAGAAGTGTCTATCAGGCCAGAGTTACTGTCGACAGCATGAACACTATTTGTAGACAAAACTACAAATAAAATAAAAATAGATGATTTGAAATATTTAATAATATTCATGTATTTTTATTATAGCAACAAAACTATTGATTGAGTAGTGTGTCACCCACTTTAAATGCCTCACCGGCACCCATTGTGACGAGGATATCTTTATCACCCAGATTCATATTCATTAAATATTTTTTAGCTTGCTCAAAATCGTCATAGCCGGAAGCTATAGACCCTATTGCATCAGATAAAGTATGGCTACTAACAGTGCCGTCGTCTACCTCACGAGCATAGTATATAGGCAATATCAATACATTGTCTGCTTCGGCGAAGCTGTGTGCGAATTCGTCGAGCAATGATTTAGTTCTACTGAACAAATGTGGTTGGAAAACTACAGTAACTTTGTAGCCACTACTTGATGGATACAATTCGCGGAAGCCTTGGAGGCTGGCCTTGATCTCGGTTGGGTGGTGGGCATAATCATCGTAGACTTTCGTGCCACTTGATAGTGCCCCCTTATATTCGAAACGTCTCCAAGTACCTGGGAAATCTGCAAGCTTATTCGTTGCTTCAGATTTATCGAAAGCAAGTGCATCTATCACAGCCAATGCGCAAGCCGCATTGTATTTATTATGCAAACCTGGGATCTTTAATTTTAGATTGTCATTGAAGAAACGTGTGTAGTCTATAATATGCGCCATCGTACCTACTAATACCTTGGCAACTATTTCATCATTTGGGTTACATATTATATAGCCACCATCAGGCACAGACATAACAAGTTCATGAAAGGCACTCTGTATGTCGGCAATGTCTTTATAATAATCTAGATGGTCAGCTTCAATATTTGTAATCACTAAAATATTTGGCTTTATATTTAGAAATGATCGGCGGTACTCGCACGCTTCCACCACAAATAGATCGCTCTTCCCCGCCCAATAATTTGTGCGTGCCTGCCCTGAGGTACTCGAAGGGTCTTGTTGTATCAAACTTCCCACGATCATACTTGGGTCCTTGCCTATTCCACGCAATGCATAGCCTATCATGGCTGTGGTTGTTGTCTTGCCATGAGTACCTGCAATAGCGATAGTGTATTTATGATCAGTCACTAGGTGTAGCATCTGCGGGTATGAACGGATAGAAAAGTCCTTTTGCTCTTGCAATTTATTAAATAGTTCTGGGTCGTAATATTCTATAGCAATAGTATACACAACCAATTCTGTGCCCTCAGGGATATTCTCAAAACTTTGCCCTATTGTAATATCCGCGCCTGCACTCTTCAGATCAGCAATAATCTCCGAGTCCTGCATATCCTGACCACTAACACTCTTGCCGTCGGCAAGCATCATACGCGCAATAGCCGAGATCCCAATCCCCCCGATCCCGATAAAGTGTATATTTTTAATTTTATTTAAATCTAGATCCATATTAATTTAATTTCTTTAGCCAATTATCTAAAATATTTTTAAGTTGCTCCAAATGCTCTGGCTCACGGAAAGTATGTGGCGCACCTTTAACAATATGGAATTCCTTATTACTACTTTCTACTAAATCATATAATATTCTTTGACTTTCTGGAGTACATGAAGTGTCTTCATCTCCTGTCACAAACAATATTGGCATTGTTATATTTTTAGCATTTGGTCGTAAATCGTGTTTTAACCTTTCTTCCATGTGTGACCATGGTAATCTTTTTATAACACCAGGGAATGATTTGCTTTCTTCTTCTTTCCAGCCTGTTTCTTTCCATTCTTTTAATCTTTCTGGGTAAAATTTTTCATTAGCTTCATAGCTAAACTGTCCTGCAACAACCAAAGCAAAAGGAAATACCCCTTTAACTTCGTTCGGGTAATCCTCAGCGTAACGAGCAACAGCATAACCACCAAGACTATGACCCGCTAGAACGAAAGGCTCCATATACCACTCTTGTGTTTTTGCCCAATTGATAACATCTACTAAATCTTCATAGTGAAATTGCATTGTTGCATTTTCGTATTTGCCCTCACTTTCACCAAGTGAATTTGTTCCATCAAAATTAACAACTGTATGTTCATTCTTTAGGAAAATATCTGCTATTAGTAATATATGCGGTTGTTCTTTTGTTCCACCTAATCCATGCATCACAAAAGCCAAACCTTTTGGATTTTCAGGTATTGAAATATTCCCAACAATCTTTAAACCATGTCTATTTTGTATCGTAAATTTTTGCATATTATTTTTGTTTAAGCTCTAAAGCTTCTTTTATATTATCTATAGTTCGCTGGAAAGATGGGATAAAATCTTGGGGTTTGTCTTGATACCATTTTTCTAAATCTTCTAAACTAATCCATTTAATTTCAGCAACTTCTGATTCTTGTATTATTGGAGTAAATTCTTTTGAATTTACTATGGCATAGTATACACCAGTAAATCTCCTTTGGGTTTCATCTTCATAATACATTTTTTTTACAAAAATAGGTTTTACATCAAATAGACCTATTTCCTCTCCCATTTCTTTTACCATTGTATCGTCATAATCATACCCTTCATCTACCGTACCAGCAACTGCAGGACCCCATACATTTGGGTGTATAGACTTGTTTGCCTGTCTTTTTGCAATTAAAATTTCATTATTTTCATTAAAAACATTTAATCCAACAATACGGCGAATATCCTCGCGAGTAGTTTCTTCCCTTGTTTTATAAGCTATTATTTCATCTTGTTCATTTACTATTGGTATCCGCATAAATTTTATTTTAAAATCTCTTCTAATAATTCTGGGAATTTATTGGTGTCCATATGTTTAAAGGTAAAATGACCCATATTATCAAACTCTTTTAATTTTATATCTTTTACATCAGTCAAAATTTTATTTACACTATCATGTATAACATTGACGTCATTTAATGAATTAAATATTGTTATACCTTTAGTTTTAGAAACAATATTTGGATCAATATTAAAGTCGAACATTCTTGTATTTAATTTTTTTTCAGTATCTATCCATGGAGCCACTAGAATAACCTTCCCAACCTTCACATTACTTTCACTCAAATAACGTACCAGGAAACCACCTCCACAAGAGTGACCTACCAAAATAGTTTCCTCGTTAATTGGAAATCTTTCGAACGTTTCCTTCCATGCATTGTAATCTGGATTATAAGGTACTGGCATTTCTGGAGTCTGAGCCAATATATCTCTTATTAAAAGTTCGTGTTGTATCCATGGTAACCAGTGAGAATTAGATTCAGCATCACCGTTCGGATTATAATAACCCTCCTTATTTGGCATACCATGTATTATTATTGCTGTTTTCATATTATTTAACTCTCTTAAAACTGGTAAAATATATCACACTAATCAATATAACATTACCAATCAATAAATAAAAAGGGAAAGCAAATAAATGAAATGCAAAATTATGCAGTGTTAGGATAGCAATGCTAGCATTGAAAATACCAGCTATATATGGCCAAGGTTTTTCAGTGCCTGGGTTTTTTATGGTTTTATAAATAGTTGGTATAAAGCCAAACCCATCTGCAATTATTGCAAATACAGTTGCATTATAAATATCTTTTGCAATGAGCCAAAAGTACATAGCAATGAGTGCACTAATAAAACATACGATATCTAGCTTATTTATTTTTAATTTTGTTTTAATCTTGTATGAGGCAATCAGAACAATAAGTGGAATAATCCAAGACATGAAAACGGGTATAGCAGAAAGCCCCCCACCATTTTGCAAAATTACAAAGGACGAAACTAGTGGTGCTAGTAACCAAATAAACCATCCAACTTTATTTGGAATGGTTTCGCCTTTTACTATACTTTTTATATAAAAATAACTAGCAATGATACCAACGATAGGTGTTAAAAAATTTAAATATTCCGGAAGCATATATTTATTTCAACCCTTTTATTATTTTTACAAATTGGTCATTTCTATCATATTCGTTCGTAAACATTCCAAACGATGCAAAGGCTGGGGAGAATAATATTGTATCCCCCTTCACTGCAATCTTCATCGCCTTCCCTACCGCATCTTTCAAATCTTTTGCTTTTATAAATTCTGTATTTATTTTACTGTTTATCAATCTATCTGTGCCTTTCCCTGGTAATACTATAACTACTTTAGTGTACTTATTAATAGCTTTTACTAAATTATTGACATCCAAGTTTTTATCACTTCCACCACAAATCAAAATTGTATTTGTACCTAAAGCTTCAAGTCCAGCAGATGTGGCCTCGGGAGTTGTGGCGTTGTTGTCGTTGTATATCTTTACCCCTTTTACAGTCTTCATGTATTGTAGGCGCCCCTCTACCCCCTTGAAATTCTTTACAGCTTTGTATATAGCCTCCTTTGGCACGCCTAGCGCTTGCGCGGCGGCTACTGCACAAGCCAAGTTTGCCAGCTGGTGAGTTCCAGGGATTTTGAAATCCAAATCTTGAACTTTTTTAGTATTGGCAATTATTAACTTACCACCAACCCCTCCTAACCTCCCCTTCGCATGGGAGGAGTTAAATTCAGAAATTAGCTTCTTCATCTCGGGACGGATTATCAATGTATCATACTTCTTTTGATATTTAAAAATATTGGCCTTGTCGGCGAAATATTTCTTCATACTGCCACCATAGTAGTTCATATGGTCGCGCATAAATGTAGTAAATACGGCAATATGTGGTGATATCTTTGCCTCACCGAATCCGGCACACTGCCAAGAGTCGAGCTCCATCACCACTATGTCGCCCTTCTTCACCTTTTGCAAAAGTGGCAATGTAGCAATACCACGAATATTACCACCCAGATATACACGCTTCTTTGCGCCCTTCAATATTTCGTATATCAGCATTGTGGTCATACTCTTACCCCTGGTACCTGTTACACCTACAATAGTCACCTCGGGCGCGAGCTTTGCAAAGAGTGATGCATCCATCTCTACAGGGATCTTATTCTTCCTTGCTTCCTTTATATAAATAGAGTCAGCAGGAATCCCAGGATTCTTTATCACCATGTCCACCCCTTTAAAATCCTGCATTCTATGTTCACCTAGAACCCATTCTATGTTTTTGTACTTTTTCAGTTCTTTTACAGATGTGGCCAATTGTTCCTTTGTTTTCATATCTGTCACTATCAGTTGTGCCCCGCATTCTGCTAGGAATTTCGTATACCCCAATCCACGCCCTAAAAGCCCCAACCCCATGATGGTTATCTTCTTCCCTTTGAAATATGTCTTGTAATCAGTCACTTACAAAATATACACTAAATCACCTCTTTTTGGTAGCAGGATTCACAGTATATTATAGGAGCTACATTTTCTGTCAGGTTTGTATGAGTATCGAGCCCACAATTTGAACATTTACGATCGAATAATTTAAAAGGTCCACGGCGTACCACTCTTTGTTCATGTCTACAATAAAAGCACTGTCGTGGTATTGGCAAATTCATCTTTTTATAGAAGAGTAACTCTTGCTCTGTGATCTTGTAATTACGTTCACACTTTGCACACTTCAGAACCTCGTCTGTAATAGAATCATTTATATCCTTTATACTATCAGCAATCTGCTCTGGAGCTAATGTCTCCTTGCCTTTGGTTATCTGGATATCATCCTCCCATCGGAACCCACGGCCAATAGCCTCTTCTTTCGTAAGAGGGATATTGTCTTGGACCACTGTCTCATTGTAGGCAAAGGGTGCAAGCTCTGGTGGCATCATCAGCCCGTATAACCCAGCTTCGGTTAATTCATTTACGATTTTACTTCGCAACCTTTCATATTCTTCCTTTGTATATTCTTTATTGAATATTGCGTATTTACCATGCTTCAATGCATCACAACCCACACAATCATGACAATTGTCTACATAGAATCCATATAATATATTGCTTGAGTTTTCAGCAGAGTATGTACCTATGATGTTGTTCGAGAACCCTGTAGCCACACAATTCAGTAACATTTGGCAATTTGTACCATAACCCAGTACATCGTATGAATCTTTTATAATCTTTGAAGCAAATAAATATTTACAATCTTCGGATTGAAATATTTCAAAAGATTCTTTTACATTCTTGCACTCTGAAATATAGTCCCCGGTTGAGTCTACAGTTTTAAAATTGTTATTTGCCCGACGAGGAAAATCGATAGTAAACTCATCAAATTTGTTTTTCATCTCTTCCATTTTTTGATAACTACCGAGTATTTCCCCAACTTTTTCTTTATACTCCTCTGCTGTTAATTGCTCGTTGAAAAAGCAATTACTCTTGTTGCGTAAATTTACACAACCAAAACAATTGGTCAGGTTGGAACAGTTCAATAAAAAGTGTGAATCTACACACCCTACAACATTCTGCCCATGTGTAACCGAAGCAGATTCCTGAATATTTATAGATTCATAACACCTATCAATGGCAAATCCAAAATAAAGATCAGATGAATCCGAGCTCTTGCGAAGCCCTCGTGAATAAAGAGTCTCCTCGGCAGGGCCGGTATTAAATACAAGATAACAATTCTTACAACCACTAGCCATGTTTACATAAGGACTATTAACATTCTCCCCATAACCTAGTGTAAGGTACAGATTTATCTTTGGAACTTTTATAAGGAATTCCTTCATTTGTTCTATAAAGGATCTAGACTCATCATAATCTGTAGCATAATCCTTTGGGTCCCATTTCTCAGAATTGAAACAATCATAACAGTAAATAGTGTATGGGGACTTTGGGTTATACATAGTCACAATACTCTTGTCACAAAGTGCACACTTTCGCCCAGAGTAAAGGGTGGTCTCATTACGGAAAAGTGACCTCATCATAAAGCGACATTCCGGACACATCTCGGGCACCGGAACACCCATCTTTACATAAAAAGATTGGTCATCTTCTGTTATCGTAAAATGTTTATTACATTTTGAACAAGATTTTTCCACACCTAAATTAAACCACAAAAATCACAATATTAATAATTTGACTTTTGTGCATAATATGCTATAGTGTAAAAAACTTAAATCCACACAATTATGAAAAAATTTTACTCTCTAGCATGGCTAACCGTCCTTTTCTGGTTAATTTTTCCCTTATTTTTTATTAATGTATTACAAGTCAACAAAAGCATTATGCTTATACCCATGCTAATGCCAATTGTAATGGCAATAGTGTTAAAAATGGAAAGTAGAAGATTTGGAATCTTCACAAAAGATCCATTTATACTCCTAGTTACAGGATTTTCTTTGTTGGTAAATACTTTTTTATCTTTGAGAAATTAAATCTTTTTAGTTATGATTTTGTAAACAAACTCGTAAACTATCGTTTAGGAGGAATACTGGCTTTAGTTTTAATGACAGCCATATTCACAGTCTTGCAATACTGTTTGTTATTTGTTGTTTGGTGGATAACTCCTACTAAAATAAAAAATAAAAGACCTTCTTTTATTTAAAAAAACCAAAACCAATTCAAAAAAACCTGATTTCTGTAAAAAGAAAACAGGTTTTTTATTTTATATATTTCTTTAATTCTTCCATATCAGAGAAGTGTGTTTTAACACCATTCACCTCCTGATAATCCTCGTGGCCTTTGCCCAGCACCACTATATAGTCGCCTTTTTTTGCAATATCACACGCCTTCGCAATAGCCTCGCGCCTGTCGACTATAGTATGCAATTTATTATTATCAATATTGGCAATGCCACCCTGCATATCGTTTATTATATCCTCTGGCTTTTCACTGCGTGGGTTGTCTGAAGTAAGTATTACAATATCGCTCATATCATATGCAATACGTGCCATTGTAGGCCTCTTTGCTTTGTCCCTGTCACCACCACAGCCAATAACAGTTATCACTTGGCCAAGGGAAATAGCACGAACAGTCTTTAACACATTTTCCACCGCATCGGGTGTATGTGCATAGTCAACAATACCTACTGTACCAGTCGGACTGGTATATGATTCAAATCTTCCTGGGGCTCCATCTAATGTTTTGATTAATTCTTTAACTCTTTCACTATCTTGGTTCAATGCCATAGCTGTCGCATAAACTGCCAGTATATTATATGCATTGAACTCGCCAACCAATTTACTTTCTAATTTTTCCATAAAATCTGCCAAGTTCTTGAACCCATATGTATGAGTTGTGGCTTTTGTATTATCCACCATGTATATGCCATACTCATCATCGCTATTTGTAATAGCAAATGCATTTGTTGGCAACATATCAAAGAAGCCTTTCTTTGCATCGCGATAATTATCAAAAGTTACGTGGTAGTCTAGGTGGTCATGGGTCAGGTTTGTAAATACTCCACCTGCAAAAGACACATTTTGTAAGCGCCCCTCATTAACTGCATGCGAGGAAACTTCCATAAATACATATTCGCAACCGGCATCTAACATATCTGCAAATAATTTCTGTAAAGTTATAGCGTCGGGTGTAGTGCGTAAAGCTTCGAACTCCTCATCATTGATCTTGTTCACAACTGTACCTATCATACCCACTTTGTACCCGAGCTTGCGAAATAAGTTGTACAACAATGTCGTAGTGGTTGTTTTGCCATTGGTGCCAGTAGTACCTACGAGTTTAAACTTGGAAGATGGATTGTCGTAGAAGTTACAAGCGATCTGCCCCACCGCCTTGTGACTGTCGGATACTTGTACATATACTACCCCGTCTTTGTATTCACTTATGTCACTTTCGTGGACTATCACTTTGGCGCCTTTTTGTATAACATCACTAACGAACAAATGCCCATCGGTAACATGCCCCACAATCGCAATAAATAATGAGCCATCTTTTATGTCATTGGAGTTTATAGATATATGTGGAACATCAATATTGATGTTGCCTTTTGTGTTCAATACATCAATACCAATTAACAAATCTGAGAGTTTTTTTTGCGTAGTAAAATCCATAATCCATTTATACAGTAAAGTCTTCTTTATACAAAGTTACAAGTTCATACAACAATCCAACTATTATCGGGCCAACCAATACACCAACAGCCCCAAATAACGATATTCCTCCTAGCACTGAGAACAATATAAATAGTGGTGGAACATTGATCTTCTTACCTACTACTAGTGGGTTCAACAAGTTATCGACGAGCCCCACAATCAGTGCAGCCCAAATAATCAATCCAATAGCAGGATTGGTTGCGCCGATAACAAACAAGTAAACAATAGCTGGTACAGATATGAACGCAGTACCAATACTTGGAACAAGTGATGCAAAAGCAGCGACTGTCCCCCACAATACTGGTGATGGTACTCCAAATATCCAGAAGCCTAGTCCGAGCAATGCACCCTGCACAATACCCACGAGGAAATACCCGCGTAATACACCATTGATAACATTGCGTATCTTTCCAAGCAAGCTCTTATCGTGCGAGTCAGAAAGTGGGCTCAGTGCAATTAGTGATTGATTCAACTTTTTACCATCCTTCAAGAAATAGAAGAATGCAATAATAACCAACAAGAATGAGAATATAGTAGATATCGTCTTAGTAAACAATGAACCGATACCCTCGGATATCTTGATAACCAAATTCTTTATTTCTGAATCGGGTATGTGGAAGCTCTTTGGTAAAAAGCTATTTAAAGATGTTGTAACAGATTCGATATAATCACTGTTACCATTCTCCACAGAAACGATATGATATAAAGTTTGCGATTCGTTGAATAGCATTTTACCAATAAAAAACATTGGGGTTGCAATAATCAATACACCAAGCGCCACAGTAATAATTGCCGACACCCAAGATACACCACGAGTGATATGTTTATTAATCCATTCATATACAGGGGTAAATATTACAGCCAATGCAATACTAACCACAATAACAGAAAAGAACGGTTTAATAATTAACAAAGCTATTAATAAAATTATACCTAGAAGTATAAAGAAAAATCTTTTTTCAAAATTTGATATTGCCATAAAGCTAGTATAGCATTTTTTGCTGGGATACAAGGATTCGAACCTCGATTAAGGGCTTCAAAGGCCCCTGTCCTACCATTAGACGATATCCCAATATATAGACACTAACAGAATACCCCAAAAATGACTATTTTTCAAGCTGGGTAATAAAAAAAGCCTCATTGCTGAAGCTTTTTATAAATTCGTTATCAAATGGCAAAGCCAAATGATGAAAGTAGCAGAGTAGGTAAATATTGTGTTATACACAACAGTACTTACTAAAAACAACACTGCTATTTTAAGTTCTTTTATCCCGTTGTAGAGATATGACCCCTTTCGATAATACAAAACTGCAATCGTTGGGTCTAAGCAAACTATCAATAAAAACAAGATACCCTTATTTTTATTTGACCATTTTGCTATTTTTTTTGTAATAGAACTTTTACCTATTACTACATCTTCATTTAAATTATTCTGTGTTTGTTTCAACTCTTCTAAGAAGAGCCAATCTTTTTTACTAAAATCATATAACATGATTAAAGCAATACACATAACAATAGATATAAAAGACAGGACAACAATGCTTTTAACATAACTGTCGAAGTAGATAATAACAATTGGTGATAAGAAAACACCATTTGATACACCTATTACTCTTTGCACAAGCTGTGCTGTGGCCACTTGGCCTAGGTTTTTCAAGGTTTTTCTTTTCATCACTGTATTTACTATATAATACCATATTTTAGGTATAAAGTCAATAACTATGATTTTGCTATTATCTCCTTATAAAACAAGCCAATAAAAAAACCGACAAAGTGTATTAACACTCGTGTCGGTTTTTTAAAAAATAAAATCTTAAATAATTACCAAGGGCCTCCAAGCACAACCTTTATTACTTCAGGGTTGGTGAATACCTTCCCAATGGTAAAATCAATTGCCTTGGCTTGCTCAAAAGCAAAAAGGAATTCTTCATTTTCCTCCAGTACTTTCGTGCCATTCACCGTAGATATGACACTCCACGTCATGTTTGGTGGGTTACATGTAAAAGTAAAGCCGGTTTCGTCTCTTTTAAAGACTACTAGATTATTGTCCTCATCAAGGATAACAAATCCATTTTCAATTTCTGAGTAATGCATAATTTCTTTTTTCTTTTAAAATAACACTAAAATAGAAAAAAGTCAATAGTGCTATGCTTCAGTACCTGCTATAAACCCAGTAGTCCAACACAGCTGGAGGCCGTAGCCACCCGAAGGGCGGTTGATATTGAGCAAGTCCCCTGTGATATATAAATTGTCATATAGTTTAGACTTCATAGTCTTCATGTCTACTTCGGTCAGCAATACCCCACCATCGGCTACCACAGCGCGATCGTAACCCATCAGGTTAGTAATAGTTACAGGCAGAGCCTTTAGTGTATGCACTATAAGCTTGCGCATGTCTTTCGTAACACTATGTACTTTGGTTTCGAAATCAATATCAGGGAAGACTTGTTGCAGGGCTTTCGCTGTCCCTTCTGGAACAATGTCTTTGAAAACAGTTTTCAAAGCTTTGTTCTTGTTGGCATCAAATATCTTTATTATTTTTTCTGAAAGAGCGCCATGATTCGTATCTGGATATGCATCGATATATGCAGTTACTTTGCCACTTTGTAGCAAGTCACCCACTTTACTTGCGCTATTGAGTATCAGTGGGCCCGAAAGTCCAAAGTGTGTAAAGAGGACTTTGCCCGTTTTACTAAAAGCTTTCTTGTCCTCCATGAAGAAAGTGATCTTCATAAATGACAGTGACACTCCTGCAAGTTCGTGCACCCAAGACTCTGCCACTTCCAGCGGCACTATCGATGGTGTAGGTTCTTTTATCTTGTGGCCCAGATCTTTTAGGAATTTGAATCCGTCACCTGTTGCACCTGTCTCTGGGTGCGACATACCCCCAGTTGCAAGTATGTATGACTTTGCAACATAATTCCCTTTTATTGTATTTATACTTTTTATTTTGTTACCCTCAGTAGATATATTGGTAACCTGGGCACCGAGTATCACCTCCACTCCACCCTTCTCTAACTCCTTCTTCATTACATTATAAACATCGATGGCTCGTTCAGTGTGTGGAAATGCGCGCTTGCGTGCCTGCACTACCAGTGGCAAACCCCTATCGGTAAAATATTTAAAAGTGTCTTGGTTGTCGAATCGGGCAAATGCAGAATACAGGAATGGCTCAGCCACACCATAGTTCTTCATAAGTACACGCAAGTCTTCCTCGGCATTTGTAATATTGCACCTACCACCGCCAGTGATCTTCAGCTTCTCACCTAGGCCCCGGTTCTTCTCTATTATTAAAACTTTTTTACCCAACGCTGACGCAACAGAGGCAGCCATCATACCAGAGGCTCCTCCACCCACAACTATTACATCGTATATAGTATTTTCTTTACTTTTCATTATTCAAAATTCTAACAAGGGCAAGCTCGAGTGGTAAAGAAGAGATGAATGAGTATCGCAATCCTTGATATGCCTCGAGTATTATAGATAGTGTTCGTGATGATATATGTTCCGGCTTCTTGGAAATAATGTCTATCAGGAATTCCATATCAGATTCTGATACAGAGTCGGCCACCTTTGCCTTCATAGCTGGCGCATAGCGTAGCATCAATGCGTGGCGCAACATTGCTAGTACCATCTTTATGTAGACTTTCATTTCAATATTTTGTTTTACGATCTTATCTAGAGTTTCGTAACCTTGCTCGATATTATTGTTTGCAAGTGCTGTAATAAAATCTTTTACAAGTGTTGTATCAGGTGCACCTGTTACCTCGACAATATCCTGCAAGCTTATCTTGTTTGTTTGTGCAAAAGAGATAATCTTGTCGAGGGTCGACAAAGTATCACGGAATGACCCATCACCCAGTAGTGCTATGAGCTCGGCCCCACCATCTTCGATAGTATAGCCTTCTTTCTTTGCGATATTTGTAACAACACCTGCAAGTATTATGTCGGTCGGCTTCTTGAAAACAAATGTCTGACAACGTGACACAATAGTCTCGGGGACCTTTTCTATCTCGGTAGTAGCGAGGATAAATATTGCATGCTCTGGTGGCTCTTCGATAGTTTTCAGTAGTGCGTTCCAAGCTTCTTTTGTCAGCATGTGAACTTCGTCGAGGATGTAGACTTTGTATTTAGAGTCAAATGGCAATGTTCGAACGTTCTCCTTTATATCGCGGGCGTCTTCGATCTTGCGATTCGAAGCACCATCCATCTCATATATATCGTTTGGTGATGTACCTAGAACGTTGGCAATAATACGGGCAATAGTTGTCTTGCCTGTACCGCGTGCCCCTGTCAGAAGGTATGCGTGCGAAACTTTACCAGCCTTCAACGCACCTTCGATAGCTTTTACTATATGGTCCTGGCCTATAACATCGGCAAAGTTCCCTGGCCTATACTTCCTATACAGTGCTATATGAGCCTCCCCCTTTTTTGTATCCTTCTTCATATTGTGTAAGTATAACAAATTAACTACTTTACACAAAAAGGTAAAATGAAAGACCATTTGACAAAATGCTAAAAAATCTATATAAATATAAAAAACCTACACACATGGAAACAAAACTTGAAATAATTCATTTTGACGAAGAATTCGCCAAACTGGACCCAAAAGACACTGAGACAATTAAGCAATTAGAGGGCAAGATTGAGCTTAGTATAAAAAAATTTATGGAAAATATGTATAAATCTTTAGTCGAACAAGGTTGTTCTTTGCAACCATTTCACTTTAGTTCTATATATCCCCATACTCAACATATAAAGATTAAAAGCGCTATTACGCGCCACCATACAATTGAATTTCTTTTTCATCCAAATAAAAAAATTTATATAGAACTTTTTTTTGCCGATAGCCCAAACTCACATGGCGCAACCACTACATTGTATCTTTCTCACTATTATTCTTATTATGGACCATGGTTAGAAAAAGATATAGATCATGAAGTAGTTAGCCGAGCATACAGGATAAATTTTAGAGAAAATGCAACAACATTCTCTGAAGAGGAAATTGAGGCTTTAGCAAACTGGCTAAAACAAGGAGATAAACCTTGGTATTAAAGCTGTAAAAATTTTAACAAAGAACTCTGAATAATTTAATTGTTCAGAGTTTTTTTATTTTAAAAACATAATTTTTACATTTTAAATGTCTTTAGAAATTCTGCAACGATAGTGCGGGCTTCGGGTACAGAGTGACAATCCATGAGCTTCATGCGGAGTTCTTTGGCACCTTCGAAGCCATTTACATACGCCTTGAAGTGCTTCTTCATAATGGCAAAGTTCTTTATGTCACCGAGTAACTGATCAAAAAGTTCCATATGCTCTACCATCACTTCCAACCGTTCCTTTACTGGAATAGTATTTTCCACATGTAGCCAATATTTATGTGAGTCGTCTTGCTTCTTCGAGTGAAGAATATGTTTCTGCCAAAGGCCCTTCACCATGCTTCTGGCGCGAGAAGAGAAAATTTTCACCAGAAAATTATTCGTGTCTTTGGAAGGAATATATTCAGAACGAGAAGAAGCTCCCTTTCCAAACAACCACGGGTTACCAAATATTGCGCGGCCGATCATTACACCATCACAACCAGACTCACTTGCCAATTGTCTGGCATGGGCAATATCGCGTACATCACCATTACCCAATATCTTTGTTTTTATACCCATCTTGTCGCGGATCTTTACCACTTCTTTTATATATTCCCAATGCGCTGGAACTTTGGACATTTCCTTCCTGGTTCTTGAATGCACTGTCAGGGCATCAATATTCTGTGAAAGGATGAATGGTATCCACTCTTTTATCTGAACTTGGTTGTACCCTACTCGAGTCTTCACTGATACGGGGATATCCTTGCCCGCATCTGCTATACCGTCTTTCACTGCTTGGATAATCTGCGCGGCTATCTCTGGAGTCTTGATCATGGCGGCGCCGGCGCCCTGCTTCTCTATACTACGATCCGGACATCCCATGTTTATATCGATACCATCAAAGCCGAGCTCGGCGCACAGCTTCGCTGCGCCACGCATCCGATCCGGGTGCGAGGAAAAGAGTTGAGCAACTATCGGCCGTTCCACCTCGCTATACTCTAGGTCCCTCTTCAATACTTCCCTACCTGCACTCATCAAGCCGTCGGCAGATACGAACTCGGTCCAGGTAACATCGGGCTTGCCATACTTTGCTATGATACGTCGAAATGCCGGGTCGGTAACGTCAGCCATAGGGGCAAGTGCCATAAAAGGCTTTGGAAGATTTTGCCAGAAATTATTCATCCCGTTAGAAGCAGATCGCGATCAAAAAATCACGACATTCTGTATTATATTTATAAATTAAAATTTTATCTTGTATCATAATTAATATTTATTTACTTGCGACCGCGGCTTCTAACGGGATTCATTAGCGGAATTTATATAAAACTTTATTATTAAACCTTAGGTCAATATATTGCAAAACATCATATTTTGTATTTATCTGATTTCTAAACTCGTCTTTACTCATGGCCGATGAGAAATTCTGAAATATTTTATTTAAATCATTCTCACTATTGAAATATATTACAGGTTCTGCAATATTACTCTTGCGATCTAGATGGAATGCATATTCAGCAGGGTTATTCATAACCACTGACACAGCATGCACGCCCAGTGCCTCCAACCCATCGGTAAATGATATCACTTTCTGGAAAGTTGGTTGATCTAAAACTTGCTTATTAAAAACATCATCGACAGTGTCGATAGGTATATAAAACTTGAAGTAAACATTACCCGAGAAGTATGGCGCCTGGTCGAAAACTTTTCCATCGGAATTTACAAAGTAACAATTGTCCCCCGCATCACTTACGACTTCTGGAATACTTGCCCCACACCATAGATACGAACCAGTTCGCTCGGTGATATCTATAACAATAGTATGGAAGCCTCGCAACGATATGTCGATATTATTGATTCGTGGGAACTTCTTTACCAGGTCCTTCTGTATTTTATTATTTGGGTAAATGAAAGCATTCTTCTTATCGAACAAATATAAATAGCGCCCACTTATCTGGCTATTTGTATAGTCTATTACCTGGGTGCTGTCTACTATATGTGTGCCGTTCACTTCAATATTTTTAATATGTAGTTTTGGTATACGAGACACGAGTGTAAACAAAACAACCAGTACGATAAAAGATACGGAATAGAAAAGTATAGCAAAACGAATACGCCTCTTCTTTCGGCGTTTGATTTCCTCTATACGTGGAGATGTAACGAGCGAGCTTTTAGCTTTGGCCATATTAAAATATTATTTAATAACGTCTTTACCTAGGTAGTTCTTCAAAGCTTCTGGTACGCGGATACTGCCGTCTTCTTGTTGATAGTTCTCTATAATACCTATTAGTGTACGGCCTATTGCCACAACTGTTGCATCATTCATATGTACGGGCTCGATTTTGCCATCTGCACGGCGCACACGAGTATTGAGCCTGCGTGATTGGAATCCTCCGGTAGAGTCGGCACTATGAGTCTCACGGTATAGGTTCTGACCTGGCATCCATGTTTCTATATCGATCTGGCGTGTATCTGGAAAGCCCATGTCACCACTACATACTGATATCACCTGGTATGGCAAGTTCAGAGTCTTCAATACATGTTCCTGGATAGCTACGAGGAAGTTCTGCTCTTGGATAGAGTTCTCTGGAAGAGAGAATACTTCCATCTCCAACTTGTCGAACTGGTGCTGGCGCAATATGCCATTTGTATCACGACCTGCAGTACCAGCCTCGCGACGAAATGCAGTAGAGTACCCAGCATAACGTATTGGCAACTCACTCTCTTCAAATATTTTATTCATATGCATTGAACCTAGTGTATGTTCAGCACTACCGATGAGCATCAGGTCATCGTTCGGGAACATGTAGTGGTCCTCGGGTGCCATCATGCGCGCCATCTTTACCTGAACTAGTGGGCGGATAAATACTGGTGGGATCACTGGCATAAAAGCGTCTACATCGATAGACACGCCGGCTTCAGTTGCTATCTTCTGTAGAGTTTCTTTGTTGGTTAAAATATTTAAACACATTTGGATCAGTGCGAACTGCATCATAACCAAGTCACCCTTTAGATATGAGTAACGTGAAGATGCTACCTCGGCAGCTGTCTCGGTATCTATAAGGCCCAATGCACGCCCTATTTCGAAATGTTCCTTTGGAGTAAAGCTGAACTGTGGCTTCTCCCCCCACTGACGGATAACTTGGTTGCCACTTTCGTCTGGACCTTCTGGAGTGTCGACAGATGGAATATTCGGGATCTTTAGCATCATACCCTGCCACTGTTGCATGATATCCTTTAGACTCTCCTCTTCTTTTTTGAAATCTTCTTTTACTAGGCGCATCTCTTCAATCATCTGTGCGCGGACAGATGCATCCTTCTCGACAGAAATAGACCCATTCATACGGTTCTGCTCGGCACGTAGAACCTCGGTCCTCTTTAGAGCCTCTAGCCTCTGGTCGTCGAGCTTTATAAGGGCGTCGATATCGACGCTCGAGTTCTTCTTTGCAACTCCTGCCTTTACTATATCTGTATTTTCACGAATGAATTTGATGTCTAACATACAGACAGTATAACCAAAAATGGTATAATAAACAAATACGAATTGAATATGGATCCCGTTAGAGATTATATATGTTTGTATTTCTTATGGTGATTATTTTAAAAGATTACTTTCAATTTTGATATTATTATTTAATTTATGTACGGTAATCTAAAGATTACCTATCTCTAACGGGATGGAAGATATTTTTAAATTAAACGAGGAGGAATTTCCAAAGCCTCTGCTCGAGATTCCACAACCTCCTAAACAACTTTTTCGCAGGGGTGAATTGCCTCCAGAGGATTATGTCTACCTAGCTGTTGTCGGTTCACGAAACTTTACCTCGTATGGCAAAGAAATATGCGAGAAGTTGATCGCCGGATTAAAAGGTTACCCTATTGTAATAGTGTCGGGCCTGGCACTCGGTATCGACACTATCGCCCACCGTGCAGCATTGAAAAATGGATTGATCACACTTTCTATGCCAGGCTCGGGCCTGGACAATTCGGCTCTGTACCCACGGTCCAATATAAAACTCGCCCAAGAAATAGTCGATGCTGGTGGTTGCCTACTTTCTGAAATGTTACCCGATGAAAAGTCATTATTATATTCATTCCCTCAGCGCAACCGCCTGATGGCAGGATTGTCCAAAGCGGTACTAATAATAGAAGCCCAAGAAAAGTCGGGCACACTTATCACTGCACGCATGGCCCTGGACTACAATCGTGATGTATTGGTTGTACCAGGGTCCGCCTTCTCCCCAAATTCAAAAGGTACCAACAACCTGATACGCCAAGGTGCCACACCAGTCACCAATAGCGATGAATTGCTCGATGCACTCGGCTTTGCAATAGACAAGCCACTTCAAACAGATAAAGAGAAATATGCCGACTGTGGTAAAGATGAAATGAAGATCATAGATCTGCTTCTCGAACCAATGCCTCGTGATGAATTGATCCGTGCCAGTGGCATGGATGCCTCGCGCGCCGGCGCTCTTCTTTCCATAATGGAAATAAAAGATTTGATTAAAGAAGAGTATGGGGAGATAAGGAGGATATAAAAAAATAAGCTTACTATCCTTTTGAGATAATAAGCTTTTATAATTGTTTTGATTTTGAATCTCTTACTTAGGCACAGTAATGCCCTGAGCTTGAGCCACTAATTCTTCCGCAGGAAGGACACATGAATACTCTGTCCCCATTTTTGGTGAGTTCAGCTATTTTTGCATCCCTCCGGGCATGAAGTTTTTGTTGTTCTTTTTCATCCCTGATTCGGTCTCTTGAGATGTCATCAACTATTTTTTCAATAGCAGGAATGCTTGAAAAGTGAGATTCAGAGAACGACAACCGCTTAAAATCAGACAGCCAGAGAACAGATGTTTCCATAAAATGAGGAAAATCCAAAATGATATAAACTAGTTCTTCTCTATGAACTGATTGCATGTAAGAACAAATACTTTCTACATCATTTTTTAGATCCCCCAAATCATATCTATACCCGTATCGAACTTTGAAATCATACTCAATATCCCTGTCTTTCATAGATTTTTCATTTTCAAAGAAAAAATTAGCATCAATGATTTTTCCATTCTCGGTAACAAAGTAAAAATCAAGTTGGCCATATCTGAACTCTCCTCCCAGATTTTTTACTCTTACGAAGCAATTATCAAAAGGACTCATCTTGGCAAAATCTTCATCTTTGAATTCTCGAAATCTGATTTCACTTTTTTCCTTGTGAGGCTTTGAGTCTATTAGGTTCTGTATCAGGTTGTAGAAAAAAGTAGCCTTTTCTAAAGCTTTTTTGGGGTTTTTAATTCCCATAAAACCAAGAGAAGGTCCTCTGCCTTTTGTTTTACTTCTTGCGTGCTCAACTACGAAAGCAGCATTAATTGAATTACTCATTATTAAATTAATATTATTTTAAACCAAAATTACAATATTTATACTAAAAAGTCAATAGTAAAAAGTCCTTAATTACATAAGGTGAAATTTGCAAAAGATTTAATAAGGGAAGAGTATGGGGAAATAAGGAGAACTTGACAAGTGCTATTTTATATTATAGACTAATAAAAAATTAAAATTGTCAGTTATGAAAAATTACTATTATTTATCTATCATTTTTATTAGTTTGCTGGTTGTGTCTTGTGACCAGTTTGCATTTCAAGAAGGAATAAACAGGGGTAAAGAATATGAGAAAAAATACAAACTCTCTTCTCAAACATTCCCCTTGATGTCCATTGATTCAGACCACATATTAGGATATGACAAGAAATATCGTAGGAGTAAGTTCTATTTCAAATGGGTCTTTAGAAAAGACACCTTGGTAAATTATTTTACACCTGATGATTTTTCAATATTCGAGATAAGAAACGATACAGCAAAAAACCCGATTATTGAATTCGTGATGTCAGACACAAATAGAACTAGTGGAACTTTTTTTAAAACAGAAAATGATTTACAGGATTATTTGTATAATCATTGTTCTAAGCTTGTTATAAAATGCAATCCTAAAATTAGAGAATTAATAAAAAAAGATAGCATTTTAGCCTATAGAACTTACGAGGTTCAGTAGGACAAATTTCACAAAATGGCCGGTGTCGTATTTATACGCATCGGTCATTTAATTTGCAAAAAAATTATGTTTCGTGTAATACTGGGCAGATATGAATCCCGTTAGAAGTCATATATGTTATTCAAGCTACGGGAATTATATTCAAATAATCGTAATATTTTGATTTTATTAATTTAAGTTATGTACGAGAATCTAAAGATTCTCTACTTCTAACGGGATGAAGTTGTTAATCGTAGAATCACCAAGTAAAGCAAAGACTATAGAGAAGTATCTGGACGGTGCATATACTGTGCGTGCGTCTGTAGGTCACGTGCGTGACTTGCCAAAGTCTAACAAGAAAGCTATCGACATACCCGGTGGCTTTATTCCGCATTACGAAATATCAAAAGGCAAAGAAAAAGTGGTTAGCGAACTTCAACACTTAGCTGAAGGTGCAAAGGAAATAATGCTTGCAACCGACCCGGACCGCGAAGGTGAAGCCATCGCTTGGCATATCGAAGAACTATTGAAAAGTGATAAGAAGGTGAAGGCCCCTATAAAGCGTGTGACTTTCCACGAGATTACAAAGGAAGCAGTAGAGGAAGCATTGAAGGAACCGAGGAAGATCGACACCGATCTACGTCGTGCTCAAGAAGCTCGCCGTGTATTGGACCGCCTAGTGGGTTATGATTTGTCAGGAATAATATGGAAGAAGGTGCGCTATGGTTTGAGTGCTGGCCGTGTGCAGTCCCCTGCACTACGTATCATCATGGAACGCGAGCGCGAGATCCGTGCATTCGTACCAGAACAATACTGGGTACTCGAAGGGTTATTCGAAACAAACAAAAAAGACAAATTAACATTGTCATGTGTCGAGGAACCTCGCGACAAAAAAGTTGTCGACAAGATATTGGAACTTGGCAATAGTAATAAGTGGTATATCACTGACCTGAAAGCGAGCGAGCAGAAGCGTTCACCCCGTGCGCCATTTACTACAAGTACGCTACAACAGGTGGCATCATCACGCCTCGGCTTCTCCCCTTCACGCACTATGCAAGTCGCACAGAAGTTGTACGAAGCTGGTCATATTACATACATGCGTACCGACAGTACAAATATTTCAAAAGTTGCACAGGATCAGATAATAAAAGTTATCGAGAAGAAGTATGGTAGTGAATATGCCGAAGTTCATTCATACAAGACAAAGTCAAAGAACGCCCAAGAAGCCCACGAAGCCATCCGCCCAACTCATGTTGACTTGATAAGTGTTGGTAATAATGAAGAACAGAAGAGACTGTATCGCCTGATATGGGAGCGTGTAGTGTCGAGCCAGATGTCTGATGCAAAATTAATGAAGACAAAGATAGTGGCAAATATAAAAGAAGGTTCTATCCCTGACTTTACTGCCAATGGATCCCGAGTATTGTTCCCGGGCTGGCTTGCCTGCGACACAGATGCTCGCGGTGAAGATGTGGAACTACCCGAGATGCAAGTAGGCGCAGAATTGAAATTGATCGAACTAAAAGATACTGAGAAGGCAACTACTCCACCTGGTCGCTATACAGAAGCAGGCCTTGTGAAAGAGTTGGAAGCTCGTGGTATTGGCCGCCCATCTACATACGCGTCTATTATGCGTACTATAGAAGAGCGCGGTTATGTAAACAAAGAAGGCCGTACACTTTTCCCTACTGATACTGGCGATGTGGTATCGAGCTTCTTGGAAGATAACTTTGCTGAATATATTTCTGATACATTTACTGCCGACATGGAGGACAAGCTCGATGATATTTCTAATGGTGAACGCGAATATGAAAAGACTTTGAAAGATTTCTATCTTCCATTTCAAAAGGAATTGAAGGAAAAGGACAAATTGGCTAAAGCCACAAACATGGGTGACGCACCAGATGATATGGTGTGCCCAAAGTGTGGTGGCAACATGATTGTAAAATTGGCTCGCAATGGCAAGTTCTATTCATGTGCTAACTACCCAGACTGTGTCGGTGCGAGGAATCTAGAAGGTAAAGAACTCGAAGGTCCAAAGGACCTAGGCCGCCCTTGTCCAAAGTGTGGCACCGCTGTGGAAGACTCTGGCCTAGATAAAAATGGCAGAAAGAAGCGCAAGAGTACAAAGGTACCAGAACTCGGCCACCTAGTACTACGCGAAGGTAAATTTGGCTCATTCATATCATGTTCACGCTATCCAAAGTGTAAATATATAGAGGAGGATGAAGAGGAAAAGAAAAAGAAGATGACAGATGTACAATGCCCTACTTGTAAAAAGGGCCTCATGATGGAGCGCCGTGGCCGATTTGGAATATTCTATTCTTGTTCTAACTACCCAGACTGCAAGAACGCTATAAAGGCAAAGCCGACAGGCAATATATGTAAATACTGTGGATCATTAATGATGGAAGGTACAAAGACAATCCCCGAGCGTTGTTCCAACAAGATGTGTAAGAACCACAACCCTCATAAACTCGACGACAATCTGGTAAATAACAAGAAATAATTTATTTCCGATATTTTACCAATGGTGTATACTGAATATATGCCAGATATCAATGAAATATTTGAACAAGCTCACAAGCTAAACAAGGCTGACAAGGCCCTAATACAGAAAGCTTACGATTTTGCTATGCGTGCCCATGAGGGTCAGAAGCGCAACAGTGGTGAACCCTACTTTATACATGTATTCGAAACTGCAAAGATATTGGCAGGTTTTGGTATGGATGCCAATACTATAGGTGCAGGATTGCTACATGATACACTCGAAGATACAGAAATCACGGAAGAAGAGATGGAGAAAGAGTTCGGTGCAGAGATAGTTCGCCTAGTAAAAGGTGTCACTAAACTTGGTAAATTAAAGTATCGTGGCGCAGAACGCCATGTAGAGAGTCTGCGTAAGTTCTTCATGGCTGTAGCTGAAGATCTAAGAGTACTTATTATAAAATTGGCAGACAGATTACACAATGTACGCACACTCCAATACGTTCGCGAAGACAAACGTTATCGCATAGCACTCGAAACTATCCAAATACATGCTCGCCTAGCTGACCGTATTGGTATGGGTAAGTTAAAAGGTGCTCTTGAAGACGCGGCTTTCCCTTATGTATTTCCAGAAGATTATGCCAAAGTTGAAGAACTTTTGAAAGAAAAGTCTAACTCAAATAAAAAAGAATTAGAAATAGTATCAGAAGATTTAAAAAAAGAATTAGAAAAGAATAATATAAAAGTCATTGAGATAGATGAGCGCGAGAAGCATAAGTACAGTCTATGGCAAAAATTAAAGCGCTACGAAATGGATATAAATAAGATATACGATATTGTAGCTATCCGAGTAATAGTAAAAGATATTGAAGACTGCTACAGAACACTTGGACTCATACATATGTTGTGGCGACCTATGCCAGGACGCATAAAAGACTATATAGCTATGCCAAAGCCAAATGGTTATCGAAGTCTACACACCACTATATTTACAGGTAATGGTGGTATAGTCGAGATACAAATACGCACACCAGAAATGCACGCTGAAGCTGCATACGGTGTTGCAGCACACTTTATATACAAAGAAGAAAGTAACAGAAAGAATAAGAAGCATGTTACCGATGACAATATGCTTGGTCCTAAGAATCTTGAATGGTTAGAAGAACTAAAAGACCTAGAAGAAAAAAAGATAAACCCTGAAAAGTTCCTAGAACATTTAAAAATGGATCTTTTTAAAGATCGAATATTCGTACTAACACCAAAGGGTGATGTTGTAGACTTACCCGAAGATTCAACTATTATCGACTTTGCTTATGCTATACATTCAGATATAGGTAATCATGCCCAAAGTGCAAAGATAAATGGCAAAATAGCTACACTTTTTACAAAACTTCACAACAATGACATGGTAGAAGTAAAAGTAAATAAAAAATCAAACCCATCCAGTAAATGGCTAGATAATGTAAAAACAAGTCTTGCAAAAAAACAGATTAGCTCATATCTAAAAGAAAACAGCCTTCTTTCAAGACTGCGTTCTTATACCAAATTTTAATTATAAAGAGAAGTTGGTGATATTGTACAAGTCAGCTTCTTTCTCGGACTCTTGGACCTCTTCTTTTGTACGATCATCAATAGGTGCTTCATCAAATATTTCTTCTTTTGATTCTACCACCACAGCCTGAGGCTGGCTTGCTTCATACTTCTTAAACATAGCGTGTTTGTCTGTTGCTTCATTGCTCTTGATCATGTCCAGTATTGTCTGCAAATCTTCGTTCGAGAAGAAGTCGATAGTGATCTGCCCACCTACTGCACCCTTTTCGATATGTACGCGAGTACCTAGAGTCTCTTGCAGTTTTTCCTCCATCATAGATATCTCGGGGTCTGGCATATACTCCTTCTTCCTGACACGATCCACAGCTACCTTGCGAGCCATCTTTTCTGCGTCGCGAACATTGATCTTCTTGAACATTATTTCCTTGAACAATACCATCTGCTCCTCGGGCCTATCTACAAGCATCATGATAGGGCGAGTATGCCCCTCGGTGATCTTGCCAGCAGATAGTGCATCCAGAACTTCCTGAGGTAATGACAATAGGCGCAAAGTATTGGAAACATATTCGCGACTCTTACCCACCTTTGCACCGATCTGTGCATGAGTGAATTTGAACTCTTCTGCTAGGCGCATAAATGCACGGGCACGCTCTACAGCGTTCAAGTCTTCGCGTTGCAAGTTCTCTATAATTGCTAGCTCCAACTTGGCCATACTGTTGTCACCCACACGGATCACCACAGGTACTTCACGCAAGCCTGCTAATTTAGAAGCACGGAGTCTACGCTCGCCGGCGATCAATTCGTATTCCACAGCAATACCGCCATCTTCTTTTATAACCTCAGTTCTAGATACTGTCAGTGGTTGAAGTATACCGTATTGGCGAATAGAGTCAGAGAGGTCCTTTAGACGGGCTTCGTCGAACTCGCGACGTGGCTGATATGGGTTTGGTTTGATCTTATCTACATCAATCCAAAATATTGAGTTACTGTATAGTTGTGACATAGGGATATTTTAGCATAAAATTTTTACATAAACAAAAATTGCTTTTTCCTATTTTTTTGATAGAATATGCAAGCATCTTAAATACGCTCGGGTGGCGGAATGGTATACGCGGACGACTCAAAATCGTCTCTCGCAAGGGGTGGAGGTTCGAGTCCTCTCCCGAGCACAAACAATAAAACACTTAGTGGTCCGACTACTAAGTTTTTTATGTAATTATCTCCGGTTCCGATTCGAGAGTTATTCCAAATTTATCATAAACAGTACTTATTATTTGATCCCGAGCACTGATTACATCATCCTGAGTTGCAGAGCCTAGGTTTACCAATACCAGAGCATTCTTTTCATAAGTGCCTACACTTCCAAAGTTTGCCCCCTTTAAACCTGCATTTTCTATCAGCCATCCTGCCGGAATCTTTACTAAATCTATTTTATTCTTACCCAATAGGTCTGGCCTCTTGGGTACAGAGAATGTTGGCATGTTTGGATAATCCTTTTTTATAGTATCGGCAATACTCTTGTCTACAATCGGATTTTCGAAAAATGATCCACAATTCGGCACGGCACTTGGCTTTGGTAACTTGGACCAACGTATTTCAATAATTGCATCACGAATGTCTTGTAATGTTGGATTTATTTTATCTTCAAAATACTTTTTTACACCTGGGTAATCTGGTAATTTTGGTGGATTCTTTGAAAGCTTTAGTATTATATGTGTAATTATGTATTTCCCCTTCCAGTCCTTTTTAAAGCGACTCATACGGTAACTAAATTCGCATTCAGTATTTGCAATACTAACCATCTCGCCAGCCTGTGTATCATATGCGTCGATAGATACCAAGACATCTTTGATCTCCTGCCCATAAGCACCGACATTCTGCACTGGTGTTGCACCGCAAGTTCCCGGTATTGCAGATAATGCTTCGATACCAGAATAATTATGGTCCACTGTATAGGCAACCACATCGTCCCACAATTCACCGCTTGCTACTTTCAGCACTACAGAATTTTTATCATCTTCCACTTGTTCTATACCTTTATTTTCGATTTTTAAAACAGTAAAACTGGTCATATCTTTCGGCAGTATTATATTGGACCCACCACCTAGAACAAACAATTTATTGTCTATACTGTCTACAAGTTTCTTTATGTCCCCACCAGTAAATACAACCATATTGTGTGTATAGGCAGGCAGTTTGAATGTCGTATATGTTGATATGTCTATCGTGTTATCCATATTGCAATTATATCATATATGATATATAATACAAATATGAAGAAACAAAGTGATCAGCAGAAAATAGCTATATTTATAAAAGAATTACGTGAGCGCAGGGGTATGACCCAGGGTGCTTTTGCCAAGGCTCTTGGCACTTCCCAATCAGCGGTTGCCCGCATGGAAAAGGGTGAGCAGAACTTCAGCACAGACATACTTAGCAAAATTGGTGACGTACTGGACCACCAGATAGTGTCTATCAACAACTCTATCGACTTTCAGATCGAAGGTGGTAGGAAGCTACACGGTAGTATTAAAACCAACTATTCAAAGAACGGATCAGTAGGGTTGCTATGCGCATCACTCTTGAATCGTGGCAAGACAACACTACACGGTATCGCCCGCATAGAAGAGGTGTATCGCGTTATTGAAATACTTGAAAGTATCGGTGTTAAAGTTACTTGGACAGCACAGAACACTGTAGAGATAGTTCCACCAAAGAATTTTACCCTAGATAAAATAAATACCGAGTCTGCTATCCGTACACGATCGATCATTATGCTCATGGGTCCACTTGCACACATACTGCCAACATTCTCACTCCCCCACGCTTCTGGATGCAAGCTCGGCAAGCGTACTATCGCTGCGCACACATACGCACTCGAAGAGCTTGGTATCAAGGTCAAAACAACAAATGATAAATACATTGTTACAGCAAACAAACTAAAGGCAAAGAGCCTAGTAATGTACGAGGCCGGTGACACTGCTTGTGAAAATATCCTAACAGCTGCATCGAAGATAGATGGTGTAACAACTATCAAGTTCGCAAGTAGTAACTACATGGTGCAGGAAATCTGCTTCTTCCTTGAGACACTTGGGGTGAAGATCGACGGTATAGGTACTAGCACTCTGACAGTTCACGGAGTAAAAGATATAAATATGAATGTAGAGTATCACAATAGTGAGGACCCTATAGAAAGCATGATGTTCATAGCAGCAGCTATTGTGACTGACTCTGAACTGGCTATTACACGTGCACCTATCGACTTCCTATCACTTGAGTTAGAGAAGCTTCGTCGTATGGGACTAAAATATCAAATATCAAAAAATTATTATTCCAACAACGGCCGTACAAAGCTCGTAGACTTGGTTATACACCCATCAAAATTAGTAGCACTAGATGACAAGATCCATGCCAACCCATACCCAGGTATCAATATGGATAACCTACCCTTCTTTGTACCTATTGCTGTGTGTGCAAAGGGCCAAACTATGATCCATGACTGGGTATATGAAAACCGTGCAATATACTTTACCGAGCTCAACCGCCTAGGGGCAAATGTAACACTAGCTGACCCACACCGCTTGTATGTCCAAGGTGGAACACCGCTAAAGGCTGCCCAGATAGTCTGCCCACCGGCACTACGCCCATCGATGGCTATACTCATATCGATGTTAGGTACAGAAGGTACGTCAATATTGCGCAATGTGTATATGATCAACCGTGGCTATGAAGAAATAGCCGAACGCCTGAACTCTATCGGTGCAAATATTAAGATATTAAAATAAATAAAAATCTGGAAGTATTACTTCCAGATTTTTATTTATTATTCTTTATCTATCAATGCGTCGCAAGTCTCGCATGATTCACACAAGTGTGCCTCAGATCGGAATGCTCGTAACGCTTTACGGAACGGTAATATAGAAAGGAAGAATCGCAAGTCCACTATCTGGCGGATAACCCATGCGATGAACCCATATGTCTTGAACGGGCCGACAGATACAGCTGCCCAATGTTTTCCAACAGGCACAGCATATGCAACCTTCTTTGGGTTATATTTCTTCTTTGTCTTGCCTGTATATTCCCTATACAGATTATCTGCGATAAACTCACCATCGTATATTGCAGTTTGGGCCAAACCTGAATATTTCGTAAGGGCAGAATCGCCAAGGATATAAACATGTGGCAATTTAGAAGCTTGCATATATTCGTCTACCAACACTCTGCCACTTTTATGTAGATCAAGCCCTGCAACTGTCGCGTAGAAGTGGTTCGGTCGTGAGCCTGCTGTCCAAACTATTGTATTGGTCTTCATAGACATGTCCTTCATCTCGATCTCGTCTACATCCTCCTTTACCACAGTTCGATTCAGGAATATGTTTACACCCAAGTTGTGCAACCTTTTATGTATCTTCTTTGATACATCTTCTGGCAACATTGGCACCAGTCTTGGCGCTGCCTCCACAATATCTACGGTTATAAATGTATTGTCTATACCATGGCGCTTTGCTAATGTACGCATATATTTATTCAGTTCACCTGCGAACTCTACTCCTGATGGTCCACCACCTACCACAACTACATGCAATTGTGATACTAGATTCTCTTTATCAGAAGCGAGGTATTTATCGAACATATCGTGCAAGTGTGCCTTTAACTTTAGAGCTTCTTCTATTGATTTGAATCCATAGGCTCTTTCCTTTACACCTTCAATACCAAAGTAGACTGTCTCACTACCGAGTGCCATAACAAGGTCGGTATATACATAGTTTGAGCCACTTGAACCGATAACTTTATGATTGGCCGTATCAACACTTGCAACACTGTCTACAATTACGTCTACATCTGTACCAGCAAATATTTCATCGAGTCGGATACACACCTCCAAAGGACTCTCACCAGTTACCACACGATATATACGTGGATAATATTCAAAGTGGTGCTTGTTGGCTATTAGTGTAATCTTTGTATTCGGTAACTTTCTTTCTTCCAAGTCCAACGCTGCCCGTATACCAGCAAAACCTGCACCAACTATTACTACCCTTTTTTCATCTTTATGTATCATGATAAATATTATACCAAAAAAGCTTTATTTAAGTCATTTGACATATTTGTAAGAAATGTCTTTGTGTGGCGTCATAACTAGCAAATAATAAACAACAAAAACACATGGAAAAAGTAATCACTATCCAAGAAACCCTGATCGCCATAGGTGGCGTCATTGTCATTTTGTATGCAGCACTTGCATATGCATGTCAGACATTTAACCCATTTATGTTCGGTAAGAAAATCAAACAAAATTAACAAAGAAAAACCCTTATTTCTAGATCAACATCTAGTTAAGGGTTTTCGAGCTTATAATATAATGCTATAATTAAATCGTGTAAGAAAGGTCCACCGGACACGTCATACTATATGAAGACTAATGATAAAAATAAAGACGCATTTCTAGAGGTTTATGACGCTCATAGTGACGGACTATTTCGCTATGCTCTATACAAAACATCTAGCCGCGAACTTGCATTGGATCTTACCCAAGATACTTTTACAAAAGTCTGGGAATACCTGCAAGGTGGTAAAGATATCGAGAACTTAAAGGCATTCCTGTACAGGACCCTAGGTAACCTAATCATTGATTCTTATAGGAAAAAGAAGTCTGAATCCTTGGATAAAATGATGGAAGATGGATTTGACCACGGCCACGATGAGAGGCAGGATTTCGAAGATGCTCTGATGGGTGAAAGCCTGTGGAGGCATGTAGATACACTCGAAGATAAATACAAAGAGGTCATAACATTACGATATCTCAATGACCTATCGATCAAAGAGATAGCCGACACTCTCGGTGAATCAGAGAACAACGTTTCAGTACGTATACACAGAGGTTTAGAAAAGATAAAAAATTTAACGAAATAAAATATGGAAAATTTAGAAGAACAATTGAAGAACGCATCACATATCAAGATGACTCCATCCGAGCATTCTTTTATGCGTTCCAATATTGCCTCTTTTATGAATATTCATGACATGCGCCAGGGTAAATATGTAAAGAGCCCTTATCACCATTTCTGGAACCCACTACTTGTAACACTATGTTCAATAATGTTCATCATTGCTTCTGGTGGAACTGTGTCTTACAGTGCATCTGGTGCATTGCCTGGTGATGCTTTGTACAATTTCAAACTAAATGTAACTGAAGAAGTCCAAGGTATACTGATCACTTCCCCAACAGCAAGAATAATGTACCAACAAAATCTTGTGGCAAAGCGTATCGAAGAAGTAAAGCAATTAGCAGCCTCAGGTGAATTGACAGTTGAAACTGCAGCCATAGCAGAACGTGCGATAGAGGAACATATTGCAAAAGTAGATGAAAACGTTCAGATCCTAGCAAAAGAAAATCCTAGTGAACTTGCAAAAACAGCCAATGCATTGAAAAACATTATAGATATTCATGATAAAGATCTAAAAGAATTAGAAAAAATAGAAGACAAGAAAACTGAAAAAGACACTGAGGATAAATCTGTAGTTAAAAAAACAGATAATACTAATACAGATCCAATTACTAATCCTGCCAATACTGTGTACACGAGTACTGGTATCGCACCAGTATCAACTGAATCAAGCACTACACAAAAAATAGTAGAGATGAAGGATAAAGTAGTAGAGAAATCAGTTAACTCTACCGCCCTGACAAATATAATATCTAAACTCAAAAAGGAGTCAGAAGCTATCTATGATATTGCTAATCCAACCAACAATGAAGTTGAATCAGAGGTAGAGACAACAGACGAAGCTCTCGAGATAATCCCGATAAATAAACCTATTCAATAATATTCATATCAGAAGCACTTACAATATCTGGCTCTCCTTCGGAGGGCTTTTTATTTATATTTATCAATATAAATGATCCGATGATGATTAATAATGCCAGTCCAAATAGGCTCATATTATTATTTATTCCTGAACTATGGACACTAGCTTTCTGTGAGTCTAGGTTAACAACACCTGTATCCTTTTCGGGAAAACTTTTTTTAGGTGTTGCGTCTGTATTATACATATTGTCTATATACTCCATATTACTAACTTTATATCCTGTTTTATTTGAATCAGGATACGTAGCAACCACAGAGCCTGTGGGGTTATATATAGTAAGATTTTGTATATCAGAAGATGTAAACAAAGTTACAGCTGAAGAAAGTCGGATATTCTTGCTTGGTAATATAGTCATACCTTCGGGCATAGTAAATAATGTGTTGTCTGACTTGATAATCCAAGACGACATGTCTATCTCACGGTTAGATTTATTAGTGAGTTCTATATAAGGGTCAGTATAGTCACCTACACTACTTATAGCCACTTCTGGGTCAACTACGGTGACAGTTACTTGGGTTCGAACTGCTGGCTCGGCACTGAGTATAGATTCATAATAAGTCAGTGTCACCACATACTGGCCTTTGTTGTCGTATGAATAATAGAAAGGTTTGTACTGGGATTGTTGCAACGATTTGCCATCACCAAAGCTCCAGACGTATTTACCCGAATCTATTACTTCCCTCTTGCGTCCCAATACTTGGGCCTGAATTTTGAAGCCTATCTTTGTAGTAACAATAGTAGGAGCTGTTATTTTAGCAATTATATTATCATAAACCTTAACAGCTTTGGGGTCAGACCCACTCGTGCTGGTATCATTCGTATTGTCTGTTGATTTGTCTGCTTGGGTATTGGTGTCCGTATTTGAACTAGAATTTGAATTGTCATTTACTGACCCATTCATAGTACCTGGTGTAGCAGGCATGGCTACATACGAGCCCGATATTGACTGTAGTGAATTACCATCACCTGTTGCACCCATGGTCGATGTATATGACAATTCGCTATATACAGACTTCTTGTCCGATGATAAAGCTATGTGGCCACTGTCATTACCCAAGTCAAAACTTGCACGAAACATAGGTACACTTATATTGGGCCATTTAGTATTAAAAGTATTTGGAATACTGGCAGATGAAGTACGAATAACTATGCCGTACCCGCCTGCTGGTATGAATGCTTGCGAGTAAGGTGTAATACTATGATAATGCCAAGAAGTGTCATAGTCTGCGATATAAATATCAGACATATCGATAGGGCTTGAACCAGAGTTGTATACTTCTACCCATTCAGCATCAGCGTCGCTACCTGGGGCGTCATACATGACTTCGTTGATACTAAGTGTCGCATATGCAAATCTGGCAGTAAATATCAGACTTGCAAACACTAGACATTTAGACAACTTGTTAATCATTTTATTCTAATACCTTGCGGAGGACCTCTTCTGGTACTTCTTTATTTGCGACCCTTTTTTGCCAATTTTGATTTTGATTTGTAGTATCAGTGTTTTGTGTATCTGGTGTTGTGTCTTCTACTTTAGCTTTATTCTCCTCTGTTTTTACTTCAGGCTTTACTTCTTTTACTTCATCTATCTTAACTACTGCCTCTACCTTTTTTATTGCCTCAGGTGGTTTTGGAATACTAGGTGGAATTTGTATAGCTTGAGCAGGAAGTATTGGTTTTGGTACTTGTGGACTCATGATTGGTGTCGGAATTGGAACCTTTACTTCTGGTTTAACTTCGGGCTTTACTTCTACTTTTACTTCTTCTTTTTTTATTTCAACAACCTTTTCTTCCACTTTTTCTTTTGCAGATATGTTGGCTAGCATATCCTTTAGTGAATTCATCTTTTCTGGAGTAGCCTCTTTAGCTGGTATTACTGGAGCTTTAGCTATAGTAGGTGTAGGCTTATTGTTGATATTTATATTATTCACAACAGGGGCCTTATTTGTATCAGATTTTGCAGGTTCAGACTTCTTTAACTCAGACAATGATATTGGTGGTGGTATTACCTTCTTTACTTCAGATACAGGAGCATCCTTCTTATCGAGGATATCCTTTTCACTTGTTACTTTTTGTAACAAATCTTTTAAAAGTGGTGATGGTGTTGGTTTTGGTTTTATAAAAGGTTTTGCATTTGGGGTGTTGACTGCATTTGGAGCTTTGTTGAAAGTATTCGGCTTCTTGAAATTATTATTTACTCCAGCGTTAGGCTTTGCATCATGATTGTTTACAACATTGCGAGCGAAAGAACTATTTACCTTGCCACTTGTGCCAGTAAACTCGATACCTAGTGCTGCAAGAGGCGCCGATGCTGCAGCCTCTTGGCGAACAGCCTTTGGTGTTATGAATCCGTGTGCGGGCTTCAACTCGCCAGCCTTTATCTTGGCTAAACAATCCTTACAATATATTGGCTTGCCTGCTATAGGCTCAAAAGGCACCATTATGCTCTTCTTACATTCGCTACATTCTGCTGGGAACTTGCCCTCTTGGGCACCTGCCCCATTCTGACCATCAGACTGCAACATACCACTCCAACGAAGTATCTCGTTCTCTACATCTTCGCGCTTTTTTGTGTACAAAGCTCGTGAAGACGCTATAATTTGATCTTTTACATTTGCGTCAGCATCCACATGTATTGGTGGCAAAGTACTTGCGGAGAATGGCCGGCTAGTAACACCGTCGATCATGAGCTTTAGATACACATGGAAGTTAGGCAAGTTCACCAAGTCTTGGGCCATGAATTCAGGCTCGAACTCCTTCTCCAGGAAGTCGGCATCATCGGCACCAACACGGAATATGATCATAGTACCCACGTTACCAAATACTGCGTCACGGACTTTACTGCCATCTTTATTCTCCAGCTGGGCAGTATATTGGTGAGCAATGATTAGGTTCAGGCGGTATTTACGAGCCTCGGACAAAATGTTGGCAAATGAATCGGTAGCAAAGTTCTGGAACTCGTCCACATATAGGTAGAAGTCTCGGCGTTCGTTCTCAGGTATACGCACGCGCTCCATGGCTGCAAGCTGGATCTTTGTAATAAGCATACCTCCGAGAAGTGCCGAGTTGTCCTCACCAATACGACCCTTTGATACGTTCACTAGGAATATCTTCCCAGTATTCATGATTTCAAAAATATCTATAGTACTTTTTGGTTGACCTACCACATTACGGATGATAGAAGTGGATAGGAACTGACCCACTTTGTTCTGGATCGGGGCGATAGCTTCGTTACGGAACTGGTCACGCCATTGTTCGTATTCATGAATCCAAAATGCTTTTACCACCGGGTCCTTCAGGTTACCGATGATCATCTGGCGATAGTCCTTGTCCACAAGCATACGTGGGATACCGAGGAGTGTAGTACCAGGAGTGTCTAGTAGTGCGAGGATAGCGTTGTTGAGGATGTATTCCATACGGCTACTCCATGCATTGGCCCAGATCTTTGTGAATATTCCCATGAGTCCTGATGCCACCAAGTGCTTGTATTTAGGGTCATCGAGTTGTAGCACATTGAAGCCCACATGATAGTCAGTGTCGGCTGGGTTGAAATATATAACGTCTTTTACACGATGCGGTGGTATGAGGTGTAGGACTTCCTCTACCAATTCGCCGTGCGGATCCACCACACACAGACCCTCACCATTTTGAATATTCTGAACTATGAGATTCGAAAGAAGCACAGACTTACCTGTACCTGACTTACCTAACACGTACATATGTTGGCGGCGGTCCTTTCTCTTTATGCCGAAAACTTGCGCATGGTTGCGAAAGTTAGTTTTACCAAAATATGTTATATCTTTGTTGTACGGGATTGATTGCTCCATAACTTACCCATATTATACAAGTTTTAATCCAATTTAGAAAGAGTTTTTTACTATTTAGAATGCGTGATTCTATACTCTACAAACTGACTAGCCACAATAGCACATAAACACAGAACTAGATAAAAAGCCAATCCCATAAAGAAAGATACAGGTATGCGAGGTATACTACCTAATACAAATGCAGACATCCATGATGTGACAGATATAGCGCCAAACATAAAGGCAAGCTTGCGTACTTTGACATATTTGTGGTTCGAGTTCGTGTCATTAAAATTGATCTTGCGTATAGCAGGGTGCACGATCCTCTGGAAAGCGTAGCCATTGATAATAACAAAACCTACTATTACCATCTTCAATAGGAACTTTGGAGAGTTCATGTATTTTACAGTATCAGAAAAGAATATGAATATCCCAGATAGTAATATGAAGCCCAGACTCACCCAGATAATACTAGATAGTATATTCAGAGTCTTGTTCTCAGATATATCTATCTTTTTATCTTTTATATAAATATTGAAAAGTATGTCAGATACGACAGCTGCCCCCATACCAACTATTACTGAAAATACGTGTAAGATAATACTGACATTTTTATACTCGGCAAATATATTGATCGTTTCTTCCATGCAGACATTTTAGCATAAAAAAAGGCATCCAAGTAATAAAACTATAGACGCCTTTTTATAAAAAATGTGTTGATCATGGTAATTTATCTTTTTTTTGTTTTGTAGCAAAATGCATTGCTAGAAGAAAAGAAATTACTATTAATGTCAACAGGAAACGTGTGTTTTGCATTGCCCAGGCAATGCTTTCTTGAATGTTCATCATAATTATTGTTAATTTTGTATATTATACAATATATAGTAAAAAAAGCAATACAACCCTCTCCCCTTTACATATACCCAAAAATACTGTAAAAATAAAAGAAAAACATAAGCTATGAACTTCATAATTTGGATTGCCGTATGTGCATACGGATCTTTGGCTATATTAGCCATAAAAGAAAGGGCTGTGGGCCAGAACATCTTGACTTGGGTACTGTGGACCGTATTAGATGTATTCCAATATTTTGCAACAGACAGTCAGCAAGGTGACAGTGCTGAGGCACTGAAACTCTTTACAATTGGTGGAATTATTATCACCATTTTGCTTATCTTATTAAAAGCAGATAATAAATGGGGTAAGACTGAAACTATTATTGTGATAGCTGTCCCTATCTGTATATTTATTTGGTTAGGGTTAAACAATCCTACTCTGAGCCTTGTTGGGTTCTGTGCTGCGCAATTTATTGCTGGTATTCCCCTTTTAAAAGAAACACAGGATAACCCAGAGCCATGGTACATATTACCAAACTTAGGATTTATGACTATGAACATTTACTATTTAATAAATGCAAAATCATGGAAAATAGAAGATGCTCTACTTTCTGAAGTATTGATAGTGTATGGACTCATAATCCAATACTTTCTTTGGAAAGAATTATTTAAAAGAAATAAAACAAAAAACTCTGGAATCTTCACCGAGTGGCTCGGTGATTAAAAAAAATTAAGAAATTTCATTAAATTGGTTGCCTTTATTGGTGACCATTTTTTTATTTTACTTTCAAATAACATCTTTACATATAAAGATTATAATGGTAATTTAAAAGAAAAAGATAAATATGAGAGAACTAAAGATATTTAAACACTTCACAAGCCGTGAAGAAGAATCTGTCAACAAATACTTGGTTGAAATAAACAAATACCCCATGATCACGCCAGAGGAAGAGATAAAGCTGGCAAAAAAGATTCATGAAGGCGACAAAGCTGCTTTGGATAAATTAGTGCTTGCGAATCTGCGTTTTGTAGTATCTGTTGCAAAACAGTATCAAAACCAAGGATTCTCCCTAGGGGAACTTATAAATGAGGGTAATCTTGGATTAATTAAAGCAGCCGATAGGTTCGACGAAACCCGGGGTTTTAAATTTATTTCATATGCTGTTTGGTGGATACGTCAGAGTATTTTACAAGCATTAGCCGAAAAAGTGCGCATGGTTAGGTTACCCTTGAACAATATAGGGGTTATGACCCGCGTGTTGAAAAAGCATTCCGAATTAGAGCAGATTCTTGAAAGAGAACCTACTTATGAGGAAATAGCCGAATCATTGGGTGCAGAAATATCTGTTGTGAATGATGCTTTTTTAAATTTCAAAAGACATATTAGCCTAGATGCATCTTCGTCAGGTGAAGAAGGTGAAGACACATTGCTTGATATGTTTTTTGTTTCAGAGAAGAATCCTGAAGTAACCCCTGACAATGAATTAATATATGAATCTTTAAAGAAACATATTAGAATTTCCTTGTCACAGCTTAGTGTGTTAGAAAATGATATTTTAAAACTTTATTACGGATTAGAAGACAAAGCTCCTATGAATCTGGGAGATATTAGTAATACTGTTGGTTTAACAAGTGAACGTGTCCGCCAAATCAAAGAAAAAGCTTTGAAAAAACTAAGGAAAGGTAATCAGTATAAAGTGCTCAAATCATATTTAAAATAAAATCCTGTTTATGATTATTTCTGAGAGTGGACAAATGTTTGTCCACTTTTTTTATTTTTATATTATTTATATCAAAGGTTCACTTGCTTTGGCCTCTACCTTTGGCTTGTCTTCCACATCGTCATCATGGCCATAGCCTTTACCACCTGTAATAGCGGCCTTTTCCTGGGCAGAACGTACAATAGTAGACTCTTCTTCCGCGATCAACCTCTGGGCATCGCCGGCGGTAATAGCGTATTTACGACGTGAAGCTTCAATAACCCTATCACGGTACGATGGGTGTGTTGGTGGTAACACTCGCAATGTTTCTGCCGAGAATGGGTCATATGATTCACCATCGATAGTCATCTTCACATAGAACTCGCCCACTCCTAGATTGATCATATCTTTCACGTCGAATATTGGGGCGAACTCGGGCTTCAATTTCACTGCATCGTCACCACCCACACGGAATGTTATTATCGAGCCCACGTTACCTAGCACTGCTTGCTGAACCTTTGGTAACAATTGGCCCACGTATTGGTGTGCGACTGTAAGGTTCAGTCCGTATTTACGAGCCTCGGAAAGAATGTTCTCGAAAGTATCGGTCACAATATTCTGGAACTCGTCCACATATAGGTAGAAGTCGTGGCGATCCTTTGGATCCATCTTTGCACGTGACATACCAGCCTGCTTTATCTTTGTCAGGAACATCGCTCCGAAGAATGAGGAATTCTCCTCACCGATCTTACCTTTTGAAAGGTTGATTAATAGTATCTTTTGATTATTCATCAACTCTTCGATATCGATCTTGTTCTCCTTTTGACCGAAGATATTGCGTAGCATCGGGTCAGATAGGAATTGGCCAAGTTTGTTAACCAAAGGGATGATCGCATCTGTATCGAACTTCTCGGACCAGTCCGCGAATTCGATAGCCCAGAATCTCTTTACCATGTCGTCCTCGATATATTCCACCACCTTCTGACGATAGTTACGGTCAGTAAGCATGCTGATCATTCCACGCATTGTGGCATATGGGTAGTCTAATAGCGCAAGTGTGGTAAAGCGGAACACGTGTTCCAGACGTGGAGTCCAGTTCGCACCGAATTGTTTACGTAGCACCTCGATCAAACCTTGAGTTAGTTGGTGTTTAAATGTTGGGTCCACATTGGCTAGTGGGTTGAAAGATGCTGGAAAATCAATATCACCAGGGTCAATAATACACACATCCTCTATACGCTCTTCGGGTATGAAGCCTAATATATCGTCGATGAATTCACCGTGCGGGTCTATAATACATACACCCTGACCATAAGCAATATCCTGGCGGACCATCAATTCCTGAAGTTTACTTTTACCCACGCCAGACTTACCGATAATATATAGGTGGCGCCTGCGGTCCACACGCTTGATACCGAATACGAACTTCTTCTCCTCCAATGCGGCCACATAGTTCGTACGGCCAATGAACGATACCTCGGACGCGTCGACAGTACCTAGCACTGGCAAGTCTGGTGGTGGTGGAGCGTATTTGATTATTTGAATCTTGTTCGGCTTCGCAAATGACATGTATTATAATTTTACCATATATAAATAAAAAAACAGATACACTTTCGCATACCTGTTTCCCATTTCTTTGTTTTAATTTTAATCCAGAACCTTTTTTACATGTCTCCAGATTTCAGCATATTCGCCGGAAAGATGTTCCGCCTGAATTTCATACAAACTGAAGTCTCTTTGTGGAGGTAATTCTCTTCCGTTAGAGGTGTCTTCAATTCGCACTTCTCTGTGATCAAAAATTGCTTGTGATTGATAAGACCCAGTTTTATTTTGAGCACTTTCTAAAAGTGCATGAAGTGGGCTGTCGTTTTTTACAATAGCCAGTCTGAATTTTTCATCACCTGTGTAAATACCAACCAAAACATGATCGAGTTCATTAAAGGGTTTGTCTTTGATAGCATTGTTAATTGCTAGCAATGCTTGTGAAGGAATCCTTCCCGGGAATCCTCCTTCCTGAATGTGTGGATTTTGACAACGAGATCCTCTTTGAACAATCGCGGCTCGGCTTATTTGCTCATTTGGTTTTTTCCATTCATCAGAATGAAGAAGTTTGACAAGCTCAAGAGCTGTCATGTCAGATTGTAGTTCAATGTTTGGCATAATAGTATAAAGATTAGTTTTTTTATGAGTATACTCTTAAAAAGCTTCCTGTCAAATAGGTAAAATGCTATAATAATGGCATTAAATTATGTCAAAAAATATTATAGAAGATATAGCCAAAGCTCCTGCAAAGGTCATCGAAACAACAGTCGATGTAAGTATTCATGTAAAAGAGACTATAACCGAGACTCTAGGTACAGAAAATATTATTAATAAGGGTAAAGAGTATACAAAGATGCTCGGCCCCGGCCTGGTCACAGGTGCCGCTGATGATGATCCTTCAGGTATCACAACATATTCACAGGCAGGTGCCCAGTATGGCAATTCATTGCTTTGGATGGCTGCTTGGACATTCCCCCTTATGGCAACCATACTTGAAATGTGTGCTCGTATAGCACTGGTAACTGGCAGAGGCCTTGCTTCAAATATAAAGAGTAATTATTCCCGCAAGGTACTGTACTTCTGTACAATCCTTCTACTCATAGCAAACACTTTCAATATAGGTGCGAACCTGGGTGCCATGGCAAAAGCAATACAATTAATATTCCCAAAATTTGGTTTTGCTTTTCTTATAGTATCTATGGGTATAGTGGGTCTGATTTTACAAATATTTATCCCATATAAAAAATATGCGAAATATTTACGCTGGTTAGCTATTAGCTTATTTGCTTATGTTATCACAGGGTTCCTGGTTCAGATGAACTGGGGAGATCTGGCTATAAAAGCCTTCGTTCCTACGATCGATTTCTCACAAGATCAATTAGTTATGATCACAGCAATACTAGGTACCACTATATCCCCATACCTATTCTTCTGGCAGACATCACAAGAAGTAGAGGAGGAAATAAACCAAGGTAAAGTTACAGCACACTCACGCCGTGGTACAAATGATGCGGAAGTTCGTGCTATGCGCACCGATGTATGGAGTGGTATGTTTATATCTAATTTGGTTATGTTCTTTATTATTGCTGTTTGTTCAGCTACTTTGTATCAAAATGGAATAACAAATATTGAAACAGCATCCGATGCTGCAAAGGCTTTACAGCCACTTGCTGGCAATGGAGCATATCTACTATTTGCTATTGGTATCATCGGCACTGGTATGCTGGCTATACCAGTACTTGCTGGATCTGCCGCATATGCTATATCTGAATCACTTGGGTGGAAAGAGGGCTTGTATCGTAAATTAAATCAGGCTCATGCATTCTATGGAGTCATAATAATATCTGTTATTGCTGGTATGCTTATGAACTTTATAGGGCTTGACCCAATAAAGACACTTATATATTCAGCCGTTGCCAATGGTATCATTGCACCTATTATACTCGTATGTATTGTGCATATGAGTAGTAGCAAGAAGTTGATGGGTAAATACAGCAATTCTCGTCCTAAACAAATACTCGGCTGGGTTATAGCTTCGATCATGGGTGTATCTGCAGTAGCTACGATCATTACATTCTTCATATAACAATAATAAAAACCCTCAACATAATGTTGAGGGTTTTTATTATATTTTATTTCAACATGAACCGTAGTGTAGATACCACACGCACCTTCTTGTACTCTGGTGAACCTGGGTCCTTGTCGGTAATATCGAACACGCCTTGGTTACCCTTTGATATATCGCCCACTTTTGCCCCTGAGTCGTTGGCAAATTGTGCAGCTGTTTCCTTTGCATTCTTTATTGCTTCACCTAGCATCTCTGGCTTAATACTGTTGATATCAGAGAATTGAAATACAATAGAGTTCTGGCTCAGTGCCACACCCTTCTTTACCAAAAGAAGTGTATCTTTTGAAGCGGCCTTTACTGTATCAACTTTGTTTGTATACACAGACATTTGGTTATTAGAATTGTATCTAAATGCTGCATCCCTGTAAGTATCTTGGTAAATATTTACTGGGGCAATATTGATCTCAGCCTCATCGAACCCCTTATCCTTTAGAAATGATTTGATAGCTATTATATTCTTCTCAGTTTGAGTATATAGGTCGTCGACACTATTTGACTTCACATCGAAGCTAATAGACCATATTGCTGTATCCGTCTTTACTATCCTTTCCGATAGACCCTTTACCTCTACATATGAGCCTTGTTGTGAGAAGCTTCGTGCTGATATAAAGAACACGAGGGAGAACACAAACATAGCCGACCCTACCAATAATATACTGTTATTTCTTATTTTATCCATAAACCCAGTATAGCATAGAAAAAAAAACGCCCGAAGGCGTTTTAATTTGTGGAC
>CAZIZK010000001.1:0-344230 GCA_964544225.1 uncultured Candidatus Saccharibacteria bacterium | reverse complement strand
AATTTAGGGACCTTAATTAGAGATCTGGGCTGTTTCCCTTTTGGCTGATGGAGCTTCGCCCCCATAGCCTAACTGCCGCGTTTTAGCTCTTGGTATTCGGAGTTTGATAGGTTTCGCGAGATTGCTCCCTGTCGAAACCTTCCAGTGCTCTACCCCCAAGAGGAACACACGACGCTAGCCCTAAAGCTATTTCGGAGAGAACCAGCTATTACAAGGTTCGATTAGCTTTTCACTCCTTACCACAGGTCATCCGAGACTATTGCACGGGTCACCGGTTCGGACCTCCCCCCATCTTTCGACGGGGTTCATCCTGCCCATGGCAAGCTCACCTTGCTTCGGGTCTAATTTGTACTACATAAAGTTCGCGCTATTAACACTCGGTTTCCCTTAGGCTCCACTGTTCTAACAGCTTAGCCTGCAGCACAAATTAACTCGTTGGCTCATTCTTCAATAGGCACGCCATGACGGATATAAATACCCGCTCTGACTCCTTGTAAGTATATGGTTTCAGATCTATTTCACTCCCCTCATCGGGGTTCTTTTCACCTTTCCCTCACGGTACTAGTTCACTATCGATCATAAAATGTATTTAGCCTTGCCGGTTAGTTCCGGCGGATTCGCTCAAGCTATTCGTGTCCTGAGCTACTCAAGAATGACAATCAAAAAGATCTGTAATTTTCAAACACCGGGCTATCACCGTCTACGGCTCTTCTTTCCAGAAGATTATTCTAACTACAAATTTTGTAACTTTTCTAGATAAATCTACATTGTCACCTTACAACCCCCAGCAACATTCCCACAGCACAAATAAATGCGCAGTGAGAATGTAGCTAGGTTTGGGCTTCTTTCTTTTCGCTCGCCGCTACTAAGAAAATTCCTATTGGTTTCTACTCCTCCAGGTACTGAAATGTTTTACTTCCCTGGGTACGCTCCTTGAATTCTGAGACTCAAGGTATATCGGGTTTACCGATATGGGTTTCCCCATTCAGAAATTTCCGGATCAAAGGTCACTAGGCACCTCCCCGAAACTTATCGCAGCCATGTCGCGTCTTTCATCGCCATTTTATGTCAAGGCATCCACCATATACTCTTAATTTCCTATTAGGAAATTTAAAAACCACACAACGAGAGTACCTACACTCTCGCTCTCATCTCATATTTTCCGGACCGCTCCGTTCCATATGATAGAGAATTATTTTTCGTACCCCGTCATTCTTGAGTGACGGGGCTTACATTATGCTCTGTTTCCACACGGCTCAAAGACCCTCGTTCTAGCCTATTAGGCTAAAACAAAAATAATTTGTGTGTAACAGGATTCGATTATCAAAGTTCGCGATGAAATTAAAAAACCACCTTTTAAGGCGGGCAAATAAAACAAAAGAGTCTTATTTATTCCGCTTTGTTTTGGGTAATTTCTTTTATTAACATCGTGATGAGTATTCTATACTAAGCCCGATTTAAAGTCAAGCTTTTACCCTAATACCCCAAATATCCCTAAAAACACCCAGATCCCCCATACAAAAAGCCCCCTATTTGGGGGCTTTTTGAGAGTCTTGAAAACGTAACAATTACATCTTTGAAGACATACTGTTTGAAACCTTGTCGATAGAACGAGCTGCTGCTTCCTTTCCACCAAGACCAAATGCAAGACCGAATGCCAAAGCAAGGCCAGCGATAAGTCCAGTGAATAGGATCTGCATAAATGTCGCAGCGATACCAAGCTCAGATAGAGCGATGATAAATGCGAATATCCAGATAGCGTAGTGAGTGATAGAACCTAGCATGTTTGCAGAAGCAACGTTTGCAGCTTTTGCAGAACCAGTTACCAACTTCTTCATTGTATCTGCGATCACTGTTGCGATCACAAGTACCAATGATGCGATGATTACCTTTGGTAGGTAGAACAACACAGCTTCACGTAGGAAATCATTTACTTGTGTAAGACCCATTATCTCAAGTGATGTCATCAAGAACACAACGATAACGAACCACTTTACAAGTCCTCCAAAGAAACCTCCAACAGAAAGCTTCATGCCTGCCTTGTGTAGCAATTCATCTGCACCTGCACTCTGGAACAACTTGTCCAACTTCATAGCAGTTAGAACTTGTGAGATCGCCTTGCCTACTACAGAAGCAACAATCCATCCGACGATAAATATAATAAGAGCAACGATAAGGCTAGGAACAAATCCCATGAACCCGTACCAAAGATTGATCAAAGATCCACTAAAAACTTCTCCCCATGTTTGTAACAACATAATAATAGAATTTTAATAAAATGATTAAATGTACCCAATAAGTTTCGACCTTTTAAAGTACTGTATTCTATTATACCAAATATAGGCTACTTTGAAGTAGTACGTGTGGATAACTGCCCCATGTCCACGAGCTTCTTGTGAGGAAAGTCAAGTATATCGCATACGAGCTTGTCGTACATACTCATACGATAATTGAATTCTGGTGTATCAAATACTACATAGTCGAGCTCCTTGCCTATCTCAGACTCTAGGCCTTTTATGATCTGGTTCAGTACGGTCTTCTTTACCTTGTCTACCACTAGCATCATGTCTGCCCTACTCTGGTCCTCGCCGAGGAATACTCCAGACACTACCATTAGCTTTATCTTCCCGATCGGCTTTAGCCTATTTGCTAAGTCTTCTTGGAGTAATAGATTTGGGTCTACTAGTAGGTCGCGTATCTGTTGCAAGTAAACGAAGTTCTGATTCAATACCCAAGCCGACACCTTCTTCTTGCCACCACGTGCACCCTCGACTGTTATAGTCTTTGACTTTATAAAGTCCATCGCGAAGAGTGCATTGAGCTCCTTTCTTGTTCCGGCCTTCATCACACGACTACGTGCAATAATATCGTCCACAGTAAATGCCTGCTCTGCATTTAGTAAAAACAATCGCATTATTTTAATCCTGGCTTGTCCCCCAAAAAGTTTTGCTAGTATATCCATAGACCCCTAGTATACTACAATTAAAAAACACCCCGCAAGGGGTGTTTTTTAATGTATAAGAATAAAGCTTATTTAGTGGTATTACTTCAATGTAACTGCGCCACCTGCTTCTTCGATCTTCTTCTTTAGATCTTCAGCTTCTGCCTTCTTCATACCGTCCTTTAGAACTGATGGGATTCCATCAACAAGGTCCTTTGCCTCTTTTAGACCAAGAGCCAAAGCTTCTTTAACAACCTTCATCACTGCGATCTTCTGTTCGCCAGCGCCTGTTAGTTCTACTGTGTATGAGTCCTTCGCCTCTGCACCTGCGTCAGCAGCACCTGCTGCTGGAGCAGCTGATACAGCAGCCGCTGAAACTCCGAATTTTTCCTCAATAGCCTTTACAAGGTCATTGAGCTCTAGTACTGATGCTCCTTCAAGCTCAGTAAGAAATGAATCAAATTTTGCCATAATAATTTTCTTTAATTAATTTTGTAATTATGCTTTTGTACCGGCAACCGCATTTACTGCGATAGCAAGCCTCTGCATTGGACTCTTCAACAAGTAAGCTATTTGTGATAGCAATACCTCACGTGGAGGGATAGTTGCTATAGCTTCCATCTGTGCCTTGTCCATGTACTTACCCTCAAAGATTCCACCTACTATTGAGATATTATCCTTGTGAGTTTTCGCGAACGCATGCACTTCACGAGCTGGAGCAAGTAGGTCTTCACCATAAGCAATGGCGATCTGCCCTGCTAGCTCTGGTAGCTCACCCTCTATACCCTTTGTAGCAAGAACTCTCTTTAATAGAGTCTTCTTTGCCACAGAGTATCCAATACCTTCTTTTTGTAAATCTCTGCGCAGTTTGTTTACATCTGCCACAGTCAATTTATCAAATTTTACGAAAACAGCTGATTGTGCATTCTTTAAAGATTTCTCCAAAGAATCAACAATTTCTACTTTCTTTTCTTTTTTTAATGCCATGAATTTTTTGTGTCCCTAAAATAAAAAATCGACCTGTTAAGGCCGTGTGAATCACATTTACTATTATATAGTAAATTTTATGTGACCTCGGAAGGGATTTTACGTCCAGAACCTTTCGGCTTCGGATAACCTTCTATCTACGGCTTACCCCACCAATATAGCACATTTCCCCAAAAACACAACCCTCCCCCGCCACCCGGTCCCGGGACCGAGTGGCGGGAGGGTTATTTTAATTTGTTGATGACGACGAGGGAGATCAAGCCGATGAGGATCATGCCACAGAATCCAAGTATTATTTTGATTGAGTGTCGGCTGAACATGTATGTAGTATATATTATAAAATATAAATAATCTATTTATTAATACAAAATAAGATACTCAATAAAATACATGGCATACATTATACCTTCTAAAACAATGGATTTTATTGACAAATTAGTGTATATTGGGTGGTATAAATGATGGAATATTTTATCAAATGGAGAGCCATAATAATGCTAAAACTCGACTTTATAGCCGGGGCAATAGCTCTGTGCTTGATGCTCTTGGTTCGATATGGGGTCAGTGATTTCTATGCCCACCTTGTAACCCATGCTATACCCTTCTTTATAGTTGTGTGTGTATTCACTGCGAGCTTCTATATATTCAACTTGTACTCGGCACGGTTCAACAGGAGCATAACTGACTTCAATGATTCTTTTATTAAAAGTATTATTGTGTCTTTCTCCTTGTCTATAATCATATTCTATATATATGGTAATGTTTTCGAGCTAACACCAAAGACAAACTTATTCATATTCACTGCCATATTTAGCCTAATTGATTTCTATATTCGTATATTGGTACGTAGGCAATATTCAAGTCGCAAGATCAATCGCAAAGTATTGATAATTAATACAAGTGGCAACCCGCTTACAAATGAAATAAAGAATAACCAGAATATGGGCTATGAAGTAGTGGGAGAAATCAATAATTTTAATTATGAAGAAATCATAAAGATAAATCCAGATATAGTAATAGTCGACACACTCGAAGGTGAAGCTTTTGCGAACTTGTACTCACTATTGAAAAAAGAAATATCTATCTACACTATCGAGCTGTTCTACGAAGAAACATTCCAAAAAATCCCGACCGAGACTGTAGATAAGAATAAAATAATAGAATATGTAAATAAAAATAAAGGAATATTTATATCATTGAAAAGATTGATGGATGTTGTACTGTCTGTATCTTTCTTGATCATACTGTCCCCTGTTTTCATAATAGTGGCCATATTGGTAAAGATAACATCACGTGGACCAATATTGTTTAAACAAAAAAGAGTTAGTATAAATGATACAGAATTTACTTTATACAAATTCAGATCAATGCACACAAACGCTGAGAAAGATGGTGCTGTATGGACACGCGATGACAAGACAGATAACCGTATAACAAAAATAGGTAGAGTACTACGCAAGAGCCACCTAGATGAGATACCTCAGTTATTCAATATATTGATCGGTGATTTGTCACTTGTTGGTCCACGCCCAGAACGACCAGAGTTCACAAACATGCTAAATAAAGAAATTAAATATTATGACCTACGCCACAGTATAAAGCCGGGCCTTACTGGCTGGGCACAGATCAACTACAGATACGGTGCATCAGTAGAAGACACGAAAGAAAAGCTAAAGTATGACTTGTATTATATTAAAAACAGAAATATATTCCTGGATATATTGATCATAGTAAAGACAATAGCTATGGTATTAAAGAAGTATTAATTCATGGTAAAAATGGGTTAAAAATGCTATTATGACACACATGAGCAATACTCATAATATAGTCATAAAACCAAAGAAAATATTCAGTTTTTCAGACCTAAGGGAGGTTTGGGACTACCGTGAACTCCTGTATTTCTTTACTTGGCGTGACTTAAAAGTACGCTACAAGCAAACATACATTGGGGCACTATGGGCAATATTTCAGCCATTTATAACGATGGTTGTTTTCTCTATATTTTTCGGACAATTATTAGGTGTACCGTCAGATGGTGTACCTTACCCTATCTTTGTGTACACTGGCCTATTATTTTGGCAATTTTTTGCTAGCGCTCTAACTGATACTAGTAACGTACTCATAACCAACCAGCCAATCATAACTAAAGTCTATTTCCCTCGTTTGATACTGCCATTATCTTCTGTAGCATCAAAATTTATAGACTTCTTTATTGCATCGATCATACTTATAGGGATGATGTTTTACTACGGTTACACACCTCACCTATTGGGGTTATTGTTAATACCTTTTTTACTATTTATTACATTTATGGTTTCTGTAGGTCTTGGACTCTTCCTTGCTTCAGTAAATGTTAAGTATCGAGATGTGCGCTATATATTGCCATTCTTTATACAAATACTAATGTTTGTTACCCCTGTTATATACCCTGCTGGGATACTTGGTAAGTACTCATGGATATTAGCACTGAACCCTATGATGGGTGTTATCCAGAGTGCTCGCGCAGCATTATTGGGTACTACAGTTTTAAATTGGACTTTGATATGGATATCTTTCTTTGCGACAGTTACAGTGATGGTAATAGGAATTTATACATTTAAAAAGACAGAGCATTATTTTGCAGATATAATATAATATGCCAATAATTGAAGCCAAAAATATAAGTAAGAAATACAATATAAACCACAACAAAGGTGGTTATATTGCCTTGCGTGACGTATTGGTAAATACATTCAAACATCCACTAAGGTTTATAAAAAACAAAATTAAAAATGCTATTGGAATAAATACCAAAGAGGAATTCTGGGCATTAAAAGATATCAATTTTACAATTGAAGAGGGTGAGGTCGTAGGTATTGTTGGACACAATGGTGCTGGTAAGTCTACCCTTCTAAAGATCTTGTCCCAGATTACTCCACCAACAACTGGAGAAATAAAAATAAATGGAACAGTAGGTTCGCTACTTGAAGTAGGCACGGGCTTCCACCCAGAGCTTACAGGTCGTGAAAACATTTTCCTAAACGGGGCAATACTTGGTATGAAGAAAAAAGAAATCATAAATAAATTCGATGAAATAGTAGCCTTTGCCGACATAACACAATTTATTGATACCCCTGTTAAATATTACTCGAGTGGTATGTATGTTCGACTAGCCTTTTCAGTAGCAGCACATATGGACCCAGATATACTAATAATAGATGAGGTGCTTGCTGTAGGAGATGCAGATTTCCAAAAGAAATGTATGGGTAAGATGGAAGATATCACAAAGAAGGAGGGTCGTACTATCCTATTTGTAAGTCATAACATGAACGCTATTCGTGAACTTTGTAAAAAGACAATACTATTAGAAAAAGGAAAAATTCGAGCGATTGGTGCCACAGAAGAAATATTAAAAATATATAATGAACACAACAACCAAGAAGTGTTGAGTAATAACAATCCTATAGAATTTGTAAATACAGATACTAATAAGGAACTCGTATTCAACAAAATTTGGGTAACAAAAAATGATGGTGCGGTAACTAACACAATACAACACAATGAGGGATTTAATATTGGGCTTGCCTTCGAAGTAAAGAAAGAGATAGGGCCAATAGAGATAACTATGACTTTAAAAAATACAAATGGGGTCAATGTCACATCTACTAGTCTTTCAGACACAACAGGAGGTAAGGTTTATAATTTTAAAAAAGGCCACTATACAACAAATATAAAAATTGCAAATGATTTCCTGTTACCCGATATTTATACAATTCGTATAGCTGCTCATGAAAAAGGCCTTCGAGATATTGATATAATAGAAAACGCTATAAAAATCAAAATTCTTGATGCTGGATCAGTTATGCAAAGTTACGGAGAAGCATCTATAAATTGGGGTTGTGTATTTAGTAATGCAGAGTGGGAGATAATACCCAATAAATAAACATGAAGAATATTCTTCTAAGTATTAAAGGGTTTGAAAACAATAGTATTTTTACATATAAAGATAGTAACAATTTCAATGGGTGTTGGAGAACTCTAAAAGAGGAACTAGCGAAACTCGATTATACTATTAATACAGTTGATGAAAACGATCTTAAAAAAGCTGATTATATATTGTTTCAAGACGAAGTCAGCCTAGGTATACCAAAAGAGAAATCTAAAATTAAATTATTTCTAAAGGATATCCTGGGTGTAAGTAATTATGCCTTACAAATGCGCGAAGTATACAAAGAAGGATTGTCACTTGGGTTAAGACATAAAATGGTTTTGATACTATGGGAACCAGCAGTAATAGACCCAGATAACTATACAGAAGAACTATTTTCCAAGTTTGATACGATACTAACTTGGAATGACGATCTTGTAGATAATAAAAAGTTTTTTAAATTCTATCACCCCTATTCAGGTGGAGTACGTCCAGTGCCAAATATTGCATTTAACAATAAAAAGATGCTAGTAAATATATCGATGAATAAATACTCAAGCCACCCAAATGACCTTTATCGAGTGAGAAGAAAATCAATAAAATTCTTTGAAAAAAAATTGGGTTCTGAGTTTGATTTATTTGGATACAATTGGAATAAACCAGTGACAAAATGTCAAAAAATATTTCCTTTTTTAATTTATAAATACAAAAACTATATGGGAACTTGTGAGGACAAAAATGCAGTACTATCTAAATATAAATTTAGCCTATGTTATGAAAATATAAAAGGTGAAAATGGCTGGATAACCGAAAAAATATTTGACTGCTTCCATGCGCGTACAATCCCTATTTATTGGGGTGCAGAAAATATAACACAATATATAGATAAGAATACTTTTATAGACCGTCGTGATTTTAAAAACGATAGAGAACTTTTGGAATTTCTAGAATCAATAGATGAGAATAAATATAATATGTACACAAAAGCTATCGAGCAATTTTTAAAAAGTGATCAGTACAAGGTATTCCTGCCTGAAAATTTTAGTAAAACAATTACAAAAACATTAAAGTTATAATTTATGCAAATAATAAAAAAAATTATTCCAAGTTTTATCAAGAAGTTTATTAAAGAAACATATCTTTATATTTCTTTCTTAAAAGAGTTTAGATTATTCCAAAAAGAAGCTAAAAAAAATCCTAGACTTAGTGTAGATTGGAAAAATCGATGTCCACAATTCTTTGATAAAACAGAGAAAACATTATTCGATGCACACTATATCTATCATCCAGCCTGGGCAGCAAGAATTTTATCAAAAACTAAACCAACTAAACATATAGATGTATCTTCGACATTACATTTTTCCACTATCGTATCCGCTTTTATACCTGTAGAGTTTTATGATTATAGACCAGCCAATGTAAAGCTGGACAATTTGTCCTCTAAAGAAGGAAACTTACTTGCATTGCCATTCGAGGACAATAGTGTTGATTCAATATCTTGCATGCACACAATAGAGCATATTGGGCTTGGGCGATATGGTGACCCAATAGACCCAGATGCAGATATTAAATCAATAAAAGAGTTGGTGCGAGTTCTTGCTCCGAATGGAAATCTTTTATTTGTAAGCCCTATAGGTAAACCCATGGTTCAATTTAATGCGCATCGCATATATTCATATGATCAAATAATGCAATATTTTTCTGAGCTTACATTAAAAGAGTTTACATTAATCCCCGATAATGGGCAGGAAGAAGGTATCATATATAATGCATCAAAATCTTTAGCAGATTCCCAACGATACGGTTGTGGTTGTTTTTGGTTTACAAAAAATTAATTATGAATGAGAAAAATATTTTTAAAATTAAAATATCTACAGCTGGTGGTGGTAAACCATTCATTAAACAGCTTCCCTCTTTGAATCCAGTATGGGGTAATTGTGAATTCTACATCAATGAAGATATTGATGAGTGCGATCTGTGGGTTGTGTATGGTGGATTAGAAAAAGAAGAAGGAACAAAAGTTGCAAAGGAAAATATTGTACTAATAACAACCGAACCCGAATCTGTACATAAATACAACCATCAATTCACCAAACAATTTGGTGCAATAGTAACATGTCAGAAAGGAATCAAGCACCCAAATATTATCCACCAACAACAAGCATTACCTTGGTGGATTGGTTACAAGATGCAAAGTGGTGAAGATAAATATTATAAAACTTATGATGAATTAAAAGCCTTACCAACACCTATTAAAACAAAATTAGCCTCTATTATTGTATCGAATAAGACATTTACAAAAGGACATAAAAAAAGACATGATTTCCTAAATAAACTCAAAAATGAATTGGGTGATCAAATAGATATTTATGGCTTAGGGTCAAATACCTTAGATGACAAATGGGATGGTATAGCACCGTATAAATATCACATAGTACTTGAAAATAGCTCTACAAATGATTATTGGACAGAAAAATTGACAGATACTTTCCTTGCTGGGGCATACCCTATATACTATGGGTGTACTAATATATATGATTATTTTACAAAAGATACTTTATCTGTAATAGATATAGATAATACAGATGAGGCGATAAATACAATAAAATATATAATCCAAAGTGACCTTTATGAACGATCCGAAGGTGAATTGAAAATAGCAAAAAACCTAATCTTGGATAAATACCAGATATTCCCTATGCTTTGTGAGTACATAAATGATCATAAAAATAATCTTGATAAAGTAGAAGTTACCCTATACCCAGAAAAAACAAAGTTTGTGTATAAAATATTAAATAAATTTAAAAAAATAATCCATGGATAATACATTTATATTTACAGAGATAGTAAATTGTGGCAAAATCGGTAAAATTGCACTGAACTCTTTTCATAAATACCATAATTACAAAGTACATATTTATGGCACTAAAAAAGACTTCAAGTATATAGATACTCACCCAAATAATGTATTTATTGAAATTGAAGCAAATATTTTAAATGCTTTTAAATACGGTCATCGTGGCACAGCTATGTTGTGGGAAAAGGCAATATTGGAAACAGAACATAATCAAATAATTCATTTTGATAGTGATACTATATTTCGTGAAAACATTATTGATGAAATATTAACCCTAGCAAAGGATTATGACATCATAGGACCAATACGCAATTATCACCATAACCCTTGTGAAAGAGATGATGTTAGGCATCTTGCTGATCTATGCCAAACTAATTGTATTTTATTTAAAAAAGACAAAATAAATCTTCAAAAATCAGTTTTAAAAATATCAGATTTAAATCCTTCATTTATATTTAAACATATAAAATACCAAATCAAAAAACTCTTAGGAAAATTTCCACTCAGTGAATTCGCACAAAAAATATATGGTTCATACCCATTGTATACATTCAAGACATTGGACTTTTTTGATCAAGTTATGTTTGAAATGATATATAATGGTGCACGTATACATCACCTATCAGAAGATGATGTGGGTGGTTGTGATAAATACGGCAAAAGAGACAATATATTTAAAAACATCAACAACTTCCCTACCCCTTATAAAATAGACTTTGGTAACAAGCTCGTACACTTTTCCTGCGTAGGGTCGGGCATGAACTTTTACAATAATCGTGAAGCTGTAAAAAATGTCAGTGAATCTTATGTTCATTGTGCCCTAGATAGATATGCTCTATTCTGTAAAATATTCTACAATGAAGATATCCCGGGTATACCACTGGATAAATATCAAGATATTATAAATATAAAAAATTGGTACTAATATGATAGATGTAATAATCCCAACATACAATAATGGTAAATACCTAAAAGAGGCTTTATGGTCAGTAAGCGAACAAACTTTAGCTGTAAATAAAGTATTTGTTGTTGATGATGGTTCGACAGATAACACGGCCCAGGTTATTGCCTCTTGCAAAGAACTACTTAACATAGATATTGTATATATAAAACAAAACAATGCTGGACCAAATAGTGCTCGTAATAATGGCCTTAGCCATTCAGAAGCAGAATATATAGCATTCTTGGATGCAGATGACGTATGGGTAAGTAATAAGCTAGCAAAACAAATGGAGGTATTTAATAATAGCCCATTTGATAACTTGGGGCTTGTGTATGGTAGATATGACACTATTAATGAGAATGGTGGGCCTAGCACGGAAAAGGTTTTAAATATTGATAATAATTATAGGAGGAACGCCTACTCAGCACTACTGAAAGCAAATAAAATATTAGGTAGTGCTAGTTGTGTTTTGATTAAAAAGGATGTGTTTGATCATGTGGGGACTTTTGATGAAAGTTTACGCTATGCTGAAGACTGGGAAATGTGGCTCAGAATATCAAATAAATACAACATAGATTATATAGATGAAGTACTAGTTCATATACGAAGACACCCTCTAAATAATAGCAAGAGCCGGACGAAGCAAATTGTAGGGCTTTTTAAATTTTATAAAAAATTATTATACCAGACAAAGAATCCTATACTAGTAAGCAGTTTAATAATAAAAAGATTTTTTTAATTATTTATGACAAAAGAAAAAGTAAGTATAATAATGCCAGTTTATAATGCCAGCTTGTATTTAGATGAAACTATACAAAGTATATTAAATCAAACATATACAAATTTTGAATTGATAATCATAAACGATTGCTCTACGGACAATTCGGTAGATATTATAAATAATTGGGCTCAAAAAGATAAAAGAGTTATATTAGTAAACAATAAATACAATAAAGGTATCCATGGTGCGTCAAATACAGGCCTAGACATAGCTCAAGGTGCTTATATAGCCAAAGCAGATGCTGATGATATTCAAAGGCCATACAGGCTTGAAACTCAGGTAGACTTTTTATATAAAAATAAACATATAGACATAGTAGGTGGAGGGTATCAATTATTTGGCAACAATTGTGATGGTATTAAAGTATTTCACCCAAGTAATAGCTTGCGCCTAGCTTGGAGATTTATTAGTGACATATATTTCTGTAACCCGAGTGTCATGTTTAGGAAAGAAATATTAAATACTGTCCCCCACTACCCAGAAGTCCCCTGTGAAGATTTTGCCTTCTTGGCAAAAGCCATTAAAAAGCATGCAGGTTTTAATATACACAAGATACTTTTAGATTATAGACAGCATGGATCGAATTATTCAAACACAGCAAAAGAAAACATAAATAAAAGTGTTTATACTATATTCGAAGACAATTACAAATACTATACGGGCTCGCTTGATAATTCAGAGATATTTTATAAATTCCACTCAAAAAAAGAATTACATCTAAAAGATTTATATATAATTATAAAGAAGAGTCTAGTAATAATAAATAAACTTGCAAACCAATATCCATCTGGTAATCTACTTATAAAATATATTTACTTACTATCTATCGTTAAAATAGAGATTCTAAAATCGTTAGCACGTACATATATAAAGAAAATTATAAGGTAGCCACAAATTAATGCTCTTTATAAAACTTTATAATTTTATTTAAAGAAAACTTAATTGGGGATTTTAAAAATAATCCATATACGACAAATCTTGCATAAGCACGAATTATTGCTCCACAATACCCCTTGTAGGAGCTCTTGTACTTCTTTAAATGCTTCAATATTTTACGGAATACTTCTACTCTATTTACTGCGCTTAGGCTACCTTCACGCATAGTATACTTCAATCCATATATTGGTAGGTTCGCGAGCTTGCCGATAGTACCGAGCTTCAACCATAGATCATAATCCTCAAAATGCTTCTCCTCTACGCCTTCACTATAACCACCAAACTGCATAACCGCACTCTTTTTAAACATTACACTTGAGTGTACAAAACAGTTCTTCCCCAAAAGACGCTTCTTTATTTGTTCATTAGTTTCTGGTACTAGATATTTAAAAAGTTCATCACCCTTTTCATTTACAATAATCACTCCTGTGCCTACCAACACATAGTCAGGATTGCCATCCATAAAGTCTACTTGTTTCTGTAATTTATCAATATCTACCCAATAATCATCGTCATCAATACGGGCAATATATTCACCTTTGGCCACGTTTAGGCCATTATTCAATGTCTTCTGGATACCTGAATTTACATCGTTCTTTATATACCTGATCCTACTGTCATTTTGGCTCATATTGGCCACTATTTGCCCTGTATTGTCGGTAGAGCCATCATCTACCACGATAAGCTCCCAATCCTTGTAGGATTGGCTTATAACGCTTTCTATAGCCCTTTGGATCCAACTAGAGCCATTGTATGTAGGTAATATTACTGAGACTAATTTATTCATATTATTTTAAATTGTTTATTATATAATCTGCAACAGCTTTTGTAGACAGGTATTCATCATAATACTTCTTATTTTTTTCAAAAGAAAGTTCCAAGTTTTCTTTTGATAATAATTTATCAATTAATCTTGGTTTTAAACTCCACCAATTCTTTATAAAAACAGCTGGGGAATTTTCATAATACCACATATTATATTTACTTAAATGCCTTGGGTAACTTGTAATAACAATACAATTAGATTCAAAAGCTTCCATGTATCTAAAAGATTCCGGAATAACTGCACCTCTTGGGACCAAGGCAATTTTTGAATTATTCATAATTGAAAAATATTTTTGTATTGATAATCCCTTTCTGAAACCTATAGTCTGATTTATAAATGAATTAAATTTATTCTTAATTCTATTTACAAAAAACATGAAAATTATTCTATTTAGAGCTTTTTGACCAGAATAAAATAAATCATACTCTCTTTGAGTTAAAGGGGTCTTTTCTAATTCTCCTAAATAAGTATTATCTAGACCATCAATTTTAAAAGGGCCAACAAAACCACAAGGAATTGGAAATATCTTTTTATAATCGCAAATATCATTATTTCCGTAAGTTCTAAAAATAAAATCTACTTTATTTACCCAAACTGGAATAATCCCCTCTTCATCTGAAATAAATATAACAATATTTATACACTTGTCATTAAAATCAAGTAAATCAATATCTTCATTATTAGTTAAAATAAGATTATAATTATCGTCTAAATGTTTATGTAAAATATCAACAACTTTGTGTAAAAATATATTTTCACAAAAATTTGAATTTATTTTATGAAACTTTTTAAAAATCATAAAAATTAAATCCTTATCCAGTCTTCTAATATTAAATCCCCCATATTGTTATTAGGGTCTTTTGTCCATATCTTTGGGGTCACCACCTTCTTGTTTTTGTTTTCCGAAAGCCAAACTCCCCACCAAGAGAAAGTACTGTTTGGTATTATAAAATTCTTGCAGGCACTCATAAGGTACATATGCCCCTCCCCTTTTAGTCCAGCATACCCCTCAGATACAAATACTGTCGGGTAATTGAAATGCATATTATCTTTGCACCATTGTATATCATCAGAAAAAATATAAATTGTATCAATATTTGTCTTGCCTTCTAAAAGAGAAATAGCTTTATTATAATAATCACTATCTAAAACATCATGATTAGGGTTACCTATGAAATCTCCACGCCTCACATGCATACACAAAGACTCATGATTCGAAATATCTTTATACATTTGTTTTATATTATCACTAGGTTCATTTCTTAATTTAAAATCTTGCCTAATAATATCTTCATATCCAATAAAATATTTTGGTGACTGAAAAAAACCATCTATATATGAGTCCTTGCCTAGTGATAACATATAAGGATTAAACCTTTGAGTATATAACTCTTGAGCTTTATGCTTGAAGATTCTTCGCCTAACAGCATCTATTAGGACCATCAGTTTACCTTTACCATACATCCTATATAGCAATGGTATTTCAGACTTTTTAGCAATGCGACCTTTTATATTAAAAACACCCAAATCATAGTCACGCATTGCAAAATTGCTCTTAAAAAGTCTAGGGCTCTTGTCTTCGTAGGCTTCGATGTTAAATACTAGTTCGGTATTATTTTTGATAGACAAAATCCTGCCCAATGCGTATTGGAACATCTGATTACCTAACCCACCTTTTAACCTAACTACGATCATTGTCTTAATCCTTGATTTTCTTTATACCATTGGTAAGTTAATTGTATACCATGCTCAAGCGAGGTGGTGTGTCTAAACCCTAAATTATGCAGTTTAGATACGTCCATCACCTTCCTTGGAGTACCATCGGGCTTCGATGAATCCCACACAATATTGCCTTCATATCCGACAATCTTTTTTACCATTTCTGTTAGTTCACGGATGGTTACATCCTCGCCTGTACCAATATTGATAATCTCTGGATCATTATAATTATTCATTAGAAATATACATGCAGATGCCAAATCATCTACATGTAGGAACTCACGCATCGGACTACCTGTACCCCATGCTACCACCTCTTTTGTATTATTTATTTTTGCTTCATGGAATTTACGAATAAGCGCCGGCATAACATGAGATGTTTCTAAATTAAAATTGTCATTTTCCCCATACAAATTGGCTGGCATAACACTTATAGTAGGCATGCCGTACTGTTTAGTATAAGACTGGCACATTATAATACCTGCTATCTTTGCTATTGCATATGGCCTACTTGTAGGCTCAAGTTCGCTTGTTAATAAACACTCTTCTTTCATTGGTTGCGGTGCAAGCTTTGGATAAATACAAGAACTGCCAAGAAACAATAACTTCTTCACATTATTTTTATAAGACTGATCTATAACATTGGTTTGTATTTGTAAATTTTGCCTTATAAAGAGAGCTGGTTGTGTATTGTTAGCATTGATTCCACCCACTTTTGCAGCAGCAAGGAAAACATACTCGGGCTTTTCAGAAATAAAAAAGTTTTTAACAGCGTCTTCAGAAGTTAAGTCTAGCTCGGCATGTGTCCGGACTACTATGTTTGTATAACCAGCAGTTTGCAAACCACGCATTATTGCAGAACCTGCAAGCCCCCTGTGTCCTGCTACATATATCTTTGAATCCTTGTTCATATTATTTTATATAATCACTACTTTTAAAACCACGTTCCTCGAACTCTTCCTTCATCATTATGTCCACCAAATCTTTGAATTTTACCTTTGTGTCCCAGTTTAGTTTACTCTTTGCCTTACTTGGGTCACCTAATAACAAGTCAACTTCGCTTGGTCTGTAATACTGCTCGTCGATATTTATAATATCTTTACCTGTTGACTCGTCTGTACCCACTTCAGCAAGCCCAAATCCACTCCAGTTTATCTTGTACCCAATAAGTGAAGATGCATATTCCACAAACTCGCGGACAGAGTGTGTCTCGCCTGTGGCTATTACATAGTCATCGGGAGTATCCTGCTGAAGCATGAGCCACATAGCCTCTACATAGTCATGAGCATAACCCCAGTCACGCTTTGCATCTAGATTGCCGAGAAATATCTTGTCTTTCTTGCCGAGCTTTATATCCACCAAACCTTCTACTATCTTCTTTGTGACGAAAGTTCGGCCACGACGAGGTGACTCGTGATTGAACAATATGCCGTTACAGATAAACATTCCATATGACTCACGATAATTGACACAAATATGATGCGAGAAAACTTTCGCGCATCCGTAGGGACTTGCTGGGTTAAAAGGAGTTGTTTCTTTCTGGGGAGTTTCTAGGACTTTACCGAACATTTCAGAAGACCCTGCTTGGTAAAAGCGTATCGGCAAGCCACTTTCCTTCACTGCATCAAGCAACCGCAAGGTTCCTAGTGCATCTATATCGGCTGTGTATTCGGGTATATCGAAGCTGACACGCACATGACTCTGCGCACCCAGATTGTAGACTTCATCCGGCTGAGCCTTCTTTATTATATTGTGTAGACTGTATGAATCTGATAGATCCCCATAGTGAAGTATTAGATTGCGATTGTCTACATGTGGATCCTGATATATTTTATCGAGGCGCGCTGTATTAAAGCTCGATGAGCGACGAATAATACCATGCACTTCATAGCCCTTTGCAAGCAAAAACTCGGCTAGATATGACCCATCCTGCCCTGTGATACCTATTATCAATGCTTTCTTTATTTTATCCATATTAAGCTATATTATTATACTTCTTCAATTCTAACAAGGCATCCTCGAGCTTGATGCTTGGCTCCCAACCCAACAAATTTTTTGCTTTTGTAATATCAGCCACAGCCTTTTTTGGCTCTATCCTAGGTGCAATATATTCAATTTCCCCGCCTATTAATTCGGCGATTTGATTTACCGAGTATTCTTTACCACAAGCAATATTGATCACCTCCCCTTTGCCCACATTGTCGCAATTCATTGCCACAATATTGGCCCGTGCAATATCTAGAACGTTTACATAATCACGCGTATTGTTTCCATCGCCTGTTATTAGTAGTGGCTTGTTTTGCTTCCTTGAATCTAGAAATTTTGCAATTACTAATGGATACGATCCGTTTACACTTGCCCTATTTCCATATGCATTGAAATACCTTAGACAAACTGTTTCCAGATTATAAATTTGTGAATACAATTTCATATACGACTCCCCAACATATTTATGAATTGCGTATGGAGACATAGGTGAGGATTGTGTGTCTTCGATAAAAGGGAGTATTTCACTACTACCATAGATTGCACAAGTAGAGGCAAATATTACCCTCTTTACATTATTTACCCTACAAGCTTCCAATACATTTAATGTACCAACTACATTTACTTCATTTGTTTCGATCGGATTCTCGATAGAATATTGCACTTGTGGCAACGCAGCCTGGTGGAAAACATAGGTAGCACCATGAAATAGGTCCTTTAATCTATCCAAATCGCGAATATCTACAGTATGCAACACGGCCTTTGGGTTAATATTTTCTTTTTTACCTGCAAACATATTGTCTACAATATGAACCTCGTGGCCAAGATCCACAAGAGCGTCCACAATATGCGACCCTATAAACCCTGCCCCTCCTGTAACGATTGTTTTATACATATTAATTATATTTAAAGTCTGCTACATTCTTCTGTGCTTCAGAGGCAATTTCATTAAATAGCTTCTGATTACCTAAAGCTTGTGCGTATTTCATAAATAATGTGTAAGACCCTGGTAAATTAGGCGCAACTTCCATAGCTTTCCTGTACGCCTCCTCGGTACCAGCAAAGTCTCCAGACCATACCTTAGCCTGAGCTATACCCCAATACACATTGGGGTTATTAGGTGCTAACTTCTGAGCCTTATCGAGAACACTTAATAATCTGGCTTTGAGTTCTGGTGTATACGGTCTATCAGACATATAAGTAAGTGTATTTTCCAAATAACCAATAGTAATGTATAAACGATAATCAGTAGTATTGTTCTCAGCAACTTTATATAAATAATCTAATAATGAATTTAAATTATTTACTAAATAAGGTAATATTTGCTTATTATTTTTTAATTGTATTGCATTTGAAACATACTCCCTATATGAATCAAAGGCCAATCCACTCACATCCCACCCTTGTCCAACGACAGAACCTTTTAATAAATCTGGGTATAATTGTGAACGTTTGTCTATGGTAGATGCAAATGTTTCTGCAAAAGCTTTTGATTTACGGGTAGGCATGTATGTAAAAAATACCCAAGATACAGCAAATAAAATAGTAATACCAAATAAGAGTAAATACTTATCGTTATCTTTAATTTTAGGTGATGCCACATAACCTTCTTTGTCCAAAAAAGCTAAAGAATTAAGAACACCAAATAGCATAAAAATGACAAAAATAGACAAATTGGAGTCAAAAGCAAATAAATTCTGAAAGACATACCCTATAACTAACGCTCCTAAGACTGATGCTTGTGCTCGATTAATCTTATTTATATTTTTCGCTTTATATATTAAAACAAGTGTACTTAATAAAAATAAAGCATAGAAGGCTATTGCGGGATACCCACCTGATACACCTATATCATAATATATATTATGAGCACGATCATCCCACCCCTCTGTATTATTTTGTGACAAAAGTAGGTCTGGGTTGAAATTCTCTTGAAAGGCAACCATGTAGTTCTCTGGACCATAACCTAATAATGGGTGTGTACTCAAAGCTTTATCAGCTATATCCCAAAAGATAAATCGAGTCTCGCGAGCTTCTTGTGCAAAGGCATTGTGGATTTTCGTACTCGGGTTCATAAGTTGCACCCAAAAAATAGAAAAGCTTGCGATACCTATTATGCACATACTAATACCTATATTCCTAATAATTTTCTTATTACTCAAACTTAGGTAGAAAGTGTACGCAACCACAATTATAACTGGTATTGATAGTATCGCAGCACGCGCACTACCAAGAACACTTGTTCCTTTAAATAGATTCAATAGGCTGAAAAATAGTGGGGATGCCAATATTGTCAAAATAACAAACACGAGCCAGTATCGCATTCTATTTGTTACGTCTTTTTTAAAGAACATAAAAATTGAAAAAGCGAGAGCAAATGTTAGGTATGTTGCTGCTAGTGTGGACTGCCCCATCAACCCTCCCTCGTTACTAAACTTTAACATCTCTAATCTATTTATAAAAAAATTGTCTCCCAGCCAAATACTAATAGAAAGTATAAAAGATCCTATTAAAAAATAATTTATAAACTTATTTAGATAATTAATACCATGTTTATTTACTAAAGAAGCTATAACAATTGAAAAAGCTAAACAATGATACAAAGTGAGCAACCCTGTTCCCCGAGCAAATGATGACCAAAAAGACATCTCGAGGTTATATCCAAACAACCCCGCAACTGTCATCCACAAAACAAACAAGAGTGCTGGTGTGAACCATAATATATTTTGCTTAGTAAGCCTGTATGACCTATCCACAATAGCTGTATAAAGCCAAATAAAAAATATAACTTCTATTGATCCATACAGGAAATAGGTTTTAGAAGATATGTATGGGAATAGCCTATGTGACCAATAAATCAATGGGGCCAATAAGACCAGGGCAAAAGATGTATATTGTAGTATTTTATCCTTTATATTCATGCAGATATTATACCAGAAAAACCAAAAAGCCACCCATATGGGTGGCTTTTTGGTTAACTTAACCTTAGATCAAGTTCAAACTATCTAAACTAATGAATTATTAGTTGTTGATAAGTTCAAATCCTGTTCTGTAGTCAGTTTGTGGTAGAAGAGTACTATTTGTACCTGTAGACAACCATGCTTCTGTGAATGTGCGAGCTTGCGCTAGACGAACACGGAATGATGCATCATATGCATTTGGGTCTGTTAGGTTAACAGTGATAGTAAAGTTCTTTGTTGTACCATCATCTAGACGGAAACCATTAGTCTCTATAGTTGCATTTGAACTAGATAGAGTTATTGATTGTGTTGAAGATGAAGTAAGTGCTGTTGTTGGAGCAGCAGCATTTTCGAATGTTATAGCAAAAGCATTAGATGCTGTTGCTGTAGTAGCGAATTGTGCTGACTGACCCATGTACAATGTGTTACCAAAAGCAGTAACTGCAACTGGTACTGTGTAAGTAACTGAAGTTATCTTACCGTTTGTATCAGTTGTACGGCTGTATGATGGTGTACCCATTACAGCGTTAACACCTGTTGAACGGAATGTAAGAACATTACCTGTTGCAGAACCTGAACGGTCACCTGTTGCAACCTGGTCACCATTTGAATCTTCTATATCAAGAGCACCTGCTGAACTACCTGTTGTAGTTACAAGAGATGATGTGATAGCTGCTGTAAGAGTGTCGCCTTCAGCAAAACCAGTGTCGATGTCGTTAAGATCAGCGTAGATTGTACCTGTTACAGTAGATTCTGCTGAAACTTCAATGTTTAGATCATCGAAACTAATTGTAGCTGTAGCTGTAGCTGATGTTACAACTGATTCGTTGAATGTTTGACCATCGATCTTCAAAGTTACATTAGAAGTCATCTGATCTAGATCAGAAGCTGCTGTACCTGTAGCTGTGAACAATACTGGGATCTGGTCAACAACCATCTTTGAACCTTGAGCCTTGATTGTAAACTTCATAAGCTCAACTTGGTTTGTGTCGTTTGTTGTAGATACCTTGATTGTCTTTGATGTAACTGAATCAGATGCTAGGTTAACCTTTGCTTCAACATCATTTGTACTTGAAAGAGTATCAAATATTGCTGTGTTTGCGATTGAACCTGTTGAGTCTGTTAGTACTGCACCTGTTGCATCCATGTAACGTGTACTGTTTAGAGTAACTGTCCATGTGTTGTTTGATGAGCCTGTGTTTCCAGAATCAATATCTGAGATAGCATCTACTGCAACATAGAACTTACCAACTTTGTCAGCCTTTACTATAGCGTTAGCTATAGAGATTGACTTTGAGTAAGTACCTGAAGTCTCAGAGAAATCATCAGTTGAAGCTGAACCTACCTTTGCATCGTTGTACCAGATTGATACAGTCTTTGCGTAACGGTTTAGCTTACTTGAACCTGAACCACCATTTACGAATGAAACTTTCATTGATGTAACTGATAGATCTGAGTTGTTGTCAGCTTCTACTTCGATACCAAGAACCTTTGCATTTGTATCACCTTCACCAATCTTTGTGTTTGATGTAGGAGTTGAAAGCTCAGTAACAGTAGCACTACCTGCACCACCAGTCATACCAGTAGTTGTAGTAGTAGTTGTTGTAGTTGTTGTACATGGCATGCCAGTTGTTGCACTGAACATTGCGCCTGGTGCACATCCTGCAACAGTACTTGTTGTAGTTGTTGTTGAACCACCGTTAGCTTTCGCTGCTGACATTGGACCGAACTTACCATCAGCTGTTAAGCCGTTAGCTGCCTGCCATGCCATAACCTTAGCTGCTGTCATTGGACCGTATTTACCGTCCGCTGTAGCACCAACTAGAGTCTGAACTGCCATAACAGCAGTCGCGTCTGAACCCTTCTTAACTGGAACGTAAGTTGCTGCACTTGCCATAAGCGCGAACGCGAAAGCAAAAGCTACAACGAAACCTCCGATCTTGAAAGTTTTTGATTGTATAAATTTTAACATAATTGTTTAACTAAATATCTATAGGTTACGCTAGCTTCGACGAGGGTCGGATTATTCCAGACTCCTACACTAGCACCATATAAACATTTTCTTCGATACACTTTATAAAGGTGTATCGTTTGCCCGAACTCTTTCGTATTTCATACTTCTCTATCAAAGTAGTATTAATATGATCAAGACGAGCGTGACTAATCAGAGTATTTATAAATTCTATCTTTATCAAGCTCTATCACAAGATAAATATAAAATGTTTAAACAAACTGAATAAGTTTCGAAAAAAGGCCTTGTTCCGACGCTATGTCGGTACGCCACATATACTATATATAGTACAAGTAGCAGACCAATTGAAACGAATGATAATTGTAAACACATTACTGCATACCGAGAAACGGCGCATGTAATAGTTGAGAAACAACTAACCTGTATTTTGATTCGGTATCAATAAAATACAGTATTCTATTTTCAATGATCCCCAGCGCCTGTAAACAGTGCTGGTACTGTATATATTGTATATAAATACACAATATCCACAGATGTTATATGATAGCACAATATACGAAAATATACTAGTGCTATACGTAAAACATTATACACCACATCTCTATAAAAATCATATAGAAAATGGTGTGGATATCCTGTGTAGGATAGATATTCTCGGAGGTTTTAAACCTCTGAAACAATACTCGCCACAGACACGATACCTATATATACAGACGGATATAAAAGGCTTTTATTACAAGACTATTATGAAAATCCCCCGCAAGCGCCTAAGGCGCTTGCGGGGGATTTTAAAAGTTCTAGATACTGTGGTAACGGGACCAGCGCTTCTCCCCCGACTTGCGTATTTGTCCATTAAGCACCAGATCATTGAGTTCACGCTGGATTGTCTTTTCCGAGCAATCTGTAAAGGACGATGATATGTCCTTTATACTTACTTCCCTTTTATCCTTTATTAATTGAACTATTTTTGTCTTTCTATCGGACTTTTCTTCTTTAGTAAAGGACTTTTGTGTATCATTAGATACAGAGTTCATTTTAGATTTAAAAGACAACATCTCAAGCTTTTTTGTAAAGGACATATGCTCCTTATTGTCTTTTATTTGTCCTTTAGGTTCTTCAGCTATATCAGGGACATTGTTTAATTCATTGGACCAAAAAGGCTTTGGTAAAGATTGTGGCTCTTCGTATGTTGGTAGTGGTACTGACAGTGACTCCCTATTGATAGAAAAGTGGGTTACAGGGCTACTTGCAAAGGCTGGGTTACCTGGACCATTTGTCTGGTTCTTCTCCTGGAATTTCAGCAATTCGGAACGCAATATATTGAACTCATTCTTCAGTATATTAGTATTCATTTCTGACACGAATCCGATGATGAAAGCTATCTCTACAAAAGAGATTATTTCGTTTATACGAGACACGCATGAAGCTGTTGTAAAATGCTTGTCCGATGCACGTAGCTGGGCTAGGTCATGTATGTCTGATAACAAGGCAACGCCCAATGATCGCATCTTTGACTTTAGCGCCTCGTCGGCCTCCATGCAGTCAGTAACCATGTACAAGGCTGTGACTAGCTTCTGTGTCTTTTTGGTAGCGAATTGTGAAAAAGCACTGTAAAACAAGGGTCCTTTATGGTTGTCCATTTGATTCTGGGCCTTGTTGTCTGTTTGATTTTGTATGTCTTTTTCGTAATTCATTTTATGTCTTTGAGTATATTTTAGTAAATTGCCTGACCATTATATAACGGACATAGGACATAATGCAAGCAATGAAAAAAGACCTTTTTAAAATAATGATTTTCTTCAGAAACATATTATTCCACAATACTTTTTTCTTACTTATTCACAGGTATTCGTGATATAATTATCAAATATTATGGCAAAAAAAGTTGTTGAAGAAGAGGAAGATTTCGACGAAGAGGACGTTAAAAAGTCCCCTCGTAAAAACAAGAAGTCTGTTAATAAAAAAGGTAAAGTAAAAGTAGAACTAAAAGAAGAAACTAGGCACAGTATTATCGGTGTTAGCTTCTTTGTATTGGGAGTATTTATTGTTATGTCGTTCTTCCAATCTGCGGGCGTAGCTGGAACATTCTTTTCCAAGATATTTAATTCATTCTTTGGTGTGGGGTACTACTTCCTACCGGTACTTCTGGGTGTTGTAGGTGTATCATTTATGCGTAAAGGCAAACCACAGGTTGCTCGCCTGCACGCTGTCACCGGTGCATTAGTATTGTTATCATCACTTGCGATTATGGATATTGCAATGAATGGAACTGGACCTTCAGAAAATATCGCGATGGGTGGGTACCTAGGTAGCTTGTTCGCTTGGCCTTTTATAAAACTATTTGGTATATACGCGAGCCTGCTTTTCCTAGGTGCGATACTTATAATCTCACTCATTGTACTGTTCGACAACAAGCCGAACCTAATAGGTGTATGGAATAGTGTAAAAAGTTTCTTTACTCAAAAGTTGAACTTGTCACTCTTTAGTAAAAAAGAAGAGTCTTATGATGAATACAATTACGAAGATGAAGAAATAAAAGAGGAGCCAAAAGAAGAGGTAAAGCAGATCGAAACAACAGACGAGATACCTGAAGAAAATTTTGACGAAGACTTTGTTCCAAAGAAGAGAAAGGTGGCAGGTGCATATGTCCCTCCCCCACTTACACTCCTTGAACGCGACAAAGGCAAGCCAAATGTTGGTGATATCAAAGCCAACATGAACATCATCCAGCGCACTCTTGCGAACTTTGGTATCCAAGTAGAGATGGACGAGGTAACTATCGGCCCTACTGTTACTCGCTACGCACTGAAGCCTGCCCAAGGTATGAAGCTATCACGTATAGTAGGCCTACAGAACGACCTGGCGCTGGCGCTCGCTGCACACCCTATCCGTATCGAAGCCCCTATCCCTGGCAAGTCTCTTGTAGGTATCGAGATCCCGAACAAGGTCAAGTCTACAGTCGGCCTTGCAACACTACTGTCTGATGAGAAATTCCAAAATGCAGGCAAGCCTCTAACAGTAGCCCTAGGTAAGGGCCTATCTGGACGTGCGTATTTCGGTAACCTGGCAAAGATGCCTCATGCATTGATCGCTGGTGCGACAGGTTCTGGTAAGTCTGTAACTATCCATTCAGTCATCACATCACTCCTTTACCGCAATGGTCCTGAGGATATGCGCATGATCATGGTGGACCCAAAGCGTGTAGAGTTGACCCTATATAACAAGATCCCCCACCTGCTAACCCCTGTTATCACTGATGCAAAGAAATGTATCCTAGCGCTCAAATGGGCAGCAAAAGAGATGGATCGCCGTTATGACATCCTGGAGAGTGAGGCTGTGCGTGATATTGAGAGTTACCACAATACAGTACTACCAAAGAAGAAGGCTGAAGATAACGCCGAGCGTATGCCATATATCGTGATCATTATCGATGAGTTGGCCGACATAATGCAGTCATACCCAAGAGAGCTTGAGAGTGCTATCGTACGCCTAGCTCAGATGTCCCGTGCTGTGGGTATACACCTTATACTTTCCACACAGCGCCCTTCTGTAAACGTTATTACAGGGCTTATCAAGGCCAATGTCCCTACTCGTGTTGCCCTACAGGTGTCATCACAGATCGACTCACGTACTATATTGGACGCTGCTGGTGCAGAGAAGTTGCTAGGTGCCGGAGACATGCTATATGCCTCAGGTGAGATGAGTCAGCCAGAGCGCCTACAGAGTGCCTTTATCTCTGAAGAAGAAGTGAAAAAAGTGGTACAATATCTAAGGAGGGCTTATCAAGACGAGCTTCCAGATGAGATAGAACTTTCCGGCAATATAGAAGGTGGCAATAACCTATTTAACGCAAGTATGGATGACAACGCCGACGATGACTTGTATGAAGACGCCCGCATGACAGTTATAGACTCTGGCAAAGCAAGTACATCATTCCTACAACGCAAGCTAGGTGTTGGATACGCTCGTGCTGCAAAATTGATCGACATGCTCGAAGAGCGTGGAGTTGTGGGCCCTGGTAACGGATCCAAGCCTCGTGATGTATTAGAAAAGTCTATGGATCACACAGCCCCTATGGAATAAATATTATGAAAAAAAGTATAAACAACAAAAATATAGCATTCTGGGTACGGGCATCTTTGTCAGTATTCCTGTTTGTTACTATCAGTGTTTATAGTTTTGTACAGATGCGCGAGATATTCTACGGTGTGAACATAAAAGCAAATATAAACAATTATACAGAGAACACTGGTGTGTCCCAGATATCGGGCTTTGCAAAGAATGCTGTGCACTTTGCTATCAATGGCCGAGAGATATACATAGACAAAGATGGGTCATTTACAGATAGTGTTGCTCTCCCCTCTGGATTCTCCATTATTACACTCACCGCTACAGACCAATTCGGAAAGATGAAAGAAAAGACGATGCAAGTGTACACAGCCAACAACAAATCAGTCGCATACCAAGTAACAAATACAAATTTATAAATTAATTTTAAATAATATATGCAAAAGAAAGCAAAAAAGGCCCCAAAGGAGATGGGCGGAGCGATAGAAGATACAATCCGTTCTATCCAGACAAAGTTCGGTGAAGGTGCGATCATGAAGATGGGTGACGCTCCAAAGGTAGATATAGACGTGATCCCTACTGGATCTATTGGTCTAGACATGGCTCTTGGTGTAGGTGGTGTACCACGCGGAAGAATGATCGAGATATTTGGCCCAGAGTCATCTGGTAAGACAACCCTAGCCCTACATATAGTAGCCGAAGCTCAGAAAAAGGGTGGCGTATGTGCATATATAGATGCTGAACATGCAATGGACCCAGAGTATGCAAAGAAGTTGGGTGTAAATATAAAAGAACTTCTAATATCACAGCCAGACACTGGTGAACAAGGCCTAGAGATTACAGAGAGTCTGGTTCGTTCTGGCAAGATAGACGTTATTGTTATCGACTCTGTAGCAGCGTTGACTCCAAAAGATGAGATCGAGGGTGATATGGGTCAGAGCCATGTGGGTAAGCAAGCTCGTCTTATGTCACAAGCACTCCGCAAATTGACTGCCATTGTAGCCCGTTCAAACACTGTTGTGATATTTATCAACCAGATCCGTATGCAGATCGGTATCATGTTTGGTAATCCAGAGACTACTCCGGGTGGTAAGGCTTTGAAGTTCTATACATCTATTCGCCTAGACATCCGCCGTATCGCCCAGATAAAGAAGGGTGAAGAGGTTGTAGGTAGCCGTACACGTGTAAAGGTGGTAAAGAATAAAGTCGCTGCCCCATTCAAGCAAACAGAGTTCGATATACTGTATGGTGAGGGTATCTCACGCGAGGGTGAGATCATGGCACTCGGTGAGAAGCTAGGCATAATAGAAAAGTCTGGTGCTTCATACTCTATGAAAGACAAAGAAGGTAACAAAGTATCTATGGGTCGTGGCTATGACGCTACACGCACATGGCTAAAGGAAAATAAGAAAGTTGCTGACAGTATCCTAAAGGAAGTCCGCTCTCGCTTTGGCGAGATCCAGGTAGTAAGTAGTGGAGAATAGTTATTAAAAAAGTATTACATAGCTCTCTTTTCCGGGTACGGATTTTTTGAAGCTTAAAAAATCCTGAAGTTTGCTCGCCAGTCGCTCGCAAAACCCCCTACAAAGAGACTATGTAATACTTTTATTTTACTTGTTTTTATATTATAAATTTGTTATAAAAAGCCTATGTTAGAATATTCAGAAATCAAAGAAAAGAAGATTATTATATACGAGGATGAGCCTTGTGAAGTGCTCGAGAGTCATGTAGCCCGCACTCAGCAGAGGAAGCCTCAGAACCAGGTAAAGCTGAAGAGTCTTATTACTGGTCGTACAGTGAACACTACCTTCCATGCTTCCGACAAAGCCCACGAAGCAGATGTAAACAAAAAGGAGGTCAAGTTCCTATTTGCGAACAAGGGTGAATACTGGTTCTGCGACCCTACAAACCCAAAGGACCGCTTCCAATTATCTGAAGCTGTGTTAGGTACATCTACAAAATTCCTAAAGCCAAATGAAAATGTTACAGCTCTTGTCTGGGACAATGATGGTGAGGATCAGATAATCAGCATCAAATTGCCAGTAAAGATGGAGTTTATCATAAAGGAGGCTCCCCCATCTATAAAAGGCAACACAGCCAATGGCGGAGGCAAGGTAGTAGTATTGGAGAATGGTATCAATATAAATGTCCCCTTCTTCCTAAACACTGGTGACAAGATCCGTATCAACACCGAAACTGGCGACTACGTAGAAAGAGTAACTGAATAAAATACAAAATAAAAATCCCCACAATGTGGGGATTTTTATTTTAGCTTATTTTGCTACGAATGGGAGTAGGCCCATAAAGCGGGCGCGCTTGATAGCTTCAGATAGCTTGCGCTGGTTCTTTGCTGTAACGTTTGTACGGCGGCGTGCCATCATACGAGCGTTTGGGGCAAGGAAACGGCGAAGTAGTTCTGTATCCTTGTAGTCAATATGCTTTATATTGTTTGAAGAGAAATAATCTTGTTTCATAATTTTATAATTTAACTTTTAATTGTTTAGAACGGAATGTCCTCGGAAGTGATGTCGTCTTGTGGGTAGTCGATAGTGTCGAGATTACTGTCTTCACTTTCTCCTTGTGGAGCTGACTGCTTTGGGGCAGAACCCTGTGTTCCCCCTGCACCACCTGCGTTACCAAACTGTACACGATCTGCAACTACTTCTGTACGATACTTCTTTGTACCTGTAGCTTGATCATCCCAACTACGTGTCTGCATACGGCCCTCTACCAATAGGTTGCTACCCTTCTTCATATACTGGGCAACTGTCTCGGCTTGGCGACCGAATACGACTACATTGTGATAATCAGCAGCTTCTTGACGAGCACCGTTTTGGTCCTTCCAAACACGGTTCGTTGCTACTGAGAAACTACACACCTTTATACCTGAAGGGAGAGTCTTTAGCTCTGGATCACGAGTCAGGTTCCCTATTATCAATGCTTTGTTTAGATACATATATTTAGTTAATTAGGTGACTAATAACTTTATTCTAACACAAGAGCGTCTATTTCCTTGTCTATAACTTCTTCATTCATTGGCTCTACTGGGGCTGCATCTGCACTTGGTGTAGTACGGCGCTTTGTAGCATCCTTTGTATAAGTACGCTTTGTAGACATTGTACTCTCACGAACTGTCTTTATCATAAGGTATCTTATAATAGACTCATTTCGATCAAGATTGCCTTTTACAGTCAAAGCGTTCTCGGTTGGAAGTTCGAACTTTACCCAGCCAAAGTAGCCTGTAGTAAACTTGTTCTTCTTGTTGGCAATGTCACGTGACATCTGGTACGCAAGCTCCATCATCTTTGGGAACTCATCAGAGATGAATTGTGCCCCATTTGAAGCTAGCATATCCTTCAAGTTTGTAACTTCACCACCTACATTTTCTTCCGCGATAGTTGGTACCAAAAGGTATCCGACTTCATATACGGTCATTTTTGCTTCTTTTTCCATAGAAATACGTTTAATTTTAATTTAATAATACCACCCCGCTACGGACCAAAGTGTCTTGGATTCAGAGCCAAGACAAACGAGATGTGGGGTTATATTACCAAAAAAGTGCCTATATGTCAAAAACCCTCTTAGCATTGGCCATTAGGGCCTCGGCTACCTCGGCCTCGGATAGGCCCTTTATTTCAGCTATCTTTTTCACCACTTCTATAACATACACAGGCTCATTGCGCTTGCCTCGGTATGGTACAGGGGTGATATATGGTGAATCGGTTTCCGACATTATCATATCCAATGGTGTCTGGCGTACTACTTCATCATAATCATGGGTAAATGTTACCACTCCGGTAAATGAAAGTGTAAAGCCAAAATCATTGAAGGCTTTCGCATCCACAAGTGTACCTGCAAAGAAATGCACATCACCCTTTACCTTTGCGTACTCCTTTAGTATTGCCAATGCGTCGGCATATGCATTGCGAGAGTTGTCTTCTGGATTATTGCGAATATGTAGCATCAGTGGCTTGTTGAATTCATTGGCCAATTCTATCTGCATTATAAAAGCCTCCTTCTGCTTTGCAATTGTTTCTTCTGTGCAACGATAATAGTCGAGCCCACACTCACCTATTGCTACCACCTTTGGGTCTTTTAATAGTTCTTTGTAAGCTTCGTAGTCGAAAACTTCACCACGAGAAGTGAACGCCTTACCCTCTTCACCTAGCTCCTTCGTATCGTGATACGATGCGCCTGTGTGTATTGGGTGTAGCCCTATGATCGCATACACGCCATCGTATTGATGTGCCATCTCTACCGCTTTGCGTGAAGTATCGATCTGTGTACCCACATTGATAACCATAACGCCCGCATCAAGTGCCCTCTTTATCACTTCGTCCCTATCCTCATCAAAGGCTTTGAAGTTTGTATGTGAATGTATGTCTATGTATTTAAAATTCATATTAATCTTTTCTTAAAAATAGTGGCTCAGTTGGCTTTTTGTTATCTACAATATATTCCATAAGTTTATGGCTTGTTTCTGGCATGATCGGTGCGAGCATACGAGCAATAGAATATAGCTCTACTACCATCTCGTGTATCAAACCTTTACCTCGATCAGGATCTACTTTTATCACCTTAAATGGTTCTGTCTCTTGGATCTTCTTGTCCAAATCCCCTATCTTTACCCACACCATATCCATAGCTTTATTGATTTGGAAATTATCCAAATGATTGAAGAATTCTTTGTATATTAAATCCTCATTCAGTTCTGATATTTCTACCTTGTCTAAATATTTCTCAGACAAGTTCAACAAGCGTGAAGATAAGTTACCAATACCATTGGCCAGACCCGAATTATACGCATCTTTGAATCTTTCAATAGTAAACGGGCTGTCCTCGAAATTACTGATTTCTCGCAGTAGGAAGTAGCGCAATGCATCAGTTCCATATTCGGCCACTACATCACGCGGGTCTACAACATTACCCAGAGTCTTACTCATCTTCAGGCCCCCATCGGCTGTTATGAAGCCGTTTACCACTATCTGGTGACTATTTGGTACCCCTGCTGCCATGAGCATGGCTTGCCACATTGCGCTCTGGAATCGGGTATTATCCTTGCCACAGTACTGTGTAGGGTTACCATTGACCCAGTATTTATCGAAGTCACTTGCCTCGTCGGGCCAGCCCAGTGTAGATATATAGTTGGTCAATGCATCGAACCATACGTACATCACCTGAGTGTCGTCGCCTGGCACAGGTATACCCCAAGGCATCTTTGATTTGATACGTGATATAGAAAAGTCTTGGAGTCCTCCAGATACGAAACTCTTCATCTCGTTATATCGGAATTCGGGTATTACAAAATTTGGATTCTTTGCATAAAAGTCTAGGAGCTTGTCGGTAAATGCAGAATATTTAAAGAAATAGTTCTCTTCATTTATTGTCTCAAGTGGTCGGCCTGGGTGGTCGGGACATTCGCCGTCATCATTCAATTCTGAATCAGTCTTCTCGCTCTCGCAACCAACACAATATTTAGCCTCATAGTTCTTCTTGTAGATATAGCCATTTTCTTGTACCCTCTTCCACAATTCCTGGGCGGCCTTTTCATGATGCTTGTCTGTAGTGCGGATAAAGTGTACATCATCGGTAACGCCGAACATTACCAACTGTTCTTTGAAAGTAGCGAAGCCTTGGTCTACGAACTCTTGAGCTGTTAGATTATTCTCTTGTGCTTTCTCAAATATTTTTACTCCATGCTCGTCGGTACCAGTGTTGAAATACACATCGTACCCTACCAGCTTCTTGTAGCGGGCTATGGTGTCTACACGCACGAACTCAAGAGCGTGCCCCATGTGCAATGGTGCATTTACGTATGGTAATGTTGTCGTAATATAAAATACTTTATTGTTCATACTAATTCGTTCGGGACAATATCTTCTTCTTCTCTAGGTCGTCCACAAATTCTAATAGGAATACGGCTACAGGCATAGCCAATATAATACCCCAGAATCCGGCCAATTCGTAACCTATTAAAACAGATAATATAACCACAAGTGGTGGGACCCCTGTAACCTTCTTTACAATTAGTGGTTGGATTAGATATGTTTCAAATTGATGCAATATCATATACAAGCCAAATGTCATAAGTGATAGTGTAATACCCCCATCTAGATAACTAAACATAACAGCTGGAACAATAGCGATCAGAAGTCCAAAAGGTATCAATTCGGTAAATGCAGTTATAAGTGCTAATACGAAAGCATACTTTACACCCAATATAGTTAGCCCTAGATATGTAAGCGTACCTATTATCAAACCCAATAACATCTGGCCTTGGATCCACAAACCAATCTTCCTCTCGGTTCTTTGCCACAAACCTATTACATACTCTTCGTGTGATGCAGGTGTAATGATGCGCAAGAACCCCTCGATGCCTTTTTCTTTTATTGATAAATAAAAAGATATAATAACTATCAAAACCATATTGAGGACTCCCCCAAAGGCTGTTCCGAACACATTGAAGAACCCACCCGAGATGCTCTGCATTAAGCCTTGGGTACTTTGGATTACATCTTTTAGTGACCCCTTGCCGGACAAACTTTCTACTACATCTTTTGCGGCGCTAGTTGTGTCTGGCTCAAAGGTAGAAAATATACTTGTCTTTGGGATATAATTCCCTAATTGTGCTACCAATGTGGACATTTCCTCTATAAAGACTGGTATGAAGACTGAGAATAATCCTGCGACAATACCAAATGATACTAGGTATATCAAGAAGACAGATAATGTTCTGTTTTTAATATATTTCTTCATTTTATCAACAGCCGATGTGATAAAAGAAGCAACAACGATAGCTGTTAATATAACCAATACTAACGAACGTAACTTTACTATTGCTAATATGAGCACACCAATAAGCACTATCTTAAACAGTGTGCTTGTTGATATATTTATTGATACATTTCTATTATTGTCTGACATATACCTAGATAATACCACAATATCCTAGAATGTCAGCAATTTGGTAAATTTGGCTTTATCCTTAAAAGGGCCTATCAATGTTAGGTTTAAAGCCTTTTCGGTAAAGATTGTCTTGGCCAATTTCTTTATATCTTTCGCTGTGACAGCATTTACCATCTTTGCCCTTTCCTCTATTGTCTTCATCTCGCCTTTCAGTATCTCCTGACGGCCGAAATATGTGGCTATGTCATCGGTAGCTTCCAGGGCGAGCTTCGTATTACCTATTATCAGTGACTTTACTTTGTCGAGCTCCTTCTTTGATACATCCTCGGTACACAGCCTATTACACTCTTTTAATATTTCTTTCAATACTTCCTCTACCCTATCATTGGAAACTCCAGCCGATATCTTGAACACTCCATGATCAAGGCTTGTGTCATTGTAAGCATTTACATAATACGCGACACCCATCTCCTCGCGTAGCTTGATAAATAATCGTGAGCTCATGCCCGCGCCAAGTACTGCACCGAGTACTCCGAGCGTTGTATTGCGTTTATCAAATATATCAAAGCTTCGAACACCCAGAACAAAGTGTGTCTGGTCGGTAACTTTATGCTTGATCAATACTTCTGGCTTTGTTTGGGCCTCCTTAGTCTTCACCTTCTTTGATTGTTTCTTTGTTGGTATATCTTTAAAATATTTTTTAACCTCATTCTTTACATCCATCTCCTTCACATTACCCACTACAAATATAGTGGTGGCGCCTGATACATAATGTGTGTTCTTATACTTTACAAAGTCTTCCCTATTTAGGCTCTTCACTATCTCGCGAGTACCGGCAATATTGCGCCCTGCTGGCTGGTCACCATACAGAAGCTCGTCGAACAAGTCATGTACATGGCGGTGTGGCATATCCTCGTACATATTGATCTCCTCTACTATTACACCCTTCTCCTTGTCGATTTCACTTTGTGGAAATGTCGAGTTTAGATAAATATCGGAAATGATTTCAAAAATCTTTTTGAAATGTTTACTATCAGCCTTTGCATAGTAGCCTGTCATCTCGTGGTCAGTAAATGCATTGTATACAGAGCCTAGTGAATCTAGCTCGTGCGAGATACTCTGTGGTGTAGGCCTCTTGCTAGTTCCCTTGAAGCACATATGCTCTAGGAAGTGCGATATACCACCTACGCTCTTGTCCTCATAGTCGCTACCTGTACCTACCAATACAAGTACTGTCACAGTCGGGTTATCCTTCATAGGCACAGTCACTACCCGCAACCCATTATTCAATGTTGTCTTCTTTGGCTTTTGCATATTTAATTTATATTAGTTTAACTTCTCTTTTATATGTTCTACGAGTTCAGATACTGCGATGCGTTCTTGGGCACCGGTATCACGGTCACGGATTGTAACTGTATCGATCAAGTCTGGGTTCTCGCCTAGTGTGTCGAAGTCTATAACGATGCAGAATGGTGTACCTATCTCGTCTTGTCTGCGATACCTCTTGCCTATGTTGCCATTGTCATCCCACATTACACGGCCGAATTCATCTTTGAGAGTTCGGTATACTTTGTGTGCATAATCACGCAACTCTTGCTTGTTCTTTAGCAACGGTGACACTGCACATATCACAGGGGCCATGCTTGGTTCAAATGCTAAATATGGTCGAACTTCGTCACCTTTTGCATCCTCTTTATAAGCACTTGTTAGAAGTGCCAGAACTGTACGCTCGAGTCCAAATGAAGGCTCGATAACATGCGGAGTGAACCTTTCGCCACTTTCTTCGTCGAAATATGTTAGGTCCTGCCCACTACCCTTTGAATGGCGAGCCAGGTCAAAGTCGGAACGATAAGCCAAACCATACAGTTCCTTCCTACCAAATGGAAAGTCGAACTCAAAGTCGATAGTGCGGTCAGAATAATGAGCGCGATCACCATCACCTACTTCCAGCTCATGAACATGGTTCATGTCGATACCGATAGACTCCATCCAAGACAGCATCTCGGCTCGGAAATATTCGAAATATTTCTTCCACTCTTCAGGCTTTAGGAAATACTCTATCTCCATCTGCTCGAGTTCACGAACACGAAAGATAAAGTCACGTGGAGTGATCTCGTTGCGAAATGCTTTACCGATCTGTGCGAGTCCAAATGGTAACTTTGGGTGTATAGAGTCCATCACATTCTTGAAATTCACGAACATACCCTGGGCTGTTTCTGGACGCAAATATACTGTCGATGCAGAGTCGGCTACAGCACCTATCTGGGTAGAGAACATCATATTGAAATTCTTCTCCTCGCCTAATTTACTTCCGCATTCAGGACAGCCGGCGCTAGTGTCTATCTGGTCTGCACGGAAACGCTTCTTGCATTCAGTACATTCCACCATCGGGTCAGAAAAGTTTTCGACATGGCCAGTAGACTGCCACACTTTTGCATTCATAAGTATCGCTGCATCCACCCCATACATATCGTCGCGCGAATCTACGAACTTCTTCCACCAAGAGTTCTTTATATTATTCTTTAATGCAACACCCAGTGGCCCATAGTCAAAAGTACCAGCAAGCCCACCATACACTTCGGACCCCTGGTATATGAATCCGCGACGCTTTGCAAGCGATGTTAGCTTCTCCATTTTGTTATTATCTGTGTCTTCCATATTTATTTAAATTATTAACTATAATTATCTTATTACCTTTTCATCGCCGTTTTGGAAATTGGAATCATTTTCCAGTCTGGTACTAAGTGACTGCTTTACAGATCGTAGTCCACTGTTGGAGAACGAGTCAATACCAGTCAGAGTGACCTCTTTTATAATATTTGGCACGCTACCTACTTGGGATACAGATGGGCGAAGCTTTATATTAAAAGCGGCTTCCCTGTTGTTGGACCCGAACCCAGTGTTCTGCCTGACTGTACCTATATTCCATACTATCTGACGAGTTAGTTTATCATATGTTACGGCCTCTTTGCTACCATTGGCCATACCCACCCAGTCCATATACACAGGCAGTTCTGCCCTGGCCTCGGCCTGTGATACAGGGTTGATAGAGTTCGATAGTGTCCAGTATATAGTGTATACGGTATCCTTCTCGGCTTTTGGAGGCAGTTCCCCACTTGCATAATTTGCACGTGCTACTAGCTGAAAGTCTGATGCAAGGCGGACTATCTTCTTTGCGAAATTGTTGATTTCAGATATTGTTGATCCCGATGTAGATTCGCGCCCTTTGATACTAACATCGAGCACTACTTGGGGATCACGAATAGTCTGGTTCGAACCTATAACAGATGCAGGGGTGAATTCAAAATTAAGATACCCTGTTGCCCCTGGTGCTAGCGTCGCAAATTCTGGAGTAGTATTCCTATTCCATACAATACGATTATTTACAGAGTCATAGAAGCCTTCTTCAGGTACCACAGACTCCTTATCAAAAATATTACCACTAAATGTAACACTCACTTCGCCATCTAAAATGGTTGATTGCAAATTGTTGGCCCACAATACTTGTCCACGTATCATACGCCCGCCCGATGTAGAATAAGTATCCAGGTTCGCCCCGTCGAGAAGTATCGTTGCCTGCAAGAAAGGCTTCTGTAGTGACACAGTGTGTAGTAGTGAATTGTAAACAACATCGACAACGGATTTGTTCATGCCTTTTGTAGTACCTACATATATATGAAAGGCTTGCTCGTCACCGTTCTGGCCATTCATAGTACCCTTTATGGCAATAGATATAGGCTTGCCTACTGCAAGAGCATTTAGGTTCCACACTGAACTTCCGAACACTGGCTGTGGCACTGCATTAGTAAATTTGAATCCATTTGGATATGCTACTGACAACATGGTGTCGCCCTCTGGTAATGTAGTATTTAATGTGGCTGTAATATTCAGGGTGATCTCCTGTCCGGAAGTTGTCTGTATTGGACCATCAACAGATAGTGTAATCGGTGAAGAGTTAATAGTAACTGGATAAATCTTTTCTTTTGTAAATATTGCATTCGAGCCAGCTGGGTGGTACTCCAGGATAACCTTTACATTGCGGACCGTGTTCTGGTCGCCATACAATGTGACCTTCTTCGCCTTCTCCACCCTGCCACCTGCGGGGATAGTTCCAATATTTTCTTTTGGTAGACGTATTAGTGAGTCAGGTGTTTCCACAGCCGAGGTCGAAGCACCTTTTGGATATTCGATAACCATATTTGCAAGTTCGAGTGCGGCATTGTTGTGATTGATTATCTCTATCTGTAGTGGCAACTCCTCGCCACCTTCGGTAAAGGCATTACCTAATATATTGATCTCGATATTGTCACTGGACACTGTGCGAGTCCCGCTCATATACATATATACACCGAAGAATATCGCCCCGATGAAGAACAGTACCGCCCCGATGAAGAACTTCTTTGCAATAGATACATGAGTGCTTTTTAGTGTATTACCTTCGGCCCCCTCCCAAGTATTTGGTACATCATGAGGTACCGCATGCAATACACCCTCCTTGTGGTGCAACTCGGAAGAAAAGCCTCTTTCGTAGAGTTTACGCTTTATATCTTCGATTCTATGCAGTGGGTTCTTAGATTCTGCCATGGGCTATATTATAACACATAAGGCTACCTATTTTACAGCTGACTTTCACGTAAAGCCTTATTGATAGCCAATATTATTGGCTTCTTGCTGTTGAGGACTTTCATGACATCTTCGGGAACCGAGTTCTCACCCAGGCAATGTTCAATATCCTCGCTTTCACCTATATAACCTAGCCTGTGTAATATGCGCAATACTAATTGCAGTTCCAGGGCGTCACGCATTTGTGGATCAGGATTCTCAGTATCGAGTGTAGTAAAAGTCTGCACAACATCGTAGAATATTTCCTTGTTACCCTCTTCACCTGCACAGAGCCTCTCTAGCAATTTACAAACACGCATCATAAGGGCGATAGACTTCATATCCTTGCGCGCGTATGCAAATGAATTTATGTGAGTAGCTGAAGTTACTCGCCAGATATCCCTGCCGTGCACCAGATCCAAACTTACGTACGACAACTCCTGCATTGAATAACGAAGTTTAGATTTATGAAGTCGTATCCCCTGCGCCATGGCATATACCAATCCATGCTCGAGTGTATAAATGGTAAATAATTTATTCGCCTCGCCCCTGTTGCGCGAGCCGATCACTATACCCTCTGTATGATGTATATGATGCTGAGCCATTTAATTACAATTCTTCCTCTTTACCTATTTCTAACTTTTTAAACTCAATATTATTTTCTGTTAGAATTTTTGTTGGTAGCATATATATTGGACCCGGCTTATCAATCTCTATCATTCCGTCGTGTATGGGGAAGCAAATTCGTGGCTTTAACTCCAGTGCGTAATCTATAGCGCTCTTTATTTTCATCCAAGGCCCAGCAACAGGTAAAGCTAGTACACTTACAGGTTTACCTGGATTTGTAAAAGCGTCCCCTGGATAGAATAAATCATGCCCTATAAAATACCCAGTATTTTGTACCCGGCCAAACTCCTTATATATTTCCTCATGGATCTTTCCATGGGCTTCTAGATGAACTCCATCATATTCACCACTACCCCCTTCTTCTAATAACTCAAACGTAATACCTGCATCTGCTAGTAATTTACCAACCGAGCTATTTGTAACTATCTTTATATTTGGATTATTTTCTAAAACTTTTTTCAAAGATTCAATATGAAGGTGGTCTGGATGCTCGTGAGTTATAACGATCAAATCAACACCTTTTTCTTCATTTTGTAAATACGAATATGACCCAGGGTCAGTCATTACCCTTTTGCCATTTACATCTACCACAAAACAACAATGCCCTAATTTCTTGATTTTCATATAAATATTATATCACAGCTGGCAAAACCCTTATTTGACAATGGTTACTGGGATTGCTATATTATATAGGTAATGAATATTTACGCAAAAATAGTTAATAGTTCTCCGGTACCGCCAGCATACAATTTGATGGCTGGTTTTTGCGTTTAAATATCTCCTATTGTTTGATCTTAAACACCAGCCCTCAAATGGCTGGCCTTTTTAATTAGGGTAAACAATTGCACATTCACAACTAAATAAAAACATATGAAAAACATCATCAACAACATCGCTGGTTTACTTGGGCTATTTCTATTTGCCCTTCTATTACTAATTGTATTCATCTTGTGGTATATAAAAGATATACCAACCAAGATTCTTTGCTTTTTCTCTCCAAAGTACAAATTGCGCTATGAGCAAAAATGTAAAGAAAAAGAGGAGATGGAAAGAAAAAAATTCAATGAATCCACAATTAACCGTGGCTGGGCCTTTCAAGACCTAAGATGATTTTCATCCCTATTCAGCGCCTAAGGAGCTGGATGTAAATTCAAAATGCTTCCGTATTTACGGAAGCATTTTTTCTATTTCTTCTTGAAGTTTTGTTGGGTCATCTAAAATCAACTCTGGGTTACCCCTCTTAAAAGTATCTGCCTTGTGTAAACCCCATGTAATAGCTATAGACCTGACACCGCATTCCGTTGCCTCTACCACATCACCTAATGTGTCAGTAATAAATACAGCATCCTTTGGGCTCAGATTATATTTATCCAGTAAATGTTTTATCTTTTCTGTTTTCTTGTAATGAAACTCATACCCAAAAACATCTGAGAAGCATTCACGTAAATTTTCCTTTTCTAAAAAACCTGATATCACTTTATTTGAAGCTGAAGAAACAATTACAACAATATAATTATTTGATAGATTTAACACGCAATCATGAAGGATGTCTTCGATAGAAAAGACCGAATTTAATGCTTCTATATAATGAGCCTCTGAACCTATAGGCCAAACATATTCATTCTTTTCCATCATCTCATTTTGTGTCTCAATAAAGTTACCATTACTCATAGAAGAAAACCTTTCCCATGTTAGGCCTTCATTTTTATCCTTGTGTATCTTATACCAAAATTCACAAGTGTTAACCAACACTCCATCAAAATCAAACATTACAATTTTTTGCTTTTTATTTTCCATTTTCTAAGTACTTCTTTGCTTCTTCAAAGAATACGAGCGACCTATTTGCATGACTGTTTAACCCCAACTTCTTTGCATCTTTCAATAATAATTCATATGCTTCATCGTACGGGTGCGAGCTGACAGCATAATCAAAAGATAACTCATCTTCGGTATACATCGTCTCCCCCTTTTCACCTACTGCACGCATAAGATATGTAAAAGTTTTCGATATACGCCCTTTATGTGAATCATTTTCCGGTATGTATACAGACAAATTGCCCAAAGGTCTTATAACTTCAGCATCATAACCTGTTTCCTCTTTTACTTCACGAATAGTAGCTTCGAGTATTGTCTCCATATCTTCTATACCACCACCTGGAATAATATAAGTTCCCCACTTTGTAGTATTTACAAGGACTATATTACCTTCTGGTGTTACAACCACGGCACGAGCAACATAACGATACTTAAAGTTTTTTATATCAGATTCGGTTAAATTAAATTCATTTAATACACCCAGATCTTTACCTAAACCATTTGGGTCCAGATATTCACGAACATTTTTCAAAAGTTTCTTTGGCTCTTCATATGTAAAAGTCTGCATGGCTTCATCATATGTAGCCCATTTATATTCCAAAACTTCCTCTGCTTGAATTGTTACTTTGTCACTATCAGTAAACGCGATAAAAAACTCATTTGTTTTATTGTAAACCTTTCCATCTTTCTCATGCTGATAATTCTCGAACAAGCTTGGTAGGTTCGCAAACTTTATATCTGTAATACCTGTCTCCTCTTCTAATTCACGAAGTGCAGTTTCTTTCTTCCCTTCATCACCCTCAGCGTGACCTTTTGGATAGCTCCAGTGTTGTGTATTTGTATTTTGCTTCAATATCAAATAACGGTCCTCTTCATTCTCTTTACGAAGGACCAATATTATTCCATATGATTTTTCTTCTAGCATTATTTTTCAATCTTTATATTAACCTTCATATCCCCTACCTTTACCTCGTCTCCATCATTATCGGCAAAGTTTACAGCACCTGCACCCACTGTCTTTTTGAACTCGGTTATAAATTCTTCTACTAAATCTTGTGCATTTACAGATATAGTTACAATCACCACATCGGCAGGTATTAGACCCATGTTCTTCCTGCCATCTTGGACAGCACGAACAAGCTCGCGATAATCACCCTCGCGCTTTAGATCAGGAGTTATCTCGGTATCCAAACCTAGTTCATCACCCACTACTACATCCTTTACATTCAATTCATCTTTCAATATTTCTTTGTATTCAGAAGTAAGATTTGATTTTGTAACAATTATTTTTGAAAGTGGCTGGCGAACTTTGATACCCGCTTTCTGTCTCATTTGCAAACCTACTGTTACTATGTCGCGCACTTCTTGCATCTCTTCCAATACAACTTTATCTGCCTCGCCATCTGCTGCGGGCCAGTCTGCTAGGTGCACACTCTCCACATCATTACCAAGCTTCAACCTCTGCCAGATATCCTCGGCTATAAATGGTGTAAATGGTGCTATGAGTGTAACTGTAGTTTTCAGTACGTGGTACAAAGTAGCCAAGGCTTCAGTGTCACCATCCTTCAGTCTATCTCGTGATCGGCGTAGGTACCATGTAGACAAATCTTCAATAAACAATTCAAAAGGTCGTGTGGCTAGAACCATATCATATGCCTCCATGCCGTCGGTTACTTCCACAACCAACTCAGCAAGACGTGACAAGATCCACTTGTCCAAAACATTATTAGGTTTTAGGTTCTTGTTGCTAGTTTCTAGTTTTACATCTCTATAAAGTTCATAAAATGTTGTAACATTTTCCAATCTGCCTACTATCTTGCTCGATATCTCTTGCACAGTCTTCTCGGTAAAGGCTACATCCTCCCCCTTCATTACAGGGCAAGACATAAGGTAGAAGCGCAATGCATCTACCCCATACTTATCAAAAAGTATTTGTGGGTCTGGATAATTATTCTTTGACTTACTCATCTTGCTACCATCTTCGGCAAGTATGGTTCCTGTGGTTACCACATTCTGGAATGGTGCATGACCAAACAAAGTGCTCGATATTATATGTGTGTAGTAGAACCATGTACGTGTCTGGGCAATATATTCAGCCACGAACCCTGCTGGGAAGTTCTCCTTCTCCCAATTTGGCCTTTCAAATGGATAGTGGTCCTGGGCAAAAGGCATCGAACCCGACTCGAACCAACAGTCGATAACTTCAGGAACACGAGTATACTCGGTACCCTCATGGTCTACTAACTTTATCGCGTCAATATATGGCCTGTGTAAATCAAGCTCGTAGTGTGCATTATGTGGTAGTGGAAAGAAATCTAGATCAATCAATGTGCATGGGTTGTGTGGGTTGTCCCTATATATATTGAATGATGTTACCTCATCAGCAGCCAATGCTACTGCTGGCAAAACTTCAAGGCCAATACCATGAGTAACGATCAATATATTTTCATTCTGATACTTACTTTCTAATTCGTAAATAAAATCTCCAAATCTATTCTTTGCATCCTGATGACTCTCGCCACCCTCGGGTGCTGCATGATAGTAACTCGGTTGATTATACGCCCAATCATTTCTCTTCTCCCATGTTTGGCCATCATAAACTCCTGGATTCAACTCTATCAGTCTTTCATCGTGCTTTATACTGTCTTTTGCTACACCGATACTGTCTACAATTATTTCTGCTGTTTGGTTTGTACGGGCAAATCGTGATGCAAAAACTTTTGTAACATTAAAGTGTTTTAATTTATCAGCCACATCTACCGCCTGCGCTATGCCCTTGTCAGTAAGCAAGTCGCCTGCCTCGTCTTTATAACTTATTCTATTATCTACATTGTGTTGTGCTTCACCATGACGCACTATGAAATACCTGTTTCCACTCCTCTTTACCTTGCTCTTCAGGTCATCAAGAGAGTTTACTATCATCAATTTACCACCCTCGGACTTCCAGAATGGCAAAGGGCTCGCCCAAAATCGATTGCGAGATATTGTCCAATCCGGCGCCCCCTCCATAATATGCTTGAACCTACCCTCTTTCAGATGGCTTGGGACCCAATTCATAGCCTCGGCATTCTTCAATGCATCGGCCTTTACCTTCTGCACATTTATGAACCATGAAGGCAATGCGTAATACAGAAGTGGCGTATCGCAGCGATAGCAGTGTGGGTATGAGTGCACGATCTTTTCCTTTGCAAATAGTGAGCCTTTGTGTGCTAAATATTTTATCACCAATACATCGGTTGATTGTGGGTCCTCCTTTGGCTTGGCCTTTACATCGGGGAAGTCGGTAACCTCTTTGGTAAAGAACCCGTTCGGTTCTACGTGCCTTATAAATGGAATATTGTGTTCCTTTGCCAGGTTCATATCATCCTCACCAAATGCTGGGGCCTCGTGGGCAATACCTGTACCGGCGTCATCTGTTACAAAATCTGCATGCCATACACGCCAAATATTTTCCTTGTTTGGCATATCCACATCTTTATAATAATCAAACACCGGTTCGTATTGCATGCCTACCAATTCACTCCCCTTCACTTCCTTCAATATCTCCGGATCTGTAAATTTATCTTTCAATTTATCAAAAAGGTTCTTTGCCACTATTAGATGGTCGTGCCCACCACCATTATTTTTAGTCTTCACATAAACATAATCAATATCTTTATTTACCGCTATTGCAGTGTTACCCGGCAAAGTCCACGGTGTTGTAGTCCAAGCTAGTAGATATGTATGATCCTGCCCAACAACTTTGAACTTTACATAAACAGAAATATCAGTTATATCTTTATAACTGTTATCCATAGCAATTTCACTATTGGCTATTGGAGTCTCACAACGTGGACAGTATGCCAATACACGCACACCCTCGTAAAGTAGTTCTTTATCATTCATCTGCCCCAGTGCCCACCAGACACTCTCGATAAAGCTATTGTCCATGGTCTTGTAAGAGTTGTCGAAGTCTACCCAGCGACCCATGCGGTCCACCGTCTTCTTCCATTCGCCTACATATTTCAAAACAGCACTGCGTGCATGCTCGGCGAATTTATCTACGCCGAATTCCTCGATAGCTTTACGCCCTGATATGCCTAGTTCCTTCTCGACAATATTCTCGATAGGTAGACCATGACAATCCCAACCCCAGCGCCTAGGCACGTGGAAGCCACGCATTGTCTGATAGCGCCCTATTACATCCTTTGCAGTACTACCTAGTATGTGGCCGTAGTGTGGCAAGCCAGTGGCAAATGGTGGCCCATCGTAGAAAACGTAAGTTCCCTTTGGAGCCTCCTTTGTCAGAGACTTGTTGAAAGTGTCATTCTCTTTCCAAAACTCCAATACACTCTCTTCCCTTTTTGCGTTTGTAGATTTACCTACCCCGTTAGAAGTAGATTCACTTAGTGAATCGTTAGTTCTTTCGGGGTCTTGATTTCCTTTTTGTGTGTTCATAATAAAATAATTTGGGTTAATAAAAAAAACTCGTCCACGTACAACAATACAAATTGTTATACAAGGACGAGCTTCTCGCGGTACCACCTTGTTTCCCTCTCGGGCTCTCATTTCGTGGGTTCTACGGCCCTTACGGCTTTCTTCCCAAAGCCTGCCTGCAAGATTGCAAGCTCTAGAGGTGATAGCCTCTAATGACTTATACCCAAATCATACCCTAAAACCCAAATTTTGCAAGAAAAAAAAGACCTGTCACATGGACAAGCCTTTTATGATTCGTTCTACCATTTTACTTGTAGAACTTTTTGATTATTTTTTCCGCACACAATAGTGCGGTAGATGCAGCACCTAAACGCAAATTGTCAGAGACTACGGTAAATTCATACCATGCATAATTTGCATCACCGGCGTGTTCATCTACACGAAGGTCGTACACCAAGGCATAATTTTTACCGACCACCGACAAAATGTCAGTTGGCTTATCGGTATATTTCACTATAGAACCCATACTCAAGGCGCCTTTTACACGCTTTAGTGTTGCACGAAGTGGCATCTTTACACGAACACGTGCCCAGTGCCCTACCTTTACACCATCACGGAAGCACGATGGACTGATTGGAAATTTCTGAAAGTTCGGATAAAAAAGTTTCTGCATTTCTGCAATCACTTTTTTCTCTTCATCATTATAATTTTCCCCTTCCTTTACACGGGTTGCCTGCTGAATGTTCCCTAAAGACTGAAAAAGATATGGGGAATCTTTGGCTTTTTTATTGCCACCATTCTCCAACTCCTTTTCCCAAGCATCGATACCAGTATTGCCTGTGCCAGATACACTTTGCATTACTGTTGCAGACACGTAATACAATTTCAAATCCTCTTTTGTAAGCGGGTATAATGCTGTTGCAAGCATTACAGCTACGCAGTTCGGTACTGGAATGATCCGGTGCTTTTTGTTGGGACTCCAGTTGAGATGCGGAAGTGTTAGTGGAATATGATCCTTCATTCTCCATTGCGGTGAATTATCTATCACCCACGAATCTTTGTTCGCATTCCTGAACTTAATTGCCCACTCTGCGGAAATTTTCTCTCCTGCGGACATTATTACAATGTCGGGCTTTTCTTTCAAAGCTTCTTCCAGTGTAATAACCTGAATTTGGTGATTCAGCACATCACACTTTAATTTGTTTTTTACTGAATTGTCCGAAGCCACGAGTAGTAGCTTGTCCTTTAGAATGAATTTATGAAAGAAATCCTTTTCCCCCATTAAACTCAAAAGAGTTTGGCCTACAAGACCTGTCGCGCCAATAATGGCAATTTTTGGTGTTTCCATAATGATCGTTTGTTTTTCTTCCAAACTACCATTTTATGGCAAAAAGTAAAGCTTACATTTTATTTGGGGTTTGGATGCCTAGGAGGTAGAGGGCGTTTTGCATTGTAGTGTGGAAAGCTTGCACAAGAGCTAGGTGGTAAACCTTATGTTCATTTTCATCATTTAGTATATGAGTATTGCCATAGAAACTATTGAAGCTACTTGCAAGCTCGGTAGCGTATGTTGCTATATGATGTGGCTCAAGTTCTGTATACGTGCGGGCAACAACTTCGGGGAATTGATACAACATTTTCTCCAAAACAGTTGTAGATTCTGGGGCTTTGTTTCGTAATTCGTCATTCGTAATTTGTAATTGCGATTCTTCTATCTTGTTCAGAATCGCTCGTGCACGCACCGCTGTGTATTGTAGGTACGGGCCCGAGTCACCTTCGAAAGATATAGACTTTTCAGAATCATAAATAATATCCGACCCTAGTGATGAACGTAGTATGGAATATTTTAGTGCGGATACACCTACTACTTCTGCAATACTCTTCTTCTCATCATCGCTCAAATCCCTCTCGGACATCTTTTCATAAACAGTGTCGATAGAGTCGCGCAATAATGACTCTCCAGTAATAATATTACCCTTGCGTGAACTCATCTTGCCACTTGTTAGGCGCATCATGCCGTGAGTAATATGCTTCATGCGTGCCTCGTACTCTGGGTGGATAAGTGATATAGCCTTTGCTACTACTTTCATATACTCGCCTTGTTCAATAGCGGTCACTACTATAGATAAGTCTAGGTCCTGCTCCTTTTCGAACTTTGTCATGGTTAGGCCTATTTCCTTTGTCTCGTACAATGGTATGCCTAGTGATGTAATGAATACACGGGTATGCAACTTTGGGTCATAGTTCTCTGCTTTAAAAACTATTGCCCCATCGGACTCCTCGAAAACATTTGGCATATTACCCCTTACAATTTTCTCCCCTATTGGGGCCATCACACTTTCAAAAAAGTAATGTTTAAATTTTGTCCCAAGGATTTTATATATTTCTTCGAATGCTTCTAGAGTCACCTCGCGACCCCAGTCATATATTTTATTTACTTCGGCATCGCTCCTGTCGTAAACTTTTTTATTCAGAGCTTCGATTTCTTTTTTAGCCTCAGGGTCATTATCATAAGCATCGCTACCCTTCGCATAACAATCACCTATGTATTGAGCTAGAACTGAAGCCGATGCAGATTCATCTGCCGGAGAGCCGGCCTTGTACATACCGTATATTGCTTTTGCTACGTGCATGCCTACATCGCCCTGATAATTTGCACGGACAGTTGTAGCCCCGGAGAACTCGACAATACGTGCCACTGACTCACCTATGGCATTGGTCATAAGGTGGCCAATATGGAAAGGCTTGAAAGGGTTTGGGTCGGTATACTCTACCATTATCTTTTTACCTTTTGATATCTCACTCTTGCCCCACTCCCCACCTTTATTTAAAATATCACTAATTTCATTTGTAAAAAATTCACGAGATAAATAAAAGTTAATAAATCCTGCACCTGCTACTGTGACCTTTTCTATTTCTTTTGGTAGATCCTTCTCTATCTCGAGCTTTATTTCTTCTGCTAGAACCTTTGGGTTCTTGCCTGCCACCTTGGCATAAGCCATAGCCACATTGGTCGAATAGTCACCATTGGCCATATCAGCTGGGTGCTCGAGTATTATAGCCCCTGCCTCTATCCCTAAAGTCTGCAAGGCTTTACCTATATGAGCTTTTATCTCGTCTTGTATCATAAAGCCACTTTAACATATTTTTGCCAATATGTTGACATTTCACCCATAAAAGCAGAAGATGTGTGTATGGAAAAATTTGAATTTAAAACACCCGAAAGTATGGGTGATCAAGCCGCTCAGCCAGCCCCTGCCCCACAAGAAAAGCCAGATGAAGAACAACATCAAGAAAGTGCCCCTAAAAAACGCACCGACAACGAACCGGGCCAAAAGCCCGCAGGTGTATAAATAAAAAATCCGAGACTTGTCTCGGATTTTTTATTTTATCTTATATCTCCATCGCCTTGTATTGTCCCCCTCTCTTTTCTTGATTGAAGTTTATCTACATTTGATTTTGCAACATCATCAAGTTCTATCCCTAAATCATGTGCCAAAACTGCTAGGTACCACAATACATCACCCAACTCACCTTTCAATGCATCCTTCCTTTCATCACTCATCTGTTCACCATCATCACCCCGGAGCCACTTCTTTATCTTGCCCATAACCTCCCCCGCTTCATTACCCAAACCAAGTGCTGGATAAATAATATTATATTTCTCTGGGTGCATAGCAGTAGTTAGTGCCTTCTTTTGATATTCATTTAGTTCCATAATTTATCTAAAAAATTAATTTATAATATTTACTTCTTTAAAACTTTTAAAACATTTTTGTAAACTTCTTCATGGATATCTTCGCGGGTACGCAATACATTCTTCGGGGCACAATCGATCTGCATATAATTCTTCTGGGTCTTGGCAAGCCACAATGCACTCTTTATTGAATTGGACATATACTCCTTATCACCTTCTACTATATCCTTCTTCTTGCCTAGGTATGCGCGACTCTGGTTCTTATTCCTCTCTTTTATTAGTTTATTGATAAATGGCATTGATAAACTCAAGTAAAGTACGACATCTGGTCGTGGAATCTTGAAAACTTTGTATTCCATTTCGTCGAGCCACTCGATAAATGCCTGCCTTTTTACTGCACTCTTTATCTTGCCACCTTGGTGGATTTGGTTTGAACTAACATAACGGTTCGCAAGGATTATGTAGCCTTTGTCTAGCCACTTCTTCACCTCTTCTGAAGATTCCCATCTGTCAGCAGCATAGGCAATCGATGCAATCTTTGGGTGAATATTTACCCAATTATAATACTGCTCACTCAAACAGTGGCCGATAAATTTACCAAAAAAGTTTTTGTAATATTCTGGAAAGTCTACATTCTTTACCTTGTACCCGTCCTTCACCAACCTCTTACTCAAAAGGGCGACCTGTGTCGCCTTGCCACTTCCATCTGTGCCGTCTATTACAATTAGTTTGCCTTTCTTCATACGAGAATTATATCATATCTACGAACCCAGTTCTTTTAAGGCTTCTTTGGCGTAGAAGCGGACATTTGGAACCAAATCCGTATTATCTAAATCATCCATTGTAAACCACTTCGTCTCTGCCCCTTGTTCATGTTCAAGCACTGAATCGAGGGTCTCTGGGTTATCGGTAGTGGCAAAATACACAAAACAAATATGCTCGTGAGTTGGGTTCACAAAATGCCTACATAAGAACCTAGGGTTTATAAGTGGGTAGAAATCATCGGTACGTATACTTTCAGGTTCTGCATTACCTATTATTTTAATATCTAAACCTACCTCCTCTTTCACTTCCCTATACGCTGCCTGTATTGGATCCTCATCGAGCTCGATATGTCCACCAATAGAAAGCCAGAATTTAAACTTGTCATGCATACGAAGAAGCACTTTATCCTTGTGGACAATAAATACCTCTACTGTAAAATCTATTTTTTCATGAATATGTGCCATATTATTTATCTAAATTATTATCTTTATTACCCCATTGCCATCTTGGACTCTCCCCCTTTTTATAACAAATAAAAATAAGGATAGAGGTAAATATAATAAATGGAAATACAAAACCAATAAAAAAATTGCCGTCTGGAAATTGTGTTTGGTTCATATACGAAGCACTCAGCATCAATAAAATATAAACCAACACCACCACCCACCCCTGCCATGACACAGGTACCCAACCCCATCCATAAGGCTTCCTCTTGAACCAAAGTTTTTTATCTGTCTGTTCCATAAAATTATTCTTTAGTCTCTTTAAAGTTTTCAATAGCCTGTTTATACGGTTTTATAAAGATTTCTTCAGCGTATGCATGAATAGCGACATTAACTTCTGGAGTCAATATTTCTTTTAATGTAGAGAGAGTCAAATTAACACTGTTCAAATAAGAATGCATAGCCTTTATTGATTCAATTGAATGAAAATCTTCTTTAGAAATTTCTCCTTTATTTAACTTATCTAAAAAAGATCTTAGAGAAAGTGTACTCAGGTCGAAACCAACACTTTGACGTAAAATCATTTTATTTTTACAATCAGGAAAATCTGAGTTTTTTATTAATTTGTATAATGCATTTCTAAAAATACTAAGTCCATGCTCTGCTTCAATAAAAGATTCTGGGGCTCCTATTACGTTCCTAAGCAGATGCTCTCGTTCTTTTATTTCAATCTTACCTTCATTTAAAGACTGCATAAAAGAATCTGACAGCTTTTGTTTAAGCTCAGGGGTAAAAACTGGTTCAGAATTTTCTTGATTTTTAAATGGATTTTCTTGCATATTCTTACACAAACTTCTCTGGGATTGGGTGAGAGTGGGCGAGAGTTTTTATTTTTGCTTTTATTTCGGCCTTCATCTCTGTATTGTCTTTGTTCTTTAAAGTCTGGATCAACAACCTTGCCACCTCTTTACAATCCTCTTCTTTGAATCCACGAGTAGTGATAGCTGGTGTTCCGAATCGGATACCAGATGGGTCCAAAGGCTTGCGAGTGTCCCCTGCTATCGAGTTCATGTTTAGTGTGATACCCACTTCGTCTAGCACTGTCTGGGCCTCCTTGCCAGTTACACCAAGTGAACCGAAAACGTCTGCAAGGATAAGGTGGTTGTCTGTACCTCCACCTATCATGCGTACACCTTCTGCCCGAAACACTTCTTCCATTGCCTTTGCATTCTTCAATACTTGCTGTGTATAGGCTTGGTATGCAGGTGTCATTGCCTCACCAAAGGCTACAGCCTTTGCCGCTATTGTGTGCATGTGTGGGCCACCCTGGATACCTGGGAAGATACTTTTATCGATCTTCTTTGCTATCTCCTCATTCTCTCGAACAAGGATCATGCCTCCACGTGGACCACGAAGTGTCTTGTGAGTTGTGGTAGTAATAATATCAAAACCATAATCAAATGGGTTCTGTGCTGCCTTGCCTGCGATCAGGCCTGCAATATGCGCCATGTCTGCCATAGTGATAGCACCCACTTCGTGTGCTATGTCTACGAACTTTTTATAATCAAGAGTACGTGGGTATGCAGAGAATCCGGCAATAATTAATTTTGGCTTCTCTTCCTTTGCAACACGCATCATATCATCGTAATCGATCTCGCCTGTCTCTGGGTCCTTCATCTTGTAAGTTACGAATTTATAAATCTTTGCTGGCAGTGTCATAGGGTGGCCATGAGTAAGGTGCCCACCGTGTGAAAGATCCATGCCCATCACTGTGTCACCTGGCGCAAGTAGTGCTGCGTATACAGCCAGGTTCGCAGGTGCACCTGAGTGCGGCTGAACATTGGCAAATTTACAATTGAAAAGTTGGCATGCACGATCAATAGCTAGGCGCTCTACAACATCGGTAAATTCCTGCCCACCGTAATATCGACGGCCTGGGTACCCCTCGGAATATTTGTTAGTAAATACAGAGCCATTCGCTTCGCGAACAGCAAGTGATACATAGTTCTCAGATGGTATCAATTCCAGGCCATCCTCCTCCCTCTTCTCCTCACCCTTTATTGCATCCCACACCTCTTTGTCTTGTTGATCGATATACATGTTAATTTTTAAGCTATGTGTTAATAGCCAAATTTTACCACACTGTAGGTAAACAAAAAAGCTACAATTCCAGCACAAAATACCCATGTGTCAAAGTGTAAAAAAGGTATTGTATAGGGTATAATTTATCTATGGATAAAACACATGCAGACAATGTTTACTTGGATTTAATAGAGCGTATTATGCGCGAAGGTAATGTAAAGAGTGATCGTACAGGTACTGGCACCCTTTCACTCCTCGGCCACCAAATGCGTTTTGATCTTTCAAAAGGCTTTCCCCTACTCACAACTAAAAAGGTCCCTATGAAAGCAATCCTTCATGAGCTAATTTGGTTCGTACGTGGCGATAGCAATTTGAAATATCTAGCCGACAACAATGTCCATATCTGGGATGAATGGCCATATAAAGCATACCTACAGAGGAACAATATCTCTGTACCTGCAACAGGTAGCGAGGAATGGAATAATGGAATAAAAGAATTCATAGAGAAGATAAAAAGTGATGACGCATTCGCAAAAGATTATGGTAACTTGGGTCCAATATACGGATACCAGTGGCGCAACTGGCCTACACCAAATGGTGGCCATATTGACCAGATAAAGGGTGTGATCGAACAAATAAAAAATAATCCCGACTCACGCCGTATGATAGTGTCGGCTTGGAATGTTGCAGACATAGATGAGATGGCAAAAGCAGGCCTTCCCCCTTGCCACTGCCTATTCCAATTCTATGTAGCCGATGGCAAACTTTCTTGCCAGCTATATCAGCGTTCTTGTGATACATTCCTAGGAGTTCCGTTCAATATTGCATCATACTCGGCACTGATCATGATGGTAGCGCAAGTAACTGGGTTACAACCTGGTGAGTTCGTATGGACAGGTGGCGATGTGCACTTGTACAAGAACCACCTCGACCAAGCCAACCTCCAACTATCACGCCGTTCCGATATCCGCCCTCTTCCAACATTAAAGATAAACCCAAATATTAAAAACATCGAGGACTTTACTATCGACGACTTTGAACTTGTAGACTACAACCCCCACGACTCAATCAAAGCACCTATCGCAGTATAAACATATGATACTTTCACTTATATCAGCCATTGGGGAAAATAATGAAATAGGGTTGGGTAATGCCCTACTATGGGACTTGCCACGCGACATGAAGCACTTTCGCGAGACTACAGCCGGCCACCCAGTAATAATGGGTAGAAAGACTTTCGAATCTATAGGGCGCCCACTGCCAAAAAGACGCAACATAATAATCACTCGTGATGTTACATATATGAAAGACGGTATTGAAGTAGCCAACTCTCTCGATGAAGCACTTCGCCTGGCAATTCTAGAACATGGTAGGAACTTCGAAGAGAATCAGGAAGAGGTAGAAGTGTTTGTGATAGGTGGTGCTGAAATATATAAACAAGCAATAGAAAAAGCAAACAGATTGTACATAACTCATGTACACCAAAAGTTCGAAGCCGATGCCCACTTCCCCACTATAGGGCCTGAATGGAAGGAAGTATCCAAAGTAAGTCATGAAAGTGACGAGTTCAACAAATTCCCCCACTCATTTGTAGTTTATGAAAAGGTTGCCCCGTTAGAAGCAGGTCGCCCCTAGGTGACCGTGCACTCCTGTACTCAGGAGGGCGGCTTCTAACGGGGTTGCAAATTAATAATTTAAAAGTACAATTACAATTATGATACTTTCAGACAAAAAGATACTAGAGTGCATGGAGAATGGTGAGATAAAGATAGAGCCATTTGATATTTCCAACATGGGTGGCAACTCATACGATGTACACCTTTCTAAACACCTAGCCCAATACATAGACACAGAACTCGATGCAAAGAAGCACAATGAAGTTAGACACTTTGAGATCCCTGAAGAAGGCTTTGTATTGCAACCAGGTCAATTATACCTGGGCTCTACATTTGAATATACCGAGAGTCACAAGCATGTACCGTTCCTAGAGGGTAAATCCTCTACTGGACGCCTAGGTATCGATATCCATGCCACAGCTGGTAAGGGTGATGTGGGTTTCTGCGGATACTGGACACTGGAAATATCTACATCTATCCCCGTACGAGTTTATGCTGGGATGCCAATAGGCCAAGTAATATATTATGTTGTAGATGGTGAGGTGGAAAGACTATATCACAAGAAGGACAATGCAAAATATTCACACCAAGAAGCACTGCCAAAAGAATCAATGATGTGGAAAAATAAGTTCTAATGAGACAATTACCTTTTACAAAGAAAGAAATAGAAAAAATAATATCCACACACCCAACTCCGTTTTATCTTTATGATGAAGCTGGGATTCGAAAAACTGTTAAGAAATTATTGAACGCGTTTTCCTGGAACGAAGGTTTCCGGGAATATTTTGCCGTCAAAGCATTACCAAATCCGAATATATTAGAAATTTTAAAGAGTGAAGGTTGCGGGCTCGACACAAGCTCTATGGGTGAATTAGTGCTTGCAGAAAAAGTGGGAGTATTAGGTAAAAACATTATGTTTACCTCGAATAACACTCCTAAAGAAGAATACCAAAAGGCAAAAGAACTTGGGGCAATAATAAACCTAGATGATATTTCACATATAGAATATCTGGAAATAAATGCAGGAATTCCAGATATTATTTCCTTTAGATACAACCCTGGTGAAGAGAGACATGGCAATACAATCATAGGTGAACCAAAGGAAGCAAAATTTGGCCTTACAAAAGACCAAATATTTTTAGCATACAAAACAATGAAGGAAAAGGGTGTAAAAAGATTTGGACTTCATGCAATGGTGGCATCAAATGAATTAAATGAAAAGTATTTCTTGAAAACAGCCGAGATGATTTTCGACCTGGCTTCCGAAATAAGCAAAAGTGTAGGAATAAATTTTGAATTTATAAACCTCGGGGGTGGTATTGGTATCCCCTATCAGCCAGACGAGGAGGAAATAGATATTGATAAATTGGCCCAAGGTATTAAAAATATCTATGAAGAAAAAATAATTGGAAGTGGTCTACCACCACTCGCACTATTTATGGAGTGTGGCCGGTATATTACAGGCCCACATGGATACCTAATAAGTACTGTTATACACAAAAAAGATATTTATAAAAAGTATGTTGGACTTGATGCTACTATGGCAAACCTAATGCGCCCTGGTATGTATGGATCATATCACCATATAACAGTTCTTGGTAAAGAAGACATACCTCATACAGAAACATATGATGTAACAGGGTCACTGTGTGAAAACAATGACAAATTTGCGATTAATCGGCCCCTACCAAAAATAGAAATCGGTGACATTGTAGTGATACATGATACAGGAGCTCATGGCCATTCGATGGGATTTAACTATAATGCAACATTACGCAGTGCTGAAATTCTTCTAAAAGAAAATAAGGAGATTAAATTAATCCGACGAGCAGAAACGCTAGATGACTACTTTGCTACATTAAAATTCTAACAAAATAAAATCCCGACACAATGTCGGGATTTTATTTTTATGTAAACTATTCTACTACTGTAATACCTGCTGAGCGGGCTGAACCTTCGATGATCTTCATTGCGCCTTCGATGTTCTTTGCGTTCAAGTCGGGCATCTTCTTCTCGGCTATAGCACGTACTTGTGCCTTTGTTATCTTACCTGCCTTTGAAGTGTTTGGCTTGCCTGAACCCTTCTCGATACCTGCTGCTTTGAATATTAGGCCTGCTACTGGTGGAGTCTTCACTACGAAGTCATAAGTACGATCTTCGTAAACGAATATCTGTACACCTACCTTGTCACCTGCCATGTCAGCTGTGGCTGCGTTGAACTTCTGACAGAATTCTGCGATGTTCACACCTGCCTGACCGAGTGCTGGACCTAGTGGTGGCGCAGGAGTTGCCTTTGCGGCCTGGATCTGAAGTTTTACTTTCTTTATTACTTTCTTTGCCATATATTTTTTAAAAATTTAAATTATAATTTTACTTTATCAATCTACCAACTTAATGAGAAGCTTATAAGTGGGTAGTCCGGTATTTACATCTTGCGTATCTGAAGGAAATCAAGCTCTACTGGTGTCTCGCGTCCGAACATTGATACCAATACTTTTACCTTACCACGATCCTGATCTATCTCTGATACCTTGCCTTCCAAGTCCTTGAATGGGCCATCGTTGATACGAACTATTTCCTCTATAACAAGATCGATCTGATGCTTTGCTTCATTGCCCTCCATACGGCCAAATAGGTCGTCTACCTCCTGCTTGTTTAGTGGCACTGGGTTAACACCTGCACCTACGAACCCTGTAACACGAGGTGTGTTACGAACTACATACCAAGAGTTGTCGTCCACTATCATGTCTACGAGGATATAACCTGGGTACACCTTTTCCTCTACCTCTACCCTCTTGTTACCCTTGATCTTGATCTTCTTTTCTGTAGGAACGATAACATTGAATATCTTGTCGTTCATACCTAGGCTATCGATACGTTGACGAAGATTACGAAGAACCGCATTTTCATACCCTGCATATGTGTGTATTGCGTACCAATTCCTCTCGCCTCTTAATTCTTGTTTTGCCATATAAAATTAATTTGGGTTATTTAGTAAGTAAACGTTCCAAACCTGTCTTGAATATAAAGTCAAAAAAGCCAAGAAAATAAGAAACAATAACAGATATAGCAATAACAGCCACTGTAGAAGTGATTGATTGTTTCTTTGATGGCCACTTCACATTACTCATTTCGGCCTTTGTCTCCTTTAGAAATTCTATTGTTTTACTCATATGTTTGTTTATATTAAAAAACACCCTGCGGGCGTATATATAGATATACTACCCAAATATCACCCATAAGTCAACCCCGCCGTAGGCGGGGTAACTTGTGACTGATCTAGCGTATTTCGTAAGTAATAGTTACGTTTGAAGTGATCTTATTCTCGCCCTTTGGTAATTCTGGTGCACGTTCTGCCATAGCTGAAACACCGCCATCCATAGCCTTTGTGGCATACATCATAGGGTAGCCTCCAGAGTTTTCAGAGAAGCTAACAACATTGCCTAAGTGCACACCTAGTTGCTTTGCTAATACTTCCGCCTTCTCCCTGGCATTTACTATAGCCTTTGCACGAGCCTGATCCTTTAGCATATCCTCATCATCGATAGAGAATGTAGGTCCAGAAATATTGGTGATACCAACACCAGACAAACCTGTGCGAACTTCGTTTGCATTGTCAGCGACACGAACCTTTATAGTGATAGATTGTGTTGCTGTGTACCCTACTATACTTGGTGACTTAGTAGGACATGGGTAACCAACCAAACAAGGTGCCTGACCATAATCATATTTTGGTGTTACTCCACCGTATTCACTCTTTATATCCTTGTCCTCGATCTTTTGAGATTTTAAATAATCCATAGTCTTTGTGATCAAAGTATTCAAGCTTGCACTTGCCTCCTTTGAAGTCTTGCCCTCTTTCTCTAGATTTACTGTTATTACAGCAATATCTGGTACAGCAGTTATGTCAGCATCGGCAGATACAGTGATAGTGTTTACCCCACCCTGACCATGGCCTATATAGCGACTTTCCTTTAACCCATTGATTATTAATATTAGTACAAACAAAGCGAGCAATCCGCCTAGTATTGTACATACCTTTATAAATTTCTTATTTGTTGTAAGTGTTTCCATATTGTTATTGACGAACCAATCGCCATTTTATTACTAATAATGTTGTCTTGTAGGTCTATTATACCATAAATAAAAGGCCCAGTTTCCTGAGCCTTTTGAAAATCAATTTTTAAAATTTAAATTAATGTCCCTTACGGAACAAAAACTTTGCAGTTAGAACAACTAATAGTAGATTCCATGGTCGTAAAAATGTTATGGACCCTGGGCTAATTGCTGTCGCACCAGCCTTTTTAAACTGCCATACATTGTACAGATTAAGGATGCCACCACCACCAACGATTGGCTTTGTAATTCCACATTTTCGTGCAGTTTTGATCCATTCAAGTGCGTATTTACGGATAGGCCTGCCAGATACACCACCGCGACCTTTTACACGAAAGGAGTTTTGGTGTTTATCTAATGGAGACACATACTCCCTTTTTATATACGAGTCACGATATTTATCAATAGCTAAAACTTTACGTTTGCTTTTGAAATATTTCTCCTTATCCTCTTCAGGTAATTCATCAAAAGGGATAGTATTTATAGCAACAAAGCCATATATTCTATCTAGTTTTTGAATCTCCCTTGCAACTTCAAATGGAAACTGCCACCCCACTTTCAACATGATAGGCCACCCTATCTGGGCGAGCATCAGATACTCATCATGAAAGCTTTCCAAAAAATCCTGCTGTGCATCATGCCCAGTGTTTGGGCACGAAATATTCCAATGCAGGAACACTTTGGCTTTCTTGAAACCTCCTTTTTTAATTTCATCCATAAAACACTTTGCGATAAAATGAGCTTCCTCCATTCTTTCTTCCAAAGTTTTGCCAAGAAGCGTAATGGATATGTGAACCTCGCCTTCCATACTTTGCCAGATATCTTTTTCCAAAAGTTTTTTCAGACCCATGTTGGTCAGGGAAATATTGTTTACTCCAACGGCATGCCAAAGATCTGCACTAATACAATTAGGTTGGAAGTTTTTTGGCGTAAGCCAATCTTCTTCCATATCCATATTACCTAGCCTGCCATCAATATCAGCAGTTGCGGTCTTGGACTGAAAGGTGATCAATCTAAATGCTAATTTAAATGGGTATAGGTACTTGTGATAAGGATACCCCTCACCAAAGAAACCCATCATGCCAGATGATGCTATCACCGGCGAAACGAAGTGGTTTTGTGTCTTTTCCATAACTATTTATTTGTTTTTCCGAAGTTTAGCAGGTATTTGACAAACATACAATCCCCTTGCATTTTAGTCTAAAAAGACCTAATATGAGCACAAACAAAATTAAAAACCAAACCATGAACAAAATTTTATTGATCAATGCACGCATTGTAAACGGAAATGGAATCTTCGAAGGTTCCTTGCTAATCGAAAATGGAAGAATTGCAAAATTAATGCAATCTTCAGAAGAAGTACCTAAATCAGTTAAGATAATTGATTGCAAGGGTAAGTACCTCCTTCCTGGAGTAATTGATGATCAAGTTCACTTTCGTGAACCAGGTCTTACCAACAAAGCAGATATCTACACAGAAAGCCGGGCAGCAGTTGCCGGTGGAGTCACCTCATTTATGGAAATGCCAAACACAGTTCCACAAACCTTAACAGAAGCACTGCTTGAAGAAAAATATGCAATTGCTTCTAGGAATTCTGTGGCAAATTACTCATTCTATATGGGAGTAAGCAACGACAATGCAGATCTTGCACTACGTGTAGCAAATGAACACATGCATGATGTGTGTGGTTTGAAAATATTTATGGGTTCATCTACAGGTAACATGCTAGTAGACAGCCCTCAAACATTGGAAAACATTTTTGCAAACTCCCCTATGCTCATCGCCACACATTGCGAGGACGAAGCTACTATTAAAAGGAATACGGAAAAGGTATTAAAAGAATTCTTTATGATAGAAAACATTCCCGTGCAAATGCATCCAATAATTAGGAGTACAGAAGCATGCTATCTGTCATCCAAATTCGCAACCCATCTTGCAAAGAAGTTTAATACAAGATTGCATGTATTACATATTTCTTCCACAGAAGAAGCTTACAGTTTGTTTAAAAACGATATCCCTTTAAAAGATAAGCGTATTACAGCAGAAGCCTGCGTTCACCATCTGTATTTCACAGTAGAAGATTATGACCGTTTGGAAACACTGATAAAATGGAACCCTGCAGTAAAATTGGATAACTTTGGAAGAAAATTGCTTATGCAAGCAGTGAGGCAGGATTACATAGATGTGATAGCCAGCGACCATGCCCCACACACGTGGGAAGAAAAACAGATGGGTTACGCAAGTCCATCTGGTGCACCGCTTGTACAGCATACCCTACCGGTAATGTTACATTTAGCAAACCTTGGTGAAATAAAACTTCAAGAAGTTGTACAGAAGATGTGTCACAATCCTGCTATATGTTTCCAGGTCAAAGATCGTGGATACATTACTGAGGGATACTGGGCAGACTTGGTTTTAGTGGACATGAAAGAGTCATGGAGAGTTTCTTCGGAAAACATCCTATACAAATGTGCCTGGAGCCCTCTTTATAACACTCAGTTATCTGCAAAGGTTTTAAAAACCTGGGTAAATGGTGAAATGGTTTATGACAACAAAAAAGATGGTGGAATTACCACCGACAAGTCTGGAATGCGATTGGAATTCAATCGGTCGTAGTTAGGCCTTGTAAACAATATTCAAAATCCCCTTCTAGAAATGGAATGGGGATTTTTATTTGTTCATTATGTCACTTGTTATAGCACCGTCGGTCATGAATATGGTGCGGTGAGCAAGCTTTGCATACTCGGGTTCGTGAGTCACCATGATGATAGTCTGCCCTTCTTTATTGAGTGCCAGGAAGGCTTGGATAACCTGCTCGGAAGTTTCCGAGTCCAGGTTCGCTGTGGGTTCGTCGGCAAAGATTATCTTTGGGTTATGGGCTATGGCACGGGCAATAGACACACGCTGTTGTTGGCCACCAGAAAGCTGGCTAGGTAGGTTGTTCATACGGTCAGAAATACCGAGCTTTACCAATGCCTGCGTTGCCTTCTCCTCGGCCTCTTTTATATCGTAACCTTGCATTAGAAGTGGTAATACCGTATTTTCCAGTGCGGTTAATGATGGTAGTATCGCATAGTCTTGGAATATATAACCCAAGTCATTTAGGCGTGTCAGAGTCCTGTCGTTCTCGGGCATTTGTACAAAGTCAGTTCCGTCTATTAAAACTTGCCCACCAGATGGCATGTCCAGTAGACCCATCTGATAAAGCAATGTAGACTTACCAGATCCTGATTTACCAGACACTGTTAGGAACTGCCCTTCTGGTACAGAAAAGCTAACATTATTCAAAGCAACAATTAGTTGATCACCATTCTGAAACTTTTTAGTTAAATTTTTTACTTCTATCATAAATATTTTATCTTCCTAATATTGCACTTAATGTGTTCTGCTTTATAACTATCTTTGCGGGGATGAATCCAGCGATCATGGTAGTAATCAGTAGTATCAACCCACGCCACAACGTACCAGAAAGTGTAGCCACTAGTATACCGTCAGAAAATGGGAAGTTAATAGGGTTGGTTACAAAGTATGGCTTGATAAATCCAAAGACAAGTATCATGCCGATAGCTACACCGAGTAATGCATATATCACAGCCTGGTAAACGTATGAATAAAGTATGGCCTTCCTATTAATACCTATACCCTTCAATATACCTATGTATCGGCGACGGGTAATAGCGTTCACAAATATAACGATAAATATTGTGATAGATGCAACAACCAGGCCAATACCTGAAATAGCGTTACCCAATATTCCAAAAGTGTTCTTTATATCCTTTAGGAATTTAGGGAAGGCCTCCTCGGCTGTTTGTACACGAGCGTATTTATCCACATCATTATTGATCAGGAAGTTCTTTGCAAAGGCAAGATCGGTGCCAGGCAATAATTGGATAGCTATGGTGCTAGCATTCAAGTCGCCACGGCCTGTGAGTTTACGAACTTCTGAATCGAGTGCCACAATAGATGTGTCGAACTCGTCCACCTTGCTAGATATAATACCTTTTACAAAATATTCCTTTGATACATCGCCCACAGATATCTTGATCCGAGATCCAACCTCTACATTCTTCAGTGTTTGAAAACCTGGGGCCTCGATAGGAGTAAATTCGTATAACAAGTTCTTGCCTATCAGTATGCTGTCTTGGTCTTCGGGGCGCAGGTAACTACCACGAATTACGAACTTGGAAACTCCAGAAAATTTTTCCTCTTGTATTGGGTCTATACCTAAGAGCGATCCATTGGCACCATTGCGTGTCTCCCCCGGCTTTATGGTACTTCTATAATCACTCTGCACAAAAGCTGAGCCTCCATAGCGAACTGTATGGTTCTTGTACCCTGGAATAGTCTTCACTACATCTACCACTTGTGGAGTCTGCTCGATATATGAGCGATTCAAGAATGATGATATAACTATGTCCCCTATTGCATAGCGCTTCTGGGCATCTTCGGACCCCTGGATAAGTCCTATCAATATCCCCGACACAACCACTAAGTTCAGAAAAGTAAATGTCATCACTGCAACGATCAGTATCGTAGTCCATGTATTGGCACGACGAATATCGCGCTTGGCCAAGAACCAACCAACGCTAATATTGCGCGAGAAAGAATTTTCCTTTAAAACTTTATTCATAATAAATTATTTTGTATAAGTGATGCGGTCACCTTCATTCAGACCACTCACTATCTCGATCAAGTTACCATCACCCAGAAAGCCTGTAACCACCTCTGTATCCTGAAATGTTTTCTTCTTTTCATTTAGAACTTTCTTTACCATACTCTTACCATCAACAACATTTACAGCTTGTTTTGGTAGGGCTAGTACCCCCGGCTTCTCCCCGCCTATCACGACTACATTGGCATTCATACCGACACGGATGTCGACATCACTTTTTGGGATAGATGACTTGATCTTGTAGTTCACTACACCGTCTGATGTTGTAGCAGATGGGTCAATATGCACCACTTTACCTATAAAATCTTTGCCTGGCATTGCGTCGAAGCTAAACTTTGCAACTTGGTCCAACTTTACATTGGCAATATTGGCTTCGTTAATATCGGACTCAATATACAAATTAGATATATCTTGTAGGACTATCACTTCTGTATTTACTTGTGATAATTCACCGATCTTTGTATCAACTTTGGTTATAGTACCGTTTGCAGGAGCACGGATGATTGTGTCCTCGAGCTTTGCAAGGGCTGCTTCTAGCTTGCCTTGGGCTTGAGTTATCTCGGCATTTGCAAGTGCAACGTCGGCACTATTGGCAGATGCCAGCTTTACATTGAGCTCAGCCTGGCGTTGGTCAACCAATGCCTGAGCAGAGGCTACAGCAGAATCACGAGCCTTTTCAGCATTACTTACTTCATCGTATGCACCTACATAACGTTTGTCTACGTTTTGTTTCCAAAATTCATTAAAATATTTTTCTACAATTGAGTTCTGCTCAGCTACAGTTGTGTCATAAGCCTTCTTTGCATTGTCTAACAATACTCGAGTAAGAGCTATGTCTTCATTTGTATAAGCACTAATAGTCTTGTTGTACTTTGCCTGGGCGGAAGCAAGTGCGCCACGAGCTACAGTTACGTCAGCAGACTCTGCTCCTTGGTCGAGAGTTGCAAGTATTTGGCCCTGATATACCTTGCTCCCTACCTCAACTCGAACAGACTTCACCACACCCGATGAATTAAATGACAGTGACAAGTCAGTCTTTGAAGTTACCCTGCCTGTTGCCTTCACGCTCTGCAACAAATCAGTACGGACAACACTATCGAAAACATACGTCTGGCTCGTGCTACCACCAAAAACCTTTATTAATAAAAGTATCGCTATTACCAGTAGAAATCCGTAGAAAACTTTTCTACGGATTGACCAAGTTTTGGCCTTGCTCTTTGTTTGTTCTAAAATATTTTTGATTTTATCCATATATTATCCTATTTTTATTTCTTTTAATTTTGGTATACGTTCTGTAACGAGTGCGTCTGTTATGAAGTCGGGAGTGATGTCGGTGTTCTTGAATATTTCTTCTTCTATTTCTTTCAAGGCATTCTCTATCACGGCGCGCCTCTCTTCTGATATTGATGATGGGTGGGTTTTGTATCTTATATGTAGATCATCGAGCCTTTCTTGCAATGTTGTAACCCCATTCACACCCACACGCATGTCGGCATATAGTGCGATCATCTTCTCATGCTCCTTAGACTCCTTTACTGTCATTGTTTCAAGATATGACGCAATATGTAGTATCTCAAGAACTCCAAAATTCACCCCCAAATCTGTAGCTATAGCCAGTGTGGCATCGTGCTCGTTGACTGTATGATACTTGTCGATAAAAGATTTCTTTACATTTTCCCAATGTGCGAGCCCCTCTGGCTCCACAAACTCGGGAAATTTATTCAAATCTATATCTACAATCTTGCCTATATCATGTAGCAAGCATGCATCTATAATAGTCTTCTTGTCTATTAGGGGTTTGAAGTGGTCATTGATAATATCTGCCACTGCGGCCACTTTATACATATGGACAGCTATATTTGGCATTACCTGACACTCTATATATAAATCTTGAATATTTCTCATATAGGCCAGTATAACAGAAATAAGCTTTTAGGTCTAAGGCTATTTTAGTCTTCCTGGTTCATAGTCTGGGTCTATGGCAGGTGGTATAAAATCGGGGTATGGGCCTTTTTCATTCAAAATTTTCTGCGCCCAGAACCTATAGTCCGAATTCATTTTAGAAATATCAACAGTCGATATCATAGGTGTGGTGTAAGAGTGTAATGACAATATAAAAGGAGCCAATTTTTCCGCTAAAGAGGCTTGAGTAGTGAGTACGAGCATATACTGTTCCACATTTTCTATAACGCCCTGCCATGGGTACACAGATTCAATAGGCCAAAAGTCGGCACAAACAGCCAGATGCTCGTTGATACAAGCAAGGCCTATAGAACGGGCCTCGTCTTTCGAACCACATGTTGTGTATACGAAGACAGCCTTGTCGGGTGAAACTTTATCTATTATCATAAATATATAAATTAACTATTAACGACTGCGAGATATGCTCCTGTGTATCACAAGTAATACCAGGATGGTAAGAGATGTTGTCAGTGCCATCACCGGCATGCTCACATAACCAAATTCATATACATATCGTGTCGCGCAAGACACTGTAGTTTCGTTCGGAATAACACATGGTAGTGGTGATGATCCACCGTGTTCAATATATATATGATACAAAGAAACGAGTGTTCCAAACCCTGCCAAGACCACACTTGCCTTCATGATACGGTCCTTGTCGATACGTCTGCGCCACATCATAATACCAAACAATATTACCTGTGGGTAGATAAGCACTCGTTGCAACCAGCACAATTCACACGGAGGGAAACCTATTATTTCAGAGTAGAACAAGCTCGATATCATAGCGATAAAGGCAATCGAGAAGCAGGCTTCGATAGCATACTTATCAATAAGTATCAGGAATTTATTTGAACGGCGTGGGTTCCAAGCAAATGAGAACAATAGTAGTCCAAGGAATACATGCATTAGTATGGTCCCTATAGCCAATGTTTGGTTAAATGTTGTTACGTATGCTGGCATATTATTTAGATTCTTCTTTTGGTAAAACACATTGGGACTTCTCGGCTAGAGTTTCGAAAGTCACCTCCCCTGTTAGGCGTGATTGGTCCGGGAATACCCAAGTCGGATATCCTTCGATCTTGTTGTCGATACACACCTGAATCTGGCTCTTGTCTGGGTTAGAGCATTCAATATAGTTTAGGAATTTTGCGGATGAGCCAAAAGCCTTCTTCTGAGCTTGGCAGTGTGGACACCAGAATGCGCCAAAGAATTTAGTGCCTGAGTCACGTAGACACTGAGCGAATTGATCATATTTACCAGGGCCAGCAGACTTATTTGCCAACATGCCCATACCTATAACCAAAGCAATAAGGATTAATATAAATAATACAAATTTTGTAGCTTTATTTTTCATATACCCATTATAACACATAAATAAAACACCATATACATGGTGTTTTATTTATGTGTAGTAACGATATTTAATATTATTTATCCTCTTTTTTATCCTCAGAGTGGCCGTGGGCATCTACCTCGTAAGCTGTGTTCTGGGCCTCAAAGAAGTTCACCAATTCGTACACATCAGTAGATGTAGCCATCCATTTTGCAGGGTTAGATACATTGTATTGTACAGGCATACCCATCTCTTCCAAACGACGGTCTGCTACGTACTGAACGTATTGGTTCACGTAATCAGAATTCAGGCCAAGTATTCCATTTGGGAATAGATCTTTATTGTAAGCAGTCTCCAACTCCACACCCTCGATAATGATCTGGCGGATTTCCTCGGCAAACTCGGAAGTTAATAATTCTGGATTCTCTTCCAAGATATTGAGTATTAGATTCATACCGAACTTCAAGTGTAGTGACTCGTCACGCAAAACCCAGTTGAGCATAGAACCGAAGTTGCGCAATTTGTTACGTTGACGGAATGAGAATATAACCATAAAGCCAGAGTAGAACCAGATACCCTCCATAACTATATTGGTAGCAACTAGGTTACGGATGAAATCCTTCTTACCTTCGGCTGTTTCCACATTTAAAGTTACCTCGGTCATACGCTTTAGGTATTTGTTTATATAGTCTTCCTTTGCAACCATAGAGGCTGTGGATGTATGCACTTTATAAACCTCTTCACGATCCATAGGGAAAGTCTCGAGCACGTATTCAAAAGCTACACAGTGGTTCGCCTCTTCCCACATCTGCTTTGCAATATATAGGTGACACTCGGGAGACTTTAGGTATGGATACACACCTAATGCAAGTGACCTGTTCACTATCAATTCGGCTGGGTTGAAGAATGCCATAAGGAACTTCACAGCATGACGTTCGTCCTCTGTCATGTCGTTCCAATCCTTGATATCCTCACCTAGTGGGATCTCGTGTGGGAACCAAGTATTACGCACTGCTTGGTTATACAATTCATAAGCCCACTTGTACTTCATTGGGTGAAGTGATGTATCTTTTGGTTCTGGTTTTCCTACTAACATATTGTAATTCGTAATTTTAAATTAATAATTCGTAATTTTTATTGGCACCCTTCACACAATAGTGCATCCATTGGATCGACTGGCCCGTGGATAACTAATTCTTCTTGCATTCTACGCTTCGCAACTTCTGCTGGCTGTGCACTGACCGGGCTTGCAACTGGCGATGTTGTAGTCTGTGCAACTGTTTGTGGCTCTTCTTTTTTTATTACAACTTCTTCTACAACTTCATCTACTACCACTACTTCGGGCTTCTGGTCGGGTAGGACAACTTGCTCTACTTTCTTTACCTCAGGCTCTGGCGTTGCAACTGTTGCAGTAACTGCTGGCTGTTTGTTGAATATAGCGGCGAAACCGATCTTGCCCATCGCTTGCCCCTTGTTTACCTTTGTGGTTGACTGTTCAGCTGTGTGCTTTGGCTTTACATGTAGGTAGTATGTGGTCTTTAGGCCCTTCTCCCAAGCATTGCTATATATGTCGATAACCTGGTTCACATTCTGCACGTCTAGATACATGTTACGAGATATTGCCTGATCCACCCACTTCTGTGCACGAGCGGCAACTTCGATAAATGCATATGGTGAAGTTATAAATGATGTCTTGTAAATCTTCTTTATATTTTCTGGAATATTGTCCATATGCTCGAGACTGCCGTGACTCATTAGCAGCTCTTCCCTGTTACTCTCCCATAAGCCAAGAGCTTTCAAATCGTGAACCAAGTTTGGGTTAACTTCGAGGTATTTACCAGAGATCTTGTTACGAGAGAACATCTGAGCAAAGCGTGGGTCTATACCTGGGGAAGTACCAGCAACCAAACCAATGTTAGCATTTGGCGCGATAGCCATAACTGTGGCATTGCGAACACCTTTGCGAACCTTCTTGCGAAGCTCCTCCCAATCAAGCTCGGGGATCATCTTTACACTACCTGTAACTACTGACAACTTCTCGGATCTGCCCTCCTCGAGCATTTTCAATGTGTCGATAGGTACCATACCCTTTGACCAGCCAGAACCTTGGAAGTTCTTGTATGCCCCACGTTCAGATGCGAGCTTTGCACTCTCGTCTATTGCCATGTATGAAATAAATTCGAAAACTTTGTCAGTTAGGTCATGAGCTTCTGTATCTTCGTATGAGTAACCCATGCGTTCAAATGTATCTGACAGTCCCATGAGGCCCAACCCTATTGCGCGGTTCTCTGTGTCAGCCTTTATAGCTTCAGCTATTGGCAACTTGTTCACATCGATCAGGTTATCGAGCTGGCGCACAGCAAGACGTGCTGAATCCTCGAGCCTTGCCCAATCGATCTGCTTGCCTACTACGTGTTGAGGTAAGTTAATAGATACCAAGTTACATACAGCAATATTTTCCTTGTTCTGAGGAAGTGTCACTTCAGTACATAGGTTCGATGCGTGGATAGTACCAGTATTGTTGTTCAGTGCACGTACATTGATAGTGTCCTTCCATGTTAGCCATGGGTGTGATGTTGTCTGAAGTGATACGAGGATGTTCTTGTATTGTTGGCGAGCTGGTAGCTTCTTCCACATCTTTAGTTCACCCTTTTCAGCCATATCGCAGTATTCGTTGTAACGCTTTGAAAAGGCTTGGCCGTATAGCTCCACCAAGTCTGGAACTTCATTTGGGTCGAATAGGTACCAATCCTTGTCCTCCTTTACACGCATCATGAATTCGTCAGATATGTATACAGCAGTATTGGCTGTACGAGTACGGCGATAGTCGTCACCTGCGTTCTGCTTCAGGTCTATAAAGTCTTGGAAGTCTAAGTGCCAGTTCTCCATATAGAAGCATAGTGCCCCCTTCTTCTTGCCACCGCGCTGAACAGCACGCACAGCAGAGTCGATAATATGCATAAATGGTACTGGGCCTGAAGACACAGTGTTGTTAGACTTTAGTACTGAGCCATTTGCGCGAAGCTTTGTAACTGATAGACCGATACCCCCTGTAGCCTTTGATAGCATCAATACATCTGACACAGTCTTACCTATGTGGGCCATATCGTCTTCGATCTGCATTAGGTAACAGTTAGAAAGTGATGGGCGTGTAGTACCCGCACCGATATTGGTAGAGCCAGCTGATAGGTATTCGAGACGTGACATCTTGTCGTAGAACTTCATAGCCCATTCTGTCGGGTTCTTTTCCTTTAATGACATACCCATGGCCACACGCATCCAGAAGTATTGTGGAGTTTCTAGTGGCTTCTGTTCCTTGTCCTTTATAAGATAACGGTCACGCATAGTAGACACACCAGAGTATTTATACAGTTCATCGCGTTCTACCTTTAGGTGACGGCCTAGGTCATCAAGGTCAAAGAGTGAGTCCAAGCGCTTGTCCAAAAGGCCAAGCTCTACCCCCAGGCGGATATAGTGCTTGAAGTGTCCTTTATGCATTGTTGCAAGCTCTTCTTTAGTATCGAAGTCACCTAGTACCTGCTTGTATATTGTCTTTAGGAACAATCGTGTCGCAATCTTGTCGAATTCCAAATCCTCTTGAGCGTTTTGTAGGGCCGCATTGATGGTAGCTTGATCCATCTCGTCAGTCGTAATGCCGTCATACAGTGTAAGACGAGTCTCAGAGGCGATCTGAGTCACCTTTGATACAGGATCTGTAAGGCCAAAGCAGGCCTTTTCGATAGATTTGTTAATACGGTCGGCATTAAATGCCTCGCGTGAACCGTTGCGTTTTGCGATTGTTATACTCATGACAATTTGTGACTAAAGCTAATAATAAATAGGTGAAAATCTTTTTCTCGGGAGTACATTATACCCCCGAGCACGAACCCCCAGCAAGTGTACAAACCATAAACACAACACTATGAAAAGTCTCGCTAAAATCGTCAATATTTTTATAAAATTTCCTGAAAAAAACCTTGCCTACTCGCGTATTTTCGAATACCAAAAATAAAGAAAAATCCCCACCAAAAAATTAACATTTTTTGGTGGGGATAACTACAAACTACAGTACTTCTTGCTGATAACACCTCTCGCAATACACCTTCTCGGGCCTTCCTGGATCGAAAGTTGTGTCGAAAGTGTTACCACAACCATTCGTACACTCCCTATGGTAAAGCCTCATGGTGTTGCGGTAACATAGGCGTTCATAATGCCTACAGTTTGGACAATATCGGGGTATAGGTAACCCTTTGTTTTTATAAAAGATAAATTCATCTGGCATGATCCTATATGCGGTTGTGCATTGAGTCATTTGGTTACCATTTGAAGGGCAAGCTATCACTTCACTTGTAATATTGTCACTAATATCATTTATACTTTCTGGTATTTCATTTGCATTCATTGTCGTGTTGTAATCACGAGCATCCCTATCGCGCCAGTTGAACCCACTCGCAATTACTTGCTCTTTTGAAATAGGAAAGAGCTCGAAAACTTGTGCTTCATTGTATGCAAATGGTGACATGTCATAAGGGAAAAATTCACCATACTTAAACACTCTACCCTTTTCATCCACATATGGCATTTCATCCATGTGTTGTTTTATCTTCTCTACCATTTCAAAATATTCCTCTTTTGTATATTGTTTATTAAATATACAGTACTGTGCATTGGTTAAGCCAACACAAGCAAAACAATCTGCACAATTTTTCAAAATCAATGAATACTGACATGATCGACAACCCAACAAATTCAAATAAGCAAAGTAGCACGAGTTCGTATTGCCAGTCGCCGCCATTGCTTCATAGATTAATTCCGCACTAAAACCTGTTCCAGAAATATCGTATGAATCTTTTATTTCTATTCCTCGAACACTATAAGCAAGGTTCTCGGCTTGATTACAATCAAAACAATGTTTCAAATTCTTTGCGTGGTGAATATAATCCCCATTTACACTCTCTGCAGAATAAATAAAAGCGTATTTGTGTATTGCCTGATTCTGTATCATGTCTTTGAATTCAGTCTTTGAATTTTCTATCCCAGTAAATGTATCAAGGGTGACACTCTTTATTGCTTCTAAATAATCCTCTCTGGATAACTTCTGATTCTTAAAATAATATTGTTGATTACGTAAGTTTGAAGACATGTAGCAGTTAGAACAGTTGGTACAATCGTATATGAAATATGAATCAATATTGTTCTGAGATTCAACAGCATAATGAGTATTATAGTTCCCTTCACAGTTTATATTCCATGAACATCCATCGAGGCGCTGACAGGCAAGATCATCGATAGAATTCTTTGATTTATCGACTGTATCTACATACATTACATCCTCGCATTCTGTAACTGAAAAGGATAGGTACACGTTCTTATTGTCTTTTGAGAAATTCGCATACTCAGAATTGACCAAATTGCCAAATTGATATGAATAAAATCGGGGTACCTTATAGAATAGGTCCTTTAGTTGTATAAAAAAGTTCTGGGAAAAATCGTAGTCGAACCCATAACTCATAGGCTCCCAGCCTCCCCCATTCCAGCAATTTGCACAGTACACAGGAACACCGTCGTCCTTGTACATACTGATTAACACCTTGTTGCACATACCGCATTCGCGCCTGTTGAGCGAACGAGCATTGCGCCACATTAGGCGCCTGACCATCCTGCACTCGGGGCAGAATGTCGGTGGTGGAACCTTTATCTTGTCATAGAAAGAAAAATCATCCCCATCTATAGTGAAAGGAGTTTTACAATTCTGGCAGTTTCGTGTTTCAGGGTTCATATTATTTATTCTTCTCAAACATGTCTGGCATATTTTCTATTTCCTCAGGGGCACCAAAATTTTTATGTAGACGTAAAGTCCCTCTTCCTAATTGAACATCAACTAAACCATTGTATCTCTTTTTTATTTCATCTACCCAGTATTGGGCGTGAATTTCAGAATCTCGAATATTTTCCGGTTCAATTATTGACTGATATTTTTGCTCCATATTTGGGTTGTGCTCTTTCATGTATTCAAACTGTGCAAAAAGAATACCATTTTCGTTTAGCATGCTGTACCACTTCTTCACCAAAGCATTCATGATTGCCGGATTTTTATCTAGAAAGTACAAAGGGCCCTGCATTCTTGAAATAATTAAATCTACTTTTGAAGTACCTAATCGGTTTTCAATATCTTTATATATAGGATTCCCATTTACAGTAAGCACATCACCTTCTACTACATCGTGACCTTTCTTTGCATCATTAAACTTTTCTTCTGTATATCTTTCATCTCCCAAACATACCCCAACAGTCCTTTCAAAAAACCCCTTTGAAAATTCATGGAACAATCTTGATCCAGACCCTCCAAACTCCACGGCATAAAGCTCTTTATTTTTACTTTTGGAAAGAGTAGCCTCTATATATTGCTTAAAGGGCTCTCCTGTTTCTTCTACGGTTGCGTAGATTTTTTTATCTAAGTGGTTTGTGTACTCAGCAGGGATTGATTTAACAAAAGTTCCCCCAAATTCATATAGGGGTGAATCATATTGTGGCCAATTATCATCTTTTTTAAGAGAATTATCTTCTGTCTCCATTTTGTTATTTTCTACTGCTTTTTTGATTTGACTAAAATTGTTTTTAAATTCCATATATTTATTATATTATTTATCCTAAGTTTCCCATATTAATCTAATGATACAACAAATTTGTTGTTATTTTTAATCATACAAGCTTGGTATTTTTCTAATTTTAATAATTCTTCTGGCAAAACAGTAGAATCTGAGAAATATACCTTTGTTTTGTAATTAATACTTTTTATAAAATCTGGATATTCAGATAAATCAATGTCACCAGAAATTAATAGTCCACTCCCCTGCTTCATATTTTCTACTATATCACTACTTAGCATCTGATCAACGTTCTTTATAAAAAGTATTCTTGAATCAATATCTGCAATCTTGGCCAGAGTTTTTTCACATAAATCCTTGTTCCCACTTTTAGTTATTATAGTTTGATATTCTTGCGCTTTAGATATGTCATCTATATTTTCTAAATAAAAAACAGAAGCATCGCTCCCTACCTGAAGTAGGAATTCATCCTTTGCCATTGAATATGCAGTAAATATTAAAAGCTTATTACCTTGAGTATGCAGATGCACAGCAACAGTAATAGAAAAAAGTGAAGAACCTGTTTTATCCTTGCCATGAATAAGCATTGGTAAATCGCTGGAGTTAAATTCAATCTTTTCACTATTTTCTATGTTTATAAACTTTTTCATAAATTATAATACTTCCTTTTTATAACAATCCTCACAATACACCTTCTCGGGCCGGTTTGGCTCGTAAGGACTTTCGAATTCATTTGTACATCCATCATTGGAACAACCACGATGCCATAGGTGCCTTTCCATCCTCTGAGCTATTCTACCCTTCTCTCTACAATCTGGACATTTGTGTGGAAGTGGCACAACCTCCCTCTTATAAAAGGCAAACTCTTCAGCTGTTATATTATAATTTTTATCACAATCTATACAGGTAAAAATATTCTTTATATATTCCTCATCAACATCATTGATACTGTCTGGAACTTCATTCATATCTGTCGTGCCTTTGCCAAATACTCCTGGGGCCTTTTCCTCCCAGTTCCAACCTTTAGCCAGAACTGCGTCTTTTCCCATTGGCATATATATCATCGCACGAGTCTCGTTGAAATATACTGGGGCAATCTCTATAGGGAAAAATTCGCCAAACTCGCCAGTACTTTTCATGTGTTCAATTATCTTATTCTTTAACTCTGTGTACTCTTCCTTTGAATACTTTTTATTAAATATCATGTACTCGCCCTTCTTTACAGATACACAGCCAAATAAGTTCTGGCTATTCTGGCAAGAGTCACAATACATCAGGTGTGAATTGTCATAACAAAGGTGGCAAAATTGTGTATTGTAAATTCCAACAGACCCTTGGCATTCATAACATAGTTCTACTTTGCGCCCTACATGGTACAGATCCATAGAATCCTTGATGTCTAAACCACTATAAAGATTTTTACAATCCTCGGCACGATCAAGCTCGAAACAATTGATCGTATTCTTGCAAGAAAATAGTAAGTTCCCAAAAGAATTTATATTCCTCTCCCCTTGCATGTATTTATGTATAGCCTGGTTCCTAACCATATCTATATATTCCTTGAACAATTCTTGGCGGACAGCATAAGATGATAAGTCGTATTGGCCCACCAATTCTAAATATTCTTCTCTGCTATATTTCTGATTTCTAAAAACATAATTCTGACTACGTAGATTGCAAGACATAAAACAATTGCCAGAACCATTCACATCAAAGCAGTACATACAGTCGGTAGAGCTGTTCATAAAGACAGAGTACTGTGATTTATAGCAATTATGCGTATCGATACACTCGTACAACTTCTCGCCTTTTTCATAAACAAAGCTACAGTCGGTACAATCGCGTGAGTCCATAACCCATGTTCCATATAAAATATTTTCACTATCAAAAGTAGCAAAAGAGATATAAGCATTCTTGTTGTTACCTGAGTGATTTGTATATTCTGAGTTTGTACTGTTCTTTGTCAGAAGTGCCATACGAGGAACATCCCTTTGCAGTTCGGCAAACTGCTCGAAGAAGGGTCGGGTAAAATCAAAGTCCCTTCCGTACTCACTTTCATCCCAGCTGTCGCTCCACCAGCAAGACACACAATATACTTTGTATGGTTTGTCGGCTGAATATATTGTTACTGTAGATTTACTACACAAGTCACAATTGCGCCTATATAGTGTCCTCTCATTTCTCCATGCATAACGGCGAAGCTGCCTACAATCTACACACCAAGTCGGTGCTGGGACCCCGATCTTATCATAAAAGCCAAAATCATCCGGCTCGATTTGGAAGTCGTTTTTGCAGTTCTGACATATCTTATTTTCACTATTGTATTCCATATCTCCATATTACAACTCGCCCAAAATAAAGCAAATACAATGCAAACACCACAATAGCCACGGCCGTGGCTATTGTGGGACATTGTGTTTTTTAAGATTGTTTAGCTATTAGAAGAATGAAAATACGAAACCAATAGCCATGATAGATACTAGGTAGTAACCAGCGTGGATTAGGAATAGTCTCCATGACTTCTTCTCGTACATAACTGCGTTCAATAACATTGGCAATATAAATCCAAGCCAGATAAATGCACCAAGGTAGAACTGGTTAGCACGAAGTGTAGCCACAAGTAATAGAAAAACAAAAGACCTTACAAAGTCACCGAATAAACCTAGGGCAAGCATCTTTGGCATCATAGCCTTCTTCTCGGCCTTTGTTGGTTCTGCTGTTATGCCCATCTCGGCCATCCAGAACTTACCAAACATAAACTTTGAATACCACAACCAGCCCAAAAGGAAGCTAACTACAGCTCCGAGCAATGCGATCAATAATCCTGTTGTCATATAAATAAAAATTGAAATAAACTGTTAATGGAACAATTATAGCATAAAATACACAGACTGGGACCGCGAGTACGCTTATCGAACCTTACAGGAGAAACTGGGACCGCGAGTACGCGTATCGGCGATTACATCGCTAACGGTCTTTCGTTTTCTTACAGAAACTGTACACCTTTCACTTTTTGAGTACAAAATGTTCAAGGTCTTGCGCTGTGTTTCCCTAAAGGGTTCCCCTTAACACAGCTCACCCAGACGAAAGACACTCAAGTGTCTTTCTTAGCCCCCCAATAAAAAAGACCGCTCGAAAGCGGCTTTTTTATTGGGGGGCTACTGGGAATCGAACCCAGATCGAAGGTTCCACAAACCTCAGTGTTAACCGTTACACCATAACCCCCATATTGTTCTTGATTTTACTCAAGTTACTCTTTTATACCAGAAAAACGTTTAAAAAGAAAGCTTATTGGCAAGATGTTGCTAGTGATGACAAGCCAAATATAATAGCCGATGTCATAGCCGAGCATAGGCACCAAGTGCACCATTGCTTTATAACAAATGCTTGTAGAGATATAAGATATGTTGAGAATATAACAGCAGACAGACTAATCCCAGACAATACAATTAGGAATATTGGTGATGTATATGTGATATGGTACACCCCATACGACAATGCAATAAATGCATAGTAGCACATACCCAAGACCTCGACGGGAACACCCAAGATCTTTGAATAGTCACTATGTATCACTGTCTCACAGTTGCTACGCATTGGGCACACTAACTTCTTCTTTGCAGACTTTTTGCGGTGGATATAAGATGCCAACAAAAATCCAAAAAGTCCTAAAGCAATTATGATTGCGTGTATGATTAGGACTTTCATATTATTTACACATTGCGCCGGTAATAGGCTTTGATAATTCTAGGGCTTTGCCAGAACTGTCTACACAGAACATTGTGTCGGTCTTTGCCTTCAATGGTACTGCCACTGCCCAAGCGCTAGGCGTAGAGTAACATGAACCAACTCCATCAGTATTACCAAGTATTAATAATATTTGCTCAGATATTGAGCCAACAGCATTGATAGCACCAGCCTTGTGGCCCAGTGGTGAGAACACTGACCCTGATACAGGGTTGGTACAGTCCCCTGTTTTGTTAGATTTGGTACCATAACTACCTTGTACCTTCTTTAGGTCGCGGATAGCATTTGGCAAGTTAACCTGCAATGCAACACGGTTCTGATTGTCTATAGATTCATTACGTGCATCTTGCAATGATTGAAGTACTGAAGTTGCAGAGTCTGGAATATTTGGCGATACAACTGAACCATAATCATAATAAGTCTGTGTTACTTTTACTGTGGCCATGCTTTCTGAAAGATTCTGTGCATCGATACTTAGCAACTTACTCATTGGTAGTGATAATTCGAAAGAGTACTTGTATATCAAATTATCTGTCTTACCTATCCACACTTCCATACTCTTTACAGACAATGTATTCAAAACATCTGAAAGTTGGTTAGTATCCTCTTCGGTAAATAAGTCAGGGGTTGCCTTCATAACAGAGAGTATTGTGTCTTTTACCACTTGTGTGTCGAGTGTAATACTATAGTGTGACACATCAACTCCTCGCACCACTTCGTCACCCTTGTCAGTTATCTCGGCCTGGGACATTGTGTCCGCCAAAATCTTCATAACACTTTGCCACATTGCATCTTTGTTAGACTTTAGTAAAAAGTCTTTTTGCATGCGTAGCTGAAACTTGTTTACATTCATCGGTAGCATGTTGATGACTGCGTCTGTGTCATTGGCATTCATGGAAACCCACCCACTCTGTAATGGTATGCGTGGTATTGCGCTAGAAAGATCTGGGAACAGCATATATATATTGCCATCTTTGGTGTGCACCTCGGACTCTATCTTTGAATCTAGTAAGGATGAGTTGATTGCAAAGTTCATATTAAATATTGGCATACTATTGTCCCCTCGTCCGAACGATCCAGTATTACGCAAAGACAAGTTGTCCATATCAGAAGCTTTGGCACTATTTTCAGACATCATCATGCCGATCAGGCTATATACAGATGGGAAAGTAAACTCAATATCCCCTTCGAATTTGAAAGTTGTAACCTTGCTTTGGGCTTGTGGTACCAATGCCAATACCTGATGAGGGTCAGGCCTCATAAGAGGTATATTGAATGGTAGCTTTATGTACCCTTTTGTATACGCCCACGCACCACCACCGATAATACCAAGTATCACCACAATCAAGCCTAGCTTCTTTATAAACCTAAAAGCATTCACCTTCGAATTTGTAGCTTGGGCAACTTTATAATCATTCTGATACGAAGAAGTTACGGCCATCTTTGGGTTTGGTGAGTATGTGTCTGGAGTCAGTATCTCGGCAGTTGGCACTGGGGCAGCAGCTGGGCGAAATGACTGGAAAGAAGTATTAGCAACGGGCTCACTTGTCTTTGGTGAAACTTGGTTGTTAGACAAAGGTCGAACTGGTGGTATAAACTGTGCCTTTGGCATAAGTGTGGGGATAAATTCCTCACGTTTTGGTATAGCAAACACTTGCTCCTTTGCGGCAGGCTTGGCCACCTCCTCGATTGGTTCTAGATATTTATCATCAACCTTTGGTTTAGTACTAATACTTTCAGATATATTAGTATTGATATTTGCATTGTATATAGATGAAGGTGTACTGATAACAGGTGTGGCATTTACCACAACAAATACTTTGTCCATTGCTTCTTGTGCATCACCTGGCAACCATCCAGCAGATAGAAGCTTGCCGAGTATTACTTCGCGAGATACTCCACGCATCTTCTGCGTAGTTATATAAGAAAGTACTTCATCATTAATCATATTTATATTATACACTATGAATTAGAATTCATAAATATATAATTTGTGTGCAAGTTGATTATTGCTACGAGCCAAGTCCACCTCCCCCACTTCCTTCTTTAAAGTAAATTTAAAAGCTTTAGATACAAGTCGTGAACCTGGCTTCAACCCCCTGTCAAACTTACCGAGTAGGTCATCCATAACTTGTGGATATAAATATGTATATATGTGTGTAGCGGAAGATATATCGTGATTGAAGAAGTCGCCATATATAATCTGTACATCGGACTTGCCCCGTACACGATCAAGCCATGCGCTGAATTTGGCCAATATATACGGGAAGGGCCCGTTCTCGATACCTATGTACTGAATACCTTTATTGAGCCGTGCCATATACAATAAAACTCGGCCATCACCACAACCCAGGTCATAAACAACATCACCAGTATGTGCATCGAGGCTTTTGTTGATATCTTTTAACATCGAAGTAGGTACTGGCACAAAAGGCACGCGAGCAGTGAGCCCTGTCCATGCCCATAAGGCCATGAGAGTTACAAGCCCAAGTGATACAACAATTAAAAATAGATACAAGATTTGCATATAGATTATTCTAACACATGAGTGAAAGTTATTAGATAATTCTATATATTAATTTCTATGTATCCTTTTGATATGTAGTAGATACATCATTTCAGCAATAGCAGGGATAAAACCTAATATCACTTTAAACATGTGCTTTATTCTATTTAATAAACTTTTTTTATGAATCTTAAGATTTAAAGACTCGTATTGTAAATCTATTTTATATAAATCGATTTTATATAAAGAAGGATACTTTTTCATTTCATCTAATATTTCTTTTGGAGTAAGGTACATATTCCTTATATAGCTTGCATGAGCGTAGTCAGATTTTTCAAGCAAATATTTTCTATATGAAAGAAGTAAATCTCCACACCCCATTTCTACAACTTTCCTGTCTGCAGAATGCTCCATCTCGCGAACGTATCTTTTTGAAATCAAAAAATGAATCCCCATCCATATTAGGCTAAATTGAGTCCTCTTTGCATAATCAGAAACATGGGCAAGCTCGTGAGCCAGCATCCCCTCTTTGTCTTTTTTCGAAAGTGAATAAAATGGTATCGGTACTTTTTTATTCAAATTTATAACTATTGAATACACCCTGTCTTTGTTTTTATAAAAATAAGTAAGGAGCGGTGGGTACGCACGCAAAGTATTTGATGTTCCATAGAAAATGGTCTCGATAACAACAATATAAGTATTTTCAAGTTCTGGGTAATATTGTATTACATTGTAGAACTCCTCCTCAAGGTGAACTGGGACTACTTTATTTTTACCCCATTTTTGCTTTATTTGTTCTATTGAATCTAATTTATCCATAGAAAAATAATACCATAAATAAAAAACGGTCACCATATAGGCAACCGTTGTGATAATGTAAAATGAAATTTTAATGAAAAAATCGATCATGGATCAAACATACAGCCCTATTCACATACCCTTCGGGTAGTGTGATAATAATCTGGCCTGTGTCATCGTCATGACTTTTTGTACGCACGGGGATAGCGTTGCGTTCCAACACCAACAAAATGTCGGTAAAATCGGTAGGGTTATATGCAATTGCATTTATTACACCCACTTCTTCCACGATTGAAATAGTTTTAGGGTTCACAACTTCTTTAATTCTTTCCTGAAGTGCAAACACATCAACCTTTTCCAGTAACTCAGACTTAATAGCAAATTTGGAATTGTCGCGCCCAGATGGTAATTCATACGAATACGAAATATCGAACTCAACAAGTGTATCCAATATCCCTGCACCAAAGCCTGTTTGATACTGAGCCCCGATCTTACTGATATTGATAACAGTAAAACCTTCCTGACCAACAACACCAACCAAGCCTTTATTACGAACTTGCATCTTGGGCACTATCTTTGTGCCAGGAGCTTCTGGGTTATTGGTGTTACGAATGTGGAGAACAATATTATGCTCCTGAAGAATCGTCATAGTATCTTCATGTAAAACATTCGAGCCCGCATAGGAAAGTATGCTTACCTCTTCGTAAGTCATCTCTTTGTTAGGACGTGCGTTTGGCACATGTCTTGGGTCAGCTGTGTAGAAGCCGTCAACATCAGTCCAGTTTTCGTAAACGGAAGCTTTAGCAAAAGAGGCAATAATTGCACCAGTTAGATCCGACCCTCCACGTGAAAAAGTCTTTATTCGATTGAAAAAATCTAACCCATAGAAACCAGGCACGATATGGAAAGAATCAGTATTTTTAAACCGTCTGATATTAATCGAAATAGATTTTTCATCTAACTCTCCAGAATTTGTAAAAAAAATACACTTCTTTGCATCAACGAACTTAGTATCGATTCCTACATCTTCCAAAAAGAAATAAAATATATAAGCCTGAAGAAACTCTCCTCGACTTAAAATAAAATCTCTATAAGGCGTTTTGGCAATCTGTTTTTTGGTTCTATCAACGAAGCTTTTCAGTCCATCTGGTAACCCGAGCTCGTCGATTATATTATGGAAGCGTTTTGCAACATCTTCCCAAACATAATCCCAAGGCTCACCAGCGCAAGCTTTATCTGCAATTTGAATTAACAAATCGGTAACTTTTACATCGTCAGATGTTTCTTTCCCTGGTGCAGAAAGCACAACAGTCTTGGCCTTGGAATAATTTTTTAAAATCCCCAGAACTTTTTGAATCTGTTCCGCATTTGCATTTGAAGTACCACCAAATTTGGCGATGACGACATCTTTTAGTTTTTCTACCATTTTCTATGTTCTTTTTTGCTCAGCTTATAGAAAAGGGGTGCCTTTGTCAATTAGTGTACATTCATCAACATCCTCACTACACGTATATCGTCGTAGGAATATTTGCCATCAAAGTGCTCAAATAATGGCGAGAGCTTGTCGGTATCGAGCTTCTTGAAAGCTTTGATTATTTCAGGCATGGACTTCTTTATCTCTTTTGTTATTAACCTATTCATATCCGGGTAGACTATCTTGCCATCCTCTATTAGTTCTTCAATATGCCCCCAAATAGTCTTGGCAGAAAGGGCCCTCGCGTCAGCTATCTGGTATACATCCTTCCCCTCTTTCCACAAGTTCAAGGTAACTTCTGTGGTGTGAAGCTTTTTCTCTTTGGTAAGGTAATCTTTCTTTTTATAATTATTTTTTGGCACCACTACCCCACCAGATACCAAGATAAAATTCTCGTGCATTTTTTGCAATTCATCTTTCGGCAGGTTGGCAAACTTCTCCTCGGCAATATCGGAAAGTGTATGGAACTCGATATCCTTCTTCAGCACTTCAGGGTGTACCTGGAATGCACGGGCGTTGTAGCCTAGGATATATAACCCTGCCAGATTGCGAACACGGGAAAGTGCTACATAGCCCTGACCATATTCAAAGACGCCAGATAAATCCATCACCGCTTTATCCATACTCATACCCTGACTCTTGTGCACAGTTATGGCCCAAGCAAGACGCAGGGGTATCTGACTAATACTTGCCTTTATCTTGCCGTTCTCCTCTACTAACCACTCGGCAGGCTCGATAGTAATGATCTTATTATTTGGAGTTTTAATAATTGGGTATTTCGAATCTGGCGCAAAGCCTACAACATTGGCCAATGTTCCGTTTACATATCCATCTTTAATATTATTCTTTGTACACATTACCTCGGCCCCAACTTTCAGATGTAAAAGTTCTGGTGACAAGCACCCCTTCTTCAATATTGCAACGAGCGTTGTATTGCCAGCGGACTTCATTTGGTAGCTTTGTTGGGTGGCATCTATCTTGCCTAGCATTTCGGTATTTACAGTATCCACATCTACATTGTGTGAGAAAAGCTTTGGATAATGCTTCTTTGACTCCTCCCTTTCCACCACACGTTCCTGTATATATTCCATATGGTCCTCGTTGAACTCGTTGCGACGGATAGCTGACAGTAGCGATAGGAATGTATCATCATCTTGGCGGTGCTGTTCAGATATATAGCAGATAATCGGCCGGGCACTCTCCCATGCACTTGATCCATAGGCAAAGCGGACGCTCTGATTCGGCATGGCACCATCTTCGAATATGTCTTGATTATATGGGTCACTTTTACTAACCACGGGCTCCTTCTTCATGATGGGTGGGAGCTGAAAGAAGTCGCCGACAAATATTATCTGCATGCCACCAAAAGGCTCGTTAGTCTGCTTTATCTCCCTACATACCATATCCACAGATGTTAGTGTGTCGGGTGGCAACATGGAAACTTCATCGATAATTAGAACGTGGGTTTTAGATATACGGCGCACCAAGTGTTCATTTGTAGCTATCTTGTCTATATCGTACCTGGTTAGTTTCGGCTTTATACCAATACCGCTCCATGAGTGAATAGTCAGGCCCCCAATATGCGTCGCAGCAATACCGGTGGATGCAGTAATAGCCGGCTCTATTTCATGAGCCCGCAAATAATTTATATATTCATTTATAGTATGAGTCTTACCCGCACCAGGCTCACCAGTGAGGAACACATTGGCTCCAGTTTTTAGAATTGTTAAAGCTTCCTCTTGGGTCATAAAAGAAGTGTAACATAAATATTTATTTTTATTTTGTGCACGAGAGAAGACTTGAACTTCCATGGGATTGCTCCCGCTACCACCTCAAGGTAGTGCGTCTACCAGTTTCGCCACCCGTGCATTTTATAAACAACGGTATGAGTATAGCCTTTTTGGTAATATTTTTCAATAAATACAAAACCACCCCGACTTTCGTCGGGGTGGTTTATTTATTATTCAGATTTTGATTCCTCAGATGTAGATGATTGTTCAGCTGATTCCTCTTTTGAAAGCGTGATACTCTTTAGTCTCTTCTTTACTTCCTTCACAGCCTTTGTACGGATGTAATATAGTTTGCTCTTGCGAGTCTTTGATTTCTTGATTATTTCTATCTTGTCGATGTTTGGTGAATATAGTGGAAAGATACGTTCTACGCCTACACCACTTGCTACCTTGCGAACTGTAAATGTACCACCTATTTCTGTACCATGTTTACGAGCCAAAACTAGACCTTCAAATGCTTGAAGACGAGTTTTACCCTTTTCTATGATTTTACTCCATACACGAACAGTGTCACCAGCCTTGAAATCAAGCTTTTTGCGATCTGATATGTCTACTGGAGTTAGTATTATATTTCCTTTTTCCATAAGGCCCACTTTAGCATATATGCCTATTTTAAGCAAGATTGTGCTCTTTTATGACCTTTTTGAAGTCTGTCGGTAGTGGAGCCTCGACTGTTATAGGCTTGCCATTAGGTAAGGTAAAGGTGATCTTCATTGCATGCAATGCGAGGCGCTTCATGCCGAGGGCCATGTCCTTGCTACTGCGGTAAAGTGGGTCGGAGACTATTGGGTGATTGATATATCGGAAATGTACACGTATTTGGTGGGTACGCCCTGTCCTTGGATACGCCTCAATGTATGAAAACTGGTGGTCAGCAGACTTCATATCCACCGCACTATCTGTGTCATAGAACCTGTCCAATACAATATACTCGGTTGTGGCATCACGAACCGGCTCACGTGCACCGCGCCCTGCTGTCCACATACGAACATCGTTTGGGCTACGGCCAATAGGGGCCGATATCTTACCCCTCATACCTGTAGCAAGTGATGCACGTGGGTCCGCAACTTTACCATACACAAAAGCTCGGTACACCTTCTTTACTTCATGGTTCTGGAACTGTTCCTTTAGTAATTCAAAAGTTTTATTGTTCTTTGCTATTATTAAGCACCCTGAAGTTTCCTTGTCGATACGGTGCACAATACCAGGGCGAGGGATCTTCTCCACCTTTCCACCGGCACGGGCCACCTCCATCGGCTCGCCAACATTTTTCAATTTTGGGTAGTTTTCCAATACAAAGTCAGCAACAGTCATGGACTTTGTGGGCTTGCCATCACCATGCACAGCAATACCCGCTGGTTTGTTTATAACCAAAACATTTGCATCTTCATATAGTGTAGTTATTTTCATTATAGTTACATACTAGCATAAGGTTGAAATATATTAAAAATATGCTATTATCTATCTTGTGCTTATGTGTTATTAGCTGTTTTAGTACAAATGTAAATATGCGCGATTAGCTGTCTTGGTAGGTATGGGACCAAAGAGCGTAAAGTGCTTTAGTTTTAAGATAAATGTAAATATGCGCGATTAGCTCAGTTGGTAGAGCAACCCGTTTACACCGGGAAGGTCGCAAGTTCGAGTCTTGCATCGCGCACCAATCCAAACCCCTTGCCCTTGTAGTTAAATGGATATAACTGCGGACTTCTAAGCCGTTATTGCAGGTTCGATTCCTGCCGAGGGCACAATTTACCTACTTGGGTCTACGAAGACCTTGTCCCCTAGTTTGATATCATTTACCATCTTTGCCTTGTTCTGGAAAGATGAAAGTATTGTATCGAGCATTTTCTGATCTATTGTAGCTGGACTACTGTTGCCAGATCCGTTGGAATTAAAGAATTCGTCATTTTTCAGCTTGGCTAGGAAATACAAACTAAAAATAATTAGTACTATACCTACTATCATGTACGTCTTTAGTGTTACCCCCCAATCATGTTGCGGATTTATACCTTTTGCCAATTTAGCTTTCTTTGGCTTATTATGAAAAATGTTTTTAAAATCTGGTAATTTCATATTATTTAAATGAATTATCACTAACTACTTCGAAGTCGACTTGGAAATCCCACTCGGTGATGATTATCTCTTTCTTTGCATCACCTAGTGACTTTGTATATTTATTCAAAGCAAGATTATTTATATGTATCTGATAAGGTGAATATTCCACGAGTGACACCATCTTCATAACTTTATCAAAGCTTCCAGATCCAGAGAATGATACGGCTAGAACATTCTTCTTTGTTGGTGACAGTGCTACGCTATTGATAGTTATCGGTAAACCTATCAACTCGCCCTCACTCTCTATCTGGCCTACGAATTCGTCGATACGACTTTCGTCTACAACATAAGACTTTAATTGTTGCCTCTTTTCCTTTGTATCTTCTATTACATTCCTCAATGTTTCCACATTCTCACCTTCGGTTACCTTTCTGCTAATTTGTTGTGATATTACTGAAGCCTGTTCGTTCTTTGTCTTTACTTGTAAAAATACAAATATCAAAACTCCCAACATTAGTAAGGTGGCAAATAATGATATTGTAAATATTATATATGTTTTCTTGTTTGGCATATTATTTCATCTTTATTGTAACTTTAAAGTCGATATTGGTACGTTTTGTAAAGTTCGATATCGGCAAGTCTACCCCTGCAATACGTGGGTCCTTCTCGAGCTTGTCTTGGAATACACGCAAGGCCTCGCGACTCTGGGCAATACCTAATACTTCTACTATTCTATTGGCATCATTGCGCTCTATATAACCAATATGATTAAAGGTTACTCCAGGTGTACGTAATGCGAGGATAGTACCTAGAACATTGTTGGATATATCGTACTTACTATTGCCTTTGTATAGCAACAATAGTGTGTTGTTGATATCGCTAATTATCTTTGATAGATCTTCTTCATTCAGGTCCGGCTGGGTCTTGTTCATTTCAGCTAGTCTATTTTTTAATAAATCTATCTTTGTGTTGGAATACAAGTATGATGGTACTAATAAACCGGAAGCTACAAGCGCCATCAATGCTATGAAGAAAAAGTGTATTGTCGCTAGGCGCAGATAATACTCTTTCTTTATTGATTGCTTTTCTTCTGTAGGTAATACGTTGATCATAAATTATTCGTGCATAAAATCATTTAATGCAAGCCCTATAACTGTAGTATAACTAAGTGAGTCCACAAAAGGCATTTGTGGGACATCTCTTTCTATATTCATAACATTGACCCAAGTATTCACATACTCTACGGGCACTTTCATACTTGCGCCGAGGTACTGCACAATACCTATCAAGTTCGAGTCGCCACCACACAATAATATTCGCTCAATCTTTGGATGAGGCTTGCCATCCTCACTATCATGGCTGTGCCAATACGAATAGTGTTTATTCAACTCATCGCGCAAAACTGAAATATTGCTAATGATAATAGGTAGCAAGTCGTTCGGGGTGCCTTGGTTCTTACCGTATGCCCTCTTTAGCTTCTCGGCTTCGTCGAATGACACATTGAAAGCTTTGGCCACCATGTCTGTCAGCCCATGACCACCCATGTCAAATGTAGATGAGAACATGACTCGTCCAGCGGAAGCAATAGATATACCTGTACGTGTCTGACCAAAGTCGACGATCATGACTGTCTCGGTAGAATCAAATGGCACTACTGCGCGCGCAATAGCCTGGTCCTCGAGTTCAAAGGATAGTGGATGTAGTCCCGCCCTTTCAAATACAGAAAGGTAGCTCTCTAAAAATGAAGCGTCGGATGCGGCTATTTGAACAAGAACATTTGAGTCTGTCTCACTAATAATATCAAAGTCAAAGACTGCTTCGGATGCAGAGATAGGGATATGTTCTTCGAGTTGGAGTAGGATTGTCTCCTGTATGTCTACCCCATCAGTCTTTGGAAGGACCAGGTTGAATATATACATCTGTTCTTCGGGGAGAGCAATACGGACAAAATTTAGATTGTGTTTGATACGAATAGACTTCAATACTTCAATCAATTTTAGTTCATCTATTATCTTACCTGCAGATATTATACCGTCGGCGATCTTAACGCTGTCATAATTTTCTAATCGTAAGCCCTGTGAGTCAGGTACAAGGCGCCCATACTTAATAGACTTGTCAGATATGTCCAAAGCGCATGACGACATCGACAAGTATCGTGGTATAGGAAAGTTTTTATTATGAAGACTCTTCATCCTTATTATTATACGATAATAATACAAAGATATGAAGTAAATTTACTTAGAAAAAAACTTTCGTGTGAATCGTAATATCACAGGTGTTACCGATAATAGTATGATACCCAAGCTTATAGGTAGTAGATAGTGTTGGGCATTCGGTATCTTGCTTCCAATATAATAACCCAATCCTGTTACAACAAGTGGCCAAATGATTCCACTTATTATGTTTAATATAGAAAAAGTTGATGATTTCATCTTGCCTACACCGGCCATAATCGGTGCAAAAGTACGTACAATAGGAATAAATCGGGCTAAAAGTATGGCCGCATTCCCATGTTTTTTATAAAAATATTCAGCTTCTAAAACATATTTCTTTTTAAAGAAAATAGATGCTTCTTTGACAAACAACCTTGGTCCCAACTTTTTACCGGTATAATAACCGACAAATCCACCAAGTATGGCAGACACAATGCATCCAAAAATAAGTACTTCAATATTAAAGAATCCAAGATGGGCAAATACTCCTGCCGTAAAAAGGAGTGAGTCGCCAGGTAAGAAGAACCCAAAGAACACTCCAGACTCAGCAAATATAATCAGAAATATTCCTATCAATCCAGCTGTTTGAACTATTTGTATTGGGTCGAGCATTATCTTACTTGTGCACCTGGGGCAACCTCGCCCTCAGGAATTAGGAATACAGGCTTGCCATCTAACCCATCTACAGCCATGAGCATGCCGTTGCTGTCGTAGCCTTTTATCTTTCGTGGTTCTAGGTTCACTATATATAGAACTTGTTTACCAACAAGATTCTCAATATCTGGGTAATACTCCTTGATCCCAGAAACTATCTGGCGCAATTTCGATGTTGCAGTTACATCCTCCCCCTCACCAATCTCTTCCACCTCGCCAAAGTCGATCATGCATTTTAGTAGCTTGTCAGTATCAGGCACGGCCTCTACCTCTTTTATAGTACCTACCCTTATATCCATCTTTTTAAATTCTTCGTATTTTACGTATTCCATATATCCATATTACAACTTACTCTATATAAATCAAAGTATTCTTAATAGAGACGGCCGTCCTATTCCTATCGAATTGATTTTATATTATACCACCTCCTGCTGATAACACTTTTCACAATAAACCAACTCTGCCCGATCGGGTGCATATGGGGTTTGGAATTTATTTTCGCACCCATTATTCATACATTTTCTATCCCATAGTCTCCATGGTAAAGTTCTTCCATTTCTTTCATAATATCTGCAGTTAGGACAGAATCTTGGTAATGGTAACCCTAGTTTATCATAATACATAAGTTCGTCTTTTATAATACGATACGCCCCTGTACAATTACGTATTGTATCTCCGTTATTTGGACAAGATATGATTTCATTCAGAATTTCACTTTCATCTACTGGAATACTGTCTGGCAAATCCGTACTAAGTATTGTTGGAATATGTTCCTTCTTTGTCTGCTCATACCAAACAAAACCAGAATCTATCGTTTCCTCTTTTGAGAGTGGAAATTCTTCAAAAGCTACTGTTTCATTATATGCAAATGGTGAGAGTTGTATTGGGAAAAACGTTCCGTATTTATAAACAACACCTCGCTTGTCGACAAAAGGATTGCTATTCATATGCTCTATTATTTTTTCACGCATTTCAAAATAATCCTCCTTTGTGTATTGTTTATTTAAGATACAATATTTTTTATTGCGCAATCCCACACAACCAAATACATCTTGGCAATCATTGCACCAATCAGTATATTCCATAGATGAAGAAGCTCCTGCCCCAGAAGTAAATTTTACTTTATAATTACCACGACCAGAAGCAATAATGTCTATACACTGATCAGTTTGCCCGATTATAGTTACGTCATAAGAGTCACTTATTGGCTTTGTAGAAAAACCTATATATTTACTATCTACAACAGAAAAGGAGTTAAAAGTATTTTTAGCATTGTGAGAATTTTCTATCATATTACCAGTACAATCATCTGACTTAACAATAGTGGAAAATTTATATATAACTTTATTTGCCATTTCCTTATATTCCTCACAAAGTTCTTTGTGAGCTGAGTATTTATTCTTATTTAACCCATTTAAAGCTTCATAATACTCTTCTTTTGAAAGTTGTTTGTTTCTAAACACATAACTTTTATTACGAAGGTTGTATGACATAAAACAATCAGTGCATCCAACACAGTCGATCAGGAAGTGTGATGTCACACATTGCCTACAATTTGTTAAGAAAGTGGATCCGTATGAACTCGTTGTATTTACAAGCTCGTAACACATTTCACATTCACGAACATTTAATGAATCTATTATCTGCCTAGATGGCCTATTGATTAGTTTAGAATACAAAACATCTTCTACCCCAATAACACTAAAAGAAAGGTACGCATTTTTAGTACGGAAACATTGATTAGAAAAGTCACTATTAATATCATTTAGGTGGGCACGATAATTCACCGGAATGCTCCTTTGCAAATCTCTGTATTGGGTAAAAAAATCTCGAGAAAAATCAAAATCTCTCCCCTGGTCAATTGCATCCCAGCTGTCAGAAGAAAAACATTCTTCACAAAATGGCCTGAATCCTGAATCTGTTTTATATATTGTTATTATTTTTTTAGAACAATTTTCACAATTTGAGTGATACAGGAATCGTTCATTGTAAATAGCAAGGCGGTGTTGAAGCCTACAATCTGGGCAGAATGTTGGAGCAGGTACAGCCATCTTGTCATAAAACACAAAATCCTCCGGCTCGATAGTAAAGTCATTCTTACAGTTTTGGCAATTTCTTGTTTCTCGAACCATAAGATGATTATACCACCTCCTGTTGATAACACTTTTCACAATACACCTTTTCAGGTCTGTCAGGTGAGTAAGTAGTTTGGAACTCAACCTGACACTTGCCTTCGTGCTCATGGTTCGTTAGTTCACACATACAAGAACGCTGCCAGAATTGTATAGGTTGTTGTTTGTCCAATCTTTCATAATGACGACAATTAGGACAAGCCCTCGGTAGTGGTGCCCCTAACTGTTTTATAACCTGGAATTCATTTGGGTTTATCTTAAAAGCTTTTGTACAGCCATGATTGCACTCACTATGTGCACATTCTATTATTTCATTTAATATTGATTCGTCTACATTACTACTGTCGTCTGGTATATTAATATTCTGCATTGTAACTTCATAAGTATTTACTTCTTTTTCATACCAATTGAACCTTTTATCCAGAACTCCATTTTTATTTAAAATAAAATACTCCATAGCCTTTGTTTCATTGTAGCCAAACGGTGACAATTCAATAGGCCAAAATTCGCCAAATCCGTAAACACGCCCCATCTTATCTGTATAAGTCATAGCCTTCATTTGTTCAATAATCTTTGGTAACAATTCTTCATACTCTTCCTTTGAGTATTGTTTATTAAAGATACAATAAGACTTTTTCTTCAACCCAATACAACCAAAAATATCATTACAATTATGACAGTCTTCACTGTAAAAAGAATTTCTATCACCCACTGTACGTATACCCACCATCTGCCTGTGTCCACCAAATGAGCTCGATACTTCGTATAATAGTTCTGTTCCGCCTGTTAACGTACCAACAGCGGTAATGTCATAACATTCTTTTGCATTTACAGTAAAGAATACATACCTGGAATCCTCCATCCCGTGGCCCCAAACACCATCTTTACAGTTCTTAGAGTTGGTAATATCATCCCCAGTACAATCTACAACATTACGAGTTCTGGTATATCGATACGGGTATTGTAATGCAAAATTTTTAAAATAATTTTCTATTTCTATTTTATTTTTAAAACTTGATATGTTTAGATCTTTTAATTTTTCTTCATATTCAGCTTTAGAATATTGTTGATTGAAGATATTGTATTGTTTATTTCGCAAACCAGCACAACCAAAGCAAGATACGCACCCTCGGCAATCTGTACAGAAAGTAAGGTCGCTGGAATCCTCGCAACTATTACAAAATCTTAGCTTCGATGAGTGGAAACAATTATTCACCTCATAACACATCTCTAAGTTGGTAGACAAAGAAACATCAGAGGAATCCATAATATCCCCTATCAAATTTCCATACGAAACATTTTCATTATTATATCCACCAAAAACTAAATAGCAGTTCTTATAACTGTGGCCAAAATTACAATACTCACTATTCACAAAATTAACATGATACACACTTTGGTGTGGAGAATTCTTTTTAAATTCAAAATATTGAGTAAAGAAATCTTTCGAAAAATCATAATCTACTCCGTAATTAAATGGGTCCCAGCCGTCACCCCACCAGCACTCGGGACAAAATACATTTTTAATCACAGAATCCTTGTGGTAAATACTTAAAATTTTCTTATTACATAGTCCACATTCCCTTCTGTATAAAGACCTGTCATTCCTATGAGCCAATCGCCTTTGAAAGCGACACTGCGGGCAGAATGTTGGAGCAGGTACAGCCATCTTGTCATAAAACACAAAATCCTCCGGCTCGATAGTAAAGTCATTTTTACAATTTTGGCATGATTTTGTTTCTGATTTTTGATTCATTTTCCTTACTACTTATTTATATTCTTCTTGTCTAAATATCTTTGCAATATTAGGGCGGCGGATTTGGAGTCATCCTTTACCTCCTTATCCTTCTTCATTTGTCGGTCGGAAAAGATATCTTTGGTCAGTGTATTACCAGAATGCAGGCTGGTCATGAACTCTTTTTGATAATAAACAGGTACGTCTAGGTCGGCTTCTATATTCTGCTTAAACTTCTCGATGCTACCCATTATTTTATTGGCCTTGCCACTACTGTCAGTAGACTCGCCGAGTACTATTGCGGTAACTTCATGCTCGGTAACCAGTTTTGCTATATCATTTATTAGTTCTGGATTATTAGAAAGGACCCCAAATGGAAAAGCCATAGTTCCACCGTCGTCAGACATGGCCACCCCCACCCTTTTAGACCCATAATCGATTCCCAAAGTTTTCATATGTATTAGTCTAGCATAATTGCAGAAAAAGGTTATTTTTGGTATAGTAGCCCCATGATACCAACAAATATAGATATTTCTATAGGTCTTGTATTAATAGTAATTTGGGTACTGTTTTGGAAGGGTTACGCTGTATGGACAGCAGCTCGTATGGGCCACAAGCGTTGGTTTATAGCCTTGATAGTATTGAATACTTTTAGTATCTTGGACATATATTATTTGTTTAAAGTAGCAAATAAGAAAATGTCAGACATAAAGGCAATATTTAAAAGAAAGGTATAAATAAATAGTATGGTGTTAATACGGAGGTGTGGCTGAGTGGTTGAAGGCACTTGTCTTGAAAACAAGAGACCGTTTACGCGGTCCGGGAGTTCGAATCCCCCCGCCTCCGCAAAAAGAAAAAGCTCGACATCATGTCGAGCTTTTTCTTTTTGCGGCGAGCAAGCAAATTTATTTGCTTGCGTGGGGGATTCGAAAACCTTTTCCTTATGAGTGTATTCGCGAATGGAAAAGGTGTGCTGAACCTGTAAGGTTCGAAAAGCATACTCGCGGTCCACCCGTTTTTAAAGTATCGGCGAATCTCCCCTACTTCCCCTAAACCGCCTGCCCACAATGTGCGCAGCGCTTTGCCTTTATGTGTATAGTACTCATACACTCAGCACAATCCTTTGTTGTTGGATCCTCTTTGGGTTTGTTTTTATCTATTCTCTTCTTCAAACTATTCATAGGTACAATAACAAAGAAATATATAGCTGCCGCGGATAGAACAAAAGAAATAAGAGTATTGATAAAATCGCCATACATAAACTTACTATCACGAAATGTGAAATACAATCCAGAAAAATCAGGAACCCGAGCAATGGCACCAATAAGCGGAGTAATCAGGCCCTTTACTAGAGCATTTACAACCGACGTAAAGGCTGCTCCTACAACAATACCAACAGCTAGATCAATAGCGTTCCCTCTGATCACAAACTCCCTAAAACCTTTTACAACATCACTTTTTACTATATGCTTCATAATACGAAGATTATAACATATTAAATAATTAGGTATAGCCTTTTGTACATATACTGATATAATTATAAATATGGACAACAAACAAACTTTAACTTGGAAAGCTTTCGAGTATGAACACAAACCAAAGTCGAACGACTGGCTATGGACACTAGGGCTTGTGGCTGTGGTGGGTGCAGGGGTGGCAGTATATTTCCACACATATCTGTTCGCTATCTTTATACTTATATCTGGGTTCTTACTAATTTATTTCAAAGTCACTCCCCCACACGAATACAATATAGAGATCAATGAAACTGGTATCAAGATGGATGACAATATGTATGAATTTAAAAGCCTCAAGGGTTATAAAATAATCGAAGGTGAAAAGCCAAAGCTATTAGTAGAAACATCTAAATACTTCCTGCCTATACTGACTATCCCACTACCACAATATGCCGAGAATGAGGTGAAGCTCATGCTCCCAAGCCACCTGCCAGAAGTAGAGATATCTGAATCCAAATCAATGATGCTCGCAGACAAATTAGGGTTATAACTTGCCAAAACGTGATTTTTGTTATAAATTAGACGGGTAATGGTCCCGTCGTTCAATGGATAGGACGCAACTTTGCGGAAGTTGCGATGCAGGTTCGATTCCTGCCGGGATCACAAATAAAGCCCTTCGGGGCTTTTTGTATTTGACTTCCCATTATAAAAGCGTAGAATTTTATACAAACAAATTTAATACTTTTTACCATGGACAATGAGCAAAAAATAACTTCTTTTAGTAAGTACCGTCTTTTAAAAGAATCTATTGAGAAGAAACTCTCGAACCCTATTATTTGGATTCTTGTTTTTCTAAACAGAATCATAAGACCAAAAGACTTCAAGGTAGAAATACCTGGGGAGATTCAAAAATCCTCGGCTGATTCCTACCATCACGAAACCAATGTGAAGATAGCGATCAAAAGGGCAAGTGTAGATGTAAAGATTGGGCCTTTTGTTGCGGATAGCGCAAATGAAAATTTTCCATTTAAGAACATGTTTGTATTTTTCAAAAAAATAAACATGGAACTTATAAAGTTAGACGATAGCCTACAATGGAAACTACTATTAAGGTCTATATTTATGTAACCTTCACCCCCCATTCAAAAAAAAACGAACCCTCTCAGGTTCGTTTTCTTTTTTTTATTTACAATCGGCCCAATCCTTTATCTCATCGAAGCTGGCTTCCCCGCAGATGGTCTTGCCGGTCTTTGTATTACAGAAGAACGGGACTCCCCCACAAGGTTCCTTATCCAGAGTTTCCATAAAAGTAATATTGTCTTCGTTATTCCAAGTCTCGTGCTTTGCCACTTTTACCCCGTGGTCAGACTCGAGCTTGTTTAAATGTACCTCCATCCTCTTGCAGTGCGGGCAACCGTCACCGTAAAAGAAAAGTAAATGATTATCGTTAGTCATATGTGTATTATACAAAATAATATTATAAATAAAAACCCTGCATTTCTGCAGGGGTTTTTATTATTTAGTGATCTTTGAAAGACGAGCCTTCTTGCGAGATGCAGTATTCTTCTTCAATACTCCAGTCTTCGCAGCCTTGTCGATAGCACTGTAAGCCTTTGGTAGAAGCTTCTTTGCTTCATCCTTGTTCTTGTCCTTTACTAGCTTCTCAACATTCTTGATAGTATCCTTCATAGCTTTCTTCTTGCGGTCATTTACCATCTTCTTCTTCATTGAACCACGAAGAGCCTTTTTTGCTGATTTTGTTATTGGCATATTTATTTAAATTACTAGTTATTAATTAAGATTTACGAATTTTGTTACCCAAAGACCCGAGACACAGGCACATTTGAATATGGTTACTATAACAGAAAAGCACATAATTATCAAATCTGATATAATAAAATCATGATTTCATACATTTCAGGCAATTGCATATACGCAGATGAGAAAAGGCTCGTATTGGACGTAAACGGTGTTGGGTACAATGTATACACCACCCCAGATGTCCTGCTGGAGGTTACACCCGAACAGGCCTGTAGCCTGTGGACATATATGGCTGTTCGTGAGAATTCGATAGAACTATTTGGGTTCAAGACCAAGGCCGAGCTCGACTTCTTTGAGCTGATTATATCTGTATCTGGTATTGGCCCACGATCCGGCCTAGGTATCATGGGTATTACCACTGTTACCACACTATCACGGGCTATTGCCACTGGTGACACTAGCTACCTAACCAAAGTATCTGGTATAGGTAAGAAGACTGCCGAAAAAATTGTTATCGAACTCCGCGACAAAATGTCTGCAAATACAAATGATAACGACTATTCACTTCGTGATGAAGCCGATGCCCTCGAAGCACTACAATCCCTAGGCTATGCCCAGCGTGAAGCACGTGAAGCACTGAAAGAGGTTCCGACAAATATTGTCGACACAGGTGCACGCGTGAAAGAAGCTCTAAAGTTATTGAGTAACAAATAGTATGCCCGAACTTCCAGAAGTCACAACAACCGTAAATGGCCTGAAGCGTGTCTTGCCCAAACTTATGATAAAAGATGTCTGGACAGACCTGGCAAAGAATAAAGTTTCCCGCCCAGACTTCAAGCACACTATAAAGAGCCTGGCCTTCTTTAACCAGTTCAAAGAAGTGGTGACCAATTCAAAAGTTACAAGTGTAGAACGCCGTGCAAAGAACATACTAATACACCTATCCAATAAAAAAACCATCATCATCCACATGAAGATGACTGGGCACCTAATATTTGGCAAGTACGTATACAACAAAAGTAAGAATACCTGGACCCCAGCCAAAGATGAACGCGAAGCACTACATGACCCCTACAATAGGTTTGTGCATTTTGTATTTACTTTCAATAACAATAAACAATTAGCATTCTGCGACTCACGCAAGTTCGGCAAGGTTACCATAGTCCCTAGCGACACAGCTCATGACAGCATCCACCTAAAAGGTATCGGCCCCGAGCCACTAGATGCCGACTTTACTGTAGATAAATTTATAAAAATAATATCAGGTAAAAAGAGTGGTGTGATAAAGTCTGTATTAATGGACCCAAAAGTTATCGCAGGGATTGGCAATATATATTCCGACGAGATGCTATGGGCGTCAGGTATTCACCCAGAGTCAAAAACAAATAAGATACCAAAAGATAAATTAAAGATTCTATACAAAGCTATGCGTGATGTATTGAACAAAGGCATAGACTTTGGTGGTGACTCGATGAGTGACTACAGGGACATAGATGGCAAGAGGGGTGACTTTCAGAACCAGCACAATGTATACAGGAAGCTTGCACACAAGTGTAGCAAGGCGCGTTGTGGTGGTGTTATAATAAGAAAGGTCATCGGTGGCCGAAGTGCACACTTCTGCCCCAAGCACCAAATATTTTATTAATAAGATGTGAAGTAAAATATTTTTTATTAATTATTTACATCCAAATAACTATTCGCGAAATAAAATATTGTTTTAAGAAATAAATAATATTTTATGTAGTAATACAATATATATGTCACACGGAGGAGGCGGAGGTATTAGCGATCTAGGAATATTAATAATTGTATTATTAATATTGTTTTTTGTATGGTTAGCCAGTGGTGGCCAGAACCGTGAAGCAACCAAACAAGGCCCATTCATCAAACCGTACACAGACCCAACAGGCCCACTGGAGCCTTATGGTAATTAAATATTTAAAATCCTAAACAATGCCACCCCTGTGGCAACCGATACATTCAATGATTCTTTTATTCCTAGCATAGGGATCTCGATGACTGTGTCGCACTGGTTTAGGATTTTATTATTTACACCATCTACCTCGTTGCCCAATATCAAAACTGTCTTATCCCCTATCTTTAACTTTTTATAATCTATAGATTTATCACTCTGTTCTAGAGCTACTATCTTATAACCATCTTTCTTTAACTTCTTTACTAGTATTGTTAGAGACTTCTTGTACTCCCATGGTACAGAAAGTTCAGCGCCAAGCGCTGCTTTGGCAATATCGGTTCGAGGGCGCCCGTATTTATCCAATGGTTGCGGTGTGTAGCCTGTCAGATATATCTTGTTTACCCCTACCGCATCAGATGTACGGAAGATAGCCCCCACATTCTGGGCACTCCTTATATCCGGCAGGATAAGTATTATTTGTTTGTTTTTATTGATTTTTGTCATTAAATATGGTACTTTTTGATGTATCACCTTATGCACCCCGTAGCTAGTTGTAGCGGGTCAACCGAATACTGATATTTTACAACACTTTAATATAAAGTTCACATATGCGCCCGTAGCTCAGTCGGTAGAGCAGCTCCCTTTTAAGGAGATGGTCGTAGGTTCGATTCCTACCGGGCGCACAAAATATGGGATATTTTGTGCGAGGCGGAGCGTGACGACGCGAGCCAGGGTCGTGCAATTTTTCACCAGAAAAATATGCCTGACCACAATTATATTATCCACAGCTAACATTTGCTATTCTAGCATAAGCGTCATATAATGTAAGCAAGTTAAAAGTTTTATGTATCTTCCAACGTGTCCCTCGACTAGGGAAAATATAAATATTGGGAATGAGTAAAAACTGATTAAAATTTGTACATTATGTGTAGGCATAAGATAGAGGCTATACACGACTAAATTAAGGCAAAGGCCTGGAGCATGTTTCTGAAGGAATTCAGAATTATACTCCAGGCCTTTTTCTATTGTCTTTTTATTTCTATAAAGTTTTCAATATGAACTGCTCGAGAGCCTGTTCCATATCGCACTGCCCCCTATGTGACTTGTGATATATATCTACGAGCTCGGCTGAAGCCTGCAATAATTCATCTTTTGTAAAAGGCTTCGGTGAGTACCCAGACAAAAGAGTCTTGATCTTCCAGAACAGCATGCCAGCCACAGCCTCGGGGGCTTCCCCACCTTCGATGATAGATACATACAATGTCCAAGCTTTGATCTTGTCCTTTGCACCATATGCATTAGCTATATCGAATGGGTTGGACTTCTTTGATACAACTTTTTCTAATTCAAATTTTATTTCCTTGTCGAAATATTTCTTATACTTCTTTAGCTCGGTTGCAGTGATCGCGTCTTCGCTGAATATGAATTGTGTCTCGGAATCTTTTAATATTTTTAATAGGTCTTCATCGAATACTATCTCGGACTCATTCAATACATTTTCCATGACCACTATCTGCTTTTCACCGAATAGTGAGCTCTGTGATGCATAAGACAAAACCAAATCTTTTGATATTTGCTTTGCCGGTATTACAAGTGGTATCACCCCTTTTGAGATTTTATTTATTTCGAGGCTTTTAGACTTTGTATCGTTGCCGTAGATGAAAGTTATCATAACCAAGTGTTAACCTTTGCTTTGTATTCACAATAAGCTTGGCCGTATTTCTTCTCTAGAATACTTTCTTCTTGTTGCAAGAATACTGTCTTTGTAAGAATAAAAGTAAAAACCATAAGCACTACTACAAACACACTGCCAGCCAACAATCCAAAGCCGAGTGTTAATAGTGATAACCCTATATGTGTAGGGTTGCGACTGTATTTATACGGACCACGTTCAAAATCACGCTCCTTCTTTGCACCAGACATCACCTCTTTCTTTGTGCAGTTTGTAGTCTTTTGTGCCCAATATATCAGTAATGAACCGAGTGTCATGGTAACGAACCCTGCAATAGTAAAAGTATTCGAGTTGTATGATGTATTCAATACCTTATCTAAAATAAGGCCAAATATTATAGCCAGTAGGTACATGAAATACGAATGCGTTAGTACTACATGGATCATACCCTTCTTCTCTTCTTTTGGAATTATACAAACTTCGTTAGGATTACTCATACAGAACAATAATACCACAAAATATAAATATTAATAGACCTACTTCAGGTCACCCCAGGAGTGCCCTACTCCGACACTCACCTCTAGTGGCACGGCCTCTATACCCTTTAGGAACTCTTCAGGAACAGCATTACGCATAGAGTTGGCAATGATTTCCTTTGCTTTATCAATAGCACTATCCCTGACCTCGTATACCAATTCGTCATGAACCTGTAGAACCATATGCACATCATCGATTAGGCCTTCGGCTACGAGTGCGTCGTGGGCCTTCTTCATACCTATCTTTATTATGTCAGCAGTGGCTGTGCCCTGGATAGGGGCATTGATAGCCATCCTCTCGGCCATGGCCTTTATAAAAGGAATTTTCGACTTTATACCTGGGAAGTATCGGCGGCGCCCAAATAAAGTCTTTGTATAGCCATACTCTTTTGCATAGTCTTTTACACTTTCCAGATAGTTTGCGATAGTTGGAAACTGGGCGAAATAATTGTCGTAGAATATTTGCGCATCCTTCCTTTCGCCACCTAGGTTCTGACGCAAAGCATTGACCCCCATGCCGTATAGGATACCGAAGTTGATCACCTTTGCACGACGACGCATGTCGGCTGTAACATCAGCCTCCTCTACACCAAACACACGTGAAGCAACAGCTGCATGAATATCCTTACCGTCCTTGAAAACTTGTATGAAATATGAGTCCTGAGATAATAGGGCGGCTACACGCAACTCGATCTGTGAATAGTCAAAGGACATAAGTGTGTGCCCCTGGCATGCGACAAAAGCGTAACGAATGTTCTTACCCAACTCGCTCTTTACTGGTATGTTCTGCAAGTTTGGATTCGCTGACGAGAAGCGTCCAGTAGTTGTCCCTGCCTGGATAAACTCGGCATGTAGCCTGCCATCGGCACTGACCTGACTTGGGATAGTGTCTATATATGTGGACAATAATTTCTGCAATTCACGATAGGCAAATATCTTGCCGATGATCGGGTGCAAGTCGCGCAACTTTTCAAGCTCGCTCTCGCGTGTGGATCGGGCACCCCCTGCAGACTTCTTCAAACCTTTTGCAGTTAGGCCCATCTTGTCGAAGATTATCTCCCCTAATTGTTTTGGTGAATTGATATTGAATTCCTGACCAGCCATCCCCCATATTTCGCCTTCGAGCTTTGATAGTTCGGTGTGGTAGTCGGCAGAAAGTTTATTGAGATATTTTACATCTACCTCAATACCCCTATCTTGCATAGACTTTATTATCGGCATAATAGGTAGCTCGATATTATTGAAGACAAAGTCTTGGTGTGTGTCGATGATGTCTTTGTGGATCTTGTCATATGCATCGGCAAAATCTTTTGCCCCTTTGTAATACAAAACATCGTCGTCACTTGGGTTGGTTACTTCAGAGTTCAGTATCCAAAGTGCTATCTTTGCCTCGGCCATTTTTTGTATATCAAAATCCTGCACCTCCTTCTTTACCTCAACCTTACCACCCTCCTCTGTATTATTGGCGCCTGTGCTACCTAGGGCTTGGTGGAAGCGTGTCATTAGACTTTTGAATTCTAGATCGCGGAACAATGCTTCCACCTCGGGCACTTGTACCCCTTCTTGCCATGTCTGTGTAGGCAAATGGAAATCAATAGGTGCATCACGACGGATAGTAGCCAAAGTTTTAGAGAACAGGGCCTCCTCTTCCCCTTCCTTCAATAAATTAATGATACGATCAGTTAAACCTATTTTTTTGAATTCCTCATCTGCACCTTTCTTAGCCAGAGCTTTATATAAATTCTCGATAGTTCCAAATGCTGTGATGATAGTTGTAGCAGTCTTCTCGCCGATACCCTTTATGCCGATAATATTGTCTGACGGGTCACCACGCAGGCCCTTGTAGTCTGGCAACAAACTTGGCACAAAGCCAAAGCGGTCGGTCACCGCCTTCTCGTTATATAATATAGTGTCATTGATACCCTTCTTTAGTGTATATACCAACACATTGTCACCATCGATTAGCTGCATAGTGTCCATGTCGCCGGATGCAATAATCACTTGAACTTCTTTTGAATGTTTCTTGTCTTCTAATATGTGTGAGGTGATAGTACCGAGCAGATCGTCGGCTTCAAACCCTTCGCATTCGTACATAGGTATGGAGAAGGCCTTGAACACTTTGCGTGAATTGATCAGCTGGGCAACTAGGGCATCGTCGGTCTTTGCACGGCCAGCCTTGTAGCCATCATAGGCTTCGTGGCGAAAAGTCTTCTTTGGCAGGTCGTAGCAAGCCACTATATAGTCGGGCTTCAACTCAGATACTATCTTCATCAGCATTGTAGACAGGCCATACAAGGCCCCTGTAGGCTCGCCACGGCTGTTCATAAAGTCTGGGAGGGCGTGATAGGCACGGTGAATAATAGCGTGCACATCGAGCAATACTAACCTCTTTCTATTGTCTTTATCCTTTGCCATATACCCCCAGTATAGCATTTCAGGTATAAAAAAAGGCAGTCCGATAGGGCTGCCTTTTATGCAAATATTTTATTTTTTAAATCTTACTCTTGAAGTCCAACATGACTTCGCGAGTAAATTCCTTTAGTTGAGTTTTATTTCTTGATTCAATTTGTATTGAGTCTAAAATGTAAACATCAATTATTCCAGGAGAGCTCCACCATTGTTTATTAGTAGCATCACCCTTCATGGGGGGTTTGCACTTTGCCGCACCGTGAACAACAATAGGCACGATCTGAGTGTTTGTATTTACTGCAACCTCAAACGCACCAGGTAAAAAATCTTTTAAAACAATTCCGTTGTCTATGTCTTTTTTACGTTTCCTTGTGCCTTCAACAAAAAATATAACAGACATAAACTGATTCAAGCATTTTATTGCCTTATCAACTATTCTATATTTTGATTTTCTGTCGTGTCTGTTTACAAATAAACACTTGAGTCCAATAAAAATATTGAAGATCGGTAATTTTAATAAATTACTACCAGCAACAACTTTTGAAGCCGCAAAGCGTAAAGCTAAAATAATCCAAAAGTAATCAAAAGATGACTCGTGATCAGCTGCTCCAACAAATAAACCTTTTGGGAAAGATCCGTGTATACGAACTTTGATAGCCAATGTACGCAAGCATGCTTTGTCTAAGTAGAAAAGAATTCCATCATTTATTTTTCTTGTTTGTTTAGAAACGAGAAAAACTATCATAGCTGGAATTATTAGTACTGAAAAAAGCAAAAGTGTGATAAAAGATAACCACAAAAATGGGGTTACACATTTGTCAAAAATTACTTCTTTCTTAGAATAAGGAATTACATGAAAAACCTCCTTAAAATTGTTTGTAAACACACCCTCAAGAACTAGTCCTAGGAATATGTATTGGGTAACTCTAATTGTGTTTTCCCTTAAAATCATTGGTATTAAAACAATAACAATGAAGAATGTCAGGTTAACAACAACAAAGTCGGCGACTCGAGTTTCAAGGCTCGATGTTTTTTTACTTATATGTCTCATGATATTTAATTTTCAATTTTGTTTGCATAAATCGTACCACACACAGATGTGACGTCAATGGGTTTATACACACAAACAAAAAATCCTCTTTAAAATAAAGAGGATTTTTTGTTTGTACTTACTACCTACTACTTTCTACTTATTAAGTATGTGGCACACCCTGTGAATCTGAATGTTCAGGGTTCGCACCTATTGGGCGTGGGGGTTGTGCTGGCACATTGTTGTTGTAATAATAATTCTTTCTCATATTACGACTGCGGAATATTTCGCGCAATGCCCATAGTATAAGTAGTATTATCACCACCCATAGCAACCATCCACAAAGTGAACCTGGGAAGAACCCAGCACCAAATGCTGATGCAGTTAGGTTGTTACCCGCACGTGGACTGTTCAGTACATAAGCCATGGCAGAGTCTTGTGCACCTGATCCGTTAGTATAAGCAATATATGCTGTTGTTACTATATCTGCATTATTCTCAGGAAGTGACAGTACACGGCCTTGTAGATATACTACTCCGCCCGCACCTGGGGCAAGGTCCTCCACCTGTACATTGAGTGTGTTAGTGTCGGCTGCAAATGTACCGCGTGAAGAGTTCAAGTACGCTACATAGCGTGGAACTATTACTTGCAATAGTGGCTTTGTGATCTTTGTCTTACTGATGTTCTGATAAGTAATTGTGTAGTCGATAGTGTCACCAACTGATACGAACTGGTAACGGTTCTCGATCTTTAACATTATCTTTGAATCCACAGTTGGTGGGTTTACTGGTGGTGGTGTTACACCGCCACCTGGTGTACGAAATACTTCGATATTACCCTTTGCAATACCATTTGCATTGTTTGCCATTGCACGGAAGAAGTATATAGTGTTCGGTGCCAAGTTACCGATGTATTCATTGAATGGTAGTGATGTACCAGCACCTAGGTTCTTTGAATTTGTACGTGCACCCAAGTTAACACTAGTACCGTACTCAAAGTAAACGTCTGTTGAAAGACCTGATGTGTCTAGTAATATACCGTTTAGTGTCGCATTGTTGCGAGAAACATTTGTAGCTATTGTTGTGACTACGCTCGTTGAACTGTTAACTATAACAGAGGCATTGGTTGTGAAATTTCTTATATTTCCATATATTGTTCCACCTGTTGTAGTGTTCGCAACAGCTTGGAAATAATATGTTGTGTTGGGTGCAAGGTTTGTAAGGTTGGCAGATATTCCACCAGAACCTGATCCATGACTAACAGTATTTGTATACATAGTCAAAGCTCCAGAGCTTGTTCCGTAGCGGAACCATGTAGTTGTATAGTTACCGTTACCATCTACGTCACCGTTGATAGTTCCATATGTTGTACCTACATTTGTAGCTGGGTTTGTTACCACATCTGGATCGTTGTTGTTATTATTCTGACCATCTGTAGTGAACGATACTTCCCTGCCACGTATTACACGGCCAGAGTAAGAGTTCTGCGCAGCTGCACAATAGTAGTATGTTGTGTTAGGTGATAGTGAGTATATTGTATAGCGTAGGTTTGTATCTGACACACCATAAGTATAGTCATAGCGTGTACCACGACATGGGAACTCGAGCCATGCATCTATCAGGCTACCGTTACCATCGGCATAGCCACGAAGTGTCGCACTGTCTTCATCTACACCTGTTGGTGAGTCTGTACGTACAGATGGGTCAGTGCCATTATTACCATTTACAGTAACTACAACTGTTTGTACAGCAGTGGAACCATTAATACAGTTAGCTGTTAGTGTGTAGGTTGTTGTACTTGTTGGGTATACTGTCTGACTGCCTGTTGGACCAAATGTTCCGATAGAACTAATAGTCACATTTGTTGCACCAGTTGTAGACCAGTACAGTGTACTTGCCTGTCCAGATGTAATGTATGTAGGTGATGCAGAGAATGATGTAATGTAACAAGCAGATACAGAGTTAACTGATACAGTTGTAGATAGGGTGTTGCCACTTGGGCCACCTGTTGCAGAATATGTCGTCGTGTTACTTGGTGTTACTGTTGTACTACCGTTTGGACCAAATGTTCCAACTCCTGGGATAGTTACCGATGTACAACCAGTGCTTGTCCAAGACAATACACTTGAAGCTCCAGCATTTATAGATGATGGGTTCGCAGTAAAGCTTGTTAGATTACAGTTGTTTACAACAGTACTACCAACGCGGAATGTAACCACAAGGTCACCTTGGTTCGCCCAGCCTGTACCAACAGTCCCAATATTTATACCACTAGACATTATTTGTGACGCTGACACAGTTGTTGGGGTAGCTAAATCTGCCTGAGTTTTTGCCAATGTTGCACTTACAACACTAAGTGTCTGAGAAGTAGAAATGTTAGTACTTAGATTAAATGGTATTGAACCTTGAGCTGAACTCAACACACCAGCAAAGTTAAAGTTGTTTGAGGCTCCACTTGAAGGTGACTGACTTAGCCTAATAGTTACATTAGTAGCAGGAGAAGAACTCGTGTTGTGGAAATAAACATGGACCTTTATAGTATCGCCAGCACTTGCTGAAACATTTGTTAAATTCCAGTTCTGACAATCCATTAACCAACTAGGAGGAACTCCTGCGCCAGTGGTTGCATTGCCAATAGCACCAGTTGCACAATCTTTTGGATCTGTGTTGAATGGCGCGGCAAAAACACTTGGTGCACTGAATAGTACAGCAAATGCAAAGATAAATACGACTTTTTTAATAAATTTATTCATAATTTTTTTACTTAATTACAATTTTAAATCTTTAACACGACGACTTTTCGGTTCAAGACTTAAAAAAGTGTTGGAACTACATACAATGACGTAGCTCCAACGAATAATTTCACACTCAAATTACGGACCTTGTGTTCCAGGGCCACCGGTAGAGAGTCCTCCACCTTGTGTTCCAGGGCCACCAGTGTCTGTACCAGTTTTTTGTCCAGTTAGTATTGCATACAATGCAACAGCTGTAACAACAACTCCAGCAACGATCCATCCACCAATTCCACGTTTCTGTTTTACAACAGGTGCGGGTGCGGCGGGTTGATTGTTACATGGGCACGGTTGTACTGTACTTCCACACGGACATGGTTGCGGGCAAGGATTTTGCACAACAATTGGTTGTTGCGTTACGCAACATTGTTGTGAGTACTGACCATTGAAAGCTAGAACCATGTTCTGTCCAGATGTCGCAGAGTAAACTGCATTCTGATAACCAGGTGTCTGTCCTAAAGATGTATACATATTACCGTATGCACCTTGGAAAGACCCCCATCTGTCGGTACTACTTGTTGGCAACTGACCAAAAGTGGTCTGTTGCAACTGGTAATACTGATTGAAGCTCATGCCACTTACAGCACTCATCGGAAGATTACCTCCACAAGTGGTACAAGCAACATAAGTGCTACACGGGCAACCTGTTTGCGCAGGTTGATATACAGTGTCTACCCTAGGGGCAGGTACGTATACCACAGTAGGTGGTGGTGTTGCAACGGTAGTTGTGGTTATGTACGGGTCATTTGGGTTGAAGCAAGGTGCTCCAACTTTCATAACAGGATACCCGTTGATCACCACAGTGCGTATTCCAATACCTCCATTGTAATTATCAAAAAAACCTTCTACTCCATTGTTGATGTAGTAATTTTTAGTTTTTGATAAATTCTGGAACGGTACGATAGTTCCACCGCTGAAACCATCAACCAGAGAGTTTACTTGTGTACCACGTACCTTGCTCAATATTGCCAGCTCTCTGGTCCTCCATTGATTTGGGTATTTGGTGTAGAATTTCATACCAGACCGAGTCTGGAACAGTTTACCAGCTACCAAGTTACCTTGGTCTGATAACAATGCAATGTCATTAACATCGTCCATTGTTACCTGGTAATTTTGATCAGCAAAACGGAACCATTGTCCATTGTCGCTTTCGGCACTTTCTGCTTTGAGTGTTTGTGCTCCATCGATCCCAAAAAGGGAGAGAAGCGTGATTACGAAGATCGCGATTTTATTTTTCATGATGTCTAGTATTTATATTGGCAAAAACAGCGAAAAGGCTCGTTGTCTTTACCAATACAAATAGTAGAATCACTTTCACCACCTATTATATCAAATTTAAAGGATTTGTCAAGTACTAAAAAAGTGAAATAATACTGTATAATAAGCCTATTATGACCATTCAATTTGACGACGACAAGAGCGAAAAAGAGCTCGAAGATTTAAGAAAAGATGAAGAGGAGGAGCTGGTGGCGATGCTTGCCGAAAGTAAGTACAATATCCCCCATATTAACCTAGCCAACCTACCGATAGAGAACGATGCACTCCGTGCCATGAAGGAAAAAGACGCTCTGGAGGAGCAAGTCGCCCCTTTCAAGGTGCTCGGCCACGAGCTACACGTAGCTGTACGCTCACCCATGCCTGAACATATCACAAAGCTCACTGAGTATTTCAAAAGTCACGGCTTTGTCCCCCACTTTTACATGGCGTCACTCGCAAGCCTGACTAAAGCTTGGGAAAGATACAAAGAAATGTCTTATGCAGAACAATCTCACGCAGGTAGTATTGATATATCTGGCGATGTCCTAACTGAAATAGGTAAAAACATAAAGAACCTCGAGGATGTGAAGAAGAAGGTGGAAGAAGTCGAGAAGGATAAAGTACACACCACATCACACATACTCGAAGTAATACTGGCTGGTGCTATCGCTATCGACGCATCCGACATACACTTTGAACCCGAAGAAGGTACAGTCCGACTTCGATACCGCCTCGACGGTGTATTGCAAGAAGTTACCGAGATCCCTCACGAGATCCACCGCTTCCTAAACTCTCGTATAAAAATATTGTCAGGGGTCAAGATAAGTAGCGAGCGCACAGCCCAAGACGGCCGATTCAGTATCATGCTAGGTAATGAAGAGATCAGTGTGCGTGTATCACTTATACCAGGCGCATATGGCGAGGGTGTAGTAATGCGTATATTGAATCCGAAATCTATAAGGGTGAAGCTCGAGGATATGGGTATCGAACCAAAACTTTTCGAAATATTCATGCGCGAGATCAAAAAGCCAAATGGTATGATCCTACTAACTGGTCCAACAGGCTCTGGTAAGACAACCACACTCTATGCATTCTTGCAAAGAATATATTCAAGCGAGATCAAGATAATAACTATCGAAGACCCTATCGAATACCACCTACCAGGTATTACCCAGACACAGACAAGCGATGAAAAGGGTTATACATTCCTCGAAGGTTTACGTTCATCACTTCGCCAAGACCCAGATGTAATCATGGTGGGTGAAATCCGTGACGCAGAAACAGCAAAGATCGCTGTGGAGTCTGCCCTTACTGGTCACCTAGTATTCTCAACACTTCACACTAACAACGCTGCTGGTGTGATCCCCCGCCTTATAGATCTGGATGTAAACCCAAAGATATTGGTATCTGCACTCTCACTATCTATCGCTCAGCGTCTTGTCCGCAAGCTTTGTGTAAATTGTAAGAAGGAAAAGGTAGCAACTGAAGAAGAATTGAAAATAATAAATGATATCATCACTGACGCCAAAGCTCACAATAAAAATGTTGCGGATTATGGGGTAAATATCGAATCTGGTATTAAATTGTACGAAGCCGTTGGTTGCGACAAATGCAACATGACAGGATACAAAGGCCGTATGGGACTATTCGAAGCAATCCAAAACGATGCAAATATAGAAGCAATAATTCCAAAGAACCCAAGCGAACGCGAGATCCGCGAAGTAGCTGCAAACCAAGGCATACTAAATATGAAGGAGGACGGTGTGGTAAAGATCCTAACAGGTATCACCTCATACGAAGAGGTAGCTAGTGTCGTCGACTTCTACGAAGCCTAAAATATTATACAAAAATAAAAACACCAACAAAATTTGTTGGTGTTTTTATTTAAACAGAAACTAAAAAAGACATAAATCTCTAAACAATCCTTTAATGATACAAGACCACTAAAGTAACACAGGATTGCAGGATGGTCCCAGTAATATTAAAAATAAACCAGGGCGTCCTACGCACAAATATAGAGCCAGGGGCTGATTGCTTAGAGATTAATGTCCTCTTTGCATTGATATGAAATTTTGAACAAGAAGTGATATACTTCTTTATATATAAAATACTTAAACCAATCTGAAAAGAGTATAGCATATTAATATTTTTATGTCAAGTCCTGATGAAAAAGTAAATATTGAGCCAAAAGATGAAGGGTTTCTAGACCATACTCTTCGACCTTCTATATGGGACGATTATATAGGCCAAAATAACATAAAGGAGAACTTGCGAATACTATTGCAAGCGGCGAGCGAGCGCAACCACCCACCAGAACATATACTTTTCTATGGTCCACCAGGCCTGGGCAAGACAACTTTGGCCCACCTAATAGCCAAAGAAACAGGTAGGCAGATGAAGATCACCTCCGGCCCTGCAATAGAGAAGGTGGGTGACCTGGCATCCATACTTACGAACCTTTCACCGGGTGATATTGTCTTTATCGACGAGATACACAGGCTAAACAAAATGGTAGAAGAGGTCCTGTACCCTGCTATGGAGTCTGGAGTGCTTGATATCATTATCGGCAAGGGTCCATCGGCACGAACTATCCAGCTCGAACTGCCACCATTTACAATGATCGCAGCGACGACTCGTATTGCACTACTCTCTTCCCCATTACGATCACGCTTCTCGGGTGGAGTCTTTCGCCTAGAGTTCTACACACATGATGAGATAAAGAAGATATTGGCTCGCTCTGCGAAGATACTCGGCATCACTCTGGAAGACGAAGCCCTCGACGAGATAGCACTGCGTGCGCGCTTCACACCACGTACAGCCAACTACTTCCTAAAGCGCTGTCGCGACTTTGCCCAAGTCCACAAAACAAACATGACAAAAGATTCAGTAAAGAAGGCATTGGCACTATTGGAGATAGATGAGTACGGACTAACATACTCAGATAGAAAAGTACTAGAAATAATAATAGAGAAGTTCAATGGTGGACCAGTAGGGCTGAAAACTATCGCAGCCGCTACAAGTGAAGAAGAGGCAACTATAGAAGAAGTGATAGAACCGTACTTGATCCAAATGGGCTTTCTAGAGCGTACACCTCGTGGACGCACAGCTACAAAGAAAGCGTACGAGCATTTGGGTTTCGAGTTTATTGAAAAATGAGAATCCTTGGAATAGATCCTGGCTTTGAAAGGCTCGGCATAGCAATAATAGACAAACCCCTTACTGGTAAAGAGGTGGTTATTCACTCTGAATGCTTCCATACATCACCCCTTATACCCTTCCATGAAAGATTGGCCCTATTGGGTGAAGAGATCCGAAAGATAATAGAAAGCTACAAGCCAAAGGCTCTGGCAATAGAAAAATTGTATATAACCAACAACCAAAAGACCGCCATGAATGTGGCCGAGGCCCGTGGGGTCGTAATATACGAGGCTAGCCGTGCAGGTCTGGGTATATATGAATACACTCCAGGTGAGATCAAAATAGCCATCACAGGCTATGGCAAGGCTACAAAAGACATGGTTATGGCTATGGTACCCAAATTGTGTAAGATGGATAAGGTGACCAACTCAGACGACGAGCTCGACGCGGTGGCTATTGCCCTGACATGTTGTGCCCGAGAGAGGTTTAAATAAGTTTTCCACAATATACAAGAGTTGCAAAGAGTTTCCTATTTTGATACAAATAGTGCATATTAATGGGGTCGTTTATTTTAAATAAAAATATTGAACATGAGTTATAGTGATGATGAGATAAAAGATGAAGAAGGTGTAGATGATGCTGATTTAGATTTATCAGAGGACGTTCTTGATGATGCCTTTCTAGACGATGACTTGGCACCAGATTTGTTAGCAGAAGATGAAGACGATCTAGCAGAAGACACAGGACTACTAAGTGAAGACGACATGTACTAAATAAAAAATCCCCATATGGGGATTTTTTATTTATTTGATTTCAATTTTTATAAACCTCTTCTTCCCTATTCGATAAACACCAGAACCTACCTTTGCATTACTATCAGTGATCTTGTGATCAGTAGTTAGGTTTGTTATAGCACCCTCCTCTACAAGCCTACGGAAATCACTCTTTGAAGTTATCAACTTCTCTTTTACAAATACGTCTATGAGTAATTCATCAGCACCTACAACAACACTTTCTATATTGTCTGGGATTTCTTTTTTAGAGAATGTTGCTGTAAAACTTTCTTGAGCAAAAGTAGCCTGGTCTTCAGAATAAAACATCTTTATTATTTCACGAGCAAGGTGCATCTTTGCATCGCGGGGATTCAACGCTCCGCGTGTAATATCACCTGCGATAGATGCAACAGTTTCCATAGGTACATCAGTGCATAGTTCAAACCCTGGGATTATTAGGTTGTCATTCCAGCTCATTACCTTACCGAACATGTCTGTATATGAATCTGAAAGGGCGATCATGTTACCCTCGGTCTTACCCATCTTCTTGCCTGTGTTATCTTCGAGCAACTTCATAGTGATCACGAACTTCTCTTTATTCTTCAATAACTTCATAAGGTCACGCCCTGCAAGCATGTTAAATGTCTGATCATTACCACCTATCTCACCATCTACATTCATAGCCACAGAGTCATACCCCTGCATAAGTGGGTACATGAACTCGTGTATAAACACTGGCTTACCTTCCTCTATCCTCTTCTCGAACATATCACGCTCTAGCATCTGACTAACTGTCATATTAGATGCCAGGTTCAGAACATCTTCGAACTTCATACGGCCTAGCCACTTTGAGTTGTATTTCACCTCAGCCTTATTCTTGCCAGTAAAAGATATCAATTTCGAAGCTTGCTTCTTGTAATTCTTCAGGTTCTTCATTACGTCTTTATGAGTAAGTTGTTTGCGAGTAGCGGCCTTGTCTGTTGGGTCACCGATCATAGCTGTAAAATCCCCAAGTAGCATTATGATCTTGTGCCCTGCACGCTGGAACTCACCCAATTTACGCAAAGCAATAGCATGACCCAAGTGTAGTGTTGGGCCTGTTGGGTCGATACCTAAGTATATAGTCAGTTTTTCCCCACGATTAATACGAGCAGAAACATAATCAACAGATGGGTAAACAGCAGAAACCCCTCTGGTCAATAAAGTATTGTTTTGAATTTCATCTTTTGTCATATAAACTACTTTAACATATTTTACTTTTGTTGTCCTTTGTAGCCTTGTTGTTTATGGTATGATAAATACATGAAAATAAATAAACAATCTCATAAAAAAGGCTTCTGGCTTATGCTTGTAGGAGGGGCAATATGTCTATTCCTTGGATTATTAATAATACTATTGAGTACTCTTCAGCTTCCAGATTTCAAATCCTTTACCGACAGAAAAGTAGCTAACTCTACCAAGATATACGACCGCACAGGCCAAATACTTCTATACGATGTACACAAAGATATCCGACGTACTGTAATCCCATACAATGAAATGGGTACCTACATAAAGAACGCAACTATAGCCATCGAAGACTCTGAATTCTATAACCATAAAGGCATACGTATCACATCTATTATACGAGCAGTCTGGACACGGTTCCTCGGTGGTAAAGTACAAGGTGGCTCAACTATAACTCAGCAACTTATAAAGAACACTCTTCTAACCCAAGAAAAAACTCTAACAAGAAAGGTAAAGGAGTGGATACTAGCTATAAAACTTGAGCGTATTATGAGTAAAGACGACATATTGAGTCTTTATCTAAACGAAGCTCCTTATGGAGGAACTGTTTATGGTGTAGAAGAAGGATCCCGAATGTTCTTTGGTAAGAAACCAGCAGACCTAACCCTAGCAGAATCTGCATACATGGCTGCTATACCTAACTCCCCTACATACTACTCACCATACAGAAAACACAAGGCCGAATTAGACAACAGAAAGAACTTGGTTCTAAAAAGAATGTTGGACTTGGGTTACATAAACAGTGCAGATTATGAAAAAGCAAAGAACGAAGTTGTTGTCTTTCTACCAGAACAACCAGTAAATATAAAGGCTCCACACTTTGTATTCTTTATAAAAGATTACTTAGAGAATAAGTATGGTGCTGAAGCTTTGGATATTGGTGGCTTGAAAGTTATAACAACGATAGATACAAAGCTCCAAGAAAAGGCCGAGGCAATAGTTGCACAAGCAGCAAAAGAAAATGAGAAAAGTGCAAATGGTAAGAACGCTGCAGCAGTAGTAATAGATTCAAAGACCGGCCAAATATTAACTATGGTTGGTTCACGCAATTATTTCGACAAGGAAATAGAGGGTAACTTCAATGTGGTAACAGCCCAGAGGCAACCAGGTTCATCATTCAAGCCTTTTGTATATGCACTCGCATTTAATAATGGCTATACCGAGAAGACTGTGTTGTTCGATGTCCAAACCCAGTTCTCAGACTCTTGTGATGCTGTTGGTAACCCACTGAGAGGTAACACTAAAACAAATTGTTATATGCCTGACAACTATGATAACGCTTTCCGAGGGCCGATTAGTCTACGTGATGCATTAGCACAATCTATCAACGTTGTGGCTGTGAAGTTGTTGTATCTTGTCGGTGTAACAGACTCTATCAAGCTTGCACACGACATGGGTGTAACCAGCCTAAATGACCCGACTCGTTATGGTCTATCACTTGTGATCGGAGGTGGTGAGGTAAGTCTACTTGATATGACATCTGCCTATGGAGTATTTGCTACCGAGGGTATCCGCCACCCATACACGGGTATACTTTCAGTTGAAAATAAAGAGGGTGTAAAGATGGAAGAATACACCGACAATAATTCAACTGTTCTACCAGTAAACACAACAAGGATAATATCTGACATCTTGTCAGATGACTCGGCTCGTGTGCCCACATTTGGTACGCACTCGAGCTTGTACACAGGTAGTATTGCAAGTGCAGTAAAAACTGGTACAACAAACAACAACAAAGACGCTTGGACTATTGGTTATACCCCATCTATTGTTGTGGGTGCTTGGGTTGGTAATAACGAAAATACTCCAATGAAGAAAGGTGGTGCGGCGCTTGCGGGTCCAATATGGAACAAAATAATAACAGAGGGTTCAATATTGTACCCAGGAGGTAGCTTTAATAAACCAGACCAAATAGACAACAATCTGTCACCAATACTACGTGGCTACTGGCAAGGTGGTGATACATTTACAATAGACACTATCTCTGGCAAACTTGCAACAATTAATACTCCAGAGTCAACAAAGAAGGAAACATCGGTTACAAACGTGCACACAATACTGTATTGGATCAATAAAAACAATCCAACAGGTGGTAAACCAAATAACCCAGAAAGTGACTCACAATACAGTCGGTGGGAGTACGGGGTGCAGAAATGGTGGAACAACAATAAACACAAATACCCAATAATAACAAATACTGATATACCAACAACTTACGACACAATACACACAAACAACAGTAAACCTGTTGTTTATATATCTGGAATAGACGAAAGTGTTGTTTACAATAAATCTACAAAGCAAAATTTTACAGTAACATCTACAAGTTCTATACCAATACAAAAGATAGATATTTTTATGAATAATTCATATATAACATCTATGCGTTCAACTCCTGGAACATTCTCTATTACCCCGAGCGAAATCCCTGGTGTATCTAATATAAATAAAATAAGAGCCCTAATATATGACTCTTATGGTAACACTGGTGTAGCTGAAGTTGTAATGCAAGTAGAGTAGATTATTTAATATCAATAATATTAATATTTACTATTTTTGCATTCTCTATAATCTTTTTTTTGTTTATGAAAATTTCGTTTTTATAAACAGGGCTTAGGTTATTGAAACTCAATACTCCCCTCTTGAAAACAATCTTCTCGCGTGGAATCTCCTTTTTGATTGAATCTTTTATAATACTTTGTATTAGATCTTGTTGTATATCTCCTGCCGAGATAATATTCTTTACCCTATCTAAAAGGCTTGATATTGGCCTGTAATCCATATATTTACCTATTCATAGGCATAACTAGGTATAGGAATGTATTATCACTCACAGGGCGTATAACCATTGCCTTATTACCACCTGTTAATTCAAAAGATACACTATCTGCTGATATTGATTGAAACGAGTCTAATATATACCTATAATTAAATGAAGCGTTTACCTCTTCCCCTTTTAGAGCTCCAGCAACTATTGTTATATTCTCCCCCACATCAGTATTCTTTGATTCTATTTCAAACTTTTTTTCTTTTGGATTTATAGAGAATATTATTTGATTGAATTTATCAGATAAAACATTTGCCACCTTTAATGCATTTATTATGTCTTGTTTTAATATAACAACTTCTGTGGTTGGTTGTTTAGGTATTATTTGTTTATAGTCTGGAAACACTCCATCAATAACACGTGATGTTATATACACATTACCTAGAGTAAATGATGCTTGGTTTTTATTAAATACAATATCTAGATCACCAGACTCACCTTCGAACACCCTTATAAGTTCTATTGTATTTTTAAATGGTATTAGTATTCCATTAAAATTCAAGTTCTGTTTTATTTTTACTTTCTTTTCGGCTAATCTGAACGAATCAGTGGCAACAAACACAAGATTGTCGTCTTGTGGGTAAATATAAACACTGCCTATCTCTGGTTTAATATCTGAAACAGATGCACTAAAATAAACAGACTTCAAACCTTCTACAAATTTATTTACTGGTATAGTACAGCTCTCACCAGTAACTGTCGGTAGTGTTGGGAAGTCTTCGTGTGGAAGTGTCTTTAGTGTTATATTATTACTTTTTGTTTTAATATTTAGATTATTATCTTTTTGTGTAAATACAACATTTGTATCGGTATTTATATTTGAAAACATAGAACTCAATACATCACCTTTTATGGCTACGGTTCCAGTGCTTTCAACTTTTACTGGTATTGATATTTGCACACCAATACTTAAGTTAGTAGCTCTTAGTATTAGGTTATTGTTTTCAACAACCATTAGTATGGAGTTTAATACTGGTAGTGTTAGGTTCTTACCAGTCATCCTTTCTGATATGTTTAAAGCTTTTTTTATTTTTTCTATTGTTGTTTCGATTTTCATATATTGTTTATATTATCTATTAATACATTATTATTACTATTATTGTCTGTATTATGTGGATTACTTTTTAAACCTTTATTTATAAATATATTTTTGAATTTTTAATATTTTGAAATGTTGATAACTTTTAATTTAAATACTTTTATTTTTAATAATACTTAATAAATTAATTTTATTAACATTTATAAACAACTTTATACCAACTTATCCACAACTATTTAAACATGATCCGAATCTTCTCCACTTCTTGTACTAATGATGGGTCTGTTGTTAAATCCTTTTTTATCTTTAGGTGTGAATGTATAACCGTTGTGTGATCCTTACCACCCATCTTCTGACCTATTAATGGATATGACACATTGAAATCTTCACGCAATATATACATTGTTACTTGGCGGGCACGAACTATCTCCTTCCTTCTTGTTTTATCATAGATAGTTTCCTCCTCTATACCATAATAATCAGCTATTATCTTTACAACATCTTTTATAGCTACAGTCTTTTTTGGTTTGATATTGTTTTTTATAAGTTGTTTTGCTTCTGTTAGGCTAATACTTTTGTTTTTTAGTTGTGATTGGCAGACAATAGCGTTCAGACTACCCTCTAATTCGCGTATATTTCCCTCAAGAGACGCTGCGAGGTAAGAAACCACGTCTTCATCCACATCACAGTTATTATTCTGTAACTTAGCCTTTATTATAGCTATCCGTGATTCATAATCTGGCTCGGTTATCTGCACTGTCATACCAGAAGCGAATCGTGATTGCAACCTCTCCTCTAACCCTTGGATAAAGTTTGGGTGTTTGTCGGATGAGAATATGATCTGCCTATTACTCTCGTGTAATGTGTTGAATAGGTGGAACAACTCCTCTTGAGTTTTATCTTTACCTGATATGAACTGGATATCATCCATGATTATTACATCGTATTTTCTATACTTTTCCTTGAAAGCATTTGGAGTCTTGTTCGCTAAAGAATTTATATAGTCTATAGAGAACCTCTCTAGACTAACATAAAATATTTTCTTGTTTGGAAATTTTGCTTTGATAGTGTTCCCTACTGCTTGGATCATATGAGTTTTACCCAAGCCTGTTCCTCCATATACAAAGAATGGATTATAACTCTGCCCTGGACTGTTTATTATGGCTTGGCATACAGCATAAGCAAGTTCGTTGAATGGCCCAACAATAAAAGAGTTGAATGTGTATTTCGGATTTAGATTGTCGTCTTTATTAATATATAGATCGTTTAGTGGAAGCTCTTTGTTGTTTGTTTGTGTTGGTACTGTGACAGCTTGAGCTTTACTTGAATCGTGTCTAACAATTACATATTCCACACCTCGGATATCGTCCTTGTGTGTCATAAGAGTTTTTAATATAAGCTTGTGGAACTTGTTATACAACCAATCCTTTACAAACTCGTTCGGAACACCTATGTGTAGTGTGCCACTATCCTCTTTTACTATAGAAGTGTTCTTGAACCATGTTGTGAAATTGGCACGTGAAATACTGGATTCGATATCTATTAGGCATGTTTCCCACAACTCTTTTTCATTATTCATAGTTTTTATTATACTCGTATTTACTTATAACCAATAATTACAAACTCTTAATTAACCTGTTGATAACGTGTGGATTTGCAATAATGTACATTATAGTATATATTTCCTATATGTCTCAAACATACCAACCAAACAAAAGAAAAAGAGCAAAGACTCACGGCTTCCTGACTCGTACAAAGACAGCTGGTGGTAACAAGATACTTGCTCGTCGACGCCAAAAGGGTCGTGCAAAACTCACAGTCTCAAAATAGTCATGATTTCAAAGGATAGACGGGTAACAAAAGGGTTATTCGATTCTGTAATAAAAGAAGGCAATGTTCTACATAGCCCTCTTTTTACTTTGCGTTATAAGGCTTTTTCTGGTAATTCGGACTATAAATTAGCTTTTGTAGCCCCGAAATCCATAGCCAAGCTGGCTTCAAAGCGTATTTCCCTGCGAAGACAGGGTTATAGGGCTATGTCGGGTATAAATCCTAAAAAAGGCTTTATTTATATAGTTTTTTATAAAAAACAGGCAAAAGAAGCCACTTTTCCTGAAATCAAGGCCGACCTGACCCAATTATTCCCTAAAATAAAGGCTTAAATTGAAAAAATTACTAATCTGGCTTATAAATATATACCAAAAGACCCCAACCCGTGCCCACTATGCATGTGTTTTTGTGCCAACTTGCTCGGAATATACCAAACAGGCTATTGAGAAATATGGGTCTTTTAAAGGTGTGTATAAAGGTGTGGAAAGGATTCTTCGTTGCCACCCGTGGCAGAAAAACCGTTTAGACCCTTTAAAATAAAGAAATATTTTGATTTTAGACTTTATTGCGTTACAATGGTTGAATGCAAACAATTTGGACTAATCTATTTTATCAACCTATTTATAACGCACTTATCTTTATTATAGACAATATTACCTTTGGTGATGTTGGTTTTGCTGTAATAATCCTTACTATTATTGTAAAGCTTATACTATTCCCTCTTTCAAAGAAGTCTATCCGTAGCCAGTTTCTAATGAAGAAGATCGAGCCAATGCTCAAAAAGATCAAGGAAGATTACCCAAACAAAGAAGAACAAGCAAAGAAGACTTTCGAATTATATAAACAATACAAAGTTAACCCATTTTCTGGATGCCTTGTTCTACTGATACAGCTTCCTGTGATATTTGCCCTATATTACGCTTTCTATAAAGGCTTGGCCCTTGGCACTGACCCGCTATACTCATTCGTTAGTATGCCTACGAACTTACACACAATGTTCCTTGGTGTTATAGATATACATGGCAAGTCATTAGTACTTGCAATACTTGCTGGTGTGTCACAATTTGTCCAAGGATACCTGATGTTTCCAAAGAAGCCAAAAGCTGACCCAACAATACCAGCCAAGGCAAAGACTTTCCAAGAACAAATGTCTGACAGTATGTCCATGAATGTGAAATACATACTACCTATATTTATAGCTTTTATAGCTTACAAGATATCTGCAGCTGTGGCTTTGTATTGGGTTACAAGTAACGTGTTTACAATAATCCAAGAGTGGTATGTAAAGAGGAGCTTAAAGAAAGAGGATGGAACTATTATGGTAAAGGCCGTAGAAGTAAAATAAATTTATAAAATATATGGATAAAGATTATATAAAAAATATAATAGAGGATATATTCAAACACACAGCGTGTACCCTCACATCCTGTGAATTTACCGATGAGGGTTCCATGATATGGTGTTCCATATCTACACCTGACTCACGATACATGATTGGCCGTGAGGGTGAGACCCTACGATCACTCAACCACCTTGTCCGTAAGATGATAGAGAAGACTGTATCCGAAGATGAAGCCGGAATGTTAATGATAGATATAAATGGTTATAATAAGAAGCGCTTCGACAGCCTAAAGACCACAGCACATATGCTAGCTGAGCGAGCAAGGTATTTCAAGAACAGTGTAGAGCTCGAGCCAATGCCAGCATACGAACGCCGTATTGTGCATATGTTTCTAGAGAATATTCCAGACATTGTTACAGAGTCAGCAGGTATGGGCCCAGGTAGACACGTAGTAATTAAATACAAAGAAAAAGAGGAGATTTAGTCTCCTCTTTTTCTATCCCCTATTCTAGGTCTAGCCTCCACATTGTGGAGTCTTTTTTGTTTAAGAAGAACAATATCTTCTCGTCTTGGGAAAGTGTTAGGTTGATCGCATCTATTGCTTGTACATCTTCTGTATTTACTAAAGTAGAGTATGATTTGTTAGCAGTGTCTATAGATATAATACTGTCATTAAATGACACGATTCCTTTGTACCAATTGTCTGGGTACTTATTACCCTCTATATTATTTGGCTTTGCACAATATGCACGTACTCCATCACGACTCCATACGCATTTGTCTGCGAGTGTTCTTACAGGTAGCTTTGTGAACTCATGCTTGTCGATATTGTATACACCGAGCTCGGGGCCAATATTGGAAGTACTGCTATATAGGATATTGGCTGCATTATTAGATGCAAGAGTCGTTAAACCTTTTAACCCACTAAATACTTTTATAAAGTTGTTCTTCCCAATATTTGTAGCGTATATAGAGCCTACAGTGTCCCAAGAAGGCTTTGTAGTTAGGAATATAGTAGAAGTCCCTGCCCACTGTGGTAGCCACTCGGTAAATGCAGATGTGAATACCTGTATCTTGTTGTTGTCTTTAAAGTTCATATAGTACCCTGCCACATTACTACCAAGCGGTGCCAGGTAGAAGAGTGAATTACTGTCTGGTGATATTGCAATACCAGAGATATCTTCCTGAAGAAAGTCACCCTTTGACCCATCGGTATGTGTTAGAAATGTTTGGATAGTTTGGTCGTTGTTGTTTAGGTATCTATACACCACAGCCTTACCATTGTCACCGAAATATGTTTCGTAAATACTTGGAATGGTTGCGTTAGATATCTTTGCACTTGCACCAGTGTCTAGGTACTGGCTATATATATGGCCATTTGCACGGGCTGCATATCGTAATGCAGATACAGATTCGACTGATGGGGCTATAACTTTTGCCTGCACAATCTTACCCTTTGCATCTTTTACTGGTGTAGTTGTTACTGGGATAGCACTTTCTGGTAGAGGGCGTGTGTCGATAAAGCTAGCAAGGCCTGATATTGGAAAGTCAGTTACTTGAACAAGTTTATTAGTATTTGTGGTATTTGGTGTTTCGGTATCTGTTGCATCCCCTGTTTCCGTATCAGTGCCTGTGCCATCTGTACTGTTAGTATCAGTTGTTGTGTTTGAAGTATTGTTTTGATTGAAAGAAAAGAAAGATTTCAAAAATCCTGTACCAGTGTCAGTGGTACTCGTATTATTTGTAGCTTGTTTACTTTGTATATACCAAAGTGTCCCACCTGCGGTGGCTAGTATAAGTATTATAATGATAATTGTTTTTTTCATTTTATTTATCTTGAGCTACGCACTGATCGTATAAATTCTTTCTAAGAGGGGCTTCTACATTAGTAAATGCATTACTCCCATCACAACGACCAGAGCCATATTTCCTATATGTTTGCTCCACATTATTATTACAAAGTTTGTAGTTACTACTCATCATTTCAGCAGCTACTAATATATCTGTATTAGTATTAAACAAATCTTTTGGGAAGACTGTCTTTTTTAATATTACCATATATATACCTTTAGTATAATCACCATAACTTTCCCCTGCTGGGTAAAATGTTACCCCAAACATACCTATTGCATGTGAATATCGCCAATCCAACCCTAAATCAACAGCTGTTGGCTTGGAAGCAGAGAATAAATTATTTCCCTTATGATCGTCGTTATGGAACCCCCTGTCTGTTATTAATGATTGGCTAGATGTAAATGTTGTCCCGCTATACTTTTTACCTGAATTTACAAAATTCTTTCTGGACGGGATACCAAAAGCAGGAGCTTCTTCGTCGTGACCAACTAAACCTGCTACCCCACCAGACTCTCTTTGTATTGCAACTTGCAACAAACAGTGTGGAATGTTGTACTCCTTTTTTGCAGCAGTTGCTTTTATTGTGTCATAGTATTTAGTCCTAGCAAACTTTTTTGTTGTGGCTTGGGTTTCAGACAATCTGTATTGTTGACCTGGAGAAAGAGTTATCGTCACCTGTTTAATCTTTATACCATTACTCCCCACCAGATCTGGGTTAATAGTATTTAGTAGTGCATATGCACCAAGTGCTAACAATAATCCCATAATAGCAGAACCTATTTTACTCTTTGCTTCTGTATGGCCAAATACTGACCCATCTCCCATATACTGTACCCCGTATATAACTATCATAAGTACTGCCAATCCAGCACACACAGATATAGCGAATTTAAAGAAAAAGTTAAGATATGTGCCTAGTGTATTCGTATTATCTATTTTATTTACACCTGGAATTGGTGCCAATAAACTATAGTCTTCTTGTACAGCTTGTGTTTGTATAGGGTCCAAGAATTCAGCACTTGAAATATTAAAATTTCCTAAAAATGCTATTGCTATAAATATTATTAATAATATTTTTTTCATATTATTAAACACCTTGCTTAGAAGTATTACATCCACCTGTTAAGCTAAATGCATGGAAATGGTCTTTTTCTTCCACTATACCTAAACCATTACCAATATCATAACAAATTCCCCAACTAAAAGGAGTTTTTGGTTTTGAGTGTATAAATGTAGAAAGTGTTGTTGTTTGACGCATGTCTACAGTCCACCCACCCGGATAATGTATTTTATACACATTAGCTATGTGTTTCCAAAATCCAGTACCTTCTGTTATGGTTATATCACAAGTTGGGCAAGTTGTTTTTAACTTTGAAACAAAAGCAGTGTTTAATCCGTAAACAGTTGTACAACCACTTTGTCCTACTGTTGTGCATTTTGTTGGAGAAACTGAAATATTTATTTTTTTTAAGTCATCTCTTGTTTTTTGATCGTCTGGCCAAATTTCACCCTTTTTATAAGTTGTTCCAACATATGTTCCATCTTTTTGTACTTCTTGAGGGATATCCATCGACTGGAGTTTTATCGTCACCTGTTTAATCTTTATACCATTACTCCCCACCAGATCTGGGTTAATAGTATTTAGTAGTGCATATGCACCAAGTGCTAACAATAATCCCATAATAGCAGAACCTATTTTACTCTTTGCTTCTGTATGGCCAAATACTGACCCATCTCCCATATACTGTACCCCGTATATAACTATCATAAGTACTGCCAATCCAGCACACACAGATATAGCGAATTTAAAGAAAAAGTTAAGATATGTGCCTAGTGTATTCGTATTATCTATTTTATTTACACCTGGAATTGGTGCCAATAAACTATAGTCTTCTTGTACAGCTTGTGTTTGTATAGGGTCCAAGAATTCAGCACTTGAAATATTAAAATTTCCTAAAAATGCTATTGCTATAAATATTATTAATAATATTTTTTTCATTAATTATTTTTACAGATTAATTTTTATAGACTTATTAATGTTTTGGAATAGTTTACTAATACTACTTATAGAAATATTTATGTTGGCGTATCCCCCACGTGATGTAGGGCGGACTGTCAGTTCGCGAGGGTTGCGTGGTGTACTGATGTCGTTGTTGTTTATCTTCCATTTATAAGTTAGATCATTTGTACCGTTTGAATTGTTTAGGAAGTATGGCTCCGCTACAAGAGTCATCTCGTCCTCATTCATGTAGACTTCGCCTGTTACAGCCTCGTTGTACTTTATACCTTCAGTTGGAGACTTCTTGTAGAAGATCATCTCTGGATTGTACATAGGTATGTCTATTGTGCCATTGCCTGTGTAGGAACCATTGGTTGTAGATACCGATACCCCAATATGATCGGTATCATTTAGATAACTGTTCTTGTAGGTAAAGGAATCCTTGCCATACCCCGATGCATCCTGGGCGCTATCGTAGTTCAGCTTCCAATAGTACGCCATACTTTTGTTACTACCACTAGATATACCCACAGTGTTTGGCATAGCTACAATACGCACTGACCCCTCAGATGTGGGGAAGCTCTTGCCCTTATAGAATGGTGGTGTATAAGAGTCAATGGCTTGCCACAGCATCTCTACCTCCGAAGGGCTGATTACAAAGCTCTTTTCAACAGAAGCAAAGCTCCCTGCTGGTGTTATAGATACTGTAAAGGAAGTATTGATATTTGGAGCACCTGTTTTAAAAACGTATTTAGTACGACCAATACCCGATAGTATAGTGTCGTCACCACTCTTCCATGTTATTAGGGCCTTATTTAGGTCGGTTGCATAACTTGTGATAGTCATAGTTACGTCAGTATAGGGCTGTGGGTTGTCGGGTATTGTCTCGATATTTATATCTGCAGATGTTACCTGAAGAGCCTCGGCATTTATAGACATAGGCATAATACTTACTAGGATAAGTATTAATAGTGTAAGTTGTAGCAACCTTTTTTTCACTACTATATTATACGATAATTAAAGGTTCTAAACAATTAATTAAGCCCCTGTTTCGTTCGAAAGTAGATCATCCTTTGCCTTCTTTATAGCTAGTATCTGCGAAGGGTCAGATGTAATGATCTGGTCCTCGGTATATGATGCGATAGTTTTAACCGCTACGTGTTTGAGTCCTGCAAAGAATATACCCTCCCCTACATTTGCTTCTAGCAGTAGGTACTTCTCCTCATCGGTTAGGTTGAAAGTCTTTTGCAATAGGTCCACAGTTGACGGTGACTGCTTCAGTAGTAACTGGAGTGAAGAGTTGGTAACTATAGGTATACCATACGGGCTCTTCATAAAGTCGCCTACGTCTTGGGTTATAGTTGCAAGGCCCAGATAGTATTTACGGCCACGCTTTGCTATAGAGTATAGGAATGATGCTGTGTCCTCGGACTTCATCATCCACCAAGCCTCGTCCACCACCAATAGACGTTTCTTTATGTTCTTCCTTATCGCGTTCCATATATAGTGTGTGACTATATACATGGCTACTGGCTTCAACTCGTCCTCCATGTCGCGCACTGAGAACACTACGAACTTCCTATTGATATCTACATTTGAAGGCTGGTTCAGGAACGATGCCCAGCTTCCACGAGTGTATTTAGTAAGCCTTTGTATTACAGATTCGCTACCCTCCATACCGGCTAAAACCATCTCGAAGTCGGACAACAGTGGTGGTTCGATGTTACGGAAGTCGCTCTCGGCTGTGATGTCTTTGAGTGCGTATGTTTCGGTGATAGCACGGTCTATAATGGAATCCTCCTCAGGAGTTAGTCCTCCGAGCATTATGCGGAATAGGCCTACGAGGTTGATAGTGTTGGAACGTAGGACATCCGCACCTGTCTCATCCTCACTAGGTATCGGTAGGTCAAATGGGTTGATATGGTGCTCGGAAGAAAGGGCAATATTGAAATACCTACCACCCACAGCTTCAGCGAGGAACTCGTACTCCCTTTCTGGGTCGATAACTATTACTTCTGTATCGAACATGAGTGTACGAATAATCTCGAGCTTTGTAGCGTATGACTTACCAGCACCAGATGTAGCAAATGTTATAGAGTTATAGTTTGGTAGTGAGAAACGGTCAAATATTATAAGGCTCGAGTTATGCCTATTTACTCCATAAAGTATGCCCTTGTCGGAAGTAAGGTCGAACGATACAAAAGGAAAGACGCTTGAAAGGGGTTCAGTATTTAATTTCTGCCCTATCTCTAGCAGGTCGGTGCCTGTAGGTATAGCACTTTTAAAAGCCTCCTCTTGTTGGAAAAGTGCAGGCTTTAGATATATAAGCTTTGATTCTAGTAGTGATTTGATCTCGTTTTCGGCTTTGTACAATTCGCCTTCATTATCAGCATAGATAGTGATATATAGGCCTACATCGAACATCTTTTCCTGGGCTTGCATCAGGTTGTTGCGAAGTTCCTCGAGGTCGCCGTATGCAGTGTCTAGCATTGGGTCACGAACGAGGCCTTTTGATTCACGGATAGATATCTGACTTTGTACTTCGGCCACCTTCTTTTGGAAAGAGCGGAGTATTTCCCCAGTATCGATAGGGTGTATAAATATAGAAACATCGAATATCTTGTCGAGGTTAATGATTGGTGAGAACCAGTTGTCGGTTAGGTATCGTGGGTATGATATGACGAAGAATGTGCGAGATATCTTGTCGCCTAGGTTCAGTGATTTAGGACTGATTTGTAACGCAGATGGGGCTATGATGTCTTGGAGTTCGAGTGTGGCCGCCTGGTATATTTCATTTGGTAGTACAGGTAAAACAACACGGCCTTGTGGTGTGTCAGTCTTCTTTGAGCCAAAAATTGATGAAAATATTCCCATATAATAATTATTCTAATTTAATACCCTGACTAATATCACCGGGGTTGAATGTCTTGTAGAACATCTCGATTATCTCCTCTGTGCCAAGCTGTGAACTACGAACTCCAAACCCACCCAAACCCTGGCTTATCATAGCAATACGCTGGTCCAATTGTGACCTCTTCTCCTCGAAACTTGCTAGGTCCTCCTCTTTCTTTGTGCTACCCTTCTTTGCCTTCTTCATATCTAACACCTTCTCGACAATACTCTCGTCGGATTTAAATGTACTACCACTATATGGCACCACTACAAAGAAGCTCTTTGTCATAATGTTTACTTCATTTGTAAAAGATTGGATAAAGTCCATATATTCCTTTGTCTGGATCTTGATCAGGGGTTCTACTTGGACTTTCATCCTCTCTTCTAGAGTTAGTAGATAAGGGCGGATATCGAGCCTACGTGACTGGACCACTATCTGTATAGAAAAGTCGAGCCCGTTTAGAAAGTTTTGAAAGTTGGCTATAACCGCCTTCTGTTCGTCGCTAGACTTTAGAGATAGGTTGATAGAAGAAGCTACCAATACAGCACGAAGCCCACCATCTTTTAAAATAATGATACCATCGCGAACTTCTTTTATTGGAACAAATTCTTGTGATCTTCTTGCATCCAGAGCCATAATATTTATTGTAACATGTAAAAGGTTTAATTTATAAGTGGGAAATTACTTTTTATCCAGAACATCGAGGCTCCACGATAAATCCTTTAGTCTGCTACCTGAAAGCGTAGGCACAACAGATGTCTGGTTGGGCAAGCTGGGAACCTCTTTCTTCATTTCTGGTTTTTCCAAACGTTGCTTCCATACATACAGCTTGCTCTTTACCGCGTATGTAATACTTGCTTGTAGGTAGTAAAGGAAGGGTTTGCCATTTATTTTGTAGAATGTTAGCAATCCTGCTAGTATTGCAACCGGTATGATCAGTGGGATAGCTAGATATATAGGCAACAATTTATACAATACATATACCAAACCCCCACCTCCGGCCAGATAGGTAAATTGCTTGAATGTAAAAGGACCAAATAACTTGTCCTCTATGTCGATAAATTGTGGAACTTTAAATTGCATATAAATATTATAACATTAAAATCCCCACATATTGTGGGGATTTTAATGTTTATTCTATTACCTCCTTATATGGGTCCTTTGTAAGACTTTGATTTATTATAGGAGTTGGGTTGATTGTTGTTTTACCTAATTTGTCGGCAAGCATACTACTGACACCAGCTGTAGGGTTGTTGATACCTGACAGGGTCTCGGCACCTGTGGCAGAGTTGGTTGAATAAACTTTATCAGCAACACGGTCTGGTATTACATCGATACCTGATTCCATGAACCTGTCGGCAGTGTTGAACCCCCTTTCCACCAATGGCGATACTTTTGGCTGGCTACCCATAGTGTTATTACTATTCATGTCTTGTACCATTTCGATACCAGCACCAGATAGTATGTTGGAATCATCTTTAGGAGTTGTTTTGTTCAATGCTGTTTCTACAACTATCTTTGCTTCAGGGGCTACAACAGGTATAGCCACATTTGCTATTGCATCAGGGGCAGGTTTGTAAGCAGGTATTGGAGCCTCGGGTATAGTACTCTTAGTCATAGGTGCAGGTAACTCTACTTTTGCCACCTCGGGCATACTAGATGCAGGTGCATAAGGCGCATAAGGTGGAACAGGGGCCTCAGGAGTGGAACTGTTTACTTCCATATAGGACTTCAATCCTTCTCTGATATTCTTGAACACACCTTCGTTTACCTCCCCTACCAATTCATTTACCTTGTCGTTTGGCATACCCAGCTTGTCCGCGACACTCTTCGCGTATTCATCTGGGTGCAATACTCCGAGCATGACTTTGTTTGTAATATTTTCCAGCATTCCCATCTGTTCGATAGACAATTTATATTTACCGGCAATAGCATAAAGCTTGGCTTGATAGTCTGAGTTAACTATTGCGTCCTTCACTTCATCAGGTAGGCTTGCTAGCCTCTCATCGAGCTTCATACTGCCACCGTATTCCTTGTCGGCAAGCTCGATAGAATTCTTCATATGTGTATCTGCCAAGTCGCCACGCAAGCCACCTACTATCTGAGTATCTATCTCGTTGAACATCTGAATACTTGTACCATCTTCCATAGCCATATCTTTCTTTAGGAAACTTGTATATTCATCTGGGTGTACTATACCTAGTAGTAATAGTGTTGTTTCAGTACCTAGGCTTGCCACTTGTTGTTCATTCAGTTGGTATTTACCTGCAATAGTTTGCAGAGTATTCATCCAATCCATCTTGGCGAAATACTCTTGAGCATTTGGTGGAAGCTTGCTAAAGTATTCAGCGATCTTTTGTTGTAATTGTTGTTGATCCATTCGTAATTCGTAATTATTAATTCGTAATTAATTTATCTAATGATGCCCTCCACCATGGTCATCGTGCCCACCACCGTGATCATCATGCCCTCCTCCATGGTCACCTCCCCCACTAGGCATCTGAATTTTCACACCCTTCAATGCTTCTGTTAAAACATCCTTTAAGTCTTTCATGACATCTTTTTGACCTGTTCCATGGTTAATACCAACCAGTGATTTAAGACCCGATCTAACACCTAATGCAACAGATGCAGCAAGGCCAACTCCTAGTTTTGCTAAACCACCACTTACTGATTTTGTTTTTGATAGATTTCTTACATCATAACTACCTTTTCTCAGTGCATTTACAAACTCACTTACAGCAGTATCTACTTTTACTGCCTTACCCAAATCTTCTGAAGTGTGAACATGATCACCTCTAGTAGCGGCAACACCTTTTGCCATATTTGCTCCCTGAGACCACTCACCATTTGGATCTCCTGCTACTCTCATGCCATCGACATTAGCTCTTTCTGTTCCATTAAGTTTTTCATACACTTTATTATGCATTTCTTTGGATACGATATCTCTGTCTATTCTTTCACGTACAGTTTTCTTTTCATCATCAGTAAGATCTTTATATGTAGCTGATTTATCATTTTTCAATGCTTGTGCTTTTTCATCAAGTACATGTGCTGCATGACTTTTATCCACAACTTTTGAACCCTCTCTTTGGAACCAGCTTGTTTCTTTCCCTGTATGCGGATCTTTCTTTCTTCCAATCCTAGAAGCTAAATAACCAGCACTTGCCGCAGGTAGTTTTACTGTATCTCCTACAGCACTTCCTGCTACCTTAAGATAATTAAATGGATTTACTGCACCCCAACCTTTTAATTTAGCTGCCGCATTTTGCGTATTTTGATATGTTAAGGCATTTTTTCTCGCACCGTCATTTTGTGTAAATTTTGCAAGAGACCCAACAGTATTTCTTCCTATTACTGCTGCACCCAACGCTGCACCACCGAGTGCTGCTGCTCCGACCGCTGTTACCGCACCGGTAACAGTTTGACCAATAGAGCCTGCGTATTCTTTTGCTAACTTCTTTGCAGTCAAAAGCAAAATCATAATGAAAGCAAAAGGAATAATGATACCCAATACGAAGTTTGGTCCATTCTTTGTACTATCAAGAAAGTTCGCAAATCCTTTTTCTAGGAATAATATTATTAAATACATAAAGAACATGAATAGTGGGGCAATAAAACAAATACCTAGTAAGTCACTCCACCAGTTCTTCCAACCGATAATTTTTGCTTTCGAAAGTGCTGGTACTGTATAACTAAAGAATGCAAAGGGTGCAAATACCATAGCCATCCAAATACTAACAACTCGGGCCACAAATATTAAACCAACTGATATAAATACAAAGAAGCCGATTACGTTTACTATAGAGGCTAAAAATATTACTAAGAAGTATCCTCCTACACCTATCCCGTCTGTTGCAGAAGCTGTACCAGTGTGACCAGCATCGTCTGAAACAGTTACTTTACTAGCACTGAGGATTAGGTTCTGCGGGTTTATTTTATTTATTAATGCAGATGAAAGAGATATCTGATTATTACCTGAATTTTCAGTTAAATTTTGTCCCCCGTGTGTTACAGCCCCAGATGCATTGTCTGTTTCTATTTTTATTGCTTGTGAATTGTAAAATAACCTAGCTAGAATATTTGAAGTGTCTACTAATATTTGGGTTGTTAGTAGACTAAAGTTTATTAACAAGCCTATAATTATCACATTAACAATTACAGATTTAGCACCGTGTGAACCAAATATCATTTTGAATGCAGCATATAGTAGTACAAATATGAAGAATATATTACACATATCACGTACAATAGCCCAACCTTGGGTAACAAATGTAGTTCTATAAGAGGAATCATCTATTGAATATTTAAAAACAGCATCAAAAAATACTCCAGCTAAACCAAACAAATATGCAGTCGGAGCATATAAACCCCAATAAGCTAACTGCACAAAACATCCAGAGAAGCTCGTCCCGTCATCAAAGTCTGGTATTATCTCACATCCTGGTAATAATAATTTACCCCCCTCTACTAATGTTTTACCATCACCAATTTTCCCTTCAAGTTTTGTTGGAGCAGGTGTTTTAAAACGTACTTCTGCCATCGTGTTAGGTACAGCATTACCATCTAAGTAGTATATTACCCTAGCTAAATATTCTGTATCAGGTTTTAAATTATCTATAGTATCAATAGGATACCCCTGACTTTTATTTCCAATTAGATAATCTATTTTAATTTTAGATGGCCCGTTTGGATAACTATCTATCCAGTCTTGCCCCAGATTGTTACCAACCTTATTCCCTAATAATGGACGAGTTAAACTTACATAACCATCGTTTGCCAAATTACTATCTGAAACAATATAAGTATCAGGTATAACAGTTGTTGAGTCTGCTTTTATTATTTCTAACCAAAAAGATTTCTCATCAAAACTATTTGTAGTAAGCGGGTTCCATACTCCTACATGTTGTATATCATCCCATATACCAGATGTATCATCTCCACTTTTTAACCCAGTATCTAGTATTATTTCGAAATCAATACTAACAGATTGTCCGTCAACACCCCCAGACAACATGTCATTTGTTTTAATACTACTTCCAGGAAAACGGTTAGCTTCTGCCTTTGCTTCATTCTTTGCGATTTTTGGGAGTTGATTATCCTTCCATACAACACTAAATGGCGCGAGGAGGTTCACGACAACAACTAGTATTAAAATGTATGGCAAGAATTTCTTCACGCTTTAAATATTATAGCATTTCAAGCTTGCTGTTACTATACATAAACAACGCGTTTTTATAACGCGTTGTTTATAACTACCATATACCCATCATATTTTCCCAATCAGCCCAAGGGAAGTAAGCATTACCTATCGGAGTATTGTTCCATACATCACCACGATGGTTTACATATACACCGTTGTCCCCATTCTTTGCATTTGTTTTGGTTTCATATATTTGCCAGTAGGAAGATGTTGGTTTTAAATCAATATAAGGGTTCCCTCGTCTTTCTGTCCTACCCTTGTTAATCCAGCTCTTGCTTGCATAATCATATATAGGGATTTGTGTAGCATTGTTTAGTCCGGGCATTCCAGTTAATAATGTTTTGTTATTATCCCACAAATAAGGCACCATTGTGTCTATTGATACTTTCGTGTCACCAGTATAAGGCGTTTTTTGTTCTTTATGATCAAATCGTGTATTTAATTGCTCATGTCCTTCTGTTATAACAACACCACTGTTTGCCAAGTATTTATCATTGTATGTTTGCTCGTAACATTCATTTGTCAGAGTGTTTGCATTATCTGTTATGTCTATATAGCTTTGTCTTGCTTTTTCTTCTACTAATATATCATCTATTGATTTCAGTGTTGGTGCTAGGCGGTAGAACTGGCGAGTCAGCTCATCGAGCTGTGCCTGTTCCTCTGCTGTAAATATGAGTGGCAGGTCGTCGACAGTACACTCGCCAGAAGAGCTGCCTTTGGTCAGTTGGTTATCGGATTCATATCCGTAATTGGGTGTATAAGTCTTTGTATTCTTCGCATTGTTATCACTATGACAGCCGGGATCTTTATCATCTATCAGCTTATCTTTATCATTGTCTACTCCGTCGCTACATGCTGGTATAAAGTTGTATTCTAGATACTGATCCTTGTTGTAACTTTTTGCATTTGTTGCATCACCATCTGTATGACAGCCTGGGTCGGATGTATCCACAAGACTGTCCCCATCATTATCCCTACCATCCTTACATTGTGCTACGAAGTTCGAAGGTGTTATAGTCCCCCTACCACCAGGTAAGGCAACTGACCCACCAGCCGGGTTCATATATATACCAGTGCCTACACCACCACTACCAACATTACCCGAGAAGTCATTACCCCCTGCGATAAGGCCACCATCTGGGTTTGTATTGTTGTCCGGATTATCAGTATCTGTATTTGTTGAATTGTCTGTATTGATTGCATTTGGGTCCTCTACTAGGTTCAAGTCCTTCTCCTTTGGGGTTATCAGGAATGGCGAGAACTTCTTACCAACACTATTGTTCACCCCAAACAAGGTGTCACTCGTAAATACAAAGTACATACCTATTAATAGGCCTAGTACTAGTACAAAGGTGATTACGAGAGCTTTACTTTTTCGTGGGTTTTTATCCATATTTTTATAATATTATCTTGGACACGCTTCACCTGATAATGTCTTTGTTCTTTTTTGTGTCGATATTTTCTTTGTAATACTTACATCTTGGCCAAAAATATCAGAGATGGTTAGCTTTATAGACATATCACCATAATGAACATTTGATACAAGCCCCATATTTAAATCTTTTGCCATAGAATATTCTGGCGTAGCCCCTCCTGTTGAAGCAGGTGCACCCCATGAAATATCCCACCTGTATGGTCCAACAGTATCTGTAGAAGTGTTCTTTGTTTGTAATGTAAATGTACAATTACTCAAATCCTCTTTTGTTGTTACAGTAAAGTTTGGAACAGGGCTCTTAAACTTTACAGTGGTACCACCTGATGGACCAGTGTTTGTGCCAGTGCCTGTATTGTTGCCTGTGTATATACCACCATTTACTACATTTGTATCTTGTGGGGCCAAGTTTGCACATTCTGGACTCAATTTTATCTTGCCACTTCTTATGTCAGCCAACTGCCTCTTCTTTGCAGCTAGGACTATAGCATCTACCTTTTTCTTTATTTGATTTAGTTTATAGATATTTGCATTTGTTTGGTTTATTTGACTAGTGTAATCACTTATAACTTCGCCCATGCTCTGATCATAAGCTATCAAGTTCTTTGTTAGGTTCAACCCAGCTTCCGCCATAGGCAAGTACCACTCGCTCGTAGCATCACGCATTGGTGAGTTTGGCCCATACAACTCATCCATTTTGTTTCGGTAAGATATATACTGATCACCTACTAATTTGATATTGAATTTCATCAATAGTTCTGATACAAATATTGAGTCCAGTATCGATTGGTCTAATTGTTTTGCTTCACTTTCCAGTCTTCTACTAGATGTAATACGATATATATTTTCACTAATTTTGAATCCAGGACTGAACTTTCTCAGGAATGGTAAAGCTTTGCCGTATCCAGTGAGTTGGCTAGGAGTTACCTTCCCTGATTCTATGTTTCGTAGGATCTCCATTGTGTTGTTTACATTTGGTACAGCGAGAGACTTCCACTTTGGATTTGGTCCCGGTATACAATAGTCCAATTCGCCAAGTGCTGGTATTATAGGATCCAATTCTTTCATAGAGCTTTTTACGGCAGTTATGTAGTCGGATTGTATAGATATGATACCTTTCTTTATTACAACCTTCTTACCCTTTTCCATTTTATAAGTATCACCCAGGTCTTTTGTAATATCAAAAGTATTATTTACGTTATACCACCCAGTGCCTTTGTTTATAGACAAGCCAACACCTGCACCATCTTCGGACAATAACTTACCAGAAACATTATTGCCACCAGTGTCATACACTTTATTACTACCTGCACCACCAAGACCATTAGTATTTGCACTATTTATCTTGCTTAGACTAGATAGTCCCTGATTTATAAGCTGGTTTACCAATGCTTCAAACACTGCACTAAGTGATTCGTTCAGACTATCAGCAAGTTCGAGTTGGCGCACAGATGAACCCAAGTTTACCTTTAGCTGGTCAGCTATCACAGTACCTGGGGTAACTGTCTCCCACCTTACACATTCAGGAGTAGCAGTGCTTGTGGTAGATGTATTGGTTGACCTGTCGGGTGTCTGGTTCCCCGTAGTTTTGTCTGTGGTTGTTATATTGATAATTATTATTTCCTTCTCACTACCTGCGTCTGGTTGATATGCAAACTTGATCTTGTATGAGGAAGACGCAGACAAGCTGTTGAATGTTGTGCCTAGATTATTCTCACCCTTTTTTGTTTTACCTAGTGTCTGCGCACCTTTTGAGTTACCTGATGCATCTGTAATACTGGCAGCCATAGTGCCTGTCTCCCCCGCATTATACTTAATAGCCAGGCTCACAGAATTAGTATTGATATAGAAGCCTGTTAATCGAGTGTTCGGATCGTTCGACACAACACTATAATTCTTCGATGAAGTTGTAGTTAGGTCTGTGCCGTTATCCACCTTTGCATACTCTACACACCTCTTCTGTGAGAGGAATCCGTCACCTTGATCCAACTCTTCTTTTGCTCCTTGTTTTTTTGCATTTGTTTTATCAGCTAACTCTTGTGATGCAAGTATTCCGAAGCCCAGAGGGTTGTTCTGAGGGTTTTGTGTGAGAGAGAACCAGCCATCCCACCCACCCTGGCTGAAGTCTGTGGCAAAGCTATCAGTAGTTGCCCCCGGCTTTAGTGAGTTGGTCAGAGTTGATTTGGATCTATCTAGGAAACTGGTCTTAGCCGAAAGTATTGCAGTTCTTGCAAAGTCTGCACCAAATGGGTATATGGTAGCATTTGTAACACTTGAAAGCGGACCAAGTAAACTTTGAAGTGTTTGGTCACCTAGACTTTTAAAATATGATTCCCTGTCGCGTATAAATAATGGGTCACCATTGAAACCACTATTGATCCAATTAACTGTTTTATTTGTTATAGATGCTAGCTGAGCTTTTGCTAGTGCATAGGCGACACCATTTAGACATTCATCTTTTAATTTCTTTTGTTCAGCTTCTTTTGCAGATTTTTCTGTACTTGTATCGATTTTACTTGTATCTTTGTTTGCTTGTGTAGAATTAATCGGTACAGCCTCTATTGCGTATCCACCAGTAAACCCATCAGGGTCAGCACTTCCATTGCCATCATCATATCCGGCCTTATAGTTACCTGTTCCTGCTTTGAATACTGGAATGCTATCTTCTAGAACACCTGCTCCGCCATCAAAAGTATTTAACATAAACTTCTTCACCTTGTTTACTATGCCAGTACACCCTACGATAGCTGGCAACACATTGGAGATGTTTTGCATGTTAAATGTATATGCTGGATTACCTGTTGTGTATACAGCTTTGTTGGTAGTAGCTTCATCAGTACCTGTTGTTAAAGCATAAGCTAGTGGTGTAAATATAGTAGAAAATACAAACATGGTAAGTGTCAGGACTGATACTATTGTTTTGTATCTACTGATCTTCATTTAATTGTTACTTATTATACCATTTTTTATAAAAAATGTTTGGATTTGTTCCATATTTAGAAGTAGTGCATCATTGTACCTCTTGTACTGAACTATTGCTGTCATACCAGACATGGGGTCTTCCAATAATCTATTCATGTTTTCTAGAGAACGAGCAGTTTTCTCCATATTGTTTGCAAGTTCTAGGTGAGTTGTGGCAAGAGAGCTCGGAACTGATACTGTCATTATGTCTTTACCTAGTGATCGGTAGGAATTTGCTATTGATGTTCCAACACGTAGAACTTGCGGATCATTGCCTGCTACTGCTTGGCCTATAAAGGACAGCTCATCACCTATGTCAGTTCCACTATACTTCCTCATTATTTTTTGCATAGCATTTTGGTAGCTCCCTACGGTGATTGTTGTTGTGCTCTGTACACGTAACATATCCTTTGTATAGATATCTTTTATATCTTCGGCTACCACATTAGCACCAACAGAGTTAGAAATATTTTTAATAGCATCTTCGTTCAAGTTACCACTCTGCTGTAGTGATATAATCATAGCGAAGAATTCGCGAGCCAGCTTATCGTTGTTTGTAAGTGATGCACTATCCTCTATTGGCAAAGTACCATTGTTTAATTGCTTCTTTTTATTTACGATGTAGTTCTTGTTCTCTGAACCGTCACCTTTCGGGTCTAGTCCCCAGAGTGTTTCCTCCCAGTCTTGGATACCATTGTTATTACTGTCTTGGCCAACAAGCTCACTAACAGACAACTGCCTGTTAGTATTACCTCTTTGTAGCTTACTTTTTATAGAAGGAGTGACTTGGGTGACGAGTAGCACAACAATTACCAATGTAAGTATTACACCAGCCTTTTTAAAAAATTGTTTACTTGGTAAGAAGTTCTTGTTCATGAGTACACTTTTGTGTATACATATTATATAATTTTTTTTATTTTTATACTATTTTTCTGTGGACAATATTTGCGCCAATTGTATCCATTGCACCGCTCTTACATCTTCGGCGCGAGCTTTATCGGCGATAGATAGCTTTTCAAAAGCTTTTTGGATACTTTCATTTGAAGCTGTCGCAGTTAGGTTGCTCCTCAACACCTTTCTTTTATGAGCAAAGCCAGCCTTGAGTACCTCAAAGAACCAGTCTTCAGACTTACGGTCCTTGAATACGTGATTTGTTATGTTTTTAATCTGCAATATGGCCGAATCCACCTTTGGTGCAGGTGAAAAGTACTTTTTGCTTACTTTTGTTATGTATTTTGGGGTGCCATATACTTGGACACTAATAGATAGGATACTTTCCTTGCCATCACGGGCTACCACCCTCTCGGCGACCTCTTTTTGGACTAAAACGGTCATATTTGACGGTTTTATAGGCCCAGAGAGGAACTTTCGGAATATTGAGCCTGTAATATTGTATGGGATATTGGCCACCAATTTGTACTGCCCGTCTTTTAATCCATATATATAAAGGCTTTTATCCAATATGTCACCTTGTACTAGTACCAATTGGCCCTCGGATACCTCTTTTGCAAACTTTTCAGACAGGAAGCTGGCTAGGTCGTGGTCCTTCTCGACAGCTATCACCTTTTTAGCTTCTTTTAGTAGGTATTCTGTCAGGGCACCCTTACCAGGGCCTATTTCCAGGATTGTGTCATTTTTGTCTATCTCCCCAGACTTACACATAGTAACCAAAGCCCCTTTTGATTTAAGAAAGTTCTGCCCTAGTGACTTTTTAGCTTTGTGTATCATATTATAAATATACAATTTTTTCCCCATTACCACCACCTGATTCGAGTGTAGTAAGGTGGCCTGGGATATCAGACAGGAACTCGCTAGGGCTGTTCACCTGCTTCATGCCGAATATTGTACGGAGTTGTGCGTATGATAGGTATAGTTTGTGTTCAGCACGAGTGAGCGCTACATAGAATAGTCTGCGTTCCTCCTCGCTCTCGCCTGCGTTCTTTGAATTGCCAGATCGTTGATGAGGGAACAAGTCCTGCTCGAGGCCTGTGATAAATACGTATTTGAACTCGAGCCCTTTAGATGCGTGCACTGTCATAAGGCGTACCCCATCTACAGGTTGGTTCAGGCTGTCTTGGTCGCTTGCAAGGGCCGCATCGGTGAGCAACATATCCAACCCCTCTTCACCATATGCATCATACTTGGTAGCCAGAGACACCAACTCTTTGATATTTTCCAATCTTTCTAAACCTTCTTCTCCACCTTCGGCTAGTTCTTTATCCAGGCCACTTGCTTCGAGTGTATATTTGATAACTTCACTTACAGGGCTACCCTCGCTCATTTGTCGGATAGAGTCCAGTAGTGTATAGAATTTATTTATCTTTATTTGCATTGTAGCTGGCAAGTCGGTGAATTGGTTCGCAAACAATTTTGCAATAGTTACCTTGCCTATACCTCGGGCTGGGACATTGATGATACGTTTAATATCGGACAAGCTTTCCTTGTTTAGTGAGGCACGTATATATGAAAGCATGTCGCGCACTTCTCTGCGCTCGAAGAACTTTACCCCCAATACTTGATACGGTATTTGTTTACCCAGCATCGCCTCTTCTAATATTCGGGATTGAAAGTTGGCACGGTAGAGCACGGCGATATTGCTTGGTTCAGCTTTACCACTCTCCAGCAATTCATATATTGTGTTGGCGACAAAGTTGGCTTCGTAAACTTCGTCGTACGCTTCGTAGATAGTGATAGCCTCACCCACATGATTGTCGGTAAACAAGTTCTTGTCTGCACGAAATACGTTCTTCTTTATTACTTCATTTGCGGCTTCGATGATTGTCTTAGTAGAGCGGTAGTTCTGTTCGAGCATGACTATCTTTGCCTCTGTATAATCCTTCTCGAAGTGAAGCATGTTCTTTATATTGGCACCACGCCAGCTATAGATATTCTGATCAGTGTCACCTACCACACAAATATTGTGCTTTTCACTCACCAATAATTTAGTCAGTTCATATTGAACTTCGTTCGTATCCTGATACTCGTCTATATGAATATACTCCCACCTTTTTTGATAAGTATCGCGAAGCTCGGGGTACTTCTTTAGTAGCATAACTGTCTCCAGCAACAGGTCGTCGAAGTCCAGGGCCATCTCCTTCTTCAAACCTTCTTCATACATCTTCCATATGCGGGCTACAAGCTGGGCAAAGTGTGATACTGCATCCTCGGCGAACTTGCTCTGGGTTATGAAATCACCTTTTGATTTGGATATTATAGACTTTATCTTCCTCGGTTCGTATTGTTTGATATCCAAGTCCAAACTCTTCAAAGCGTCTTTTATGATGCTCAATGCATCGCTTTCGTCCGCTATAGCAAAGTGTTTGGTCAGGCCTAGCATATGGGCATTCTCCTTTATGATCTTTACCCCGAGTGAGTGGAATGTAGATATAGTAGGGATACTGTTGTAGTTGCGCCCCTCGAACATCTTTAAAGTGCGCTCGCGCATTTCACGAGCTGCCTTGTTGGTAAATGTTACCGCTAATATTTTGTCCGGGGCTACGCCATGATTGATCAGGTTCGCGATACGATATGTTAGAGTCTTTGTCTTGCCTGCACCAGCACCGGCTACTATTAGTAGTGGGCCCTCTATATATTCGGCTGCTTCGCGCTGTTTGGCATTGAGTTCATCTAAATAATTCGTATTCATATCACACTATTCTAGCATAAAAAATCCCAGAGCTTTGCTCTAGGATTTTTTATGCTAATTTATTCGTAATTCGTAATTTGAAATTCGTAATTATCTTACTATTCTCCTATCTGACTCATTATATTCTGACCGTCTTCGATGAAATTCTTTGCCTCTTCCTCTATCATTGCGTCAAAGTTTGGTATCTTACTACGGAAGAATGCAAATACTAGTTCTGGAGTTGGTTCCGCATTTATTATCTTCTCGAACTCGTCGAGAGCCTCCTCGGGCATCTCCTCCATTGCACGTGTTAATACTGCTTGGTAGATTATTGCACCCGCTGTCTCGATCATGGTTGCCTTTTGGTCCTCGGGTAGATTATCTACCCCCAATGCTTTTGCCAATATATCATGTGTTTGTGTATCTAATGCCATATAATTTTATATTAATTAATAATTATTTTACTAATCCCTTCTTTACTATTTCGTTTACCAATTGGTCGGCTGTCTTACCATGATAATCTATACCAGCGTCTCTTGCTTTTGTGATTAATCTAGCCACACTCTTTGCTTCACCTCTAGATGCAAATTCATGTTCTGGTCTAGCTAACTCATCCATATTTATTAATTTGACATGATCCCATCGGGCATGATTGTAATCATTACTCCAACTAGCAATATTATAGAATGTTTTATTTAAAATATTTTGTTTTTCATTTAGAAATTGTTCGGTACTTTCTAAATTTATTGTGTTTGCATCTTGGGTGCCTGCAATATTATTTACTCCGGCACGGCGAGCCATTTCTTCAGCAGCACCATTTGTACTCAACAATTTCTTGTTTTCGGTTATTAATTCTTGATTCAACCTACCTCCGGAACCTCTACTATCCAGAACCCATGAATCAGGATTATTTGCATCCAAAGGTGCACCACCAATACCAGTAGCTTGCCCTGCAAATTCATCTGGGCTACCCTCTACACGAGCACCACTCGGTGCGATACTTGTAGCAGGGCCATCGAATACACTCTTGCCACTCTTTGGGCTAGGAACTTTATTTTCATTATAGTATTCGTATTTTTCTTGAACATCTTTCCCTTCAAATGTGTCACCTGCATTATGGCCTTCTATTTTTACACCGTTCTGATATTCAGTAACACTTCCATCTGAGTTCAATACATACGCTGCACCCATGTCAGCTTGTACACGTACATCGCCGTGCTCATTTATATAGCCAAGCTTCTTACCCAAGTCAGCGAGGAACTGGGCCTTGTTTGGCGCTACGTCGTAGCCTAGCTTGTGTGCTAAGTCACTATTAGCTTCTAATTGTGACTTGAGTGCATAAGTAATACCTACATTATGCTCCGCATCAATCATTGCTTCTTTTGGAATACTATCTGTCACAGGTGCTGGTTCTGAAGTTGCTGGTTCAGGAGTAGTTTGTTCAACCGTAGTTGTTTTGGTTTCTACTGTTTTTGTATTATGACCTGTTGTTTCTGTACCGTTATCCATAGCATGTGACATTCCATAAGAAGTTCCTACGCCCACAAGTACACTTGCGGCAGCACGTGTTGCCATCTGGATACGCTCTTTTCTTTCAACCATCTTATTTATCTTTTCAAATTCCTTTTCATATTCAACTAGACTAATATTTCCAGAAGTGAATTTGTTTTGCAAGTCACTCTTTTTATTACCTATATCTATTTTAAATCTATCTAGATTCTTTTCCTGTTTATTTTTTATAAATTTATTTGTTATACCTGCTGTAATACCGCTAGTTAAACCTTTCGTTGCTCTTGCTCCCCACATTGCCCAGCCTCCACCTGCAGTTAATGTGAAGAATGCAGCTGTGCCTGCTGATTTTGCTAAGAAGCCCCAAGTAACATCAAATTTCTTGCCTCCACTTTTTGGTATTGGTATTTTAAATAATGTCCCTCCTTTTTTACCCAAGTCTGAATAGGCACTGAAAACTTTCCAAGAAGCATTCCAAGCCTTCTTTAATAGAGTCTTTCTTTCTGGGGGTAGCTTCTCTGCACGCTCGTCTTGGAGTTTCTTGTATTCATCCAAGTGTATTATTTTAAATATTTCACCGTTTCTGTATTCAAAAAGTTGTTTATTTATTTCTTCGCCATGTAGGCCCATTTTTTCTAACTCAGCTTTCTTGTCGGCATTCATCTTTTTACCTAGTTCTACACGAGCCTTATCATATTCAGCCTTTACTTTTTCTACATTTGCAAGTTTACTGTTCTTGTAGCCCTCTTTTATACCAAGTGTAGTTATTACCTTTCTCCATGCACCACGTTCTTTGTTGTATTTAGTTAATGCTTCTAGGTATTTACTACGAGACTCCTCTACCCCCTTTTCTTCTGGAGTTGGTTCTTTACCTTCTTTACCTTTATCATCAGGACCTGAGGTGTCTTTTGTGCCATCTGGTGTAGGTGCTTCTTCCACCTTAGTATCTTCAGATGCACCCTCTTTAGAATCGTCATTCTTTTTATCTTCTTTCTTTGAACCCCCAATACTCTCTAGCTTTTCATTAAAAGCTTTTGTTAGTTCTGCATCCGATTCTTTTCTGCGATCTTCCAAATTCTGAAGATCTTTTTGAGCCTCTTCTAATAGTTCTTTTTTTGTTTTTTTATTGTAAGATGGTTTTTCTGACATAGGTTTATTATATATTATTTATAAACAATAGGTAAGTAAACTAGCTCCCCTTTAACTTCTCTAATATATAGGTCTTTTCTAGGTAATTTTCTTTTTTGAGTGCCCAATACACCTTTTTAAAAATTAAAGGAAAAGGTTTATTTACCAGATATTTCCATACCATCAGGAACCTTTTTAGTCAGAACATCAGTATTAATAGGTCTCTTGTCTTCTGTATCATTCCTAGATGTTATGTAAGCATAGTTTTCATCGAAACCTGTAATACTACCTAAGTATTCATAAATAGGAGCATTGCCTTGTGCTGGGGTCTGATATACTTCATCTCCTAATTTAAATACCTCATTTTTCTCATTTATATGTGAAATCTTATCTGGAGTTCTTGTCCACATACCTTCGGGAATAAAAGGTTTAGCTTCCTCTTTATTTAATTCCTCATCTGACAAAATATTTAAATTAGACTCACTCTCACCTGCTACTTCTTCTACGACCTCATCGTCTGGCATAGCCATAATTTCGGCGATTCTTGCCTTTATAGTATCTACACTTTCTTGGTGAGCCTGATCCCTTTTCTTCATCTCACTATTAAACCAATCAATGATTTCTTTCTTTTGTTTTTCAATATCAAGCTCTGCTTGGGCCTCTGCCAACCCTGGTAGTTCTGTTGGGATACCAAGATTCGCGGCTATTTCTTCATGAGTTTCTTTCTTTGGATTTTTTATATCAAATGCATACAGAAGATCAGCAAGGCTTTCTTTTGGAAGCTTTACCCCTTCATCCATCCTTTCATTTAAGGCAATTATTTCTTCACGAGATATTTGGCTAGTCCCTATGTCAGAAAGGATAGCTTTAAATAATTCTATCTGTGTTCCAGTTAAATCTCTAAGCTCGTAGATACTTCCATCTGGAGTCTTTAGTGTGTGTGTCATTGGACGCAGACCTACTTTTCTAGTAGCATTTTCTGCATCTCCCTTTGGTTTAATAGTTTTTTTATCTTCCTTATTTTTCAACTCCTCTTCTTTTATGGCTTCATCTACTAAAGCCAATTCAACCTGAAGGCGAGACAATACTCTTTTCAAAGAATTTCCCTCCCCTTTTGTTTTTGAATTTTCTATTTTCTCTTCTAGATTTTTTATACTATATTCTATGTTTGATTTTAATTGAGTATAAGGAGAATCATTAAAATATTTTATTTTCTTTTCTAATTTTGTTTTTTCTTCTTCTGTTTTTGCATTATTAAATTTATTATTCAAATATTTTTTATGCTCGTCTAAAAGATTCTCTATATCATCTTTTTTAGTATCAACAAAATTCTCTGTATCGTTTACAGGATTAGTCACAGGTTCTATTTTTGGAGTTTCTTTTACCATATTCACAATTGTATCACTTTTAGGCTGTTCATTACTAGAACCGTTTTGGTCATTTAAATTTGCGGACTCTATCTTCTCACCCCTTGCTTTTACCGTATAGTCTTTTATAAACACGCCACCCTTACTGCTTACCATCTGTAGGAACTCCTCCTCTTTTTTTGAATCCGATATCTTTACGTCCCCCATCGGTGACTTCTTTATTGTGCGGTAGTAAATCAGGTTATGGTCACCGTCGGTAGCTATGCCATCTATCTGAATTTCTTCCCTATCATTTATGTGTATTTTACTTCCTGTTTTGATCTCACTGTTGTTTAGCTTTATATTGTTAACAACTTTGTCTTCGATTGTGATTTTTTGAGGTTTTTCATTTGAGTAGGTAGCCAAGTTACCTTCATTATCCTCATAAACATTTGCAACCCCAAGAGGAACCTTTCTTAATAGGTCTATGTTTTTCAACCCATCTTCTTTTTTTATTATTTCTGGATTTACTTTGTCTGCTAGTTTAGCGAGCTGGTCTTCCCAATCACCACCACCTAGGCTTTGGAGTTTTTCTTTTACCATAGAAAAATTATACCACGTATTTATAAAAAGTGTCAAAAATAAGGCTTTATAGGGGGAAATAAGGGTATTTTCAGGATTTTTGACCATGTGGACAAAACTGTGCATATCTGGGTTGACCATATACCCCCTTTGGGTTACCATTTATGAATATAAGGTTTTACCCTTATAAATACAGTAAATACCGAACAGATCGTACACGTCTGACACACCGCAAGACCCAATAAATTATGAAAATAAACTCTAATACAAAAGTAGAAATGCGCTCATCCTCCAGCCGTGGACAAGCCATTCCTACTAAAATATCTATATTTTACAAGCCTAATGTTACAAAGGCCTTTTCTTCTTTGGTGTTGATATTGTCTATATTAGTAGTCCCTGTGCAGGCGCATGCGGGACTCTTTTCATTTATTGGAGATATATTTGGTAACAAGACCATGGCTGCCGAGGATACATCTGATGATGTTGTTCACAATTCACAGACTATACAGCTCATGGAACCTTCCCTTACTTCAGAATTGAAGCCCGGCTCAAATATAGTAGACGTGACTATTGTGGGGGACGAAGCTCTAGAGTCAAAGACAGGCCCAATGGGTACTGAGGCGGATGTCAAAGGCTACTCTTCTAGTGATTCAAGGATTGGTGTATATACAGTAAAGGCTGGAGACACCCTAGACAGTATTGCCCGTGCAAACAAGGTGTCAAAAATAGCTATAATATATGCCAATAGTGATATAAAACGTTCTGAGCTGACAAAAGTGGGACAAACACTCGTTATAATACCCCTTTCTGGAGTTATGTATACAGTTAAAAAGGGTGAGACAGCCGAAAGTATATCTAAGAAATATGGAATTTCTGTTGCTAATATCCTCGAATACAACGTAATGTCCAAATCTACAGAGGTTAAACCAGGGCTCAGTATCATCCTTGTAGGCTTAGACGCAAAGGCTATAGCAAAAGCTGACCAGAAAGCCCTATCAACTAGCAACAAGCCAATAGCTCAAAAGCCAGATGTTGCCAAAGTTCCAGAACCTGAGCAAGATAAAACTCCAGAAGTTGAAGAAAAGGCTCCTTCTGTAAACCAAGCCCCTTCTGGTTCTGCTGTTGGTGGATATATATGGCCACTACCCGAAGGAGCTGGAAGAATATCCCAAGGTCTACACGATGACAATGCGGTAGATATAGCAGCACCAAAAGGCACACCTATATATTCAATAAAAGACGGGACAGTGTTGATCGCTGATGGTGTCGGATACAATGGTGGATACGGTCAGTACGTAGTTGTAAACTTCAACGATGGTTCGCAAGCTTTGTTTGGACACATGAGCAAAGTAATAGCTGTGTCTGGTCAAACTGTAAAGCAGGGTGACTTGATAGGACTCGTAGGAACCACAGGTTCATCTACTGGTAATCACGTACACTTGTCTATGCGCGGAGGATTCAAAAACCCTTATGCTAAAATTAAAAAAGGAAGTACAAGCTATAGCTTTAACAATTAAATTTTTATGATGAGAAAAATATTTATTTTAATACTTTTGGTTCCTGTATTTTTCTTCATGTCAGGGTTACCACTTGAGGTCAATACTGCTCATGCGGCAGCGGCCAAATCTTCTACTGTAAAAAAGACTGTAAAAAAACCTGTAAAAAAAGCAACAACAAAGAAGAAGGTTGCTGTAAAGAAAAAGAAAAAATCTGTAAACTTAACCCCACCGATAATAACACTAGAGACAGCCCCTCATTCAGAAAAACCTGTATCAAAGAAAGTAAAGAAGAAGACTACAACAAAAAAGAAAGCATAAATAAAAATCCCAAGAAATTTTCTTGGGATTTTTATTTAGAGGTATTTTTTTTAATTGTAATCTCCTCTGTCTTTTGTTTCTTGAATTTTGTTGAATTGGTTTAAAGCTTCAGTGTAGTTTATTTTGCCGGATTGATAATCACCTACCACACCATCTATCACTGATCTTTCTGCGTCATTCCTCCCCATTGCATATATCCTACCTAGTAGTATGTGTGCCTGTTTCTGAACTTCTGCCAATTCAGATGGGTTCACAATATATTTCGGAGCTTCTTTTGGCACCTCTCTTGGTCCCCCTGTTGGTGGATTATACATTTCTCTTATCATATTTATATTCTACTCCCCTTACCCATTTTGTCTACTATTGATTTATCTTTGGCCTGTATTGCAGGGCTTCGAGGATATGAGGGATCTCTATCTCAGCACTGTGTTCAATATCGGCAATAGTACGGGCAAGTTTGATAGTGCGGTGATATGCGCGGGCCGACAGCTGGAGCTTCTCGGCACTTTGGTTCAAAACATCTTTTACATCTTTTGAAATTGGGGCGAAAGTGTTCAGATCTTTTACATTCATCTCGCTATTTAGTTTTATCCTGCGGGTTGCTTGCTTTAACCTCTTGCCTTGGATATCGCGGGCAATACGGACACGCTCCTTTATTATATTTGTACTTGTACCACTTGGCGCTGTCTCGGAAAGTGCGTCGTACTCTACCGCACCGACTGTAACCCATATATCGATACGGTCCATGATGGGGCCAGACAATTTTCTATTGTATCTATCAATATCGTTTGGTTTACAAATGCAGGCTTTTTGCTTGTTGCCTTTGTGTCCACACGGGCATGGGTTCATGGCAGCAATGAGTATAAAGTTCTAAGGGAAAGTAGCAGAACCACGAGCACGTGATATCGACACCATGTTGTCTTCCAGTGGCTGGCGTAAACTTTCTAGAACTTTCTTTTCAAATTCTGGAAATTCATCGAGGAACAATACACCTTTGTGAGCTAGAGTCACTTCGCCTGGCTTCACATTTGCCCCACCACCGATAATCGATACATAGCTTGCTGTATGGTGCGGTGAACGTAGAGGTGGCTCGGTGACGAGTGCACCGTCGAGTAAGCCAACTATCGAGTGGATGCCTGTGATCTCCAGTATATCTTCGTTGTCCAAGTCGGGTAGTATGTGTGAAAATGCGCGGGCAAGCATGGTCTTGCCGGTACCTGGTGGGCCTGACAGTGCAATATTGTGGCCACCTGCGGCCGCAATTTCTAGTGCCCTCTTTGCGCTTTCCTGTCCACGGATATCTTGGAAATCTGTCTTGAAATCTTTTACAACTTTCTCTATTACTGCTTCCTTTTCTTTTATTAACTTCTTCCTTTCTGGCTCCAGAGGGTTACCCTTCTTATCATATTTGACTTGGTGGATATGATCTACAACATCATTCAATGTGTCTGCACCATATACATCAATACCACTTACAAGTGCTGCTTCAACAGCATTGGCACGTGGAAGAAATATCTCTTTATAACCGAGCCTCTTTGCTTCTTGGGCCAGGGGTAGTGCCCCACGAATCGGGCGCAGTTCACCATTGAGGGCTAACTCACCTAGGAATATACGACCCTCGGCATTGAAATCTATTTCTTCGGCAGACAATAAATACGCCAATGCGATAGCCAGGTCGAAATACGCACCCTCCTTCTTCAGGTCTGCTGGTGAGAGTGATATAACTATTTTTTGATTCTGACTTTTTGGAGAGTTGAAGCCCGAGTTCTTTAGTGCAGAGGCCATGCGGTCCTTTGCTTCATCGACGGCTTTGTCCGGTAGGCCAACCATAGTAAATGCATGAAGGGTATTCTTTGTAATATCCACTTCGACTGTTACCAATTTACCTTTGAGTAAATATGGCTGTGCAGCATATACTCGGGAAAATGACATAATTTAATTATAACAGAAAAAAACATCAAATAGCTTCTTTTCAAGGGTACGTCGATTTTTTGGTAAAAATCTCCTGAAGTTTGGTCGCCGTCGCGCCCAAAACCCCCTTTCCAAGAACTATTTAATGTTTTTTTGAAACATATTTTATTTTACATGCAGGCTTTGCAAGTCTGTGCGCTTGGGTTTGCTTCTAGTCTGTCGTCTTCAATATCGTTACCACATACAGAGCACTTGCCATATATACCTGATTCGATATTTGCAATTGCAGTTTCTATTGCAGAGAGTCTCTTTGCCAATATTTCTGTTGTAGAACTCTTTAGTTCAAAGTCCTCACCACGGGAAGCCATATCGTTCTCATCAGCTTCTGGAGCTGTCTCGGCCTCTGGCCTCGCAACCCATACACCTATTTCGTTTTTAATAGAGCCCATGCCAGAGAGTTCGTTCTCTAAATTTACCTTCTCTTCTTGTAAAGTTTCCTTTTGTTTATCTATGTTTATCATACATACATATTATCATTCACACACAAACACGCAACCTACCGAGCAGTAGTGTTGATAGACCTGAGGCGCTTTAGCATTTCTTTTATAACCAGCTCAGAGTCGGTGATCATATAATAGTCCTTGTTTAGGAATAGTGAGTATATCAAGACATTACTAGAATTGTCAGACAATATACGTGTATCAATATTCTCTATCAGCTTGTCTGTAAACCTATTTTCTAAAAGTTGTTTATTGTCACCACTGACATCGATACCAAACAATGGAAAGAATTCATCGAGCAATGTGTTCTCCCAGGCAAGTGAGCTAGCATAAGCTGTGTCGAAGTTGTTATTTTTAAAAATAAAATATGGGTGAGTGTTCGAGTTCTGATCGGTGTATATACCCATCATCATAGATTCGTCGAGTGTGCGAGCCATCGAGCCTGGAATACTGCTTTGCAATAGTTTGATAAATTCACCTGTCTTCATGACTTCTTTTGTGTCACCTATACCGAGGGTCATGAATATGGATCTTACCTCGCCTGTTTTACCAGCTTGGCTACGCTCTTTGTTGAAGACTAAAGTCAGGTCTTCTTTACCAGTGAACCTGTCAGCATCTATTACCGAGTCTGTATCGGTAGGTATAAATGTTGGTATACGAGTCAATACTTCAGGGTGCACCGAGTCGATAGCGATCTTTGCTTTTAGTAACTTCACTCCAACTATTGTAAGCAATACTAATACTACAGCACCAACAGCAAAGAAGGTGCTACGCTTGCTCGCGCGAGCATGTTGTACTTTTGCAGCTTCTTGTTCGCGACGCCTTTGCTCGGCCATGGCTATCTTGATAACACTTGCTTCGTGGTCACGCACCATAGAGGCCATGTCACCTGCATACGTATGTATTACAGGTGCACCATCTGGACCAATATTGTTTTGTGAATTATTTTCATCCATTTATATTTTTTTATTCTGCTTTTGGTTTGAAGAAATCTTTGTCAGCTTCTTTGATAGAGAAAGCTAGTCTGCCCTTCTCATCGAGCTTCAATATCTTGATCGGCACAGTCTGCCCTTCCTTTAGTATATCTGAAACTTTTTCAATACGGAATGGTGCAATCTCGGAAACATGTACCAACCCTTCTGTATCACGGCCTATCTTTACGAACGCACCGAAGTCAGTGATCTTTACCACTGTACCCTGCGCAGTGTCACCTGGCTTGTACTCATGAGTCATATCCTCGATAATCTTCTTTGCACGATCTGCTGCACCGTCCTTGCCTGTTATGTATATTGTTCCATCTTCCTCGATACTTATCTCAGCACCTGTTTCTTCACGGATAGCATTTACATTCTTACCACCTGGGCCAATGATCAGGCCTATCTGAGTTGTCTTTACTTTTGTTACTACGATCTTCGGAGCCTTTGGTGATATGTCGGCACGTGGAGTATTGATAACATTCTTTATAGATTCAAGTATGTGTAGGCGAGCTTGCTTTGCTTTTACTAGTGCGTCCTTCAGTACTTGTACTGGAACACCGTCTACCTTTATATCTAATTGTATTGCTGTGATACCTACCGCTGTTCCTGCGACTTTAAAGTCCATATCACCGTAGTGATCCTCGGGACCTTGGATATCTGTTATCAATTTGTATTTAGTACTATCGTTTTCATCCATCATTACTCCGACAGATATACCAGCCACTGGTGCCTTGATAGGTACACCACCATCCATAAGTGCTATTGTCGCAGCACAGATAGATGCCTGTGATGTTGATCCATTTGAAGCTGTCGATTCTGAAACAACACGGATAGTGTATGGGAAGTTTATTTTATCTGGAAGTACTGGAAGCAGAGCTTTCTCGGCGAGGAATCCATGACCCATCTCACGACGGTTGATACCACCTACGCGTCCTGTTTCACCTGCAGAATATGGAGGGAAATTATAATGATGCATGAACCTCTTCTTTGCACTAAATTCTACACCGTCGATAGTGTGCATGCTCTCTGGTCCTGCAAGAGTTAGGACACTCATAACATGAGTTTGCCCACGGTAGAATATTCCAGAGCCGTGTAACACATCGGATATACCACCAGCCACACCTGATAGGGCGCGAACTTCATCGAGTCCTCGCATATCTGGACGCATATCTTTTTCGAGCGCTGCAGTGTGTAGTGCCTTGTCGATATATGTTTCTATGTAATCCTCGGCGATGAACTTCATGGCTTGATCCTCGGCATACTTTTCTTCACAAATCTTTTTCCATTCGTGTTCAGCGTGTTCGATTGTCTTCTTGCTATCTGTCTTGCTAAATAATCCAGAGTCGAGGATTGGAACTATCTTTTCATTAAAGAGACTCTTTATCTCCTCTGTTGTTTCTGCAGTTGCGAAGACCAGTTTCTCCTTGCCCATCTTTGCATGTAATTCTTTTTGGAAGTTCTCCCACTTTGTTATCTCGGCACTTGCAAGGTCAAAGGCCTGGCCAACTGTGTCTTCAGATAGTTCGAATGTCATAGCTTCGATCATGTTGATAGTACTATCCTTACCACATACCATAAGGTCCAGTGTGTAGACTGGCTCGTCAGAACTTGGGATGTAGTTGTTAACTGCTAGAGATGAATTGTCTTTTGTATTACTTATATGTACAGCACCGATAGGACCTGCCCATGGAATGTCGGACATATGTAGTGCTACAGACGCAGCATTGATACCTAGCATCTTTGGGTCAGTGTCACCAATAGCGATAACTGTGATGATTACTTGAACTGCGTTCTTTATACGGTGGTCAAAAAGTGGGCGGATAGTACGGTCGATAACACGTGCAGCAAGTATTGCCTGGTCACTTGGTCTGCCCTCGCGACGCATGAACTGACTGCCTAGGATCTTGCCAGATGCGTAGAACTTTTCTAAATATTCAACTGTTAGGTTGAAGAACCCAGGATTTGATTTGCCATCACGACTGATCACGGCTGTCGCCATCACAACTGTTCCACCAGACTTTAATATTACTGAGCCATTTGCTTGGTCAGCTAGGTCACTAAACATAGCGACAATTTTCTTGCCACCGATCTCTACTTCGAACTCTTGTGTATTCATAATATATAAGCTTGTCCCCAGACTCTAGGTTTGAAACGTTGTATTGAGGTTTCAACTCTAATTGTCTGGATACAAGCAATTACCTTTTAATAAGTCATTTATAACACAAAACAGCCTTTTTATAAAGGTAATGAAACACTACAATTTTCTTGCTTACTTCTGCAATATCATTTAGGATAGATACATATGTGTGGAATAGTAGGATACATCGGGAAGCGCGAAGCCTTCCCTATTATAATAAAGGGTTTGCAACGCTTAGAATACCGTGGTTATGATTCTGCGGGTGTAGCACTAGTAGAAGATGCAGGCACAGGTAGTATGCGTGTGTACAAGAAGAACGGTAAAGTTGCAGAACTGTTGAAACTAACTGACAACAGTAATGTCAAAGGTACGATAGGTATAGGCCATACACGCTGGGCAACACACGGCGAACCTTCTGACCGCAATTCGCACCCACATCTATCCGAATCTAAATCCATCGCTCTGATCCACAACGGCATTATCGAAAACTATGCAGTATTAAAACAAGCTCTGGAAAAAGAGGGGCATACATTTAATTCCGACACTGACACCGAAGTCCTAGCCCACCTGATCGAAGTTGTAAAAGTAAAAGACAATCTATCACTATTCGAAGCTGTGCGTGAAGCCCTCACCCAAGTCATCGGCGCATATGCGATCATCGTTATGGACGAGCATGATACCGACACACTGATCGTGGCACGTCGTGGTAGTCCACTTGTAGTAGGTATAGGCGAGCAAGAATTCTTCATAGCATCTGATGCATCACCGATAGCCGAATATACAAAGAACGTAATATATCTCGATGACAATCAGATAGCTGTGTTGAAGCGCAGTGGTGAATACAATGTTTCATCGATCGCGGGTGTGCCACAGACACCGTTCATCGAGAAGCTGACTCTCGAAGCTGAGATGTTGGAGAAAGGTGGATACGATCACTACATGCAAAAAGAAATATTTGAACAAGCGCATACAATATCTGACGCACTTCGCGGACACATACTTCCTGACCACTCTGTGCACTTGCGAGGCTTGGAGGAGATCAGTGAGCAATTAGTGATAGCTCGCCGACTTATAATAGTTGCTTGTGGAACGTCTTGGATATCAGGCTTGGTGGGTGAATATCTTGTGGAGCAACTAGCTGGCATGCCTGTGGAGGTAGAGTATGCTTCAGAGTTCCGATACCGCAACCCAATACTAAACAAGCACGACATAGTAATAGCCATTTCACAGTCAGGTGAAACTGCCGACACGCTCGCAGCACTCGCATTGGCAAAGGAGATGGGGGCAGTGACTTATGGCATATGTAATGTTGTTGGCTCATCGATAGCGCGTACAACTGACGCAGGTTCATACATACACGTGGGTCCCGAGATAGGTGTGGCAAGTACAAAAGCTTTTACTGGACAGGTTGTGATACTGTCATTGCTTGCACTACTACTTGCAAAGACTCGTGGCACACTCGCCGAAGCTGACTATGTGAAACTCGTAGAGTCTTTGGAAAATATTGGCGACAAGGTGGAAGAAGTTTTGAAACAAGAAGATAAAGTAAAAGAGATCGCTAACATTTTGAAAGACAAAGACAATGCATTGTTCCTAGGGCGTGGTGCATTGTTCCCTGTGGCACTGGAAGGTGCACTGAAGCTGAAAGAAATATCATACATCCATGCCGAGGGTTACCCCGCTGCCGAGATGAAGCACGGCCCGATAGCACTAGTGGAGAAGGACTTTCCTGTAATAGTTGTCGCTACAAACGAGAACTTGTTAGAGAAAGTGATATCCAATGTTCAAGAAGTCAAAGCTCGTGGCGCACTGACTGTGGGTATAGTTCGCGCAGGTAATATTGAAGCGTATAAAATATTTGACCATGTAATTGAAATTCCAAATGTGCCTGACGAATGGATGCCGATACTCTCTGTCATCCCCCTCCAGCTACTCGCCTACCACACAGCCATACTCCGCGGTGCCGATGTAGACAAACCCCGCAACCTCGCAAAAAGCGTAACAGTAGAATAAAAATTCCCATAGGTCGGACCTATGGGAATTTTATTTACCGAAAAGTTTGGAGTGGCTACCTATATCGATGAGTGTGAGGATTAGAATATTTTTTTCAATTTTATATATTAGGAGCAAGTCTGGCCTTATGTGGCATTCACGACATCCAGTAAATTCTCCTGTCAGATAATGGTCTTGATATTTGATTGGGAGAGTTTTTCCTTCTGCTAACAAATCAATAACCATTTCTATTTCCAGAATGTGAATTTTTCCACCTCTTAAAATCTTTTTTAGGGATTTTGTATAATTTTTACTTTTGTAAACTAGCATATTTTGAGTATTCCTTTTTTCCTAAGATAGACTCGTGTAATTCTTTTGCATTTTTATAACCTTTAACCCCACCCTTTTTTATTTCTGCTATTTCTTTGTCTATTTCTTTGCGTAAAGCAATATTCTTCTTTGTACTTGGTACAAAAGGAAAACACTGGTCCTTGACCACTTGAGTTAAAAATATCTTTACTCCAGAAGACATGTCCATACCTAGAGCCTTGAAAGTTTTCTGGGCTGCTAACTTTGTCTTTGCATCTATTCTAATTTGTACTGTTTGTGTATTATTCATATTTATAGTATATACCTCTGTAATGACAATGTCAATACAATACTATTTCTTTTAATTTTGGTATAATAATTTTTATGAATTCAACTTATATTTTAATTGGACTTCTTGCTTCCGCTTCCTATCTTATTGGATTTAAAGCTATTTTTAGGGGTGGGTATCGCCCAAATTTATTTACCCGAACAGTATTTCTTTGTTTGGCCGTAAATAATCTTGCAAGTGTACTTAAGCTTGGTAACCAAGTTTCCACCACTGTGCTTGCTTGGGTTACTCTTCTTGGTTCCCTACTTGTATTTGTTGGAGCTATTTTTAGGAGAGCAGAAAATCTTTGGGGTAAAACTGAAACTATTTCAACAATCCTTTTAATAATTAGTTTTATCCTGTGGGTTTTTACCGATATTCCGGTTTTAAATCTTTTTATAGGACTTATTGCCCATTCTATTGGTTCACTGCCTACTGTTGTCCGTGCGATTAAAAAACCAGAAAGTGAAAATATCCCTTTCTGGGGTTTGTTTGCTCTTGCAAGTATAGTAGCACTATTATCTACCACAGGTCATAATTTTAAAGATTATTTATTTGTTACATACTTCTGTATTTTTGATAGTGGTATGACAATTCTTGCTTTAAGAAAATATTTTAAGAAAAAAGCTAAATAAAATTCCCCTAGGTAAGGCCTAGGGGAATTTTATTTTAATTAATTGTTTACCAAACTTTTTTTATTGCTTCGATTGCTTTGTCGATATCGTCTTTTGTATGTAGGGCCGATAGTTGGAAGCGGATGCGGGCTTCACCCTCTGGTACAACCGGGAATGAGAGTGAAACAGCATAGATACCCTCTTCGTACAATTTCTTTGATAATTCGCTTGCACGGCTCGCATCACCTATCATCAGTGGCACGATAGCATGATTGCCTGGTAGTGTTGGAAGATCGTTCTCTTCTAATTTCTGGCGGAAATATAGTGCAGACTCTTTTACGTTATTTGTTAGATTATTGTTTGATTCGAGTAAATCTAATGATGCGATACCCGCTAGTGCCACACTTGCTGGCAATGCGTTGGAGAAAAGGTATGTGCGAGATTTCTGGCGAAGTAGTTCTACAAGTGCACTACTTCCACCAATGTATCCACCGACAGCACCACCGAGAGCCTTGCCGAAGGTTCCACTGATAATATCGATTTGCCCTAATACATTTTGTGCCTCGGCAGTTCCACGGCCATGTTCGCCCACTACACCCACACCGTGCGCATCGTCTACGAACAGTAATGCCTCGTATTTGTTTGCAAGCTCGATTAACTTTGGTAGGTTAGTCATTGTCCCCTCCATGCTGAATATGCCATCGGTTGCTATTATTTTATTTCTATAATTTTTATCTTTATCTTCTTCCAACATTTGTGCCAGCATATCTAGGTCACCACCTTTGTAGATCCTTTTATCCAGATTTTCTTTTTTGCAAAGTTTAAATGCGTCTATGATAGATGCATGATTGTTGGCATCACTATATATGACATCTTTCCATGGCTCAGTCGCACCAAAACTTTCATTTACCAATGTTGCAAAGAGCCCTAGGTTCGCCATGAAGTTCGTAGAGTAAACTATGGCATCTTCGGTGCCGATGAATTTGGCAATCCTCTGCTCCAGCTCGTGGTGGATTGTCTGTGTACCGGATAGGAAGCGGACTGATGCTGTGCCAAAGCCGTATTGATCCAAACCTTTCTTTGCAGCTTCAACCAGTGTTGGGTGGTTGGCCATACCTAGATAATTATTCGAAGCGAACATTATCAAATCTTTACCCCCGACATTTACATGTGTACCTTGGGCACCATCTATCACCTTCTCCACCTTGAACTTGCCAGCATTTTTTATTGCTTGCAAATCACCTTCTATAAAATCTTTTATCTTTTTTGTATACATATTTTTATATTATAAAATTTTTACCAATTTAAATCATCGCAGGCGTATCTTTTCGAGGGGGTTTTGCGAGCGACGGCGAGCAAACTTCAGGATTTTTTAAGCTTCAAAAAATCCGTACCCAAAGAAAAGATATGCCAAGTAAAGATTTAAATTAACTCTTTACTTTAATTTCTCTTTTAAATTTATCAACATTACTTCAGTCATTTTGGCTAGATCAAATTCATGCTTCCAGCCCCAGTCGGTGCGGGCCAAAGTGTCGTCTATACTTGCTGGCCAACCGTCGGCAATTTTTTGCCTGTGGTCTGGTGCATATGATATTTCAAAACCTGGCATATGCTTCGCTACTTCTTCGGCAATTTCTTTTGGAGAGAAGCTTATCGCAGATAAGTTGTATGACATGTGTGTAGATAGCTTGCTCTTATCTGCCTGCATTAGCTCGATAGTTGCACGGATGGCATCGTCCATATACATCATAGGTAGGTAGCTATTTTCTGAGAGGAAGCTTGTGTATTTATTATTCTTTATCGCTTCGTAGAATATCTCAACAGCGTAATCGGTAGTTCCACCACCTGGGGCTGACTTCCAACTTATGAGCCCTGGGTAGCGAACAGAACGTACATCCAAACTATAACGGTTCGCATAGTATTGGCATAGTAGTTCACCTGCGTATTTAGTAACACCATACATAGTTGTTGGTTCTATTATAGTCTTCTGAGCTGTATTATCTCTCGGTGTTGTAGCGCCGAATACTGCTATAGATGAAGGCCAGAATATCTTCAAATTCTTCTCTACTCCCAGGTCCAGCACTTGGCGAAGGCTTGCCATGTTTAGATCCCAGCAGAGCTTTGGGTTCTGCTCACCTGTGGCAGAAAGTAGTGCTGCTAGTAAATATATTTCAGTGATACCGTTCTCCTCTACTATACCCTTGGTCTTCACAGCATCAGTTGCGTCGAGTTGTACGAATGGCCCAGATGCAAGTAGTGGGTGGTTCTCCTTTATATCGCTTGCTATCACATTGGCATCGCCATGGATCTTCCTGAGTGCCAATGTTAACTCTACCCCTATCTGACCACACGCACCCATTATTAAAACTTTTGTCATAATATTTTTATTTATAAATTAATTCTAATTTTTCCTTATCATCATTTGTGTATTCTACCCCACGGCGCGCCATCATCCTTTTTGCAGTTTTTTCTATTACTTCTATCGGTATATTTGTTATGTTATCTTTGGAATAATAATTTACACAATTTTCCACATCACTTGTAACAGTTCCATATATATGACTCCCTACCCCTATTACTTTGCCAGTATATATGCTGGTGTTCACTGCAGTCTTCACATAATCACAAATGATAGATCCGAGGAATTGTTCGCCTGTATCAACACCATTCATTTTTATAGTACCATAAGTATTCTTTAGGTTTGAAGTCGATGTCCCCCCACCCAAGTTCACCCAGCTACCTATGAAGCTGTCACCCACATATCCATAATGGCCTTTGTTGCTGTACTCTTCTATAACACTGTTTGCTACTTCACCACCCACTTTGCAGAACTTACCAATATAACTTCCAGAAATATTGGTAAGTGGGTTTATTGTTGCGTGTTTGTCTATGCGTAGTGGGCCAGCTAGATATGTAAATGGATTTATGTGCACACCTTCCTCTACTACTATGATTCCATTTGTTGTATTGAAAACTACTTGGTCATCTACGGTAGCAGTATTGTGTACGAACACACCTGGTTTCACTTCAGCATATTCCTCACTTTTTATTATGCATAATTCTTTATACTTTTCTAAATTCTTTCCTATATTTATTCGATGCAGTGTTACTAACTCGTGCAAAGTGTTTATCTGCACAGATAGAGTCCCGGCCTCTATCCCTAGTGTCACCTCATCTTGTACAGAAAATCCACCCGAATGTATGTCGGATATGTCATGTGTGTATGTGACAGGTAACAATGCTTCCATAAATGTATTTACCTACCTATTAAGTATTTGCGAGGGTTCTTTGACAAGTCGATGAAGTCGTCGGCCACCTCCTTTAGCTTCATAGAAGTAGACTTACCAAAAGACACCACCTCTACCTGTACGAGTTGTGCTTGCAGGTATTCTACAAGTGGTACATAGTCACCGTCGCCGGTTACCAATACTACTGCGTCAAGTCTCTGTGACATCTTTATAACATCGACTGTGATACCCACATCCCAGTCGCCCTTCTTTGCACCACCAGCGAATATCTGGAGTTCTTTTGTCTTTGTTTCTATACCGAGCTTGGTCAATGCGTCGAAAAAGTTCTTCTCGTCGCCACCTTCGCTGGTGATCACATATGCTGTTGCACGCACGAGCTTTCTGTCTGCTACTGCGTCTTTTAATACTTGGCCGAAATTGACCTTCTTCTTATATAAATTCTTTGCGCTGTGGTATAAGTTCGATGTATCAATGAATACCCCTACGCGTTGTTCTTTGTGTTTGATTATCATAATTATTTGTAATCTTTAAATATAAAATATTACCCCGATAAGGTAATTGTACCACAAAATGAAAAACTCCCTTGCAGGAGTTTTTCATTTAAGCTTTAATTTTCTTGAGAGCTTGTGTGTGACGAGTCTTGTCAGACTTCTCGAGGTGCTTTAGGTGACCACGGCGGTCAGCAACCATCTTTATAAGTCCGCGTCGTGAGTGATTATCCTTCTTGTGCTTCTTTAAGTGAGTAGCTAGTTCGTCAATACGCTCTGAAAGCATAGCGATCTGAACCTCAGGAGAACCAGTATCAGTGTCATGAACTTGGTTTTTCTTAATGATATTCTGCTTTTTCTTTGTTGTTAACATGGGCACATAATAGCATATATTGCTAAAAATTGCAATAGCCTGCCCTGGCAGACTATTTTCATGCTATAATTGTTTTACGACATTGATATGGCAACATCTATTGAACAATTGAAACGTGAGTTCCTCGAACATGTAGAGATCGAGAAAGGCAACAGCCTCCTGACTGTTCGTAATTATGACCACTACCTTACTCGCTTCTTCGAAGTTGGTAAAATTACAGTCCCAAAGGACATAACTGACAATACTGTTCGCGAATTCCGCCTACATATCAACAGGCTCCCAGGGGTAAAGGTAAAAGGCCAGCAAAGTGCCACACTAAAGAAGAACACTCAGAACTATCACCTCATTGCATTGCGCGCATTTCTGAAATATCTGATGAAACGTGGTGTTACATCGCTTGCCCCAGATAGGATCGAGCTTGCTAAAGTTACTGGCAGGCACCTGGACCTCATATCTGGCGACGAGTTATCTCGGCTTTTGAATGCACCGAGCCAGGTACTAAATAAGTTGGACTCAAAAGTAAATAAGGATTCAAACTCAGAAGCTTTGAAGTGCCTACGCGACAAAGCGATACTTGAACTGTTCTTCTCGACAGGGCTTCGTCTATCCGAACTATGTTCGCTGAACCGTGATCTAGATTTGTCGAAAGACGAGTTCTCTATCCGTGGTAAGGGCGAGAAGGTGCGTGTGGTCTTCCTGTCTGATTCTGCAAAAGATGCCATACGTAGCTATCTAAAGAACCGCCGTGACATGGACGAACCTATGTTTATCCAACAGTCTAATAATAAAAAAGGTACAGGGCGCCTGACTCCCCGATCCATAGAGCGTATAGTTGCACACTATGCTATCGTTGCTGGTATATCAAAGAAGGTGACTCCGCACGTTATCCGCCACAGCTTTGCCACTGACTTACTAGAGAACGGCGCCGATATACGTAGCGTGCAGATGATGCTCGGCCATGCCAATATTGCAACTACACAGATATATACGCACGTGACTGACAAACAACTTCGTGAAATCCACAAGAAATTCCACGGGAAGAAATAAAAAGGTATAATGTTTTTATGAAAATCATATCTTGGAATACAAATGGATTACGGGCTACTGTGAAGCAGGGGCACTTTGAGTCACTGTTTACTAAATACACGCCCGACATTGTCTGCCTTCAAGAGACAAAGAGCGAGATGGATCAGCTACCAAAAGAGATAATAAATTTCAAAGATTATCATTTCTACCTATCCCCTTCACTTGAACGTAAAGGTTATAGTGGTGTGGCGGTGTATACAAAGGTGATGCCCGACAAAGTGGAATACGGAATGGGTATCAAAGAGTTGGACCAAGAAGGCCGACTAGTTATATTGTATTTCAACAAAGGTTTAGGTAGTACAAAGAGTAAGACAGTTCTGATCAATGGCTACTACCCGAACGGTGGTCAGGGTCCACACCGCCTGGAATACAAATTGAAATTCTACGAAGCATTCCTGAAATTTATAGAGAAGAAAAAGAAATTGGGTTATGCAATAATATTTACTGGTGATGTGAACACTGCACATACCGAAGTAGATCTTGCTCGGCCAAAAGCAAACGAGGAGAACACAGGCTTCCTTCCTATCGAGCGTGCATGGATAACAAAGGTGATCAAGGCCGGCTATGTCGATACATTTCGAACACTTTATCCAAATGCAAAGGACATGTATACGTATTGGGATCAGAAGACAGCTTCACGTACCCGAAATGTGGGTTGGCGTATTGATTATTTCTTTGTATCTGCAAATCTGATGAAGAAAGTTGTTGAGTCAAAAATGCTCTCTGACTACATGGGGTCCGACCACTGCCCTATCATCCTCGAGCTAAAATAAAAAAAAGCCCCAGTAGCTGGAGCTTTATCAAATTTGAAATGTTTTTTAATAACCTAGGATATCCTCCATGGTTACATGATTTGACATATTGTATGCAATCAAACTTATCGTTATAACTGCAACACAATCCCAGATGAACCACGTAATAATAGGTTTTCTTTCTTCGTTGTCTATGTTGATGTAAAAATTATATGCTTTACATCCGAGAAATACAGCAAAAAATAAACCTATTCCAGAAATATATGCTAGATAGCTGAACGCGATGGTCCTACTGCTAAATATACTTATTTTTGGATTGATACCAGGGTACTGGCTTTTTTCATGATATGCAATTAGTTGCATAACATGAAATGCTAAAAAAGGAATTGCTAACCACATTTTTGTAAGACTTAGCCACAACAACTGTTGCATTTCTGGAGTATTTGTCCAGGATTTTACTACATAGAACAGTGTTACAACTGAAAAGCCTAGAAATAGGTAGGCAAACACTTTTTTTGACAGGAATATCTCGACTGCCAAGACGAAGTTTTTTAGATTTTTCATTTTTTAAGGTATTATATATTTGTATCTAGTATAACACAAAAGGTGTATTTTGTCCAGCATGAGAATCCCCTATTTTTTATAGTATAATAAACATATATTAATAATTTTTTAAATATTCTTATGAAGAAAATAATCATTGTTTTAGTTATTTTAGTTTTAGCAGGCGTAATATGGTGGGCAAATCGTCCACAGCCAGATACTAGTATCCCTACCGCTGTTGTTACTGATGTTACTAGTGTTAGCGAAGATCCATCTGAAATAAAGACAGATACTACAAATACAAACAAGGTTGGACTAATGGTTGATAATGCCAATGTAAAGATATCTTTTAAAGGTTTTGGCCCTGATAAGTCACACGTTGGAAGCTTTGGAACAATCAATTCTAATTTAGCATTTACAGACAACAAGTTGACTGGTAGTATCGAGGTTGATATGACCACACTACAAGCTCCAGATAGTGAAAAATTGCAAAATCATCTAAAGAGCGCAGACTTCTTTGATGTAGCTGTCTACCCAAAAGCAACATTCAAGATTACTTCTTTCACTAATACCAACATCTCAGGATTGCTAACAGTTCATGGTGTTACAAAAAATGTTACTTTGCCAGCAAAGAAAGATGGCATGCAATACGTATCTAATTTCAACATAAACATGAAAGATTTCGGCATAGTTCAGAAATTTGCAAATGAAGTTGTGGAACTTACAGTTACTGTTCCTGTAAAATAAATTCATTTTTTTAACAAAATCCCCTAGGCAATACCTAGGGGATTTTGTGTTGTTGACATGCTATTAAAATAGGGGTAAAGTTTGGATAAATATAAATTTTCAATCATGAATATGAACAAAAAAATTCCGCAAGGATATGCTTCTGCATTAAAGGCTATTTTGATGATATTTCAAAATAAGATACTTCGTAAAGACATGTCGAAATACCCCACTATGTGTTGGTTTTCTATAAATCAAGAGAGCTATATCCTAAATTATCAGAATATAGACTCAAGTTTTGGTAAAGTTTTGCTTAGTGAGCAAAATATTATAAACCTGAAATTTTTGTATAAAACATCAGGTGTTCCTTATTGTTTAGACATGGGCACAAAAAAAGTAACTGTAAGTATTAAAGATGCTGATTTGTGCATACAAATAGAAAGAATGTAGTTATGAACCATCAAGTAAGTCCTATAGTCATGCTAATGTTGTGTGCTTTAGGATATACACTTTTGTATCTAATTGGTTTTTTAATATTTAAAATAACCGAAAAAAATAAAAAAGTGTGAATCAAAACAAAAAGCCTGGTCTGTATAACCAGGCTTTTTATTTTGCTGTTTTATACTTTATGCTTCTTGTGAAGTTTGGCTACCTCTTCCCCTTCCAATTCCTCTTTCTTTTCTTTAGCTTTTTCACCCAGTGCTGATAGCTCAGTATCTGACAATTTATCCAACTCACCTACCCTGCCGTCTAAGTACTCGCGGGTATTTTTATTTGGGTCATCTAGCACTTCCTCTAGTAATGCATTGAGTATCCAGCCCATACGTGGGCCGGCTTTGATACCCAATTCTTCCATCAGTATTTTGCCATCTACTTTCAGCTGTTTAACACTTATTGGGTCACGCAGAGCTTCTTCGATCATGGCGTGGTACTTGCGTAGTCGGTATGGAGCCTCGTTCTTCTTCATACCTACCCTATCGCACTCACGGATCTCCATCAGTTCCCAGATATGTTCCGGACCTACATTCTGTATTACCCTGCGTACTGCAGATAGTGTAATCTGCTCAGTGTCAGAGAAGAACATGTGTCGGCGCACCATATTGGTAACAAAGTCTATAGTTTGCTTATCGAACTTTAACCCTTCCAGTATCTTCTTTGTCATACGGGCACCCACCACTTCATGGCCGTAGAATGTGTACGCCTTCTTTACCCCTGGTCTGCGAGTTCGTGGCTTGCCTATGTCGTGTAACAGTGCCGCCAGGCGGATCTGGACCGAGTAACCCTTATCGATAGCGTGGCCTAGTGCACCTAGTAGGTGTTCAAACACATCATATATATGTGCGCCACCCTGGTCACAACCTATACCCTCTGCAAGTTCGGGGATTATATGTTTCATCAAGCCTAGCTTCTGTAGCATGGCTACACCTTGTGCCCCATTACGACTGGCTATTATCTTTACGAATTCATCCCTCACCCTCTCCTTTGATATATTGGCTAGCAAGTCGGCATTCCTTACTATAGACTCCATAGTTTCATATGAAACTGCAAAATCAAGCTCGGTGGCAAATCGGATAGCTCGGAGCAGGCGCAAGGCATCTTCCTGGAACCTTGTATCTGGGTCCCCCACTGTGCGTATAACCTTGTCCTTTAGGTCTTCTTGTCCTTTATAAAGGTCAATTAACTGTCCTTTACTATTAAAAGCCATAGCATTGATAGTAAAGTCACGCCTTTGGAGGTCATCCCCTATGTTTTGGGAGAATTGGACGCTATCTGGGTGCCTGTTGTCGGTATACTTCCCTTCTTTCCTGTATGGAGTTACTTCTACGATATAATACTTACTTTCTGCCTCTTTTGTTACATGTGTAACAGATTCTAATGTTTCACCTGAAACATCTTCGGATATTTTATTGATTTTAGGTATACATACGGCAACAGTACCGAAAGTATTCTCGTATACAGTCTTTTCAAACAAACCTATTATTTCCTCTGGATTAGCGTTGGTTGTTATATCCCAATCCTTTGGAACCCTATTTATTATAAGATCACGAACACAACCACCCACGATGAAAGCCTCAAAACCAGCTTTTTCGAGTGTATTTGTTACATGTGTAACATAATCCGGGATGTTACTCGTATTTATTTTTAGGTTTTCACTCATAGAGTTACTATATTTTGTGCGGGATAGGAGAATCGAACTCCTGTCTCATCCTTGGCAAGGACGTGTTCTACCACTAAACCAATCCCGCATTAAATTAATAATGCATATATAAAACTGACTTAGATTATACTACTTTTTGTTTATTATTGCAATTTTAATTATAAGTATATTTTACAAGGGTTCTTTTAAAATAGTGTTATTTAGTGTATACTAAATTTTGTATTAATAAATAAGCTTGCATCCATGGTGAAATGGATATCACTACGGTCTTCGGAACCGTCATTGGGGGTTCGAATCCCTCTGGATGCACAGAATACAATCTAAAAAGACGCCCTTTATGGGGCGTCTTTTTACACACATAAAACCCTTATTTTATAAGGAAAATGTGGATAACTATGTGTGCATTGTTTATAAGAGACATATTTAAAAAAGACTATTTAAAAGACTATTTTCTATAAAACCCTTATTTTGTAAGGATTTTATCGGACAAATGAAGTTTTTAGGGTAATTAACATAAATTATGTTTCACGTGGCACACTTTACCTGGTTACACATGTAACAATATGGATATATTGTTATTATAGGGGTATAATATAAACATGAAGAACTTTACTTCTGATAAACAGAAAGTAGGGAAGTTAGGCGAAGATGTCGCCTGTACGTTTCTCATGAAACATGGATTTACTATTGAAGAGAGGAATTATACGAAAAAGTGGGGTGAAATAGACATAATTGCTAAAAAGGAGGACAAGATCTATTTTATAGAGGTAAAGTCTGTTTCCCGCCCATTTATAAAGGAAGGGTGGCCAGGGTGGGATGGTCCTGCCGATAGTAACAAGCCTAGGCCCGAGGACAATCTACACCCTTGGAAGCTAAAGAGGCTATCAAGGACAATCCAGACCTATCTAATACACAAAAGAGTAGGGAATACCCCATGGCAGTTTGATGTATTTATAGTTTACCTAGATATGCAGAGTCGCAATGCACGGGTGAGGGTAATAGATAATGTGATATTATAGTTTTTTGTGCGGGATAGGAGAATCGAACTCCTGCCAGCAGTTTGGAAAACTGCAGTTCTACCATTAAACTAATCCCGCATATTTTAAACGAAACAACTGTCTGTCGGGGTGCAGAGAATCGAACTCTGATCTCTCGGTCCCAAACCGAGTATACTACCACTGTACTACACCCCGAAATATTGATATATCATAGCATATTTTACTTTAAATACAATAAAAATAAAAAAGGCTCCAATAGGGGAGCCTTTTGTAATGTTTTATTTATTTTTATAAATCAGGGTATCCTTCCTAATTTATATAGAAGATAAAAGTGTGAAAGGATTGCCCCTGTAAAACTTTTAAACTCTGTGATAGGTTTACCGTACTCATTACAAACATTTTTTACAATTTTGTGAATTTTCGGATAATGGATATGTGATATTTCTGTGAACAAGTGATGTTCCACTTGAAAGTTCAATCCACCAACTAGCCATGAAACGATAGGGTTTTTTGTCGCAAAATCACAAGTAGTGTCTATTTGATGTTCTGCTTTGCCACTTTCTATCTTACCGTCTTCACTTGGTATTGGAAAAATAGTTTTTGTAACCACATGAGCTGGTTGGAAAACTAATCCCAATATCAATCCACAAGTAAAAATAATTATGGCTGATAAGAATAAGCCTTTCCAGAATCCGATTAGAATCAATGGAGCCAGAATAAATGCAGCAAACCACCACCCTTTACTAATAAAAAATATCAACCTATCTCTTTTTGAGAAAGATTTAATTTTTGAACTAGCAATTTTTAACTCACTTTTTCTTTCAAAGTCATTTTTCCATACCCACATAATATATACAAATAAATACAATATAGGCGCATACAGAAATTGTAAGCGATGGAACCAATACCTTTTTTGATTTGGAGACATTCTAAGTAAGGGTTCAACATCAAAGTCTTCATCGTGTCCATCTATGTTAGTAAATGTATGATGTGCTACGTTATGCTTTACCTTCCAGAATTTAGAACTTGTGCCCATAACTTCAAAGCTGTAAGAGAAAAGCTGATTTACCCACTCTTTTTTGGAATATGATCCATGTGCTGCATCGTGTGCAACGTTGAATCCTATACCTGCAAGTGATCCACCAATGACTATAGATAGCATTATTTGTGACCATGTTGATTCAGGTGTAAAGAATACAAGCCAAGCATAGCTTGTAATTAATAGTAAAAACCAAAATATGGTTTTTAAGTAGAGCTTCCAATTGCCAGTTTTGGCAATTTTGTTCTTTTCAAAATAATCATGCACAGCTAATTGTAAAGCCTGCATCAATGTACGGTCTCCTGTGAAAGTGATTTTTGTCATAATGTTCAATTTATTTTTTATAAATTATACCATATGCATTATGATTATTTCATGAAAAATATGGCGATACACGAAAAAATAAAAACCACTCATGATAGAGAAAGAGTGGTTTTTATCGCTATGATTATATGTGTATACCGTACACAGATAATATTTTATTTAACAGCGTCCTTTAGTGCTTTTGCAGCGCGGAACTTTGGAACATTTGTAGCAGCAACTTTTACTTGCTCGCCAGTCTTTGGGTTGCGAGCCATGCGGGCTGCGCGTGCCTTAACTGAGAAGATTCCTAATCCTGCGATAGATACTTCGTCACCCTTTTTCAAAGTTGCAACGATAGCATCGAACATACCGCTCACAACTTCTTCGGCTTGTACCTTTGTACCACCGATCTTGCCGTGAACCAATTCTACTAATGCTTGTTTATTCATTCTAATTAGTCTTGCATTTCTTGCAAAATACAAGAAGCTATTGAATAATAATTCGACCGTTTTCAAACGATCCCTGATAAACAGGAGTAATACCATTATATACCAATGCTTTTTTTACCACAAGGGTTTGCAACACTTTACAAATAATGAATATATTGTATGATTTAATATTTTTTACACAGAATTGTGTGATATAATACCCCTTATATATGACAAAAGTTACTAAAACATTCCTCCGAAGTCCCGAAACAATGGAGAAATACATAAAGTTTTCTGAAGAAATGAAAGAAAAGGGTATCACACCAGACCCTTATAAGGATTGGAGGGAAGATATGGTGAAGGAATTCAATTACTGGGTTATAAAGGAGAATAAGTTCCCATACGATGCTGTTGCGACTGTTAGTCACATGCTCTCTACAAAGCGTGATGTGGTTTTTGACTGGAATTTACTCAATGAAGACGAGCTAAATGAATTAAAAGAGCTAAAAAACACTTATATAAAGGACAATTATGATGTTTTTTATGAAAATTTACCAAAAGGTATAACCATTCCTACTCATTTCCACCTACATCTAATAGTTCTAAAGAGGGAAGTGGAATAAAAATAGGTAGGTGATATAATATAAAAAGGTCAGGTTATTAGATTAAATTTTTATATAAATATATGGGATTCATGGAAAGAATGGGCATGAGAAAGAGAATACAGAAGGAGAGTGTATCAATAGAGCCTGAATGGGTGACTTCTAGTGGCAAAATAAACAAAGCACCAGAAAACCAACAGCCTCAGCAAGGTTCAACACATGAAGCTGATAAAAAGAAGATAGACACAATTCATCAAGAAATATATGGTCAGTTTAAGAACTTAGATCATGGTGCAAAAAGTGGCCTCGATGCTGTTTTGAAAGACAAAGGTATGAATTAATAGTTTCAATTAAAATTCCCCACAGGTCGGACCTGTGGGGAATTTTAATTGTGAATATTATCTCGCGTACTCTATTACTCTGTTTTCTCTTATTAGAGTTACCCTTATCTCCCCTGGGTAGGTGAGTTCTTGCTCGATCTTCTTTGCGATATCACGGGCCATTTCTTTTGCACTGACGTCATCTACCTTGTCAGTGTTTACGAATATGCGTATTTCACGGCCGGCTGCAAGGGCATACGACTTCTCTACACCGTCGAATGTCTTTGTCAGAGCTTCCAGATCCTGTAGACGCTTTATATAATTCTCCACAGAGTCACGGCGTGCACCTGGGCGGCCTCCAGATATATGGTCGGCTGTCTGCACTATTACTGCTTCTATAGATTCATGTGGGCAGTCGTCGTGGTGAGACTTCATCGCTACGATTATACGTGGGTCCGCACCGAACTTCTGCAAGATACGGATACCAATGTCGATATGTGTACCTTGAACTTCATGGTCCAGAGCCTTACCGATGTCGTGTACCAGTGCACCTGCCTTTGCTATCTGGATATCTGCACCCAGCTCTTCAGCGAGCATCCCAGCGATGTGTGCCATCTCGATAGAGTGTTGCAAAACGTTCTGGCCATAACTAGTACGGAAGTATAGTCGGCCGACAATAGCTACGATGCGTGGGTCTAGGTTGTAGATACCACATTCGTATACGGCCTGTTCACCCTTTTCTTTTATTATTTTATTTATATCACCTTGGGCTTTCTCCACCATCTCCTCGATCTTTGCTGGCTGGATACGGCCGTCGAGTATCAAGTTCTCCAACGCTACGCGGGCTACTTGGCGACGTACTGGGTCGAATGATGATATCACTATCATGCCTGGAGTCTCATCGACTATCAGTTCTACACCTGCTGCACGCTCGAATGCACGAATGTTACGGCCCTCCTTACCAATGATCTTACCCTTCATCTCATCTGATTGTATGTTTACAGATGAAGTCATCATCTCACTCGCTGTTGATGCTGCGAGGCGGTTGATAGATGTAGATAGGATATCCTTTGCACGGCGATCCAACTTTTCTGCATTTGTTGTCTCCATCTTTTGCATGCGAACTAGCAAGTCCTCCTCGTAGTTAGCTTCGATAACTTTAAACAATTGATCCTTTGCATCTTCGATAGATAGGCGAGCAACCTTTTCCAATTCTTTCTCCTTCTCGGCTTCCATGCCGTCTACGCGGTCCTTTATCTTCTTTACTTCTTCGATACGGATCTTGATAGCTTCCGCTTCGCGATCTATTTCAACTTGGCGACCATCGAGCAAAGCATCCTTTTTAATTAACCTACTTTCTGTCTGCTTCCACTCTTCCTCCTTCTGCTTCTCTTCTTTGTGGAGTTCAGCGATCCTCTCCTCGGCCTTTTTCTTGCCTTCGTCGATGATCTTCTGAGCATCCTCTTTTGCGGCCATCATCATCTGCTTGATCTCGAGCTCCATAGAGCCCTTCTTGCCAAGAGAGATAACAAGGCGCAAATAATATCCAACACCAACTCCTACAAGTAGGGCAAGCGTGGATATGATTATTGCTGTTAAACTCATACGGGTAATACCCGATCAGTAATACTAATTTTTGAGCACGTCTATATTGTGGAAAAAACCTTTGATTTCATTGATTTTATTTACGGAAGTAGTCATTTTCAAAATGTGTCGTATTAAAGAAACGGATGTAACTAAACTTTTAAATGTCGATAACTTCATAATACCTGATTTAGCTATTATTGTCTAGGTATTATAGCTTTCATAAAACAAAAGCTCTCGGTTGAGAGCTTTTGTGATTATTTCTTGCCTTTTGTTATGATCTCGTCTACGACGCCGTACTTCTTTGCTTCTTCGGCTAGCATCCAATAGTCGCGGTCAGAGTCCTTTTCCACCACCTGAGGAGTTTTACCTGTATTCTTTGCCAATATCTTGATCAAAGTATCCTTTGTCCTCAATATATGCTTTGCACTGATCTCTATATCGCTTGCTTGACCCTCAGCACCTCCCATAACCTGGTGGATCATGACTTCAGAGTTCGGTAGGGCAAAGCGCTTGCCTTTGGTACCGTTGGATAGGATGACCGCACCCATAGATGCAGCAATACCTACGCATATAGTAGATACATTTGGCTTTATAAAGTTCATAGTGTCGACAATTGCGAGGCCTGCTGTAACAGATCCGCCAGGGGAGTTGATATATAGCATGATATCCTTCTTTGGGTCCTCGTGTTCTAGGTGTAGCATCTGGGCGATGATGAGGTTCGCAGTGTGGTCGTCTATTGGGCCACCTAGGAATATAATACGCTCGTTGAGTAGGCGAGAGTATATATCGTACGCTCGTTCACCAAACTGTGACTTTTCAATAACTGTTGGGATTAACATAAATTTGTATTAAAAGATTAAATAATAAGGCTAAATATGAGTATAGTATAGCAAAATAGGGTTTATTTTCTACTTGACTTTATGGGTCAAAACATGGTATAATATATACAAATATAGATGAACAATGAAAAATTTAATTTTCGCAATGGTGGCCACTGCGGTCGCTATTGCATTCTCAAGTTGTGTTAAGGACCCAGGTCCTCAGCCAAGAGTTGGTGGTGGTGTATCAGTTACTGTTGGCCCGAACGGTGTTTGGGTTAATGCAAGTATTGGTGTTGGATTCGGAGGAGGGTATTATTATTCTTCATTTGATCCAAAACACCGTTTGCCCCTAAATAATTCTTTTGTTCTGTATGTTATCAGTAAACCTGATGCACTTGATACAAAAACAAAAGTTTTTATGAAGGACGGTAGTATTGCTATTGACCCAGCTACTGGCCAACAGATGGTAATCGCAAATTTTTCAGGTAATGCTATCAGAGCATACCTAAACAATTGGGACTACAGCAAAGGCCCTGCACCGGTATTGATCCAAAGAGAAACGATGCCAACAAAACAAGATTTAAATGGTGCGTATATATACGACTACAATATCTTGTAAAATCAATTTGAGAAACAAACAAAAAAAGAACCGGAGCTTTCGCTCTCGGTTCTTTCTTTTTATGTGAACAATATTTTATTTCTGCTCTTCTAGGAATGTAAAAACTTTTTCATTTGTGAGCATTTGCTCTACATAAGCTTCGGCACGGATTGGGTCGGCATCTTTATACATCTTTGTTATTGCTTCGGCTTCCTTCTTTACCTCCTCATCTGAAGGCTTCAAACTTTCATTTTTTGATATTGTGTATAGTACCATCTGAAGCTTTGCACGCTTCTCGGCCTCGCCATACCATTCCTTCCTCAATTCTTCGACACTCTTGCCGATCTGCTTCAAATAATCCTCTACTTTGAAACCAACATTTTGTATATCTGCTTCGAGCTTGTAGAACAATTTATCTATCTCGGCATTTACCAATATTTCTGGCATGTCACACTTTGTGTCAGCAATGATACCTTCGATTATCGCTAGGCGACGCTTGTCCTTTGCTTCTACTTCCTTCTCCATCTTCACATTCTCAGTAATCTTGTTCTTCAATGCTTCAAGGTTTGCAAAGTCACCGAAGCTTTTTGCAAATTCATCATTTAGTTCTGGAAGCATATCGTCAGTGATCTCTGGATGATTGTGTTCTTCTGCATCGTCGCCTTCGTGCTTGTGCAACCCCTCATGTGCGCGCATCTTTTGTAAATCTTTCAATACTTTATCTATATCTTCATCTTTCACCTCAGCTTTTATCTCACCTGCCTTCTTTATCTCATCCTTTGCTATCTTTTTGTAATCTGGAAGGTTAACTTCTGGAAGTGTTGCTGTACGGATCTTGAATTCCAAGTCATTACCCTCGGCTATCTTTGTGATCTGTACTTGTGGCTGACTAATAGCGTCGATCTTGTTGTCCTCTAGTATCTGTGGGTATGCTTCATGTATAGCAAGCTCGGCCATCTCCTCTAGTAGCATGATAGGGTTTAGGTTCTTCTTTATCATGTCTTTTGGTGCATGACCAACACGGAAGCCTGGGATCTCCATGCGCTTGCCGATACGTTCGAGGGCCTTGTCCTCATAAGTGGCGAATTTGTCACTTGGGATTGAACCTTCTATCTCTACCTCACTCTTTTCTAACTTTTTTATATTTGTTTTTGTCATAGTTTACACAGTCTATATTCTAAAAGCTTTTTTGTCAAAAAAAACAAATAGCGCCCTAGGGCGCTATTTGTTTCCTGCCTCTTATGTCTATTGAACAGTTGTTGTACTGTCTATAGAGTTGATGTCTGTAGCTTTTAGATCTGCATCTATTGAGTCTAGATCATCGCTTGCGCCTTGTGTTTCTAAACTCTGAACAACAGCATCTTGCTCTTGCATTTGCTGTAGAGCTTGGCGGTCTTGTTGCGCAGCATAGTTACTCTTTGTCATTTTGAATACATACATACCACCAATAATTAATATAACAACTATAATTATTGATCCTATCAATGCACCATGAGAGTTTTTTGTTATTGTATTGTTTGTTGTGTTTGGTTCCATATTTTTATTTTATTTAGTTAATAATTATTGGTTTGTAGTTGTTGTAGTTGTGCCAGCCTCTGTTTTTACAGGAGCAAGACCACGCAATACCTTTACTGCTTGCATGAGTGACTTCTGAGCACTCACAAGATCGTCTTTTATAGCTTTTACTAGGGGAGCTGTTTCAGCTTTGAATGCATTATTGTTTGTCTTTCTGTTGTCAGAATCATCAGATGCATCATCGCTTTCATTATTGTCATCGGTTGAATCTGTACTTGTAGATTCTATTGTCTGAAGCTTTGTCTTCAGTTCTTCGAACTTTGTCTTTGCATCCGCGATACTTGCCTTTGCTTTTGTAACTTCTGCTGTAGCAGTAGTTGCATCTGTGCCTTCAGCTGTTACCTTTGCAATACGAGACTCTACACGTGACACTAGTGTATCCATACGGGCGATAGCTGCGTCGAATCGTAGGAACGCCTTTACTCTATCACCACTATTATCCTTCTTCATTATTTCTTTCATGTGTTCAGCTAGGTCCTTTGCCTTTTCCTTTTCCATCTTGAACTTTTCTTTTAAAGTAGTCTTCTCTTCTTTCGTAAGGTTCTTCATATCTGAACGATTGTCAGACCCTTCGAACTTACCGAAGCCTCTTTCACCTACGATACCCTTTCTCATACCTTCGTTGTCATCACCGTTTTCATTCTCGTTCTCATCCTCATTTCTATCTTCACCTCTGAACTCACCCTTCATCATTACTGGTCTTGTACCAGGACGCATATCATCACCCTTTCTAAACTCACCTTGCATAACTGGGCGACCCATGTCGTCACCACCTTCGTTGCCATCCTCGGCATGTGCAAAACTCGCACCCACCATAGCAAATGCTACAAGTAAACCTAAGTAAATATATTTCTTCATAAATGTAAATTTTAATTATTAATTTCTAAACGATACACGTATACATGACTATATACCTGTACATATATAGTATACCAATAATCAATACAATCAAAAACCCCCAGACAGAGACTCAGTCTCTATCTGGGGGTGGTGGAGTGAATTTATTATTTTTTGTTTATATACTGATACAATACAGCGACAGTCCTATCCTCATCTATAGCTCCTGAGTTACACATCGCCAACACTTCTTCGTGTGTAAACCATTTGCCATCCACTATCTCCTCGCCTTCGTTGTGATCATTTGCATAATCAGTAACATCTTCGGCTATTATGTAGTATAGGTCCCACTCGACAGATGCTCCACAAGAAGACTTTTTAAATAAAGAAAGTTTTTCAGAATCAAGCTTTGCTTCCTCACGTAACTCCTTTCTTCCTGCAGAAAGGATCATCTCAGTAGGCATATCTTTGTTTATATCTATATAATCTTTATATTCTGCAAAGCTGTCCACAACCTTGCCACCGGGGAGTCGCCAGTCGAACTCATTCTTTACTTCTAAACGGTGTTCACATTGAAGAAATATTTTATTATCTTTAATAGCTATAATTCTTGTGCCTGGTGGACGAACAAATCTCTCAAAGGTCTTTTCCTTGTGCCCACTTCCAGAATCTACAAGCATAGGGAAGCCAACAATAGCCCCCAACTTACCTTCGGCTATTATAAACGGCTCACCATTTCGGATTGTTTTACGTTGATTTTGCATAAGTATATATTACATTATTTTTACCAAATACTAAATGCGCTAGGTCTTGCCTAGTGCATTTGAATAAAAAAGAAAACACCATAATGGTGTTTTCTTTTTTATTATTCTACTTTTGATGCGTAATCAGTCTGGTATCTTTCTTCACACTCTTCAATTATTTTTATTGCCTCATCTTTATCAAAGAATCCAAGAGGCTTACAAGTACCTGGCTTCTTTAGGTGTTTGTAATATTCGAAATAGTGCTCAGTTTCCTTTTGCCAGTGTGGACCAAGCTCTTCGTATGAAGTGATATGATCCATTCTCTTGTCGTCTGACAATACTGTGATAACTTTGTCATCACGCTCACCACCGTCTTCGAATTTCATTATTCCTATTACGCGTAGTTCTACAAGTGAGCCTGGGATCAGTGGCTCTGTTACATTTGCTATAACAAAGTCGAGCATATCACCATCTTGATCCCAAGTCTTAGGGATTGCACCATATGCTACTGGGTATGCAAGTGAAGAGTACCCAACACGATCCAGCTTCAATTGGCCACTTTCTGTAATCAATTCGTATTTATTTATTGAACCAGAGTTGATCTCTACAATTCCGTTTATAACTTTCTTTTCTTTATCTACGAATGCAGGTAATACGTGCTGAAGATTTAGCATGTACTTACTTGGTTTGTGATCTATGTTTGCCATAAAATTTAAAAAATTAATTTAATAATTATTCTTCCTTTACTTCTTCATCACTTTCTACAGATACTACTGCATCTGTTCCATCATCTACGATGCCGTCTTCTAGATCAACATCTTCTGATATTGTATCATCTTCATCTGCCATGTCAGTTTGTCCACTTACAGCTCCTTCTGCAGGCATGCCCTTTATATCGATCCTCCATCCTGTTAGCTTTGCCGCTAGGCGCACGTTCTGGCCACCCTTACCAATAGCAAGAGATAGCTGGTCATCTGCAACTTCGATCACTGCTTTGTGTTCGTCTTCATTTATATCGATACTCAATACTTTGGCTGGAGATACAGCACTAGATACATATTCCATAGGGTCGTTTGACCAAGGGATAATATCGATCTTCTCACCACCAAGCTCACTCATGACTGTTGTCACACGTGATCCACGCTGACCAACACATGAACCTACTGGGTCGATATGTTCATCGTTTGAATATACAGCTATCTTTGATCGGGCACCGGCTTCGCGGGCGATAGACTTGATCTCTACAACGCCACTCGCTATCTCTGGAGCTTCAACTTTAAATAGGCCTTCGATGAATTGTGGGTGGGAACGTGAGAGTTTCAAATTCACTCCACGAGGAGTCTCCTCTACTGCGTATAGGTATGCACGGACACGGTCACCACGACGATAGAACTCGCCAGGAATCTGCTCCTCCGGAGGCATAATACCCATGGCACGGTTGAAGCTGACATACACCATACCGCGTTCTACTTTATCGATAAATCCATTGATTATCTCGCCTTCTTTGCTACCGTATTCCTCGATTATTGCGCCACGCTCTGCCTCGCGGATCTTTTGGATTATTACTTGCTTTGCTGTCTGGGCTGCAATACGACCGAAGTCGTCCATAGTCTCAAGTGGGAAAGTGATCTCATCTTCGAGACTCGCATCTGTCTTGATACGTTTTGCATCCTCTACCATGATGTGGTGCTCTTCATTGTAGCGAGTACGCTCGTCATCCTCGGCTATCTCCTCATCCTCATCGGTAACTACACGCACCAAAGATTCGTCCACCACTATCTTTACTTGGTAGAATTCGGTATCGCCTGTCTCCATATTGAAGTGACATCGGATGATCTGGCCTTTCTTTCCGTAATCCTTCTTGTAGGCGGCGGCCAAAGCTTGCTCGATAGCATCGATTATCTTGTCTTTTGGTATTTTACGCTCTTCTTCCAGCTGTTCAAGAGCTGATTTCATTGTTTTTAGATCTAACATATATTTAGTTGTTATTAAATTTTTTATAAAAAAAGCCCGGTTTCGAGAACGGACTTGATATCCACATAATACCTGATTTCTTTATTTTGGTCAATTGTAGTAAAATAAATATATGAATAATATTATTTCGGATAATCCTGAAGTAAAAAGTAAATGGAAGATTCCAAAGCCTGATACAAAGAAGGTATTGATGATAGTACTGTCTATTATTGTATGTGCTGGTATCGTATATATAGTGGTGAACAAAGGCAAAGAGAAGAAGATGGAGTATGACCGCGCAAAGAGGATATCTGAGTCGGCAGCATGGCTCGACACTCAGGTGCAGACAGACACAACACTAAAGGAAAAGCAGGCAATAGGCAAAGCTTTGGAAAAGCAGGCAAAGAAGGTTCCAGTGCAGACCCCCGAACAGAAGCAAAAGACATTAGACTTCCTTAATTCGTAAAATATATGAAGAAATACACAGCATTATTACAAATAATTATCATCGGGTCGCTCTTGGCGGTGACTTTCCAATACGTATTGGCTTCACGACCAGCAACCCCTCCGAGTGATAATGGTATAGGGCTTATCCACGAAGATACTTCTACCACTACTACAGATGAGTTCAAAGCTGGGGGGTTAAAAGTGGGTGATGGTTCTACTACTGCACCTATACTGACTGTGGGTTACAAGCTAGATGTCCGAGGCTCTATATATAGTACAGGCGTATCTGTGATAAAGGCGAGTGGTGTTGGTGGAAATATGTCTATTACAGGTACTGTTACCAACGATGCATTGTCTTCATCTGGCACAAGTAACGTATGCGCAGACACTACAGGAACACTTATTATATGTTAATTATTATTAATTAGAATAAATCTATTATGAATTATAAAAATCAAATCAAATCAATCATACTAGGCCTAGTATTGGCCGTGGGTATATCATTTGCCGGGGCAACATGGACAGCACCTACTGCAAGTCCTGTTGACAATGGCACCGCATCGGCACCTATTGATACTTCTGCTTCTGACCAAGCAAAGGCAGGGACACTGGCTATTGCAAGTACCGCTGCGGCAACTAGCCCTTACAAGCTTGATGTTATAGGCTACATATTATCTACTGGGCTTGCTGTTGCTGGGGGCGCAGATATTGAGGGGAGTATAAAAGCAGATACTTTGATTTCAACCGGTAGTCAAAAGGTGTGTGCTGACAGCGATGGAGTGCTGGAATTGTGTGCAGGAGATACATTGTCTATTGTATATCAGAGTGATGCAGAGATATATATACCAACCAATGTAACAGCTATGACTGTTGAGATCTGGGGTGGAGGTGGTGGTAATGATTCAAGTGTTAATTCAGATGGAGGTGATACTACATTTTATTGGTCAGGAAGTTTTGCTAATAAAGTCATTGCAAAAGGTGGCAAAAAAGGTTCAGGCACAATAGGAGGTGCTGGTGGTACATATACAACACCAACATATTCAAAATTTACATATGTAACACAAACTAATGGTGGTAATGGTGGTAATGCAACTAGTAGTAGTAGCCCAACAGGTAGCGGGTGTCCTTCTTTATTTACTGGAGGCACAGGTGGATCCGGTGGGGAGGGAGGGGCTAGTGCTGGAGTGTCTGGCGTATCTGGCGGTGCTGGTGGTGATCCTGGTTCAATGGTTGGTGTTACTTGCGGTAGTTCTGTTATGAATGTAGGTTCTTATGGATCAGATGGTACAACTCCTACCATATATGGTGTAGGAGGTTCAGGCTTTGGGGGAACAGGAGGATATTCTGGAGATTCTTATCTCAATGATCCTCTTTTTGAGGGTCAAGATGGTCATGCTGGTGGCGGTGGGGCAGGGTATGTCAAATTCGATGTTACTGTTAATCCTGGTGAGGTATACATATTTACTGTTGGTAGGTATGGTGAGGGATTGAATCAATGGCCTTATGGAAAGTCTGCACCTAGTGACTGGCCTCTGGGAGGTCAAGGTGCACAAGGTGCTGTAAAGATTACATATACCCTATAATAACCTTATAAAATATAGCCTTCTTGGCTACTGTGGATAAAGTCAGGCATTTGCTTGACTTTATTTGCTTTTATATGGGATAATGTAATCAAACTCTATTTGAAAATAAAATATGAAAAAGTATACGTTTTTGCTAGTAGTGGCTCTTGCTATTGCAAGTGCACCTAGCGTAGCTACAGCCCAAGACATGGGCTTGAAGATCTCAACCCTACAAGGGTTTGGTGGAACCTCTTTTGAGGCTACCACGACTAATTTGGGTGTATCTGGGGTTATTTATACTTCCATACCATCCAATTCTATATCACAGGGTGAACTGTCTTTTTTTACTTTTGATGAAAATCTTGGTAATAAAAAAATAGTTTCTTGCGATACTACTATCGGAAATTTATTGGATAAGATCCATATTCCGAATTCTGGACTTCTTGTTTTATCAAAGTTGATAACAACAAAAGACACTTTTAAATCAAGGATAGAAGCTGTTCCACAGCTGACATTAATCTCAGAAGAAGGTAAAGTTGTTTGGCAGAAGAATTATGAAAGCTTTAAGGTAATCTCAGATAAAGTCAAAAATATAAACATGATTCAAATAACCGGTAAGGTTGTAGAGTCTAATGAGTATTTTATTGTAGCTTTTTCGGGGGTTTTGTTTACAGTGAATAAGAAGACAGGTGAAATGCTGGAGTCAGCAGATGTACCTATATCTTATTCTCCAATTAGCTTGAATATTTTTCAAGATGAAATCATTCTTGTTACAAGGAAGGACACATTTTTTATGTGGACTTCATCAGAATCTTATCAGTACGACTTCTATTGTTTGTCAAAATTTAACAACCAGACTATTGGAGTTGTTAGTTTACAGATAATGGAAAAGTGGCATTACGTAACACCATTGCCAACTCTTCGAAAGGGTGATTATTTCTATGAGAAATTAAGTGCAAGGCTTTGTGCCAAAGATTCATTTGAATTTGTAATTTATGGTAACGGTTTGAATACGGATGTAGTAAGAAAGGTAGTTATATCTAACTCAGGTTTGCAAAAAACTGATATAGTCATACCATTTCTAAAAAACAACCGTGGCATGAGGACGGAGTTGAAATACAGTGATGTAAATCGATTCTACTACCTGACCTCACTAGGGTATCAACTAAACAATCAAAACGATCAATACAAGTATTGCCAAATACTCGTAACGAAAACACTAACCGACACAATGTTTCTGTTAAAAGAAGCGATTGATGGCGAGCAGTTTTTGGTTTTAAAGATCAATGAGATGTCTGATGGAGGTTTCCTTCTTTCTGGTTTGTCAAAAAACCCAGATGTCTACAGTTATTTAGTGAAAGTTGCTCGTGCACCTTTTAAACCTAACCTAACAGTTGTTTGGAACGGAACACTTGAATGGTCTAACCCATTACCAACAGGCGGTGCGGTTGCCGATGGATTCGAAGTTGTTTACAAAACTGCTGACAATGCTGATTGGAATACGATTGATTTGGGTAAAGTGAATAACTACACTCTAACCAATCTAAAATCCAATTCCACATATACAATTAAAGTACGTGCACACAATATTGCAGGATGGGGTGAATACTCTGATCCGCAAACATTGCAAACGCAAAATACTGGTGTTCATACGAACTCAGCAAACACTTTAAATGTATATCCGAATCCTGCTACAAGTAATGGTACTCTTACCATCAATTCTGTATCAGGAGCTAAAATTTATATTTTTTCATATTCTGGCAAACAAGTTTTTGAGGGTACTTTACTCTCTAACACTTTAACTTTGCCTGATCTTTCTACTGGTGTGTACATCGTTACTGTTCAAAGTAACGAAAAAACATACCAAACAAAATTGTCCATCCGAGATTAAAACCCTCCGATAGCAATTCCTATATTCAAATGCATTGTATCTTCGGGTATGATGCATTTTTTTATTGATACCATTCTAGAATATAGTATAATGTATTTGTATATGAAATTTTTCCAGATTATCAAATCTACTTTCTTTATAGCAATCTTCTGCTTGCTCTCTTTTAATATTTTTACTGGTCATGCACAGGCTAGTACCTCTGACAACGTATTTGGCAAAGCTTGGAGCGAGAACATAGGCTGGATCAGCTTTAATAATTGTACTAATCCGAGCGACGCTTCTACATGTGGCAGTGTGTCTTATGGAGTGAACAAGAATGGTACTATTGTCAGTGGCTATGCTTGGAACAACAATGTGGGCTGGATCAGCTTTAACCCTACTGACTGGGGGACTTGTCCACCAGGGGCTACAGGATGCACGCTCTCTTCTTTCTCTAACACTTGGGGTGCTGGTGGCTGGGGGCGAGCAATTTCCGCAAAGAATTCTACAGCCACAGGCACAGACAAATGGGAGGGGTGGATATCACTAGGTGCAACAACGGGTACTACATATAGTGCACCTTTTGGATCAACAAATGTTGTAGACACTTCTTGGGGAACAGGTTTTACTGGGCAAACAGTATATGTTGCCTCTGGGTACTGGTGGGGTGACGACGTTGTGGGGTGGGTAGATATGTCTGGTGACTCGGGTTCCAGTTATAACCCTGCAAATGGTGGAGTATTTTTTATAGATTTACCATCCACACTTACATTAACACCTTCTTCCTCAAGTATATTGTCTGGTGACACTGTAGACTTTACTTGGTCTGTATCTGACTTTACTCCTACTTCATGTACTGGTAGTGGTACAGGCACCGATACTGACTGGACAAATGTAAAGACTGTTAGCACCAGTTCCGGAACATATTCAAATATTCACGTACCTATTAATGCAACAACCGTATTTACCCTCACTTGTACTGACGGATCACGCAATGCATCGGGTAATGCTAGTGTTACGGCCGTACCACTGACAGCGGGCGCGAGCTACAACAATAGTTGTGTCGCCCCCGGCGGTAGTCCTATAATATCTTGGTCTACAAATGACCCAACTCCTTCTTGTACTATTGATGCGGAAACAACTGATTTGATGACATCTTATAGTTTTGGTGTTAGTGGTACGTCCCCTGGAACAGAATTAGATACAAATTATCAAGACAAAAATACAAATTATGTACTTTCTTGTACTAATGGTTCCGGTTCATATATGGGTACTGCCACTTCTGGACAAGCTCGAGCTAATGTATGTTTACCGAATTATACAGTTAGTGGTGCAACCTCATGTGGAGGTTCACCTGGGGCTATTGTTGCCAATAATGGTTTCGGTACATACATAGGTGCTGTTACTCTAACATTGAATCCACTCTATGGTTTTATCAGTGATGCTTCTGTTTCAGGTAGTGCGTATTCGGGAACATTTACGATATCACCTTCAGGTGGATTTACATATGGTTCTGGCCCACACAATACAGTAGATGCACAGCTTTCCCTTACTACACCAGAATACAATGCATTACTTGTTGCATCTCCTGGTGCCGGAGTTTTAGAAGAAATTACTCTGACAATTACTGGTAGCGCACAAAATGTTAATCCAAAATCACTCAAAATAAAATTCTGTACCAATGCATCCAGCACAACTATAAAACCTATATTTAAACCTTTCTAAAAAATAAAAATAAAAATAAACATTATACTGTGTATTACATAGTATAATGTTTATTTTTTTCTGGTATAATATTTATATATGGAAATAGATGAAGATAAAATCTTACAACTAATTCGCGAATCAGGACTTCTAAGTAAAACTGATCTTGAAATGGCCGTAAAGAAATCGCATGACACTAGTCAAAGTGTCGGTGATATATTGATATCCGAAGGCAAACTAACCGAGAAGGATTATCGTTCTATGCAATCAGTAGTACTGGGTATACCTTTTGTAAGCCTAAAGGGGGAGAAGATCGACTTTGCAGTCCTGTCACTCATCCCTGAGCCTATCGCTCGCAATAACAATATCATTGCTTATAAGCAAAGTGATAAGGGTTTGGAAGTAGCGATGCTTGATGTGGAGAACTTGGCAGTGATCGACTCTATAAAGAAGAAGGTGGGGGTAAAGATCCTTCCACGTCTTACAAGCTCGGACTCTATAAAGGAAGCATTGGCATTGTACAAGAAGAGTCTCGAAGCTGACTTTGAAGACATAATAAAAAAGGAAAGTGTGTCTCTCAAAGCTATTAATGATACAAGTGGTGAACCCCAGAGCGAGAAGGACCTAAAAGAACTGGCCGAGGACCTGCCAATAGTGAAGATAGTCGACACGCTTATATCTCACGCGATACTGCAGGGTGCATCTGACGTGCACATAGAACCCGAGGAAACAACAGTTATCGTGCGCTACCGTATCGACGGTATCCTTCATGATGCTATGACACTACCAAAAGATACAGCTTCTGGTATTACTGCGCGTATCAAAGTCCTTTCAAATCTAAAGCTCGATGAAAAGAGGTTGCCCCAAGACGGACGTTTTAAGATAGAGAATGATCAAGGTCGCGTGTCTTTCCGTGTATCAACACTACCTACATACTATGGCGAGAAGACTGTTATCCGTCTATTGCGTGAGAATTCAAAAGGCTTCTCTCTCGAGGGACTTGGCTTTCACGGTGAAGCTCTAGAACGTATCCACGAAGGTATGAAGCAACGCACTGGTATGTTGCTTGCCACAGGGCCGACTGGTTCTGGTAAGACAACTACACTATATACAATGATGGATATCCTCAATACTCCAGAGGTAAACATATCTACGATAGAGGACCCTATCGAATACCAGATGCCACGTATAAACCAGACTCAAACAAAGTCTGAAATTGGTCTGACATTTTCTAACGGTTTGCGTACACTTCTTCGTCAGGACCCTGACATAATCATGGTGGGGGAAATCCGTGATGGAGAGACAGCATCACTTGGTATCAACGCAGCTCTTACTGGTCACCTCGTATTGTCTACCATACACACCAACTCATCTGCCGGGGCTATTCCTCGTATGATCGATATGGGTGTAGAGCCATTCCTTATTGTATCTACAGTAAAGACTGTTATCGCCCAGCGTCTAGTACGCAGACTAACAGAGGAAAAGGAACAATATTTCCTGAGTGAGGCAGAAAAAGCAAATCTGTCAAAGGTAGTAGACTTGGAAAGAATATTAAAATTCTTAAAATTTGAAAAGATTGTTCCCGATGATGCCACAATAGACAAGATACCTTTCTATCGCGCAAAGCCAAGTACCGAGTCGCCTGACGGATACAAAGGCCGTATTGGTATACATGAAGTTATGAAGGTGACCCCTGCTATTAAAGAATTGATATTAAAGGGCGCCTCTGATGAAGCTATCGAGAAACAAGCAAAAGAAGAAGGTATGCTAAGTATGATCGAAGATGGAATATTCCTATCTGTTCAAGGTGTAACAAGTACAGAAGAAGTGTTGCGTGTTATCTCGGAGTAATTTTTAAACAGGATGAAATTTAAATACAAATCACAAACAAAAGAAGGCGAGATCAAAGAGGGTATTATAGATGCCCCTGACAAGTTTTCTGCTGCAAAGCAGATTCGTGAAAGTGGTGAGACACCTATAGTTACCGAATTGGTAAATCAAAATGGTTTATTGTATAAATTAAACAATATTAGTTTTGGTACTGGTATTAAACTGCGCGACAAGATCATGTTTACTCGTAACTTAAGTGGAATGTTGCAGGCAGGCTTACCCCTGAACCGTGCACTAACTGTACAGATCAAACAGTCTAATAATAAAAATTTGAAAAAGATATTGGAAAGTCTGGTAGATAATATAAATAAAGGGAGCACATTCTCAGACGGACTCGAGAAGTATCCAAAAGTTTTTTCAAAACTTTTTGTATCGATGGTACGTGCTGGTGAAGAGTCCGGAGCATTATCAAAGACTCTGTCTGAGATAGGTAGCACATTGCAAAAGACTTACGATTTAAATAAGAAGATCAAGAGTGCCATGACTTATCCATCTATCATTATGATAGCTATTATCCTAATAGGAGTACTGATGTTGATATACGTGGTGCCATCACTAACCGCGACATTTGCCAGTATCGGGGCTGAACTACCATCCTCTACAAAATTCATTATTTGGCTGTCTGACACAGTGAAGAATCATACATTATTGTTCTTTGTTATTATTTTTGGTTCAGTAGGTAGCCTTGTTGTATTTGCCAAGATCCCAAAGACTCAGAAATATATCGACACAGCTATATTGTACTTACCTGTAATAGGTAAGTTGGTAAAGGAGGTAAACACTGCACGCACTACACGCACACTGTCATCGCTATTGGCATCTGGGGTTCCTATGTCACGAGCGTTAACTATCACAAAAGAAGTTTTGCAAAATGTTAATTTTCAAAAGGTTGTAAATGATGCTATTGTCGCTATTGAAAAAGGACGCACTTTGTCTGAAGTATTCAAAGCTAATACAAAACTCTATCCAGTGATGGTGGGTGAGATGATGGAAGTAGGGGAGGAAACGGGTAACTTGTCAGCCATGCTCGTAGACATTTCAAATTTTTACGAAACAGAAGTAGATTCAAAGACAAAAGACCTTTCCACAATTATCGAGCCAGTATTGATGCTGTTTATTGGTGGTGCCGTAGGATTCTTTGCAATATCTATGATTACCCCTATGTATTCTATCTTAGATAATATAAACTAGAAATATGTATTCATTTTCCAGTAAAAATAAAAACCAAGGATACACACTAGTCGAGACACTGATTGCTGTTGCGATATTTGTGGGTGTATCTGTTGGTATTTATGGAGGCTTCTCGAAGATACTTGCGCTTATGAATGTGATACGCAACAAAGAGGTTGTAACAAATTTGATAAATGAACAATTCGAAATAGCTCGTAACTTGCCTTATACAAGTGTAGGTACTGTCGGAGGTGTGCCTGCTGGATTATTACCACAAAGCCAGAGTATTGTTCGCGATGGTAAAACATACACAGTTAATATTGTTGTGCGTAATATTGATGATCCTTTCGACGGCACACTTGGTGGTTCACCAAATGATCTATCCCCAGCTGATATGAAATTGATCGAAGTAGAAGTCTTGTGTGCTTCATGTAAGGATTTTACCCCAGTATCTTTTACTACAAAGATAGCTCCAAAGAACCTAGAAACAGCTTCTACAAATGGGGCATTGGTTGTTCGAGTGTTTGACTCCTCGGGCTTACCTGTATCACTTGCTGATGTAAATGTGGTAAACACGAGCGTTATACCGAATATAAATATAGTGGATAAGACCGATGTTAGTGGGATGCTAACTATCGTAGATGCGCCACCATCTTCTGGTCAGTATCGTATATATATTAGTAAGAGCGGGTACTCAAGCGATAGGACACATCCTGTAGGGGCTTCAGGTAACCCGAATCCTAGCAAACCCGATGCGACAGTGGTGTTACAGCAAGTTACCCAAGTCTCATTTACTATCGACAAAGTTAGTACAGTATATGCATCAGCTGTAAACAATCAATGCGTGGCATCATCAAGTTTTGGTTTTGATTTTTTTGGAACAAAACTTATTGGTACTAGTCCAAATGTTATTAAATACTCACAAGGTTTTACCACAAATGGTTCTGGTAATTCGACTCTCAGTAACATAGAGTGGGATACTTACAATATTACAGGTTCCGATAGTACTCGTGACATTATTGGTACTAATCCATTATTGTCACTCGGTGTGCCACCAAACTCAAGCCAGAATATACAAATAATTACAGAAACAAAGAACGGTAGGAGGCTGTTAGTAGTCGTACGTGACCAAGCCACAGGCTTGCCTATATCTGACGCGACAGTATCTGTCACTGGGCCTAGTAGTTACTCAACTAACTCTATTACAAGTCAGGGCTTCTTTAACCAGACAGATTGGTCAGGGGGTGATGGTCAGGCGAGCATTGGGGATAGTATTATGTACTACTCTTCAGATGGTAATGTGGATGTCTCCACTTCACCGGGGGATGTAACTTTAAAGATGGTCTCTGGTTCATATGTAGCAAGTGCGATACTTACATCATCTTCCTTTGATACTGGGGCAGGTAGTAATTTCCGACAGATCACTTGGAAGAGCGCTACTCAACCCCCCCAGACAGGTTCTCAGAGTGTTAGGTTCCAAGTTGCTACCAATAATGACAATGCTACATGGAACTTTGTAGGCCCAGATGGAACATCATCAACATATTTTACTACTTCAAACCAAGACATAGGCTCGACTCATAATGGTAATAGATATTTGAAATACAAAATATTTCTTTCCACTGCTGACTCAAGCTATACACCATCTATATCTGACGTATCTTTTACTTACACATCAGACTGTGTTCCACCCGGACAAGTATCTTTCTCGGGTCTGGCTACAGGGAACTATACTATATCTATAACAAAGACAGGATATCTAGATACTTCACGTATTGTTAATGTCGCATCTGCTTGGCAGAAGGAGGAGTTTGTTATATCACCATAGTATATGTATAAAAATATTTTTAAAAATAAAATACAAACAAACCGTGGTTTCAATATTATTGAGCTCGTTATTGGTATTGCTGTATTGGTTATGATGGTAGGTGTCATAGGGTTATTTGCTCGTAACGCTTTTTATTACAATAGTGTATTCTCTGGAGGTTTGACTGCTTACGATGATGCTCGGCATGTTCTACAACCTATGTCTTCAGAGATCCGCTCGATGTCTCCTTCATCTTTAGGTTCATACCCTATTGAAATTGCAGATGATAATAGCTTTGTTTTCTTTACAGATATTAATGATGATGGATTAAAAGAAAGGATTAGATATTTTATCCAAGGCACCACTTTGAAAAAGGGAGTGATAATTCCAACAGGTAACCCGCTTGTATACACAACAGCGAACGAGACTTTTACTGAATTGGTCCACAACCTTCGTAATGGTGCGACCCCTGTCTTTACTTATTATGATACTAATTATACCGGAACAACATCACCACTTACTCAACCTGTAAATATTTCATTTATACGATTGATCAAGGTCAATATGATAGTCGATGTGGACCCAAATAGGTCACCAGTACCAGTAACTGTAACAACGCAGATTAGTGTTCGTAACTTAAAAGACAACTTGTAATACTATGAATAAATTAAATTATAAAAAAGGTGCCATACTTCTAAATGTAATTGTGTTTTCCATGATTGCACTGTCTTTGGTGGTGGTATATGTGGCTTGGGCCGCATCTTCGGTAAACATTGCTCGTGTGGCATATTCGCGTGAGCAAGCACTTCAGGTGGCTGAAGCGGGTATTGATTATTATCGTTGGCATTTGGCACATGCACCAAATGACTTCCAGGATGGGACAGGAATGCCTGGGCCTTATACGCATACTTTTTATGACAAAGATGGTGTGGCAATAGGTCAATTTATTCTTACTATTACACCACCAGCGGTTGGGTCTACTATTGTTACGATAAAGTCTCAGGGCTATACCAATGCTTTTCCTAATACAAAGAAGACAATACAAACCAAATTAGCCATTGCTTCTTTTGCACGATATGCTGTTGTGGCAAACGATGCAATGCGTTTCGGACAGGGGACAGAAGTTTTTGGGCCAATACATTCCAACAATGGTATTCGGTTCGATGGTATAGCTCACAACTTGGTTACTAGTGCTGTGTCCTCGTACGATGATCCGGACCATAGTGGTAATGTGGAGTTCGGTGTACACACTCACGTGAACGCTCCACCATCAAGCGGTGTTAATGATACTTTCAGGTCAGCCGAAGCACCGAACAGTAGTGTTGCCACACGATCTGATGTATTCCTCGCTGGACGCCAGTTCCCAGTACCCCAAGCCGACTTTACTGGTATGACCAATGACTTGTCTACTATAAAGACCAATGCTACATCTGGTGGTAAATACTTCTCACCATCTGGATTCCTCGGTTATCATATAATATTCAAAAATAATGACACTTACGATGTTTACAAAGTAAAGAAGCTGGTCTCACCATCGAGCTCTTGTTCAAGTAACTCTAGCAATACCACAGACTGGGGTAGTTGGAGTATCAGTACTGCAAGTAATAGCGAGACATTTGTTGCCAACTATGCAAACCCTGCAAATGGTTTAATATTTGTCGAGGACAATGTTTGGGTAGATGGCAAGATAAATACTGCACGCATAACTGTTGCGGCCGGAGTATTCCCTGACAACCCAAGTACTCGCAAGAGCATAACTGTAAATAAAGATTTATTGTATACAAATTATGACGGACAAGATGTAATATCTTTGATCGGACAGAACAATATAAATGTAGGTATGGTGAGTGAAGATGATCTACGTATTGACGCAGCATTAATGGCAGTGAATGGTAGGGTAGGTAGGTATTATTATAGCTCTAGTTGTTCTCCTTATGATGATCGTGATCTAATAACATTGTATGGCATGATCGGTACGAACCAGCGTTACGGATTCGCTTATACCAATGGAACAGGTTATACAAATCGTACTATTATATACGATGCAAAGTTATTGTATGCACCACCACCATCATTCCCTTTAACTTCTGACAAATACTCTACAATATCTTGGGAAGAGATTCGTTAATTGTGTATAATATAAATACATGAACGATACAAATAAAAGTAAGATGAATCCATTTATAATCACAGCTATATGCTTCGTGATAATTATTCCTATCGTTGTTTATTACTTTGTTCACAAGTATGTTATCGTTCCTAATCGAATATTTTCACAACAGCAAGAAGAGGTAAAGAAGAAGGAATTGGCCCACACTCCAAAGGCTGAAGCATTAGCAAAGCTTCAAGTAGCAACTACTCGTGTGGAGGAAGAAACGAAAGCTCTAGATGTTCTAGTGACACGTGGAGAAGCAGAGAAGGATGCTGTGAAGATGCTCGAAGCCAAATACAACTCTACTCGTAATTTATTAGATAAACAATCTGATAAATTATTTGATAAAGCTAAAACAGCAACACCACAAATCAAGATCAATTTTAAAGATTCCACCTTAGATGACAATATCAACGCTATGCGCAAGAATGTCGAGAGTGTAATGTCTTCTTGGAAGAATATATTAAATACTTACAATGCCGAAGTTAAGCTCGGTTCAAAAGTTACGAATTCAAGCGTATCACTATCTACACTTATTTCAAGTACAGAAAATAATATTACTTTTGTAAATCAATTTATCCAGGAATTAAAGTCGACAGTAGATAGCCTAACTACCACAAACTCTAACTTGTCACAGGCCCAGATTAATGAATACAAAGCTATTGTGAATAGTTCTGTTTCTGAATTGAACAAGATAACTGCAAGCCTGGATTCAATTACTTCACAATCAAGTACAAGTAGTAACACCCCTGTAGTTACACCTAGTCAGATAACAAATCAGCAACAAGTGGTTGAACAAGCCCAGTCCGACTTGGCAGTAGCCCAGGCCCAAGCCGAAGCATTACAGGCAGTAGAACCAACACCCGAAATTCCAACCAGTATTATCCCAGATGCAACACCTCCTGCCGCCAAGATTACCAATATTGCGCCAGGGGCAACAGTTTCTTATACAGTGTCTGTGAATGCTTTTGCCAATGATACTAGTGGTATTGCAAAGGTGGAGTTCTATAGTGACGATACTCTTATTGGAGTAGACACAACACCGCAATACTCTATAGTGTGGGACACTACTACAACCACTGATGGTAGCCATGAATTGTCTGCTAAAGCCTATGATAATACAGGTAATACAACTGTTTCCAAGCTAATTACTGTAGTTGTTGATAATGATAATAGCGGACATGCCTCGTCTTCTGGTGATGGGAACCCCCCAGACCCAATTCTTATCGAAGGATCCAACCCTCTTGATTCATAATATGGTATAAATACCATTTATTTCTTGTGTTATAATATACACATGAATAAAAAGCTTATAGTAGGTAATTGGAAGTTGAACCCAGAGGGGGTTGTAAAAGCCCGTTCTTTATTTGCTAGTGTAAAGAAGGTAGCAAATAAGACAAAGAATGTAGATGTGGTAATGTGTGCACCTTATACCTTCTTGCCAGTATTGAAAACTTTGTCTACAACTCGTGCCATACTTGGTGCACAGAATGTGTATCCAGAAGCAACTGGTGCTTTTACTGGTGAAGTTTCTGTAAAAATGCTCAAAGAATTAAATGTAAAGTATGTGATAGTTGGCCACTCTGAGCGTCGAGCTATGGGGGAGGACAGTATGTTTATATCTAAGAAGGTAAATGCTTTGTTGAAGTCTAACCTTACACCTATATTGTGTGTAGGTGAGTCACACCGCGATGGTAGTGGTGAGTATTTACAATTCGTAAAGAAGCAATTGCATGAGTCACTAGCTGGTGTACCAAAATCAAATATTAAAAAGGTGGTTATCGCTTATGAGCCGATCTGGGCAATAGGTAAATCTGCTACAAGGGAGGCTACAGCAGTAGAGAGTATGGAGATGAGTCTTTTCATCAGGAAAGTCGTATCAGACATGAGTGATACGAAAGTGGCTCATGCTACACGTATACTTTATGGTGGTTCTGTAAACAAAGACAATGCTCGCGATTTTATGATGCATGGAGGTGTTGATGGTTTGTTAGTAGGCCGTGCATGTCTGAGTGTAAAGGATTTTGGTAAAATTATTATAGACTCAGATACCAAATAATTATTTTTTGAAAAACATATCATGAAATCAGTAAAAGAACTAAAGAATATAAAGGGCAAGAGGGTATTAGTGCGAGTCGACTTCAACGTGCCGATAAATAACGGCAAAGTAATGGACGATTTCCGTATTCGTAAAGCATTACCCACTATCGAATTGTTAGTAAAGAAGGGTGCAAAGGTAATATTGATCAGTCATTTGGGTCGCAATCCATCCGACTCACTGGCACCTGTTGCTAAAATTGTAAACAAATTTATCAAAGTTAAATTCGTTAAGGATATTTGTGGACAATTAGCACAAAAGGCTATAAATACTATGCAAAATGGTGATGTAATATTGCTAGAGAACTTGCGTTCCGACGCTGGCGAGAAGGCTAATGACAAAGCTTTCACTCGTAACCTAGCATTCCTAGGTGATATATATGTGAACGACGCATTCCCTGTGTCTCACCGAGCCGACGCATCTATTGTTGGCTTGCCAACATATTTACCGGCCTTTGTAGGGTTACAGATGGAGAACGAGGTAAAGAACCTGTCTCGTGTACTCAAACCTACTGGATCATTCCTAGTTATATTTGGTGGTGCAAAGACCGAGACAAAGTTGCCATTAATAAAGAAGTATCTAAAGACTGCCGACAATGTGTTCGTAGGTGGAGCATTGTCTAACAATTTTTTTAAAGCCGAGGGGTATGAAGTAGGCAAGTCTGTAATAGATCATGATTCATTACCACTGAAACCATTTCTAAAAAGTAAAAAGTTAATACTTCCAGACACAGTAGTTGTGTCACGTGGTAACAAAAAGAAGACAATAACAATAACCGAGATGAGTAAAGACGATGCAATTTTAGATATTGGCTTACCAAGTATTGCGTCTATCGAGACTTTGGTGAAGAAGGCCAAGTTGGTATTGTGGAACGGCCCTATGGGTTGGTATGAACATGGTTATACCGAAGGTACTGATGCACTGATTAAATTATTGATCAATACAAAAGCTAAAGTCATCATAGGTGGCGGAGACACTTCAGTATTCATAGAGCATAAAAAGCTCGGGGATAAATTTACCTTTGTATCCACCGGTGGTGGGGCTACACTCGAATTCTTATCCAAGGGGACGTTAGTAGGACTGAAAGCTTTAAAATAAAAAATGCCCTATGGGGCATTTTTTATTTATAATTTTTTAGGTATTAGGTGTATATGGAAATGTGGTACATCTTTACCGACGATACTTACTTGGACGTAATCACATGGCAGTTCATTTTTCATCTTGATCATCATTTCTTTTGCCAATATAAATATTTTAGATATGACTTCGTTAGGTGCGTCTGTCATCCACTGGTAGTGTGCTTTTGGTATCAATAATGCATGGCCAACTTCTACAGGGTGAATATCTAGGAATGATACAAAATCATCGTCTTCATACACTTTATCTGCTGGTATAATGCCACTTACTATTTTACAAAATATACATTCTTCGTTCATATTTATAGTATATGATACAATCGTATGTATGCCAAATCATACCGAACTATTAGACTTATTATTGAAGAACCGAGGAATACTGCCTGCCGACTATGACAAATTCCTAAACCCATCTTACGAGGACCATACATACGACCCATACCTAATGCATGATATGGAGAAGGCCGTCGTCCGTATTTACGAGGCAACCGAAGCGGGTGAGAAGATAGTAATATACAGCGACTACGACTGCGATGGTATCCCCGCAGCAGTGATCATGCACGACTTTTTCAAGAAGATAAAATACGAGAACTTTAGTATCTATATACCCGACAGGCACAGCGAAGGTTATGGACTGAACAGTGATGCTATTGATAAATTCATAAATGAAAAGGTGGATCTACTGATCACTTTTGACCTAGGTATTACAGCTGTGGCTGAAGTTACAAATGCCCAAAGTGCAGGTATCGATGTGATCATTACCGACCACCATTTACCACACGATATTGTTCCACCCGCATTTGCAATACTTAATCCAAAGAAGGAGGGGTGTAATTATCCCGACAAGATGCTCTGTGGCGCAGGGCTCGCTTTTAAATTGGTCCAGGCATTGGTTATTAAATATGGTGAATATTGGAATATCCAAAAAGGTTGGGAGAAGTGGCTACTTGATATGGCAGGTATTGCTACACTTTCTGACCAGGTGCCCCTGTTGGATGAGAACAGGGTCCTCGCATACTATGGATTGAAAGTATTAAAGAAGAATCATCGTGCAGGGCTGCAACAGTTCTGGCGTTCTGTTAAGCTTGATATAAGTAATCTGGTAGAGGATGATATTACATTTACTCTGGCTCCAAAGATTAACGCTGCTTCACGCATGGATAGTCCTATGCGTGCATTTGAATTGTTGGCTACGACTGATATTACTGAGGCAGGAGTATTGACCAAACACTTGATGAAGTTAAGCGACGAGCGCAAATATACAGTGGCGCAGATAATGAAAGAAGTAAATAAAGTAATGGCAAAGAGGGAACAGAGGAGTGTAGTGGTTATCGGCAACCCTGCATGGCGAGTAGGGGTACTCGGTATAGTTGCATCAAAGATTGTTGATGAATATAAAAAGCCGGCATTTGTATGGGGTATGGAGGGTGCCGATGTTATAAAAGGCTCATGCCGTGGGTATGGCAATCTGAACTTGGTGGATCTGATGTCAGCCTTGCCAGAAGGTAGCCTTATAGAGCACGGGGGTCATGCAATGGCTGGGGGCTTCGCAGTGTCACATGAAGAGGTGCATTTTCTCGAGGAGAGGTTGGTAGAAGCTCATAAGACTTTCGCTATGGATGGCGAGGTGGTGTCGCCATACAATGTAGAGGCCGATATATCTATAGATGACGTAACAAATGACAATTATAAAGTAATAGAAAGTATGGCCCCATACGGTGTGGGTAACCCAAAGCCGGTGTTCATGTTTCGTAACGTTCCGGTTAATAGTGTAAAGGAGTTTGGCAAAGAGGCGAACCACTTAGAGATCACCTTTATTAATGAAATGGGGAGGATAGTAAAAGCTATAGCCTTCTTTAAAACTCGTGATTCATACAATACAAAGATCACAGCGGGTAGCCGTATAAACCTGATAGCAACCTTTGAAAAGAGCACTTTTGCTGGCCGTACTGAGCTCCGTTTACGCATTGTTGACATAGTATAGATTCTCGTCTAATATGTAGGCAAACAAACACTTATTTTTTAAAAATGCCAAGACAACATGAAATTATTATTCGCAACAGAAACAAGGCTAAAATGGCAATCAAACAACAAACTACTCCCGCAGAGAGTTTAATGAAAGATGTACCAAAACGTCTTGAAGAAATGATTAAAATCCTTTATATTCTGTCTGAGCAAGGTAAAAGAAAAACTGCTGAATTTGAAATCGTAAAAAAAGCTTTCGAATCTAATTTAGAAAAAATAGATTCCAAAAAGCAACTTAAGGCGACAGAATCATTTTTGAAAGGGAAAACAATAATCCCTGGGTTAAACCTGTTTGAGATTAAAAGAATTTTAAATCAAAAACTTTCCCCTGACCTCACGTCTTGGTAAAATTAATTTTTTATTAAACCCATTTTAAACGGCCTTGCTCACGCGAGGTCGTCTTTTTTTATATTACACACAATTTCTGGTACAATAAAACAATGCAAGAAAAAACAGAAATATTTACAGACGGCAGTTCACTAGGCAATCCGGGTCCTGGTGGCTTCGGTGCGGTGGTTGTATCAGGGGACAATGTTATACACGAGCTCGGTGGCCACGATAAACAAACAACCAATAACAGGATGGAGCTTCAGGCAGTTATCGAATCGGTTAAATATATTATTTCTCATAAGATCAATCATGTTGTTATCCATGCCGATTCAGCCTATGTACTCGGTGGCATTACTATGTGGGTATTCAACTGGGAGAAGAACGGCTGGAAGAAGGCCGACAAGAAGCCGGTATTGAATCAGGACCTATGGCAGGAATTACTAGCCCTTACTCGAGCATATGAGGGTAAACTATCTTGGGCAAAGGTAAAGGGCCATTCGGGCCATGTACACAATGAACGTGCCGATGTTATAGCTACAACATGCGCAGCTACACAAAAGAAATTGTAATAGTTTGTATACTTATACTTATTATAATAATTCGGGGTTTTTACTTTTTACCTACACCTCCTGATAAATTCTATAAATCAGTAGGCAGTAGTGTTACTTTTACAGCACAGGTGTCTGACTACCCAGACACAAGGGACACTCAGGTACGGTATACAGTTACCCCAGTGGGTACCGATTTTAATATTATTGTTCCTGTATACAAAGACAATGAATCTTTCAAATATAAATACGGTGACGTAGTTAGGGTCGAAGGGGTCTTAACACTGCCTGAGAATTTTATAACCAATACAGGGAAAGAGTTCGACTATGTAAAGTATCTAAAAGTTTATGATACTTTTTTTATTATCAAAAATGCTAAATTTGAAAAGGTGGGTGAGGGTGGTAGTAGGTTAAAGAAAGGTTTATTTTTTATCCGAAATAAATTCGAGGATTCACTTTTTAATATTTTACCCATGCGTGATGCAGGATTTCTGGATGGATTATTGCTCGGGGCAAAGGGTGGCATAAGTAACGAGGACAAAGAGATTTTTGTCACCACAGGCACAATACACATAGTGGCACTGTCTGGGTACAATGTCATGGTCGTCGCCGAGGCTGTGATGAGGACTATTGGCCTCGTTGTGTATGGAACGATTGCTTATGTTTCTGCTGGGATTGCGATATTGTTGTTTGTCCTTATGGCAGGTGCCTCGGCTACAGCGGTGCGTGCAGGGGCTATGGCTGTAATAGCATTGTTGGCACGTTCCACAGGGCGCACATACGATGCATTGCGGGCATTATTGTTCGTATGCCTTGTGATGCTTGTTTATAACCCTATGAGTATTTTCGATGTTTCATTTCATCTATCAGTACTTGCAACATTTGGGATCATTATGGTTCCTGTAAAAGTCATGAAGTATTTTATGTGGGTACCGAATTTCAAAGGATTCCGCGAGGTGATAGTATCTACTGTGTCGGCAAGTATTATGGTCGTGCCGTACATTATGTATGTTATGGGAAGTTTCTCGGTGGTGTCACTGTTTGCCAATGCACTTATATTGCCATTTATCCCATACCTTATGCTTCTTGGTTTTATCGCTGGAAGCACAGCCCTTCTATCGAACACGCTGGCATTACCTTTTTCTTATGTTACACACATAGGCAGTGCCTACACTTTTAAAGTCACTGAAATATTCGCATCATTACCATATGCCAATTTAAATATTACAAAATTATCACTCATATTATTCGTGGCGATTTATGTATTGATTATTTATTGGGTTTTTAAAACCAGCACCGAATACGAAATAGCTTCTTTCAAAAAGCACGTATAATTTTCTGGTGAAAATTTCCTCTGCTCGTCGTTCAAGAAAATAATACTCACTTTGTTCGTTTATTTTCTAAACTCCTGCGCAAGTCTTTTTTCAAGAACTATTTCGTGTTCTGTACTGGTTACGTAACGAAAAAAACATTCAAAAATAAATCTTAGGTGTGGGCGCGCCGGAGCGAGCTTGCGAGCGTAGAGGGATAAGAGATTTATTTTTGAATGTTTTTGAAGTGGAGTTTATTATTGTGCGTTTTTGAAATTCTGTTCTATTACTTCCCAGTTCAAGTTGGTGAAGAAGTCTTCAGCATACTGCTTCTTGCCAGATGGCTGATAGTCGGCAACGAATGAATGTTCCCACATGTCGAGCATAAGTATTGGGGAGAGTCCATTGAGTTGGCCTAGGTGTTGTTCATCTACCCATGCATGAGTTAACTGAGCATTTTCTTTGTCCCAGTATAGTACGGCCCAGCCTACACCCCTTGTCAGTGCAAGCATCTTGAATCCCGCAAGCCATGTATTAAATGAGGGAGCCTGCTTTTCAATCTGTGCTTTTAGAGTTGAGCCTTCTGGAAGAGGGTGTGCACCACCTGCAAGTGAAGCAAAATAGTACTCATGATTACGTATACCATTGAACTCAAATGAGAACCGGCGTTGCAGTTCGCTTATCACATACATGTTCTTTTCGGGTTCATCCATATACTCGCCAATCTTTTCTATTATCAAGTTGGCATTGTTTACATACCCCGCGTATAGTTTCAAGTGTTCCTCGATATTCTTGCTACTTATACCCTTTAACTCCCCAATATTAAAACTTTTTATTTCGTACTTTTTCATATTTTGTATTATACCACTTAAATAAAAAAGGTCCCTAAGCAAGCTCAGGAACCTTTCAACGGAGATAATTAATTAATTAATCTGATGGGGGATATCTTTTTCATATCCAACCATCATTACAACGGTGTATATGTAGATATTTATCCACGTCCCCCATTTATTTTTAAACTCATCTTTCAGAGCTACTCTGTATGCTGGGGTCATATTATATCTTTTCCACGCATCCATGCTTTTTGGTCTGTGTATATAAGTTATAAGTACGCACCCCGGTGCCGACTCCATATCCAGAAACTTTTGAATTGCACCTACTTCTCCAGCGAAACACCCTGTTGCATGCATTTTGGGGAAGTGATCTTTCTCCATCCATTCTTGGAATTGGTGAGCAACATTATCTGTAACCTTAAATGTTGCTTGAAAAAACATATCTTTATTCATAACTGTTTTGTTTTCTTGCAGTCTATCCTTACAAAAGTGTATTGTCAATGACCCATAAACAATTTGCTGATAATGCATTTTCAACATATAATCAATTTATGCAAGACATCCAAGTTCTAATTGTTGACTATGGCTCCCAATATACCCTTGTTATAGGGCGTACACTTCGTGAGCTATCTGTACGCAGTGCCATCCTCCCACCCGACAAAGCCTCAAACTGGCTCAAGTCAAACCGCCCAAAGGCTGTGATACTTTCCGGCAGTAACTTTAGCGTTCACAACGAAGGGGCACCACAGCTTCCTGAAACTATTGATATTACTGGGGCCTCATATCCAATCCTTGGTGTGTGTTATGGCATGCAACTATTGGCACATAAACTTGGTGGCACAGTTGATAGGCCACATGGCCACCGTGAATACGGCCCCGCTATGGTAAGTGTAGATACTACACACCCACTGTTTATAGGTGTAAATAAAGAGACACAAGTCTGGGCAAGTCATGGTGACACTGTTACCGAGCTTCCAGCAGGCTTTACATCTATCGCTACAACAAAAGGTATCGCTGCTATGACCAACACTGCCAACTCGGTAATGGGTATACAGTTCCACCCAGAAGTCGTAGATACTACCGAAGGTAAGAAGATGATCCAGAATTTCCTAGACACTGCACACATAGCCCCTGACTGGAATCCAACAGACTTGATCAAAGAGATCCAGAATGAAGTAATGGATATAGTAAATAAATCTGAAAAGCAAAACGTAGTATTGGGTGTGTCCGGTGGGGTAGACTCTACAACTCTTGCAGCATTACTTGCCCCTGTTTTGGGTGACCGCCTGACATGTGTAGCCATAGACACAGGTGGTATGCGTATTGGTGAAGTGGAACAACTAAAGAAGAATATGGAAAGTACTGGTGTTACGAACCTGAAAGTTATTGATGCTGGTAATGAATTTATCGATAATATTGCCACAACTATCGACGCACAAGAGAAGCGTACGAAATTCCGCGAAGTTTATAAGAAGATTTTTGACAACGAGATCAAGCAAGCCAATGCCGGCTTCATAGTCCAGGGGACTTTGGCTACTGACCTGATCGAGAGTGGCGAGGCCGGCCAGAGTGTATTGATAAAGACTCATCATAATGTAGGCTTGTCTTGGGATGTGGCGGACCTGCACCCCTTCAGGCATTTATTTAAATACGAAGTTCGTGAATTGGGTAAGACTCTAGGCCTTCCAAAAGAAGTTTACGAGCGCAACCCTTTCCCTGGGCCTGGATTATTCCTACGCATCGTGGGTACTCCAGTTTCCAAAGAGCGCCTAGATATTGTTCGCGAAGCCGACAAGACTGTTACAGAAATATTGGAGAAATATAATCTAAACAAAGAGATATCACAGCTAATAGTAGCGATACTCGGTATCGACTCTGTAGGTGTAAAGGGTGACGAGCGTGTCTACGGCCACTCTATAGCTATCCGTGCAGTGCAGACTGTCGACTTCATGACAGCAAATGGGTACTATTTCCCCGAGGAAGTAATGAATGAAATCATCAGTGCCCTAACTCAACACAAAGATATTGTTCGTGTACTTATCGACATGACTCCAAAGCCTCCGGCAACAACCGAATTCGAATAATATGAATAGGAGAATTAAAAAGGAATATTTAGGAATACTAATCCTCTTCATTTTTGTGTTGGGGATTTTTATTTTCTATTATCAAAATACTCGGGAACGTTTATTGAAAGTCGAGTTCCTCGATATTGGCCAAGGTGACAGTGTATATATCGAGGCGCCCAACGGCGCACAGTTATTGGTGGATGGGGGTAGAGGCTCGAAAGTTCTGCCGACTCTTGCGAGTGTCATGCCATATGGCGACAAGAGTATCGATGTAGTGATAGGCACACACCCAGATGCGGACCATATAGGTGGCCTTGTAAATGTTATCGAGACTTACCAAGTGGGCACTGTTATCGAGTCGGGCGGAGTATCAAAGAGTCAGATATACAAAAAGTTACAAGACAGTATAAATAATAAAAATATTCCGTACATATATGGTCGCGCTGGTATGCGTATCATGCTTGACCCAGTTCACAATGTTTATTTCGATATACTTTATCCAGATCGTGATGTGAAATATATGGAGACCAATGACGGATCGATAGTTGGTAAGTTGGTGTATGGCAACACTAGTATAATGCTGACCGCCGATTCACCTATTAGCAAAGAGTTCTATCTAATGAATAAAGGTAAAGAGGTTTTGGATGTAGATGTGTTAAAACTTGGCCATCATGGCTCACGCACTTCTTCCTCTTTAGAATACTTAAAGGCCACATCACCCCAAGTGGCTATCATATCTGCAGGACTCAATAACCAATACGGCCACCCACACTCAGAAGTCCTAGATAAACTATCTTCACTAAATATCCCATACCTAGCAACATATAATGAAGGCACTATTGAGTGTTTAAGCAACGCTATTGTTATAAATTGCCAATAATAAAAGCCCTTCGTAATGAAGGGCTTTTATTATTTTAAGATTATTTTATGATACCTGCTTTCTTTAGGGCAGAGAAGGCACCGTTCTTGTTGATTGTCTTTATCCCATGAGTCGATACTGTAAGGGTAAAGTACTTCTTTAGCTCTGGCACATAAATGCGCTTCTTTTGTAGGTTCGGGTATTTACGAACCTTGCCTGTTGGGTTGAACTTGGTAGCACGAACTACGTTGGAGTAGCCCCCAGCCATGATTGAACCCTTTCCTGTTATGTCACAAACTTTTGCCATATATAAACGCCATGCTATCATATACGTAACACTTATGCAAGCGATCGACGGATTATTTTATGTAATAGTATTGATTATGTCTGTAGTGGTGCACGAATTTGCCCACGGTTATGTTGCGTACCTATATGGTGACCAGACAGCCCGCCTACAGGGCAGGCTGACCCTGAACCCTATAAAACACCTTGATTTATTTGGGTCTATTATCCTTCCGCTACTTTTGATACTATCCAACGCTGGCTTTGTTATAGGCTGGGCCCGCCCTGTGCCTTATAACCCCGACAACCTGACCAATAAGAAATGGGGGACATTCTGGGTATCTATTGCTGGGGTCTTAGCGAACCTATCTTTGGCTATAATATTTGGATTACTTATACGCCTTGCACCGCACCTGGGGATACCTGAATTTGTGGGTTCTGTTATGCACCCGTTTTACCGTATCAGTATGTCGATCGTTCTGATCAATATAGTATTGGCAATGTTCAACCTTATCCCCATACCACCACTGGATGGATCCAAGATATTGTTCAGCTTTCTACCCGCAAAATGGCGATATATAGAGGACTTTTTGGAGAAATGGGGGATGTTCGTATTATTGCTATTTATCCTAACTGTTTGGAAATTCTTCTCACCATTTATCCTCTGGTTCTTCTCGGTATTAACAGGGTTGCACTAATGCTTGCAATTTTAGAAGCTTTGTAGTAAAGTATCCCTACTAGTCTTTTACGGGCTATTTTGTTTTACATAAATTAAACATGCCAACAATAAATCAATTAGTAAAAAAAGGAAGAACCAAGATCACCAAGAAATCAAAGGCGGTGGCTCTTGCTCGTGGCTTTAACGCTATCAAAAACAAGCCTATCTATTATCCATCACCATTCAAGCGTGGAGTATGTACAAAAGTTACAACAACCACTCCAAAGAAGCCGAACTCAGCTTTGCGTAAGATCGCCCGTGTACGTTTGACAAACGGTATGGAAGTAACAGCTTATATCCCAGGTGAAGGTCACAATCTACAAGAACACTCTGTAGTTATGCTACGTGGTGGTCGTGTAAAGGACTTGATCGGAGTACGTTACCACATAGTTCGTGGTCGTCTTGATGCCACAGGTGTCGAGAAGCGTCGCAAGGCTCGTTCACGTTACGGTAACAAGCGTCCAAAGGAAGCTGCTGCAAAGAAATAATTTTTAAATAATATATTATGCGAAGAAAAGTAAAAAACAGAAATATAGTTGATCCAGATATTACTTACAACTCTCAAAAGTTGGGTAAGTTCATCAACAACATAATGCTAGATGGCAAGAAGGAGACTGCTCGCAAGATAGTCTACACAGCCTTTGACATTGTGAAGGAGAAGACAGGTAACCCAAACCCTCTTGAAGTATTCGACACAGCTATAAAGAATGCAGGTCCACTTATCGAAGTACGTTCACGTCGTATCGGTGGTGCAAACTACCAGGTTCCTCGTGAAGTTCGTCCAGAACGCCGTCAGGCACTAGCAATGCGTTGGATGATCGATGCAGCTCGTGGTAAGAAGGGTCAGCCTATGGCAGACAAATTGGCTGAAGAGCTAATCCTCGCTTCAAAGAACGAAGGTATCGCTATTAAGAAGCGTGACGACACTCATAAGATGGCTGAAGCCAACAAAGCATTCGCCCACTTCGCTTGGTAGTCAATTTGAAATACTAAAAACAAAAAGCTCCCAAGGGGAGCTTTTTGTTTGACAAATACTCAAAAAGTAGTAGATTGAAAAGAAAAGAAAAAAATATGAACAATAGTAATCAAACTGACATTGTAGTCAACGGATGTAGCGCAAGCGCTATCAATGCTTTAATTGGCCAAATTCAAAAAGCAATTGACCAAAGTCAATTAATAAGAAGGAGTACAAAAATCCTTAAACAAGGGAAAGAACGAATTGGCTTACCTGTTTATTATGTAAACTACAGGATCCTGAAAATCCTAAAGGAGCTAGTTTTTATAACCAGGACTCCTTTTGAGTTTGGTTGTTATTCTTATACTCCTAAACAGTATGTTGTAAATAGTTATAATATTCACAACGTATTACCATTCTCTATAGATGACGAGGATATGTTTTTAAGAGAGTTTAGAAAAGATATAGGAGAACATGAAGAACTTGAAATGATTCTGCATCATAAAGAATCTAATGTTATTGGGTATTATTATATTTATAAGGATTTTAATTTTGATCGTTACTATTTTTCTGCTCCTCGTCTAATGATGAAACTTTCAGAAGACGGTATTAGTTCCGACGGATCATCTCTATATAGTTTACTGGGTGGTGTTTATGATTTCTGTCGTATGTATGACATTAAGTCCCCACTAAAGGACATGATGTCTGAAATAGCGGAAATCAGCAATTTATATTCTTCAGTAGAAAAGGAAAAAATTCTCGGAAAAAGCATAAGGGTTATAAAGGAATTTCGCTTGAATAAACACGAACCGATAAGGTTGAGTTTTCATTAAGAAATCTTAATTACATAAAGGCACCACCTGGTGCCTTTTTTATTTGCAAAAAAGGGGAATATGGGGTATAGTCTATGCACATAAGACTCCACAGTCTTTTTATTTTTATTAATTCACAAAATATATATGGAAAGAGATTATCCCCTAGAGAAAGTTAGAAATTTCGGAATCATCGCCCACATCGATGCTGGTAAGACTACCACATCTGAGCGTGTGCTTTATTATACAGGTATGTCACACAAGATCGGTGAAGTTCACAATGGTGAAGCTACAACCGACTGGATGGAACAGGAGAAGGAGCGTGGTATCACTATTACCTCTGCTGCTGTTACATGTTTCTGGAACCCAACATACGCGGGTACAGATAAAAATAAAAAGGTACGTTTCAATATTATCGATACTCCAGGACACATCGACTTCACAGTGGAGGTGAAGCGCTCACTACGCGTGCTCGACGGAGCTGTTGTAGTATTCGACGGTGTTGCTGGTGTAGAGCCACAGTCCGAGACAAACTGGCGCTATGCTGATGAAGCTTCTGTTCCACGTATATGTTTCGTGAACAAGCTTGATCGTACAGGTGCTTCATTTGAACACTCTTACAAGACAATCCTTGATCGTTTGAACCGCAATGCAGTTCGTATGCAGATCCCTATTGGATTGGAAGAAAAGCATGAAGGTGTTATTGACTTACTAAAGATGAAGGCATTCTACTTCGAAGGTGAAATGGGAGGCAATGTAATCGAGAAGGATATTCCAGAGGAATACAAAGCCGAAGCCGAGAAGTATCACGCAGAACTTATCGAGAAGATAGTGGAGCAAGACGATGCTGTTATGACAGAGTATCTTGATGGCAAGATCCCATCATACGATGTACTAAAGGCTATGATGCGTAAGGCTGTTATCGACAACAAGATCTTCCCAGTATTTGCTGGTAGTGCATTGAAGAACAAGGGTGTTCAGCTAGTACTAGACGCTGTTGTAGACTACCTACCAAGTCCGCTAGACATTCCACCTATCACAGGTATCGACCCAGACACAGAGCAGGAGATGGACCGCAAGGCTTCAGACACAGAGCCATTCTCAGCGCTTGCTTTCAAAGTGGCTACTGACCCATTCGTTGGTCAGCTAATATTCTTCCGAGTTTACTCTGGAAGTGTAGCCGCTGGTAGTTATGTATACAACCCTCGTACTCGTAGCAAGGAACGTATCGGCCGTATATTGCGTATGCATGCGAACGAGCGTGAAGAGGTAAAGAAGGTGTTCGCTGGTGAAATAGCGGCCGCTGTAGGTTTGAAAGACACTATCACTTCTGACACTATCTGTGACGAAGCAAGTCCTATCGAGCTATACCGTATCGTCTTCCCAGAACCAGTTATCTCACTACGTGTAGAACCAAAGACAAAGGCCGACCAGGAGAAGATGGGTATGGCACTGAACCGTCTTGCACAAGAGGACCCAACATTCAAAGTGTCTACTGATTCAGAAACAAACGAGACAATCATCGCAGGTATGGGAGAATTGCACCTAGAAATCATCGTAGATCGTATGAAGCGCGAATTCTCAGTGGAGACAAATGTGGGCAAGCCACAAGTAGCATACCGCGAGACTATCACAGGCACAGCCGATGTAGAAGGTAAGTACATCAAGCAGTCTGGAGGTCGCGGTAACTATGGTCACGTACGTATCAAGATCAAGCCTATGGATATGGATGCAGACCCATTCAATATTCCAAAGAACGTAAAGCGTGAAAAGGATTTCGAATTCGTAAACACAATCAAAGGAGGAGCTATACCACAGGAATATATTCCAGCTTGTGAAAAGGGATTCCGTGAAGGTTTGGATCGTGGAGTTCTAGCAGGGTTCAAGATGGTAAATGTATCTGTAGATCTATACGACGGTAGTTATCACGATGTGGACTCTAACGAAATGGCTTTCAAGATCGCAGCAAGTATGGCTATGCAAGACGCATGTAAGATAGCTCGTCCAGTGATATTGGAACCTATGATGAAGGTAGAGGTGGTTACACCTGACAAGTTCATGGGAGACGTAACAGGCTCACTATCTGCAAAGCGTGGATTGATCGAAGGTATGGAGGCTCGTGGTTTGAACCAAGCTGTAAAGGCAGTGGTGCCACTATCTGAAATGTTTGGATACATGACAACACTTCGCTCTATGACTGAAGGTCGCGCAGGATTCACTATGGAATTCCTACGTTATGACATCGTTCCAAACAACGTTGCCGAGACAATCATCGCCGGACGTAAATAATAGTAATTATATTTATTTATAGATTCATTTGTGTGTATAAATAAAAACTTCCGAAAAGCTTTTTGCTTTTCGGAAGTTTTTTTGTTTATTTGTAGAAGTTTTTTACCTGGTCTTGGCACTTGGCACAGAATTCTATGGTTATAGTATCTCCCTTTTTAAGAGCTTGAGTGCTAAGATCAGGGTTATATTCCAATAGGTCACCATTACCATCCATGTTTGTGTCTAATAGAAATTCATGATAACCCCCTGAACCTTGAACTGTAACTTTTTTAAAAACATATGGTCCTGGGTTTGGATCCACAATTTTTACTTCATCTGATGTTCCACAGGAGAATATCAGTAAAACTGCGATTAAATAAAGATTTTTTTTCATAATTCTGTCTGTTTAGTTTTTTGTTCATACTAGTATTTAAAATTCAATATGTCAATAAGTGATTTGACTTATTTGGTATTTATATGTAATCTGAGTTCAAACAAACAAAAAAAGAAAAAATCATGAAGAAATTCATCTTGACCGTATTTATTCTCCTGATAGGGGGATTCACACAAAGCTCTATGGCGCAGCTTCAAGCACCAGAACCCAAGCCGGAAGAACTGGAATTTTTTTGGTCTAGTAAAACCCAAAAAATCTATATTACAAAGGATGATAAAATCTTAAAAAGATTGAATATTCCAAAGTATATTACAAGCCATGACCGGATACGTTACACAATCGATACGATTGTTTCCATGTTAAACACAGACAGGGATACTTTTACAAAAAGGACAAATCTTATAGATTTCCATTTTGGCTTTCAAGGTCCTTTCCTTGTTACAAAAGGTATTCATGTGGAAAAAGGCTTTTGTTTTAATAGGGAAACTTTAGAATTTAATGATTACATTAAAAACAGTCCTACCTATTTTCGCAATAGTATGATAATTTTTTGTTTTGTATTCATATTCTTGAGTTTCTTTGTTATTTACATTGGTATAAGGATGCACATTTATGCAGATAAACATAAAATCCCAAGAGGCTTGAGGTCTGTTTGGGATTTACCAGGGTACAAATTTATTTTACCTATCTTATTGAGTCTTATCTTTGCATATATATGTGTTTTTATTGGTACATTAATTAATTCATAAAAATCATAAAGATTTTATTTTTACACAAAAGGCACTCCCCCAGGGTGCCTTTTTTCTTACCTGGAAAGCTTATATTTGACATTTATCCAGAATCTGCTAGTATAGGGGGTAATCGCAATTTATGCGCTTTTTATTATTTAATTTATGTTGGTAAGCCGAATTGGTGCATTTTATAGCCCCGATTCAGAATATCAACCAATAAACATATGGCAGAAGAATTTAACCGTTCAAAGCCCCATGTAAACGTAGGTACTATTGGCCACGTTGACCATGGGAAAACAACATTAACAGCAGCTCTACTTCAGACACTATCTCGTGCAGGAGAAGGGTATGGTGCTAAACTAAAAGGCGTTGATGCTATTGACTCAGCTCCAGAAGAAAAGGCTCGTGGTATTACTATCGCGCTTTCTCACAATGAATACGAAACTCCAACTCGTCACTACGCTCACATCGATGCGCCAGGACACGCGGACTATATTAAGAACATGATCACTGGTGCCGCTCAGATGGACGGTGCTGTACTTGTGGTGGCTGCTACAGATGGTGCTATGCCACAGACTCGTGAACACGTTTTGCTTGCAAAGCAGGTTGGTGTTCCAAAGATCATCGTTTTCTTGAACAAGTGCGACATGGTTGATGATAAGGATATGATCGACCTAGTTGAAGAGGAAATCCGTGAATTGCTTACAAAGCAAGGTTTTGATGGTGCAACTGCTCCAGTTATCCGTGGTTCAGCATTGAAGGCTCTTGAGGCTGCTGACAATACAGATGAATGGTCAGGTAAGATCATGGAACTTGTAAATGCTCTTGATACATACATTCCACTACCAGTTCGTGATACAGAAAAGCCATTTCTAATGCCTATCGAAGATATATTCTCTATCGAAGGTCGTGGAACAGTGGTTACAGGTAAGATCGAACGCGGAATTGTGAAGGTAGGTGAAGAAATCGAAATCGTTGGTATCAAAGATACAGCAAAGACTACAGTTACAGGTATCGAAATGTTTAACAAAAACTTGAAGGAAGGTATGGCTGGCGACAATGCTGGTATATTGCTACGTGGTTTGAAGAAGGAAGACCTAACACGTGGTCAGGTTCTTGCAAAGGCTGGTACTGTTACTCCTCACTCAGAATTTGAATGTGAAGTTTACATCTTGAAGAAGGAAGAAGGTGGTCGCCACACTCCATTCTTCTCTGGTTACAAGCCACAGTTCTACATCCGTACAACAGACGTTACAGGTGAATGTGCTCTTCCAGCAGGTACAGAAATGGTTATGCCAGGAGACACAGTAAAGCTAACTGCAAAGTTGGTTACTCCAGTAGCTCTAGAAGACAACACTCGTTTCGCTATCCGTGAAGGTGGCAAGACAGTAGGTGCAGGAGTTGTAACAAAGATTATCGCGTAAGTTAGCTCCTAGGTGCTTTTATAGAACCTAGTGTCTACAACAATTAAAAATGACAACAGTAAAATCAAAACCAAATACCGTAAAGAAAGGGAAGGAAGATGGCGTGGTAAGACTCCGCATCCGTGTTCGAGCGTACGAGAACAAGATTCTTGACACTTCAGTCAAGCAGATCATCGATACAGCTTTGCGCTACGATGCAACAATAGTCGGACCTATCCCTCTACCTACAGAGATAAAGAAATACACAGTGAACCGTGCTTCATTCGTATTCAAGAACGCTCGTGAGCAGTTCGAGATACGCATACACAAGCGCGTTATAGATATCCTTAACCCTAATGCTAAGACTATCGAAGCACTAACAAATCTTTCTCTCCCATCCGGCGTGGATATTGACGTGAAGATGATGTAATCAATTATGAAATTTATTCTTGGTAAAAAACAGCATATGGTGCAGTACTTTGACGCTGACGGTACTGTCGTTCCAGCGACACTTGTTGACGCTGGTCCGATAGTGGTCACTCAGGTAAAAGACGGCGGCGCTGATGGCTACAGTGCTATCCAATTCGGCTTCGAAGATCAGAAGAAGGAGCGCAGTACAAAGGCACACCTTGGCCACGTGAAGACAGGTGCTTACAAGCACTTGCATGAATTCCGTGATGCCAATGGCATGCAAATAGGCGACACAGTAGATGTGAGCGTATTTGAGACAGGCGACACAGTTACTGTATCTGGTATTTCAAAAGGTAAGGGTTTCCAGGGTGTAGTGAAGCGCCATGGTTTCCACGGAGGTCCTCGTTCACACGGTCAGAAGCACTCTGAGCGTGAACCAGGTTCTATCGGTGGAGGTCTTCGCAATCGTGTACCAAAAGGTATGCGCATGGGAGGACGCACAGGTGGCGACCGAATTACAGTTCGGAACTTGAAAGTAGTTGCAGTCGACAAAGACAATAACCAATTACTAATTAAAGGTGCGATTCCAGGACGACGCGGAACGCTCATAGAAATCGTCGCATAATATGGAAGCACAAGTATACAATCAAAAAGGAAAAGTGGTGGGTCCAATCACATTGCCAGAGCAAGTCTTCGGCTTGTCATGGAATGCAGACTTGGTTCACCAGACAGTTGTAGCGATGCAAGCCAATGCTCGTACACCAGTTGCACATACGAAGACTCGTGGAGAGGTTCGTGGTGGAGGCCGCAAGCCTTGGAAGCAAAAGGGTACAGGTAAGGCTCGTCATGGTTCTACTCGATCACCTATCTGGGTGGGTGGAGGTGTGACTCATGGTCCTCGCAATGACAAGAACTATTCACAAAAGGTAAACAAGAAGGCAAGTGCAAAGGCTCTGTACACTCTATTGTCCGAGAAGCTACGCAAAGGCCAGATCTTGTTCGTAGATGAAATAACATTCGGTAAGATACAGACAAAGGATGCAGTTGCAACACTTGCAAACCTATCAAAGATAAAAGGCTTCGAGCGTCTTGTAGGTGGTAAGAAGGTCAATACACTAATCACTTTCCCTGCAAAGACTGAAGTATTGAAGAAGAGTTTTTCAAACATCCCAACTGTAGAAACAGATGAAGTTCGTAATCTTAGTGCTGTTGATGTCGTAACACACAAATTTATAGTCATGGTACAACCTATGGAGAGTATTGCTTTCTTGGGTGGTAAGATGGCAAAGAAATAATATATGGCTACAACAAAAACAAAAAAGAATACAAAAGAAGTTGAAGCAAAAGAAGTTGTAAAAAGTTCTGTTATCCTAGGAGCTCGCATTACTGAAAAGGCAGCTATTGGCGCAGAAAAAGGTGTTTACACTTTCAACGTAGCAAAGAATGCAAACAAGACAGAAGTAAAGAAGGCTATCATAGCCCTTTATAAAGTTACACCAGCAAAGATATCTATGACAATACGTAAGGAAAAGGTAGTTTTCGTACGTGGCAAGATGGGTACAAAGCAGGGTGGTAAGAAAGCGGTCGTATATTTAAAGAAGGGCGATAAAATTGCAATAGCATAAATATATGAAGAAATACAAACCAACAACACCATCAAAGCGTCACCAGACTACAGTTACATACCGTGGAGTTTTGACTACAGCTACTCCCGAGAAGTCATTGACTCATGGGTTCAAGCGTTCAGTTGGACGCAACAACCAGGGTCGCATAACTATGCGTCACAAAGGGGGTGGTAACAAGCGCCTATATCGTGAGATAGACTTTGTTTACAACAAGATGGAGATACCTGCAAAGATAACTTCTGTTGAATACGATCCAAACCGTTCAGCATTTATCGGCTTAGCCGTGTATGCTGATGGTGAGAAGCGCTATGTAGTACTTCCTAAGAGTGTGAAGGCTGGTGATACATTTATCGTATCAGCAAAGGCCTCACTAACTCCTGGTAACCGTCTACCACTACGCCTTATCCCAGTAGGTACATTCGTGTACAATATTGAGGTAAAGCCAAAGGGTGGCGCAAAGCTAGTGCGTTCTGCAGGATCATTCGGACAAGTGGTTGCTAACGACTTGGGTTACACAAACATCAAGATGCCATCAAGTGAAGTTCGCAAGGTTCCTGAGGAATGTTACGCATGTATCGGTGAAGTTTCAAACTCTGAGTACAAGCTTCAGAACTATGGTAAGGCTGGACGTTCACGTTGGAAGGGTATCCGCCCTACAGTTCGTGGTTCTGCCATGAACCCAGTTGACCACCCATACGGTGGAGGTGAAGGTGCACAAGGACGTGGTCTACGCCGTGCGAAGACAAAGTGGGGTAAGCCATCAGGCAAGGGTCAGAAGACTCGTACTCCAAAGAAGTACTCAAACCGCCTTATCGTATCACGCAGAAAGGTTGGCAAGAAGAACAAATAATAAAAAGCATAAACAAAAAATCCACACAATGTGTGGATTTTTTGTTATAATATATTTATGTCTCACATTTCTGGAAAGAAAAAGTTCTCTATTGTTACTCAGGCAAAGAGCCTGACTCATGCTATGCGGGGGATACTTCTTGTTATCCGAACCGAGCACAATTTCTGGCTACACCTATTGATGACAGTCATAGTTGGTATACTTGGCATATTGTTGTCTATATCATCTGTCGAGTGGATATTTGTTACCATATCTGTATTCCTCGTATTTGCCGCTGAGGCCTTCAACACCGCTATCGAGATCGATATGAACCTCACTAGTCCAGAACACCACCCATACGCTCGTGACACGAAGGACGTGGCCGCTGGGGCGGTACTGATCACCTCTATCATGGCAGCTATCATCGGATTGATAATATTTCTCCCTAAAGTATTTAATCTTTTCTAATTGGACTTTTGTGTGGGTGTGTGGTAGTTTGTAGACAAACAAATTCCTAAAAAAAATCATGAACACACTTTCAGCTCAAGAGAAACTAGCCGCAAGGATTGCCGCTGGATTCAACCTTTGTATCGGTTTAGATACTGACATTTCCAAGTGCCCAGAACACATACAGCGTATCCATAAAGGGTCGGGTATGGTTAATGGTCATGTAAACCCTGACCTTTCATTGGTCGAGTTCAACAAAAAGATTATCCAGGCAACTGGACATACTGCTTGTGCTTTTAAACCCAATATTGCATTCTATGCCAGCCAAGGGGCCCGTGGCATAAAAGCTGCGAAACTAACGATTGAATATATCAAGACATTCTTTCCGGAAGTTTTAATAATTGCCGATGCAAAGCTTGGGGACATTGGTAACACAAATGAACACTGGGCCAGATTCATCTTTGATTACCTGGGTGCTGACGCTGTGACATTATCGCCATTCATGGGTTGGAATGGAATGAAGCCTTTTTTGGACCGCAAGGATAAGCTGAATTACATTTTGTGTTGCACTTCCAACGAAGGCGCAGATGAGTTTCAGGATCTGCGTATTGCAATTCCTGGAACTGGTTTATCGCATGCTTTGTATGAGATTATTGCACGTAATGTGCAGAATGATTGGAATTACAATAACAATTGTGCTCTGGTAACAGGCGCAACTGTTCCTGAAAAAATTGCGAATGTTCGTAGTTATGCAAACAATCTGCCTTTATTAATACCAGGAGTTGGTACACAACAGGGTGATTTGCAGGCATCTGTAGACAATGCTGGGGGAAATAATTTCCTCGTGAATGTTTCCCGAGACATTCTGTATGCTTCTACTGCGGACGATTTTGCAGAAGTTGCCGGTAGCAAAGCCCAGTTTTGGCATAATAATATTTTTACCTGCTTAAACAAAGAACTACCAAGTTTACATTAAAAATTTTGTAAAATTTAAAATAAAAAAAGCGTTACTTGAGTTTTCACTCTCGTAACGCTTTTTATTTTTGTTCAGGCGAAGCCTGGGTTTTAGGAATGCCCTAATGCTGCTACCTCATCTGGGTTTGGAGTTTCTGTTTGTTGGTTCTTTTGAGCCAACAATTGCGCATTATTGCGCCAAGTCATAGGGTTCGATACAAATTGGTAAACTTCAGTCAACTGAGTATCACTGATTTTGCCAGTTTCATTAGCTACTTTTGCCAATGTTGAGAAATTTGTTATAGTCATGTACTCCAATTTTTCATCAACAAACTTATTGTTAGCAGAAGTGAATCCATATTCAAATATTCCAATCAGTCCTATCACTTCTGAATCTGTATCTCCTCTTTGCTTCAAGCAATCCTTTACAGCTTGTGTTGCCTGGATACTACTTTTGCCGGTAGAGATAAGGTCTTCAACCATTAGAACCTTGCTGCCTTTTGGTATGAAGCCTTCAACTTGGTTCTTCATACCATGTTTCTTTGGTTCAGGGCGAACATAACAAAAAGGTAGTCTAAGGTGGTCCGCTACGATTGCTGCGTGTCCTATGGCACCAGTTGCAATACCGGCAATCATAGTTGTTTCTGGGAAATGAATTTTAACCATTTCGATCAATGAATCCCGGATCAGGTTGCGTGTTGCAATATCTGACAAGGTCATTCTGTTGTCGCAATAGATAGGGCTTTCGATACCTGATGTCCAAGTAAATGGATTTTCAAGGTTTAGTTTTACTGCACCGATTTCTAAAAGAAGTTGGGCTACTCTGTTTCTGTTCATATTGTGTTTGGTTTTGTTTTTCCACATACTACCTTATTTAGGGGTTTTGTCAAAGGGTGGGGGATATTTGCCAGTATGGGGGATAAAATTTGACTTTTATTTTTAATTTGCTAGTATAGGGGAACTGGCTCGTAAGAGCTATTTTAATTACAGAAAATGACAAGATCACTAAAGAAAGGTCCATACGTTGACCAGCGCCTTCTAAAGAAGATAGCTGGCAAGAAGCCCCTAGAAACAGGGGTTATTAAAACATGGTCAAGAGCCTGCGTAATACCACCTGAAATGGTTGGTTTTACTTTCGGAGTACACAATGGCAAGGTTCATGTTGAAGTATTGGTATCTGAGGACATGGTAGGTCACCGTCTTGGCGAATTCTCTCTAACACGCAAGTTCGTTCGCCATGGAGGTAAAATGCAAAAGGAACTAGAACAGAAGAAGAAGGAGGCCGAGATAACTGCAGCAAAAGCGGCTAAAGGCGCATCAGACACTAAGAAGAAATAATACTACTATATGAAGGCAATGCTTAAAAACTACAGACAGTCACCTCGTAAAGTCCGCCTAGTGTGTGACCTTATAAAGGGTAAATCAATAGCAAATGCAAAGACAGAGCTTGCTTTTCTACCACGCCGTGCCTCACTTCCGCTAACAAAGCTTATTGACTCAGCAGTAGCAAATGCAAAGATAAACAATGGTGTAGAAGCTGACAAGTTGATAATCGAGAGTGTTACAGTAAACAAAGGTATTGTAATGAAGCGTTTTATGCCTCGTGCTCGTGGATCTGCTTCTCGTATCAACAAGCGTTCAAGTCATGTATTGCTAACATTGAAGGAGGGCACACCAAAAGGTAAGAAGTCTATAAAAGCAAAGCCTGTAAAGACAGAAAAGAAGGCAGTAGCCAAAACAACAAAGAAAGTATCAGCTAAGAAGGCCGAGGCCAAAGAAGAATAATATATGTCAAAAGTAGTACACCCATATGCACATAGACTTGTAACACTACGCGATTGGAAGAGTCGCTGGTTTGCAGACAAGAACTACAAGGACTTGCTAGCAAGTGACGTTCTTATCCGTGACTTCTTGCACAAGAAGCTACGTGGATTCTACGTATCTCGCGTAGAGATCGAACGCAACAGTAAGAGTACAAAGGTAATGGTGCACACTTCACGCCCAGGTATGATCATTGGCCGTGGTGGTGATGGCGCAACAAAGATGAAGACTGAATTGGTAACATACCTAAAGAAGCGCAAGGTAAATGCTCCTGACGATTTGAAATTCGACATAGTAGAAGTTACAAACCCAGATGCAGATGCAGCAATCGTTGCATGTATGATCGCCGAAGGTTTGGAGAAGCGTCTACCATACCGCCGTGTATTGAAGCAGACAATCGAGAAGGTAATGCAGGCTCGTGGAGTAAAAGGAGCTCGTATATTCCTAGGAGGCCGTCTTGGTGGTGCTGAAATCGCTCGTACAGAACAGATAAAGAAGGGTTCTATCCCACTACAGACTTTCCGTGCAGACGTAGACTTTGCTCGCGAGAAGGCACACATGAGTTACGGTGATATTGGTATCAAGGTCTGGATATACCGTGGTGAAGTTTTTAATGATAAAAAATAATTTTTATGTTAGTACCAAAGAAAGTAAAATTTAGAAAATGGCAAACAGGACGCAAGAATATGGCGAAGCTAACACCAGAGATGCGTGGTAGTACTGTTGCATTCGGATCATACGGACTAAAGTCAATGTCTGCAGGTCGCATAAAGAGTAACCAGATCGAGTCTTCACGTAAAGTTCTTTCACGTACTATCACAAAGGCAGGTCGCCTATGGATCCGTATATTCCCAGACCGACCATTTACAATCAAGGCAGCACAGGTACCCATGGGTAGTGGTAAAGGTGATCCGAACGGTTACTGTGTAGAAATCCGCCCAGGACGTATAATATTCGAAGTTGATGGAGTTAGTGAAGCTATTGCAAAGGAAGCTCTTCGCAAGGCTGGGACAAAATTACCAGTAAAGACTCGCGTAGTAGCAAGATAATATTATGGAAACAAACAACAAACAAAAGAATAAAGTATTGAAAGGTATAGTTACTTCAGACAAGATGAAGGATACAATCGTAGTATCAGTAACACGCTTCGTTCAGCACCCAAAGTACCTAAAGCGTTTGAAGATCAGCAAGAAGTTCAAGGCTCATGACGCAGGCAATACAAAGAAAGTAGGGGATGCAGTTCTTATCGAAGAGACTCGTCCAATATCAAAAGACAAGCATTTTAAAGTAATAGGTTAATTATAATTATATGATACAAGACGGAACAGTAGTAAAAATAACAGACAATGCCGGCGGTAAAGTTGGCAAGGTGTTCAAAGTACTCGGCTCTTCAAAGCGTCGTTATGCATACATTGGCGACCGTGTTGTTTTGTCAGTAAAGGTAGCTGAGCCTCGCAAGGGTGTAAAGAAGAAGGATGTATTGCAGGCTGTAGTAGTTCGTACTACAAATGCTTTCCGCAGAAAGGATGGCTCATACATACGTTTCGATGACAACGCAGTAGTAATCCTTGAAAAGGACAAGCAGGAACCAAAGGCTGGTCGTGTATTCGGCCCTATGCCTCGCGAGCTTGCAGAGCGTGGTTACCAGAAGATTATTTCATTAGCACCAGAGGTAATATAAATATATGAAAGTAAAAAAAGGCGACAATGTAATAATTCTTGTAGGTAAGGACAAGGGAAAGAAAGGCAAGATCATAAAATCAATTCCAACTATGAATATGGTTGTTGTTGAAGGTATCAATATGAAGAAGAAGAGTCAGAAAGCTACAAAGAAGAGTGGTAAAGGTCAGGTAATAGAGATGGCTATGCCTATAAACGCTTCAAATGTTAAGAAGCAATAATTAAAATATTATGGAAACTGTAAAACAAAAAGAGAAGAACGCATACAAGACAATGAAAGAGTCTTTTGCATACAAGAGTGTTATGTCAGCGCCTCGTGTTATGAAGGTGATCGTGGCCTCAGGTACAGGTAGTGGTATAAAGAAGGATAAGAACCGCAATGAATTCGTATCTAGCCGTTTGGCAAAGATCACAGGTCAGAAGCCATCTGTCCGTACAGCAAAGAAGTCTGTGGCAAGCTTCAAGACTCGCCAAGGCGACGCTATCGGTGTTATGGTGACTCTACGTGGTGCACGTATGTATACATTCCTAGACAAGCTTATAAATGTAGCCATCCCTCGTACAAAGGACTTCCGTGGTATTGATACAAAGATCGTGGACGATATCGGTAACCTTACAATGAGTATCAAGGAGCACACTATATTCCCTGAGACAGGTGATGAAGAGTTGAAGGATGTATTCGGTCTTGCAGTAACAATAGTTACATCAGCAAAATCAAAGAAAGAAGCAACAGAATTCTTCAAACTTATAGGTATCCCATTCAAGAAATAATATTAAAAATCCCTCATCTGAGGGATTTTTAATTAGTACTTGACTCTGAAATATGTTTCTGCTAGTATAGGGGAACTGGAGATATAGATCCACTTTACTCCTTAAGAGCCTAGGTTTAGACTTTTAAGAACAAAAGTGAGATATCGTACTCTAGAAGGGAGAAATCCTAATTTAATTTATATATGGCAAAAACATCAGTATTAGCAAGACATCATAAGAAGAGTAAGTTTTCTACACGAGAGACAAATCGTTGTTTTCGCTGTGGTCGCGGACGAGGCTTTATGCGAGATTTCGGCCTATGTCGTATCTGCTTCCGCGAGTTAGCAAACGAAGGTATGCTTCCAGGTGTTCGCAAGTCATCTTGGTAATAGTAGTAACAATTCTGAACTAATTTTAATTTAAACAATATGGACCAAATAGCAAACATGATAAATATGATAAAGAACGCAAGCCTTCGTGCACACGAGGTTGTTGTTGTTCCTTATTCAAACATAAAGATGGCTATCGCAGAATGTCTAGTACGTGAAGGCTACATAAAGACTGCTTCAAAGAAGATGAAGAAGGGCTTCCCAGTACTTGAACTTGAGCTTATGTATACAGCAGATGGTACTCCTCGTGTAGTAGGGACAGAGCGTATCTCAAAGTCATCATTACGTGTTTACAATGGTGTAAAGGATATCCGTTCAGTTCGTAATGGTCACGGTACTATGGTTCTTACAACACCAAAGGGTATACTTACAGACAAGCAAGCACGCAAAGAACAAGTCGGCGGTGAAGTTTTATTCAAAATCTGGTAATAAATAATTAAATTTTATGTCACGCGTAGGAAAACAAACAATACAAATACCAGCAGGTGTAGAAGTAAAGCTAACAGGCACTACTTTCTCTGCAAAAGGATCAAAAGGGACTCTAACCCGTGATTTTCCTGGTGACGTAACAATCAACATCAACGGCTCAGAGATCACATTTACTCCAAAGAGTGAGTCCGACAAGAAGAACCGTGCATTATGGGGTACATACGCTTCACACGTGAAGAACATGATCAATGGCGTAAGTGAAGGCTACACAAAGAAGCTAATACTAGAAGGTGTTGGTTTCAAGAGTGAAGTTGCAGGCAAGACTTTGAAATTGGCTCTAGGCTTCTCACACCCAGTGGTAGTAGAGATCCCAGAAGGTCTAACAGTTACAGCAGAAAAGAACAACATCACAGTTACAGGTATCGACAAGGAAATGGTGGGTCAGTTCACAGCATCTGTACGTGCAATGAAGAAGCCAGAACCATACAAGGGTAAAGGTTTCCGCTATGACACTGAAGTTATCCGTCGCAAGCAAGGTAAGAAGGCTGCATAATCTATTAAACTATTATGAACAAAAAACAAGAAAAGAGAATAAGACTAAAGAGAAAGATTCGTGCAAAGATATCTGGTACTTCAGAATGTCCACGTCTTTCTGTATTCCGCTCAAACAAGTTTATCTACGCTCAGCTTATCGATGACTTGAAGAATGTTACAATCATATCAGCTTCTGATATGGGTATCGAAAAGGGTACAAAGTCTGAACACAGTGTGACTGTAGGTACAGAGGTAGCAAAGCAGGCTATATCAAAGGGTATCAAGAAGTGCGTTTTTGACCGCAATGGTTTCAAGTACACTGGTCGCATAAAAGCATTAGCCGATGCTGCACGTGCAGGTGGACTAGAATTTTAATAAGAAAAAAATATGGATACAACAAAGCCAAAATTCAATAACAACAATTCAAAGGGTGGGGCGCCAACAGGTGATCGTCCACGTGGCGACAGGAAGCCTCGCGCATTCTTCGAACGTCCAAAGCCAGAGTTTGACCAGAAGATAGTTTCTATTCGTCGTGTTACTCGTGTGGTATCTGGTGGACGTCGTATGAGTTTCGCTGTAGCCTTGGCTATTGGTGACAAGAAGGGTTCTATCGGTCTTGGTACAGGTAAGGGTAACGACACAGCACTTGCTATCGCAAAGGCTTTGCGTGCTGCTCGCAAGAACATGTTCAAGATCAAGACAACAAAGGAAATGTCTATACCTCACGAGACTTTTGCAAAATTCTCAAGTTCACGTATCTCATTTATGCCAAACCGTGGCAAGGGTCTTGTGGCAGGTTCTACTGTTCGTGAAATGCTAATACTTGCAGGTTTGAAGAACATCACAGCAAAGATCAACTCTGGTAGTAAGAACAAACTAAACAATGCACGTGCTACATACGCAGCACTTTACGAGATCCGTGCAAAGGGTACAAAAGTTACTCCAAAGTTCGAAGCAGTAACAGCGGAAGAGTCTAAAGAAGTTAAATAATAAATTTTTATGCAAACAAACGAACTAAAAAGAAAGACACCAAATAAGTCAAAGAAGCTCGTAGGCCGCGGAGGAACTCGTGGTAAGACTTCAGGCCGTGGTACAAAGGGTCAGAATGCTCGTGCAGGTCACAAGAAGCGCCCAGAGATCCGCGACATGATAAAGAAGCTTCCAAAGCTTCGTGGTTACCGCTTTAACTCTACAGTACAAAAGCCGTTGGCTGTAAATGTAAGTGCTCTTAATATATTTGAAAACGGTGCTACAGTTACTCGTACAGATCTATTGAAGGCGAATTTGATCCGTCGCACAGGTGGTAAACTACCATTTGTAAAGATCCTAGGTACAGGGGATATCACAAAGAAGTTGACTATCGAGGATTGTGTTGTGTCAGCGTCTGCAAAGGTGAAGATCGAGGCCGCAGGTGGTACAATAAAGTAATGGAAAAAGTTTTACACAAATTAAAGACAATGTTCACAGACAAGGCACTACGCAATCGTGTCTTATTTGTGCTAGGTGCTTTTATTGTATTTCGCCTACTATCAGCTATCCCTATACCAGGTGTGGATACTTTGCGTTTGAATCAGCTTCTACAAAGTAGCCAATTATTGGGTGCGTTCAACGTATTTTCTGGAGGTGGGCTATCACACTTATCTATCATCATGCTTGGTGTTGGTCCATATATCACTGGTTCTATTATCATGCAGTTGCTTACTATGATGGTTCCAAGACTAAAGGCTATGTATCAGGAAGAAGGCGAGATCGGTCGCAAGAAGTTCACTCAGTACGGCCGTATGATTACAGTACCTCTTGCTATTATCCAAGGCTTTAGTCTGATAGCATTGCTTGCAAAGCAAGGTGTACTAACAGACCTAACAGCATTTACTATGATTGCGAACGTTGCTGTAGTAGTAGCCGGATCTATGCTTATCATGTGGATAGGCGAGTTGATGTCTGAGTATGGTATTGGTAATGGTGTGTCACTTATAATCTTTGCTGGTATCGTGGCTGCTATTCCTTCTAGTGTTGCACAATTTATATTTACTTTTGATATTTCAAACTTGCCAATGTACTTGCTATTCATAGTTGTAGGTGTATTGATAATACTCGGGGTAGTTATTATTACCGAAGCAGAACGCCCTATCCCTGTAACATATGCAAAGCAGGTTCGTGGAGTGTCTGTTGCTGGTGGTACAAAGACATACATCCCATTACGTATCAACCAGGCAGGTGTTATCCCTATAATCTTTGCTTTGTCTATCCTTATGTTCCCTCAGTTGCTAGGCAACTTGTTTGCCGCTTCAAGTAGTGAAACTTTACAGAGCATATCTCGTGGACTATTATGGTTCGTACAGAACACATGGCTATACTCATTGTTCTACTTTATATTCGTATTCCTATTTACATATTTCTACACTGCTGTGACTTTCGATCCAAAGCAGATCGCAGAGAACTTGCAAAAGAGTGGCGCATTTATCGATGGTGTTCGCCCAGGACAAGCTACACAAGAATATATAGCAAAGATCTTGACTCGTATTACTCTAGTAGGTGCTATCTTCCTTGGCCTTATTGCTGTGTTGCCTATGGTTATGAAGGCCATCACTGGTATAACAAGCTTTGCTCTTGGTGGTACAGCTTTGTTGATCGTTGTTTCTGTAGTGCTTGATCTGATCAAGAAGACAGAAGCTCAACTCTCAATGCGAGAGTATTAAAAGTCCTCCTAAACGGAGGATTTTTTAATGTTAAAAATTTTTAGTATAATATATTTATGAATAAACCATATACATTTGTTTTCTTCGGGATAGTAGGGTCAGGCAAGGGGACTCAGGTAGAACTACTACAGAAATATTTAAAGGAGCACAATTTATCTAATGACGTATTATTTACTTCTACTGGCAATGAATATAGGAAGGTGGTACAGAGTGGTAACTATACAGGTCAATTGGTAAAGGAAACTTTAGAAAAAGGGCACCTACAACCAAACTTTCTAACAATTAGTTTGTTTACAAATATTTTAATAGCCAACATGAACGAAGGCACTTCTTTTATTGCTGACGGGTATCCTCGTACTATTGTTCAGTCCGAGGCATTTGAGAGTGCTATGAACTTTTATAAAAGGGATGAGGTTCATGTTGTATATATAGAACTTGATAAAGAAGAGGCAACAAAGCGCATGAAGCTTCGCGGTCGTAGCGACGACACTGACGAAGGTATAGCAAAGCGCTTCGACGAGTATATAAACAATGTTATTCCTTCTATGAATTATTTTAAGGATAAGAAGAGCTATCGTATTCATACTATAAATGGTGCTCAGTCTATTGAACAAGTTCATACAGATATAATTAAATCACTTGGCCTATAATATGCAGAACGATAAATACATTGTTATATCACTTGGGGGGTCACTCATAGTTCCAGACAACGTAGCCTGTGACTTTTTACAAGATTTTACAAATCTTGTAAAAGAATACGTAAACAATGGTTTTAAATTTGTAATCATAACTGGTGGCGGGCACACTGCTCGTACATATATTGAAGCCTCAAAAGCTATAGGGGATAGTACTAGTACAGATCTAGATTGGATCGGTATAGCGTGTACACGCTTGAATTCCGAGCTTCTTAGAACTGTATTCGGTGAATTGGCTTATGACCATGTAGTATTGGACCCAGATGCAATGCCACAAACTGAAAAATCTATAATCATGTCTGCAGGCTGGAAGCCGGGTAATAGTAGCGACTTGGCTGCTGTACACTGTGCTCGTTCTGTTGGTGCACATACTGTGATCAACCTTTCCAATATTGACTATGCTTATGATAAAGACCCAAAGAAATTCTCAGATGCAGTAAAAATAGAACAATCGAATTGGGCAGACTTTAGGAAGATACTGCCAGAGGAATGGGATCCAGGCCTAAACGCTCCATTTGACCCAATAGCAGCAAAGAAGGCTGAAGCCCTAGGCTTGGAAGTGGTAATTATGAATGGCAAGAACCTCTCCAACCTCGAATCTTATCTAAAAGGCGACCAATTCATAGGTACTGTTATTCGCTAGAATATTGGTATACAATAAAATATATATGGAAACTCGTAACTGTCAGAATTGTAAGAATAGCTTTAATATCGAACCAGATGATTTTTCCTTCTATCAGAAGATGGGGGTGCCTGCACCGACATTTTGTCCTGAGTGTAGAACTGAAAGACGCTTTGCTTTTAGAAATGAAAGAAAGCTTTTTAAAGCACAGAGTGCTTTTTCTGGTGAAAATATATTTTCATTATATCCGCCGTCTGCTAGCAGGAAGGTAGTGACTGACCAAGAATGGTTTAGTGATTCATGGGACGCTATGGAATATGGTAGAGATTTTGATTTTTCACGAGATTTTTTCACGCAGTTTTTTGAATTAGAAAGAGATGTACCCGCTTATGCTTTGAATGTAGAACGAATGGTGGATAGTCCGTATGGAGCGAATGCCGCAACACTAAAGAATTGTTACCTTGTTTTCAACTCCAATAGCTCTGAAGATTGTTTATATGGTAATGATTATTTCTTGTCTAAAAATTGTATAGATAACTCTCATGTAAATTCTTCTGAAAAATGTTACGAGTGTTTTTGGCTTCAGAAATGTTATCAGTGCTATTTTACAATTATGTCAGTTGATTCTCATAATTTATGGTTTTCTCGCGATTGTCTTGGTTGTAATAATCTTTTTGGATGTACGAATTTAAGAAAGGCCTCGTATTGTATCTTTAATAAACAATATACAAAAGAAGAATATTTTAAAATTTTGTCTGAAATGAGGTTGGATACTAGAGCTGGATTAAAAGAAGCAGGAGAAAAAGCTCGAGAATTTTGGAAAACTCAGATAAATAAATATCATCAAGGTCTTCAGAATTTAGACTCTTATGGGTCATATGTCAGTCACTCCAAGAATGTAACCGAATCATATATGGTAAAGGGAGGGGAGGATGTTAAATATAGCCAATACGCTTCGGTTGCTAAGATAAAGGATTGTTATGATTATTCTATCTGGGGTCAGGATGTAGAGTTGTGTTACGAGACATCTGTATGTGGTGAAAATATTTATAATGTAAAATTTGCTTGGGATTGTTGGCCGAACAATAACAATGTGGAATACTCAACACACCTAAAGTCTTGTAGTGATTGTTTCGGTTGTGTGGGTTTACGCAATAAACAATATTGTATTTTTAATAAACAACATACAAAGGAAGAATATATAGAAGTAAAGAATAAAATTATAGAACACATGAACACAACTCCGTATTATGATTCACGAGGGTTGATATACAAATACGGTGAATTTTTCCCTATTGAGTTTGCTTCTTTTGGATACAATAATTCTTTGGCTATTCAGCATTTTAACCGGACAAAGGAATATGTTTTAGAAAATAATTATGGTTGGATTGAAGAAGAGCCTGGTAAATATACTATCACTAAAAGAATGAATGAAGTACCAGATTCTATAAAAGATATAGATGAAAGCATCGTGAGCGATATTTTAGAGTGTGATAAATGTAGTAGGCCATTTCGTGTGGTTGATAATGAGTTTAAATTTTTTAAAAATGAGAATTTACCAATTTCATCCAACTGTAGCGAATGCAGGCATGAAAAAAGAATTTCAGATAGATTTAAAATACATTTATACGACGGTCATTGTATGTGTGCTGGGGCAGAAGATGAAACTGGTCAATTCGTAAACACTGCTAAACATACTCACGGAAATACAGCTTGTAGTGAAAAGTTTAGAACAGGTTTTAATCCTAAGGATGGAGATATAGTATATTGTGAATCCTGTTACCAGCAGGAAGTGGTTTAGGCTCGGGGTTGTGTAAATCCTTTATTTTGGTAGTATAAGCCTAATGGCAATACGCATTAAAACTAAAGAGGAAATAGAGATACTTCGTGAAGGGGGCAGGAGACTGGCCTCTATTTTGGCGAAGGTGGGGGATATGGTTGCTCCTGGGGTTACTACGATGGAGCTCGATGAATATGCCTATAAATTGATCAAAGAGGGTGGTGACGAGCCAGCCTTTCTGAACTACAAGCCCGAAGGCCACTCACGGACATTCCCAGCGTCACTGTGTACCTCAGTAAATACCGAGGTGGTTCATGGTATCCCAAGCAAGAAGGTGGTATTGAAAGAGGGCGACATAATATCGATAGACCTAGGCATCAAGCACCGTGGGTTGTTTACCGACCATGCCATAACAGTACCAGTAGGTAAAGTGTCAAAGAAGGACCAACAATTAATAGATGACACAAAGGAGGCACTAGATATAGGTATCTGGGCTGCTAAGAATGGCAATACAGTAGGCGACATAGGCCATGCTATAGAGCAGTTCGTACACAAGAGGTACGGTATCGTTCGTGAGTTGTCAGGCCATGGCGTAGGTATCGAAATACACGAGGACCCGTATATACCGAACTTTGGCAAGGCTGGCCGTGGGGCAAAATTGATCCCTGGAATGGTTATTGCTATCGAGCCTATGCTTACAAATGGTAAAGCTAGTATCAATGTCACAAGCGACGGATACACTATCCGCACAGCCGATGGTTCCCGCGCAGCACACTTTGAACACACAGTTCTAATAACAAAAGACGAAGCAGAGATTCTAACTCGTATTTCTTAAATCTAGGGAGTGAATTATAAGCATAGGAAAGGCCCTTCGCAGCGCGACTGGCGCGAGAAGAGCAATTTTCTAGCAAGAAAATATGCGAGTCTTTATCTTGCTTGTAATTTACTTACTAGATTTGTCTATATATTTTTTATTTTATTTCTTTTCTCGTGTTATAATTAAAATGTAATGGAAACATTTAATTTTAATAATGCTCCAAAATTTAAAAATCCTGAAGAGGAGCTTTCTTATCTGCGTGAACAATTGGCTCAGAAGGAACAACAGCTCGATAAAGCAGGCGAGTATGTAAACAAAGAGGGCCTAGCCCACGATGCTATTGCGGAATACAAGAAGATATCTCCGAGCGAGGTTATGCACCCAAGTGTTACCATGCCCGACAAAGAGGTCAACGCCCTTGTATTGCGACTAAAGCCAGAGCCTCATGACCACAACATGGAGGAATTGCTAGGAATACTTTTAAGTAAAGGTGTTAGCAATGCACTGGAAGTGGTAGCCCGTATGAACAACCCGCACCTAGACGATGACTTTCATCGCTTCCTAGTACAATATTTATACAGCACACACAAAGTCCCAGGGTTAAAGGAGGGGACCCCACTTTTCAAGTCACTAGACATGAAGTTGTTCGAGATCACATTGCCAGAACCAACCGAGGATAACAAGAAAGGGTTAAAGGAATTGTTATCATCTATGGAGCAGTTCTATGCTGGTATGCACTCGGTCGGTGAAGGTAGACACAATTATAATCGCAATCATTTCACTCTTGAAATTGCTATCTCTGAAGGTAGTGAACAATTCGTATTCTACACAGCGGTACCTACACATAAAGCTGAATTATTTGAAAAGCAGATATTGGGTGTGCACTCACATGCCAAAGTTACGGAAGTAACCGATGATTATAATATTTTTAATAAGGACAGTGCCATGGCTGGTTCATATGCAAAGCTCGCACACAACGATGCTTACCCTATAAAGTTATATGATCATATCGAGTATGACCCACTGAACATAATCCTTAACGTATTTTCTAAAATAAAGAAAGATGGCGAAGGTGCTGCCATACAGTTCACTATTTGTCCGGAGGACGATGAAGTAATAAAGGACCTACACATTGCTCTGGATGATGTAAAGAGTGGTATGTCGGTGCGCACAGCCCGATCCGTAACTAGGCAATTCGGTAAAGAGTTTGGCCAACTTGCAAAGGATATGATATTTGGTGCAAAGAACAACAAGAAGCCGGAGAAGAAGGTGAATGATCGCGCAGTCGAAGCCATAACGGAAAAGGTAAAGAGCACAATAATGGCTACCAATATCCGTATCGTTACATCTGCTGATACTGAAATCAGAGCAAAGCAGATGCTATCTGATATTGAAAGTTCCTTTAATCAATTCACTGATAGTGATCGCAATGGGTTCAACTTTCATCAAGCAAAAGGCTCAGAATTGATACGTTTAGTCCATGATTATTCATATCGAACATTTTCAGATTCATATCATATGCCATTAAATCTGAAGGAGTTGGCCACCGTATTCCACTTTCCATATAGTATATCTGACTCACCACAGCTAAAGCAGGCAAAGGCAGGCATCGCCCCAGCACCTGTGGAGATGGGCAGTGACGGTATTGTCATAGGCGCCAACGACTATCGTGGCAAAGTTACCGATATACATTTCGGATCCGAGGATCGTATGCGTCATATGTATGTTATCGGTCAGACAGGTACAGGTAAGACCACTATTATGAAGAACATGATCGCCCAGGATATAAGGGCAGGGCATGGTGTGTGCTATATCGACCCACACGGTACCGATATCCAAGATATTCTCAGTTATGTACCAAAGGAACGTATTGATGATGTTATATATTTCGACCCAGCGTATACACCCCGACCTATGGGTCTGAACATGCTCGAGTTTGATCCGAAATATCCCGAGCAGAAGACTTTCGTAGTGAACGAACTGATGGGCATATTCAATAAACTGTTCGACATGAAGACCAGTGGTGGCCCGATGTTCGAACAATATTTCAAGAACTCAGCATTCCTGATAATGGAGGACCCCGAGAGTGGCTGTACACTCCTTGAAATATCACGTGTACTTTCCGACAAAGCTTTCCGTGATATGAAGTTGGAAAAATGTAAGAACCCTATCATCAAACAATTCTGGGTAAATGCCGAGCAGACCACAGGGGACCAGAGCCTAGCGAACTTCGTACCATACATCACTTCAAAGTTCGACAACTTTATATCGAACGACATCATGCGCCCAGTAGTATTGCAGGAAAAGTCGGTATTCAACTTCCGCGATATCATGGATAACAAGAAGATATTGCTCGTGAACCTATCAAAGGGTCGCCTAGGCGATATCAATGCGAACCTTATCGGTCTGCTACTTGTGGGCAAGATCCAGATGGCCGCACTTTCACGCGTGGATATGTATGGGCAGAAGATGAATGACTTCTTCCTATATATCGACGAATTCCAGAATGTTACAACAGACTCTATCTCATCGATCCTTTCCGAGGCTCGTAAATACCGTCTATCACTTACTGTTGCCCACCAATACATAAGCCAGCTGGAGGAAAAGATAAAGAACGCAGTCTTCGGTAACGTGGGTTCTATGGCTGTGTTCCGCGTGTCTGCCGAGGATGCCGAATTCCTAGAGAGCAAGTTCAAGCCAGTCTTTACCAAACAAGACATAATGAAGATCGATAACTACAATGCGTATGTATCGATGCTCGTAAAAGGCCAGCCCACAAAGCCGTTCAATATCAAGACATTCATGCCACCACAGGGTAACCCGGCAATTGTAGAGAGTTTGAAAGAACTATCATATCTAAAGTATGGTCGCGACCGCGACGAAGTCGAAGAGGAAATCATGAATAAATACAAGAAGTAATAACGGTTGATTTTTAAGGGTTTTTTTGCTAAGATAACCTTATTATTTATTAATATTTTGATTAAATTATATGAATCCTACATTTGAAAAGTCTCTGATTATTATCAAGCCCGATGCAGTGCAGAGGAACCTAATAGGTGAGATAGTTAGCCGTGTTGAAAAGAAAGGTTTGAAAGTTATCGGTATGAAGATGATGAGTATAGAAGATGCAGTTCTAGAAGAACACTATGCACATATCAAAGACAAGCCATTTTTCCCTGGTATCCGTGATTTTATGAAGGCATGTCCAGTTGTAGTTATGGCAGTTGAGGGTATCAATGCTATCTCTGCACTACGCTTGCTTGTTGGTCCTACAAAAGCTTGGGAGGCAAATGCTGGTACTATCCGTGGCGACTTTTCACTTTCTACACAATCAAACATTGTACACGCATCTGACTCTGTAGAGAACGGTGAAGTAGAAGTAAAGCGTTTCTTTAAAGCTGATGAAATTTTTGAATATCAGAAGATAGACGCAGACTTTATCTACGCTGAACACAAGAAATAATTAAAACAAAAATCCCCTATATGGGGGATTTTTGTTTTACAGATTATCTTTTATTATTTTTACTACTTCTGCTAGTTCTTCTTCAGGAGTCGCTTCACGGCTACCAGGGCGGTAGAGGAATTTACGAGGTTCGTACTCTGTGATACCCTCATCACCTTCTTTGCGGGGTAGTACGTGTAGGTGAAAGTGTGGCACAGATTGGCCAGCCACAGGTTCTTCATTCCAAGCATAGTTGAACCCGCAAGCTCCAAATGTTTTACGAAGTGCATTTATTATTTGCACCCTTAATTTTTCTATAGATTCTTTTTCATTATCATTCAAGTCTTCGTATTTAGTTACACACCTACGTGGGGCTATCAATACATGCCCTGGCACAATAGGAATATTGGTAGGGAATACCCAAGCATGCTCGTTGCCCACAATTTCACGAGCTTTTATATCTTCTTTTGTACAATAGACACAATTTTTTTCTGAGTTACTCATCTTCTTAATATATATCTTTCAGATTTTTAGTCAAACTTCTTCTAAACCACATTTGTATACGTGTCAAAGGTGTGGTTTATTGTAAAAATACTTGCATAGGTTCATCATTCAGGTATAATTTATGTAGGGTTATTACGGCGTATTACCTAGAACACATTTTTTAGGGGAGCGTCCGTCAAATGAAGCTTTGGTTTTAATTGCAACACACCCACTTAGCGTAACGCTATGGTAATATTTCCGGGAGTAGCCCTAAATAAACGATTCTTTTCCGCAAGGAAGAGGATTTTTTATTTTCTGGTATAATATATTTATGATTCCTCGCAAACAAATACTCTCCATACTCGCTACACTCATAATATTTGTCGCTATTATTAACTTTATAGCCATGAAGGCTATGTGGTATTACATATTCTGGTATTTTGATATGCCTATGCACTTCCTCGGTGGGGTAGTGGTCATGTTGTTGGTGGGTTATATATTCTACAGGGCTATTTCTAGGTACTCTATGCTACCAGTATCTGCCATCATGCTCGCAGTATTGATCATAGGAGTAGGGTGGGAAGTGTTTGAATACCTAGTGAACAATGTATACGCAGGGCAGGTGTGGAACAAGCTCGATACAGTTTCCGATATTTGTTTCGACATGGCTGGGGGCATAATGGGCTTGTTCATAATAAAAGATAGTTTAAAGCCTACAAAAGCTGTATAATAATAAATATGAGTGAAGAAATAAAAGACACAAAGTTAAAGATTACATTTGCATCTGGGGCCGGTACTGTTACTGGCGCCAACTTTTTAATAGAAGGGAATGGCAAGAAGTTCATTATTGACTGTGGTTTGATCCAGGGCGAGAAATTGGCCGACGATGTAAACTGGGAAGCTTTTAAATACCCGGCAAATGAAATAGACATAATATTTATTACTCATGCGCATATCGACCATATTGGTCGTTTGCCAAAGGTGGTGGCCGAAGGCTTCAATGGCCGTATCATATCTACAATACCCACAAAGGAACTCTCTGCATTCATGCTCGAAGATACAATGAATATTCTTTCACACGACAAGGAACACAAGCTCAGCAAGATATACAATGAGGAGAATATAAAGAAGGTCATGTCTATGTGGGAGGGGGTAGAGTACCACCAGGCTATCAATGTGGATCATGGCTTCCAATTCTCATACAAAGACTCTGGCCATATATTAGGGGCTGGCATGGTAGAGGTAGTTTACAATGGCAAGAAGATAGTCTTTACAGGCGACCTGGGCAATTCCCCAGCACCACTATTACACGACACAGAAGTTATCAATGATGCCGATTATATGATCATGGAGTCAGTATATGGCGACAGAAATCACGAGGGGCGCGAGACAAGGCGCGATAACCTAGCAAAAGTTATCAATGACAACTTTGAGAGGAAGGGGGTACTGGTTGTACCGATGTTCTCACTCGAGCGTACTCAGGAGGTATTGTACGAGTTAAACGAAATGTCCAACGAAGGCAAGATCCCAAAGATGCCAATATTCCTAGACTCACCATTGGCTATAAAATTGACCAAGGTTTACAAGAAGTATGAACAGTATTTCAACGACGAGACTCGCGCAATGATAGCAAAGGGTGATGACATATTCAACTTTCCAGGACTCCACTTTACCCAAGAGACAGAGGACTCAAAGGCCATACTACGTACTCCAAACCCAAAGGTGATCATGGCAGGTAGCGGTATGAGCAATGGCGGGCGTATTGTTCACCACGAGCACAACTACCTATCTGACCCGAACAATACCATACTCCTCGTGGGGTACCAGTCAGTAGGTACACTTGGTCGTGCTATTGCCGATGGAAAGAAGAAGCTACACATACTGGGTCAGGATATACCACTAAATGCAAAGGTTGTCGACATTCATGGATACTCTGGACACAAGGACTCAGCACACCTATTAGAATTCGTCAGTAACTCTGCAAAGACATTGAAGAAAGTATTCGTAGTAATGGGCGAGCCAAAGTCTGCAATGTTTCTAGCTCAAAGGATAAAGGATAATCTAGGTATCACTGCTGTGACCCCTCTTGCAGGGGAGAGTGTAATAATCGACTGTAAATAAATACAAATAAAAATACCACCGACAAGGTGGTATTTTTATTTGTATTTATTTAACTTGTGATACGATTCTTGCGAATGTCTCTGGGTTCTCCTTTGCAAGAGTTGAGAGTATTTTGCGGTCGATCATTATGTTCTTCTTCTTCAGTACGTCGATGAACTTACTGTATGACATGTCAAATGTGCGGATAGCAGCGTTGATACGTGTAGTCCATAGGCTACGTGCGTCGGCCTTCTTGTCCTTGCGGTGTGCAAAAGCGTATGACCCTGCGTGAAGGATTGCTTCCTTTGCCTGAGCCTCCTTTGTACTGCGTCCAAAACGAAAGCCTTTTGTCTGGGCTAGAACGTTCTTGCGCTTCTTATTCTTCATTACTCCTCTTTTTACTCTTGTCATTGTATTTAAATTATATTAAACCTATTAATTTGCACTTTGGAAGTGTGTATTGATATCTTTGTTTGAAAGCTTTATAGCCTTACCCTTGCGAGCACCTAGTTGCTTTGTACGTGACTGCTTTGCATTGAAGTGGTTGAACCCTGGAGCACGTGCTAGGATCTTGCCATTTCTTGTAACCTTCAAACGCTTTGTAAGTGATTTGTTTGTTTTCATAAAATTAATTAATTACTTTTTTATTATCCTTCTCTATTGTAATAGTTGGACCTTTTGGACCCTTCTTATATTCCTCGGCTATCTTGTATGGTTCTGTTATGAATTGCAGAACTCTATCAAGCCTTTCCCTTAGAAACTTTTCCTCCATATACTTTGCTCTTCCGGATAGAAATAGTTCTATCTTTATGCGGTGGCCTTCCTTCATCCACTCGCTTGCCTTTTTTGCTTTGAGGGACAAGTCGTTCTCACCTGTAGCTATCTTTATTTGGATTGATTTGGTTTCAGTAGGTTTTGCCCCTGTACGCATCTTCTTTTGCTTTTTGTTCTTCTCGTACTGGTACTTACCATGATCCATTATCTTTGCGATGGGTGGAACTGTAGTAGAAGTAACTTCTATCAAGTCCAACCCCTCGGCTTGAGCTTTATCTAGAGCATCTTTGAAACTTAAAACACCTAGGTTCTCACCTGTGCTTGATATAACTCGGAGCTCTTTTGCCCTTATTTGATTGTTTATGCGTTCTTTCAAATATTTGTAACGATAGAGATAATGTACCTACCTGGGGCTAATATTAGCCTATTTACCCCATAAAGTCAATCCCGGTATGGCTTATTTATTGTGGTAGTATAAGGATATGGAGAAATATCTATTAGAGTATAAAAAGCCCGGCGAGACCCCATTGGACTGTATAAATAGGGTGAAAAATAAAGATAAATCCTATGCCCATGTACCCATGACCTATGCTGGCCGTCTGGACCCTATGGCCGAGGGCCTTATGATCATATTGGCAGGCGATGAATGCCAAAAGAAGGACCAATACAACAATATGCCAAAGACTTACGAGGTAGAGGTCCTCTTCGGCTTCGCCACAGATACTTATGATTTGTTGGGGTTAGTTGAGGAGTCCATCCCCGGGATGAAAGAAGCCCTACATCCCGGGGATGAGATTCCTAGAATTCTACAAAATTTCACCGGAAAGATAAATCAGAAATACCCACCATACTCTTCACGCACCGTTGCCGGCAAGCCATTGTTCCAATGGGCTCGCGAGGGGAGACTGGGTGAGATAGAAATCCCGAGCCACGATGTTTTTGTAGAAAATATCGAAATAAAAAAGACAAAAGAAATTACAGGAAAGAAATTGATGAAATATATTACCGATAGTATCGGTCAGGTAAAAGGCGACTTTCGTCAAGAGGAGATACTGGCAAAGTGGCATGAAGTATTGGATGGTGATCCAGATAAAGAATTCCAAATAGTAAAATTAGTTATATCTTGTAGCTCGGGTACATATGTGCGCGCTATTGCACACGAGCTGGGCCAGTCCCTAGGCACTCCGGCCCTGGCTATGCACATCCTCCGCACTCAAATCGGAAATTTTAATGCTTGACAATAATTATTAAAAATGTTTAAATGCTTTCAAACTACTCTTAATAAAAATTTAATGATTATTAAAATATCTGATGTTGAAATACCTGACGTTAATGAATCTTTCCATCCGCATGAATGGTTTGCGACAGGTAAACATCATTGTATGGAGTTTTTCCATGACAATGGTTTTATTGAACACTTTTTTGTCCCGGCCCAGCTAGTTGGTAATGTACCCTTGCAGAGATTTATCAAATACCAAAACAAGATAAATCTCTACGACCGAGAAATCCGCGCACAAATTGGTAATCAAATCATTACTCCTGAAGAATTGTGGGCAACCTGGAAATATTTAATTTTCCAACAACTTGAAGACCAGAATCATGTAATTAAAAACCATGATACGTATAACACATGGTATGTCAGGTGTTATGATGGTGTTATTCGTGCGGTGAGCTGTGCCTACGGTCCTTTTGGTAATATGTGGGGGTTACATTGTCGTGAAGTTGATCATGTATTTTGGTTTAGTAACCATTACTTTTTTTCGAAAGGCTCGTCAAAAAGTATTATTTCACAATTCTTAATAAAAAGTCTTATTTTATTTCGTATTAAAATGTCTCGTTTATTACGAATTAAATCTTAGATCCTTTAACTTCGCAAATTTTTATAAAAGACCCTGAACTCTTTCCTGAATTAGAGTTAGGGCCTTTTTTATTTTATCTCAGTATTTCTTTTGCCTCATTAAAGAGTTGTTCAATTCTTTCTTTGGTTGTTGCCTCGCCAAATAGTCGGATGATAGGCTCGGTGTTTGAAGGGCGTAGGTGTATCCATGATCTGTCAGGGAAGTCGAGGCGGATACCATCTAGGTCATTTACTAACCCTGTTGGGAAGTATGATTTTAATTTTGCATACAATTCATCTAGGTTCTTGCCTTCGATACTTGCTTTATCTTTATGCATGAAATATTTCGGGAGGCTGTTTACAAGCTCGCTGACTGTCATCCCGCGCTTTGCAAGTAGCTCCAGGGCCAGGCACATACTGACAAATCCATCCCTGCAGTTGTTGATAGTAGGGTATATAACACCACTGCCACCCTCGCCACCTATAATGGCATTGTATTGTTCAATACCAGCAAACACATTGGACTCGCCGACTTTGGTTCGGTAACATTTACCGCCATACTTCTCTGTGATATCGGTACACATCTGTGATGTCGACATATTGATAGCTACGTTGGAGCCAAGGTTCTTCGACAACACTGCTTCTACTCCGAACCCTAGTGTGTATTCCTCGGAAATATATTCACCCTTCTCATTTATTATTACTAGGCGGTCCGCATCTGGATCATGGGCGAATCCAATATCCGCACCCGATGATGCCACCAGCTCACAAATATCTTTTAAGTTTTCTTTTATCGGTTCTGGAGTGTGTGCGAATTTGCCATCGGGAGTATTGTTGATAGCTACGTATTCAATACCTAACTGTTCGAACAGGTATGGGTCCACCACACACGCTGACGCATTGATCATGTCGACAGCCACTTTAAATTTCCGATTGCGAATAGCTTCGGCATCGATATGTTCCAATATCTTGTCTACATGGTTCTTTACAAAGTTTGTTTTATTCATAGTGTTTTTTTATTTCGGCTACTTCTTGTTCATTGATACTTCGGGCTTCATCTGTTACGAATTTCAATCCGTTGTATTGTATTGGGTTGTGGCTGGCGGTGATGATTATCGCTCCGTCGTAATTATTTTCTTTTACGGCAAGTATGATAGTGGGTGTTGGCAGGATGTCGCCATCTATTACAGATATACCTAAGTCTTCCAACACAGGTATTATGGCATCACTTATCATCTCCCCACTTTCGCGCCCATCGCGCGCTACTAATAATTCGGGTTTTACACTACTATCTTTATAGCTATGATGATGCTCTAAGATAAATATCCCAAACGCTCTTGCATAGCGTGTGGCGATATCGGTATTGAGGCTCTCGCCCCATACACCTCGGTACCCAGAAACTGTAAGTTTTGGCGTTGTCATGTATGGATAATACCATATTTGTCACAGCTCTATAAATAGTCTAATATATGTATATGATAAATCGCGTATATGTCGCACCGAAGGTATCTGACAGCAGAGGCAAGGTCCTCTGTAAATCTTTCAATGCACTTGGATTGAAGTCCAAAGTTACCAATGTAGAAGTTATCGATTCGTATCTTATTGATGCCCATTTTAATAATAATGAACTTCATACTATTGGTACACTTCTTACAAACAAGAACCTAGAGTCTTACTCTATCAACACTATGCCTGATGTCTCAGGCTTTTCTTATGTATTGGAAGTGGGTTATGCACCAGGTGTTACCGACAACGTAGCTCGTACAGTGATGGAGGAAATATCTGAAACACTAAAGAAGCCATTCGCCGGTAGCGATGCTGTATACACTTCTAAAGTTTATTTACTTGCTGGCAAGTTGAATATCGAAGATGTAAACAAGATAGCCCAGGCGAACCACAACTCTTTGATCGAGCGTGCTCGTATTGTGTTACTAAGTAAAGTCAATAATAAACAGGGGTTCAATCTTCCACTCGAAGTTCCAGCTGTTATATTACCAAAGAAGAAGAGCGTGATAGATGTGTCCTTAAATATTTCCGACGAAGAGTTGGTAAATATCGGCAAGCAGGGGATCATGGATCCAAATGGTTCTCGCCGTGGCCCACTAGCACTGGACTTGGAAAGTATGAAAGTGATACAGAAATATTTCAAAAGTTTACACCGCAAGCCGACCGATATCGAACTGGAGAGTCTAGCCCAGACATGGAGCGAACACTGCAAGCATACAATATTTGCAAACCCGATAGACGATATCAAAGATGGCTTGTACAAGACTTATATCAAAGGTGCCACAAATAAGATCAGGAAGGATATGGGCAAGGGCGACTTCTGTGTATCAGTATTTTCCGACAATGCAGGTGGAATAGTGTTTGATAATAAATACATTGTCACTCACAAAGTGGAGACTCACAATAGCCCTTCAGCCCTTGACCCATTTGGTGGTGCTATTACTGGTATTGTGGGGGTGAATCGCGACACTATCGGATTCGGTCTTGGTGCGAAGCCTGTGGCCAACATGTATGGTTATTGTTTCGGCGATCCTTTTGATACACGCCCACTATATAGAAACAAAGACAAGACAATAAAGATGCTACCTCCAAAGCGTATTATGGATGGAGTTATAAAAGGGGTAAATGTTGGGGGTAATTGTTCTGGTATACCTACTACAACAGGCTTCGTGCGATACGATGACCGTTTCCGTGGCAAACCACTAGTGTTCGTGGGAACAGTAGGGTTGATACCAAATAAAATCAAAGGCCACAATTCTTGGGAGAAGGAGGCAAAGAAGGGCGACTATATAGTAGTAGTTGGTGGACGTGTAGGTGCCGACGGTATACACGGAGCGACATTTTCATCGGTTGTGATGGATTCATCAAGCCCCGCCACAGCCGTGCAGATCGGCGACCCGATAACTCAGAAAAAATTGAGTGATGCAATAGTAAAAGAAGCTCGTGATATGGAACTATACAACAGTGTTACCGACAATGGTGCTGGTGGTATATCTTGTTCAGTAGCCGAGATGGCAAAGGAGTGTGGAGGTGCAATCGTAGATATCGATAAAGTTCCTACAAAATACCCAGGCCTTACACCTTGGGAGATATGGATATCTGAATCACAAGAACGCATGACATTGTCAGTGCCAAAAAATAAATGGAATCAATTCAACAATCTTATGATTAGTCGCGGAGTAGAGGCAACTATAATTGGTGAATTTACAAACAGTGGGCACTGTGTGGTGCGTGACAATGGCAAGGTTATCATGGATATCGATATGGAGTTCCTCCACAACGGACTTCCAAAAACAAAATTGGAAAGTCGCGAGGTAAAGAATATTCACAAAGAACCAAAACTTTCATTTGCAACAAACCGAACAAAAGAATTTATTGATTTATTAAAAGGCAAGAATGTTGCCGGCTATTCCAATATATCTACTCAGTATGATCACGAGGTCCAGGCAGGCTCTGTAGTAAAGCCTTTGGAGGGGAAGGGTAGTATTAATACCGATGCGCAAGTGATCCGCCCAGTACTTGATAGCGAGCGTGGGGTGGTGTTGTCGTATGGACTTTACCCATCGTATTCAGACATAGACACATATCATATGGCACTTGCATCGCTTGATACTGCTATCCGCAACAACGTAGCTGTGGGTGGGGCGATGAAGCATATGGCGATACTCGACAACTTTTGCTGGTGTTCATCGTACGATAAGGCTCGACTATATGAATTGGTTCGCGCAGTGCAGGCTTGTTATGACGGGGCTGTGGGTTATAGTGCGCCACTTATATCTGGCAAGGACAGTATGTTCAACGACTTCAAAGGCTATGATGAAAAGGGGGAACCTGTAGCTATCTCTATCCCACCGACACTACTTGTATCATCTATCAGTGTGATCAAAGATATCAACAAAGCTGTTACCCCAGACTTTAAATATGCAGGGGATGTGGTGTACCTAATAGGCGAGACTCATGATGAATTGGGTGCAAGTGAGTATTATATAAATAAATACGGTAACACTGGTGCTATTGGTAACAATGTGCCAAAGGTGGATATAAAGAAGAATTTGAAAACTTACAAAGCTTTAGAAAGTATAATCAGCAAAGGCATAATAGCATCGTCAATATCATTAAACTCTGGCGGACTTGCAGTGGCATTGGCTCGTGCAAGTGTGGGTGGAACCTTGGGTATGAATATCGATATTAGTAAACTCGCTGGAACTGCCACACATGTAGATGCGAAGCTTTTCTCTGAATCTCAAGGAAGAATATTGGTAACAGTAGCAAAGAAGGATATGAACAAGTTCGAGGGCATGATGAAAGGCGTAGCACTTAGTAAGATTGGAACTGTGGGTGGCAAGAATATTGTAATAAAGAACGGCAAGGATAAAGTGGTAGATACAACAGTTACAAAATTATCCGATGCTTACCATAACCTCGCAAATAAATTATAATTATGAAAGAAGAATATATACAACCTAAACAAGAAAAGAATCTTGAAATTGAAAAACAAGAGGCTATTGCAATGCAAGATAACGCAAAAGCAGAAAATATAGATCAATACCGTGAGCTTGCAACATCAAAGGAAAATATGGATAAACCTAATATTGAAAATAGCGAAGAACCAGAAAAACTGAAACAAGAAAAAGAAAAGGTTGATGCAGAAATTGATAAAGTTCAGCGTGAAATAGAAGAAAATACTCGTAAGTTAAATGAATTGCGTGCACAATTAGGCATGGAACCTTCTGAGGATATCCCGTCGTTGATGGACAAAAAAGCAAAATTGGAAGACTTAAAATTTGTACAAGATGATTTAGAAGCTAAATTAAAAGATAAAGAAAAACAAATAAACATAAAGGAGAATAGTGATGCTGAAGATAGTAAATTAGAAATGCATCACTTAAAGGGTTCTTTAGAAGAAGTTACTAGTCGTTTAAGACAATTAATGGGAGAATTGCGTGAAAGAGAGGGTCGTGGATTAAACCAGGTTTTTGATAATGAAAACTTGATAGGTAGTGCAATGCAAAACTTGGAATCTGTAAATGATATTAAAAATTTACCAGAATATTTAAATAAATTAAGTGCAGGATTTAATATTAATTATCGTGGGAAAGGGCGTTTTAGTGAAAATACTGATAGCCTAAGGAAAATGGCACAACAATTAAATGGAGTATATTCAGCTATTGAAGTAATTCCTTCAAAAATTCAAAACGAACAAGAAAAGGGTGAAGTGGCTTCATTAGTAAATAAAGTAAAAAATAGTATAGATGAAGCAAGAAGTATGTTGAGAAATAAAGCTGGCCAAATAGATAATATGTAATTATATGAAAAAGACAAAATCAAAACCAAAGGTGTTAGTGCTAGCAGGGTATGGTATCAACTGCGAAGAGGAGACCAAGTTCGTATTCGAGCTTGCAGGTGGCCGTGCCGATATCGTACATATTAATGATTTGATCAAGAGTCCTGAGATGATGAACAAATACGACATTATGGCATTCCCTGGCGGGTTCTCGTATGGGGATGACACAGGTAGTGGTAAAGCATTTGCCAATAAATTCCGCAATCACTTACAGAAAGAAATCGATGCATTTATCGCTCGTGATACTTTGATCATAGGTATTTGTAATGGCTTCCAGATCATCACAGCCCTCGGTATTGTGCCAGGTGCGCTTGCCCACAATAAAAGTGCACAGTATATCGACAGGTGGGTGGACCTTGAGGTGAAAGGCTCAAGCCCATGGTTAAAAGGTATAAAGAAGATATCACTACCTATCGCTCATGGTGAAGGCCGATACATAATAGAAAAGAAGGAGTATAATGCAATGGTAAAGAACAAGCAGATTGCATTTGTTTATACAAAGGGTGAGGTATGTAATTTCCAGAATCTAGAGTCTAACCCAAACGGTGCTATGCATGACATAGCTGGGGTTACATCTGCAAATGGCAGGATCCTCGGCCTTATGCCACACCCAGAGCGCGCAGTATTTACACACCATAGTCCGCTTTGGCAGATGAAGAAAGAGGAAGCAAAGAGGAAGGGCAAGAAGCTCGAGAAATACGGCAACAGTTTAACTTTATTCAAAAACGCAATTAATTATTTTAAGGAATAAATGATTCTGCATAAAATACAACCTTTCTCAACCCCCGCATATTTTTCTGGTGAAAAATTGCTTTTCTCGGCCCAGTCGGCCTGTGAAGAGGGTGTTCGAAAGGTTTATTTTATTTCAAATCATTAATACAAAATTTATTATGGAACACTTAAAAGAGAAATGTGGAATTGTCGGTATATATGGTAATGATCTGCCATTGGCACGTATGATATTTTTTGGCTTGTTTGCATTGCAACACCGTGGGCAAGAAGCTTCAGGTATTGTAACTTGCGACGGTAACAATATGTATACACACAAAGGTGCCGGCCTCGTATCCAATGTCTACAAAGAAGAAGATATCGATAAACTACCAGGCCACATAGGTATCGGCCACAACAGGTACTCTACATCTGGGGGTGGGGCACTGGACCATGCACAACCTGTTATCAATGGTGGCGACTTTTCTCTTGCTCACAATGGTAACTTGCCTTCAGTAAAAGCTTTGCAAGATTTCTTGCAGTCTAATAATGCACTTGTTCCTGACCGTAGTGATTCCGAGCTTGTATTCGATGCAGTACAGTTACTACTATCCCAAGGTTTGAGCCTGAAGGATGCAGTAACAAAAGTCTACCCACTTCTTACTGGTGCCTTTGCTATTGTCATGATGAACAAGGGGGAACTCGTAGCTATCCGCGACTCATACGGCATGCGCCCACTTACACTAGGGCAGATAGATGATGGTAGTTATATGGTAGCTTCAGAAACTTGTGCTATTAAAACTGTTGGCGCAAAAGTGTTGCGCGACGTTGCCCCTGGTGAGATGCTCGTGTTTACTGGTGGTTGTATGGAGAGTGTAACTCTTGCACCTGCAACACCGAAGCATGATATATTTGAATACGTTTATTTTGCCCGACCCGACTCTGTAATGAATGGCAAATTAATTTACGAAGTTCGCAAGAACTTTGGTGTCGAGCTTGCTCGTGAATACAAGATCGATGTCGATATTGTCGTGCCAGTTCCAGATACTGCTATGTCGGTGGCGATAGGGTATTCCGAAGAGTCTGGCATCCCTATGGAGATGGCACTGATCAAGAACCGCTATGTGCACCGAACATTTATCGAGCCTACTCAGAAGTCACGCGAACATTCTGTCGCACTCAAATTGATCCCTATGCCAGAAATGCTACAAGGTAAGAGGGTTGCTGTTATCGACGACTCTATTGTGCGTGGTACAACTAGTAAGAGGCTGGTGGAAAGCTTGTTCAAAGCAGGCGCCGCGGAGGTTCACTTCCTGGTTTCTTCACCGGCGGTGAAGTTCCCAGACTTTTACGGTATCGATACTCCAAAGCAGTCCGACCTGATAGCATCACATAAAACAGTCGAGGAGATTCGTGAGTATCTAGGTGCTACATCACTGCACTACTTGTCACTAGACGGGTTGGTTAGGGCTGTGGGTATCCCAGCTGATCATCTATCTACATCATTCTTTACTGGCGAGTACCCAATAGATATATTGGAGAGGAAAAGCGAGGTGAGTTATGATGTTCCGAAGAACTAATTATGAATTTTTTATTCCACAAAATTAGCTACTCCCCTCAACCCCCGCATATTTTCTTGCTAGAAAATTGCTTTTCTCGGCCCAGTCGGCCTGCGAAGAGGGTGTTCGGAAAGTACTAATTTGGTTCCATAAAAATTATGAAAATCGCACTATTAATATCAGGAGGGGGAACCACAATGCAGTCTATTATAAAAGCCACACAAAGTGGCGTACTTTCTGGTGTGGAACCGGTGCTTGTAATAGCAAGTAGGGAGGATGCTGGTGGTATAGCCAAGGCGAAAGCATTGGCTATAAAAGACGAAGATATAGTAATAATAAAAAGAAAGGATTTTGATACAGAAGAGGAATTTGGCGAGAGGATAATAGAAGAATGTAAAAAGAGGAATGTAGAGTTTATAGGCCAGTATGGATGGCTAGCCAAGACCCCAGCAAATGTCTGCGAAGTTTATAAAGGCATGATAGTGAACCAACACCCAGGCCCACTAGATACTAGCAGGCCCGACTTTGGTGGTGTGGGTATGTATGGCATGCGTGTGCATGAAGCACGGCTACAATTCGTGCGTAAAACAAATCATGACTGGTATAGCGAGGCTACAGCCCACCGTGTGACTGTAAACTTTGATGAAGGAGTTGTACTAAAAAATAAAAGAGTTGTGATATTGCCAGACGATACCGCAGAAACTTTGCAGGCTCGTATGTTGCCAGTGGAACACGAAGTGCAGATAGAACTTTTGAAAGATTTTATAAATAATACTGTTTCCGAATTTCATCGTGATATACCACTTGTACAAAGTGTGGAAGAGGTAATCTTGGAAGAATGTAAAAAGAAAGCTATAGAAAAATACCCAAAAGGGTAAAAAGAAAATCCACAAGTTGGATTTTCTCCAATATTGTGGACTGTTTTTAAAATTTTAATTTGTACAAAGTAAAAGTTCTTCTTATCCCTGTATTTTTTACAGAGTAAAATAAACCACGACTAAGTAAAAAAGCATTTAATCCAGAAAGAGTCCTTTGCACATCTTTTGAATCATGTTCTTTTGGGTCAAAAAATATTTCGCCATCTTTTTTAATAATTCTAATAACCTCTAAATAACTTTCCGCGTAGGAATCACTTTTTTCCAAAAGTTTTTTAATTATAGTAGAAAAAATTTCAGGTGATTCAATTTTTTCTAAATTCTGCGGTTTAAGATTTTTCAGAATTTTTGTAGTAGATTTATTAATTTTATATTCCAGAATTTCTCCAAAATTAAAAGAAAGAATTATTTGGCTAGAGAATGGTTTCTCAGAATGTTCTTCTAAGTTTTTTTCCAACAAGGCAATAATTTCGTTAGAAAATTTACCTTTTACGAGAGTTTCTATCTGTTTTTTCATGTTTTTTAATATTTTTTCTTTTAACATAACATTAAATATTAAGTAAGTCAAACTTTATAAACACATATTTATCAAGGCATTTTGTGATATATTTATTGTATGCAAAAGCAAAAGATATTGATAATAGGCGCAGGTGGTAGGGAACATGCCATAGGGTGGAAGGTGGCTCAGTCTCCACGGGCTGGGCAGATATACTTTGCACCGGGCAATGCTGGTACAGCTAGTATTGGTATCAATGTTGCAATTTCTGCCACCGATATCCGAGGCCTATTAGACTTTGCAAAGAAGGAGTCTATTGATGTAACACTCGCTATCCCCGACGACCCACTAGCACTAGGTATCGTGGACTTGTTCCGCGCGAATGGTTTGCGAATATTTGGCCCGACAAAGGCGGCCGCACAGCTCGAATCCTCAAAAGCATTTTCAAAGAAGTTCATGCAAGCTCACAATTTGCCAACTGCAAAGTTTGCAACTTTTACAAATTATGATGAAGCAAAAGAATATTTAAATAAACAAAGTGTTCCAATAGTGGTGAAGGCTTCCGGCTTGGCACTTGGTAAGGGGGTGATAATTGCCGAGACTTTAGATGAAGCAAATGAAGCATTGGAAAATATGATGGTAAAGAAAGTTTTCGGTGAGGCTGGTAGCGAAGTAGTGATAGAGGAGTTCATGACAGGTCCGGAAGTTTCCACTCATGCATTTTCCGACGGGGTAACATACAAAGCTTTCCCAACTGCACAGGACCATAAGAAGATAGGCGAGGGTGATGAGGGGCTGAACACTGGGGGCATGGGTACTATCGCACCAGTTCCGTTTGTAGACGAAGCACTATTTGCAATGATAAAGAATACAATAATGTTGCCAACTCTTGTCGGTATGGAGCATGACAGCAACAATTACGAAGGCGTCTTGTATCCAGGACTCATGCTGACAAGTGATGGTCCAAAGATATTGGAATACAATGCCCGATTCGGCGACCCCGAGACACAGAGCTATATGCGCCTTTTAGATACTGACCTGCTTGATATTGTCGATGCAGTTATTGATCACAAGTTGGTAGAGCTCGAGATAAATTGGAAGGAGGGCTACGCTTGTACGATAGTCCTTGCATCGGGTGGCTACCCCGAGAATTATGAAAAGGGTAAAGTGATAACTGGTATCGATGAAGCCGAACTTGATACTGATATTGTGGTATTTCACGCAGGAACAAAACTAAATGATAAGGGTGAATTGGTTACCAATGGTGGCCGAGTCCTCGGTGTGTCTGCCACAGGTGCAACGCTTGAAGAAGCTTTAGTAAAAGCGTACAAAGCTTGTACAAAAATAAATTTCGAAGGCATGTACTACCGCCATGATATAGGCAAGAAGGCATTAAATATGTAACATTGCTTATTGCATTGTGTGTGTTATAGTCAAGAAAAATACTATAACAAACAATGGAAAAGCTCATAACCGTTTCTGGTCCTCGCGGAGCGGGGAAGGAGACAATAGTTAATCATGCTCTGGGTTTAAATCTAGGATTGTCTCGTGTCGTACCTTTTACTACGCGTGCAATGCGTAAAAGTGAACAACATGGCAGGGAATATTATTTTATTTCCAAGGAAGAATTTTTTAAACTCAAGGCCTCCAATGATTTGTTTTATTGGGGGATGATCGGAAATAAAGATGACCCAAATCACTATTTCTCTGGGACACAATATTCTGAACTTCAGAGGCATAAATACGGCATTATAGACATAACTGTCGAAGGTGCACTTTTGGCCAGGAAATCTTTTCCAAGAGTTTGGAATATATTTGTCTTTGCTGAAGAGGACGAACGTCTTCAAAGGGTTATGACTCGTGAAGATAAGACAATGGAACAAGCAAGAATTTTGCTTTCCAACGAACCTTCTCCAGCATTAGATTTTTGCGATGCAATGAATAGATATAAAAAGGATTTCAGTATAATTTCTAATTTTGACGATGATCAACAAGGTGCCTTTGATAGGACTGAGGAGAGCATCAGATATTTTATGTATTAAAGGTAACAGGTGTAAAGTAATGTAAATTGCTTTACACCTGTTTTTTGTTATACTCATTTTATGGAGAACAAAACTAAAGTTGGTGTTGGGGTTATGATATTAAAAGACGGCAAAGTCCTATTTGGTAGAAGGGAGGGGTCGCATGGGGCCCACCAATACGCATTTCCTGGAGGGCATCTTGAATATATGGAGTCTTTTACAGAAACTGCCAAGAGGGAGGTAATGGAGGAATGTGGTATAGAAATATCAAACATACAATTCCAGTTTCTAATGAATCTAAAGACTTATGCACCGAAACACTATGTGCATATTGGTTTAATAGCTGATTGGGCAAGTGGTGAACCAAAAAATCTCGAACCAGAAAAGTGTGATGGTTGGGATTGGTACGATGTAGACAATTTACCTGGCGAGCTTTTTGAAGCCTGCAAATATGCAATAGAAGCGTACAAAACAGATAAGAATTATTTTGACTTTTAAAATTAAATTATATGAAAACAATCGGGATAGTTGGGGGAGGGCAGTTAGGCAAGATGCTAGCGTCAGGGGCGCATAGGTTTGGTTTGCGTGTGGTGGTCCTGGACCCCACCGAGAACTGCCCAGCATCATATGTAGCAGATGAGCAGATTATAGGAAGCTTTAAAGATAAGGGTAAGATACTAGAGCTTGCACAAGTGGCAGACTATATAACATTTGAAATAGAGTCGGCCAATGCTGATGCCCTGGACGAGCTCGTCGCTCGTGATCTGCCAGTACACCCAAACCCATCGATACTAAAAATAATTAAAGATAAATTCGAGCAGAAGGTGTACCTGACCAATCACAATATACCCGTTGCCGATTTTGCTATCGTTACTAATAAAGACGATGCCTCGAAGCAGGGTGAGATATTTGGCTACCCGTTCCTATTAAAGGCGCGCTTTGATGCGTACGATGGGCGTGGTAACTTTGTCGTGAAGAACGAGTGCGATATTGATGAAGCATTTGAAAAGCTTGCGAACAGTACTCTGTATGCCGAGAAGTTTGTACCATTTGTAAAGGAACTGGCTGTAGTGTCTGCCCGCGACATGTTTGGCAAGATTGTTTCCTACCCAGTAGTAGAGACAGTGCACAGGAACAATATTTGTCATATTGTCCGATCACCAGCACCTGTAGATGATGAAGTAAAATCAAAGGCTCAAGATTTAGCACAGAAGGTTCTGGATGCACTTTCTTTTGTAGGAGTGTGTGCTGTGGAAATATTCCTAACAGCTGATGGCGAAGTATTTGTAAATGAGATAGCCCCAAGGGTCCACAACTCGGGCCACCATACTATCGAAGGCTTCAACATGTCGCAATTCGAAGCGCACGTACGTGCTGTAACAGGCATGCACCTGATAGATATCGAGCCTGTAAGTGACTATGCCGTAATGGTAAACATACTTGGCGAGCGCGATGGCGAGGCCCTTTTAAAGGTGGATTATGTTCACCCAGACGGGAATGCAAATGTTCATATTTATGGTAAACTGGAGACACGCAAGGAGAGGAAGATGGGCCATATTACAGCCCTTGCCGACACATTGGAAGAGGCAGAAGAGAGGGCATTGAATGCAAGGAAGAGTATTGAAATATAAAATTATGAAAAAAGTAAACGTATCAATAATAATGGGTTCCGATTCAGATTTGGGTGTGATGCAAGACGCAGGCAAGATACTTGCCGAGTTTGGCGTGCCGTATGAGATGACTGTTGTCTCTGCACACCGTACACCGGACGTGTTGGTAAAGTATGCGGTGAAGGCCAAGGCCCGTGGGATCAAGGTAATCATTGCTGGTGCTGGTGGTTCTGCGCACTTACCAGGCATGGTGGCTTCGATGACGACACTGCCAGTAATAGGTGTACCTATAAAGACAAAGTCTATGGATGGACTGGACTCACTCCTTTCTATCGCTCAGATGCCACCAGGTGTACCTGTGGCAAGTGTGGCGGTAAATGGTGCAAAGAATGCTGGGCTACTTGCTTGCCAGATGTTGGCCATGTCAGACAAGAAGTTGGATAAAAAGATTTTTGACTACAAGGACAGTATGAATAAAGAGGTAAAGGGTAAAGCAAAGAAATTATTAGACCAAGGTTACGAAGAATATTTAAAAAATATGTAATTTAATTTCATTTATAAAATCATGTCAGATTTATATACACAATCAGGGGTAAATATTGATGCAGGGAATGAGGCGGTGAAGCTAATGAAGGGCAATGTAGCTAGTACTCATACGAGTGCGGTTCTGACAGGTATCGGAAGTTTTGGTGGGCTTTATGACTTGGGTGACATAATAAAGAATTATAAGAATCCTGTATTGGTCCAGAGTATCGACGGTGTCGGGACAAAGCTTTCTGTTGCACGTATGATGAATAAGTACGATACAGTAGGCCAGGATATAGTTAACCACTGTTGTGATGACTTGCTAGCCATGGGTGCCAAGTCGCTTACATTCCTGGACTATGTAGCACATGACAAACTGGACCCGATTGTAATGGCGGATATGGTGGCTGGTATGGCCAAAGCATGTAGGGACAATGGTGTCGCATTAATAGGTGGCGAGACAGCCGAGATGCCGGGTGTGTATATGAAAGGCGAACATGACATAGCAGGGTGTATAACAGGTGTGGTAGAGAAAGACGGCATCATAACAGGCGAGAGGATTGAAGAAGGTGATATCCTGATCGGGCTTCCATCTTCAGGGTTGCACACTAACGGATTCTCACTTGCACGTAAAATACTTTTTGATATTGCCGGCCACGATGTAAATACTGTCGTAGACGAGCTCGGTGAAAGTGTTGGCGAAGCATTACTAAAAGTTCATGTAAATTATTCTGTACCAGTTCTGGAGATGTTATCAACTGGTGTGGACATCCGTGGTATCGCACATATAACAGGTGGGGGATTTATCGAGAACATTCCACGTGTATTGCCCGAGAGTCTAGATGCACAAATCAATTTGAATACTTGGCCAATGTTGCCAATATTCCCATATATGCAAAAGGTGGGTAATGTAGAACAGAACGAGATGTACCGCGTGTTCAATATGGGTATTGGACTTGTACTAATTGTTCCACAAAGTGAAAAGGCAAAGATAGAATCAGTTCTTGCAAAATATCCAGAATTTAAAATGTACGAAATCGGCCAGATTATAAAAGGCAACGGCAAGGTTGTATTACGGTAATATATCTGTATAATCAAAAGAAAAATATTTATGACTATGGAATTAGAAACAATCAAACAACATGTAGGGGATGTATTGAAAGGCACAGACTTTCAAGGCCTAGGTAAGAAGGTGGTAGGTAAAGTCCGCGATATTTATATTGCCGACGATACTATTACACTTGTATCTACCGACCGCCATTCATCTTTCGACCGCATCATTGCACACATACCTTTCAAAGGGGAGGTGCTCAACCTTATCAGTGCATGGTGGTTCGAACAAACAAAGGATATTGTGCAGAACCATGTAATCAGGGTCCCGGACCCTGCGGTATTGGTGGCGAAGAAGTTGAAGCCACTACCTATCGAGGCTGTTATGCGCGGGTACCTGACTGGCACTACTAACACTTCGGTGTGGACACACTACAAGGATGGCAAGCGTGACTTTGGTAATTTTATATTACCAGATGGGTTAAAGAAGAATCACAAACTTGATAAACCAGTATTTACACCATCTACGAAAAGTGATGATCACGATGTGACTATGTCTCCACAAGAGATGGTGGAGAAAGGGATAATATCTCAAGAGATTTTAGATAAAGTTGAGAGATATGCTACCGCACTATTTATCCGTGGGCAAGAAATTGCACTTTCAAAAGGCTTGATACTTGTAGATACAAAGTACGAGTTCGGCACCGATGAAAATGATGAGATATATCTGATAGACGAGATCCATACTCCCGACTCTTCACGATACTGGAAGGCTGGTACCTATCAGGAACGTATTGACGCTGGCATGGAGCCGGAATATTTCGACAAAGAGTTTGTACGTATATGGCTCAGCCAGAAGTGTGACCCATATACTGTAGAAGTTCTTCCAGAAATCCCAGCCGACATGGTGGCCGAACTTTCCCATAGGTATATCGAGATATACGATACACTGACAGGTAAAGTTTTCGAACACGATTTTACAATGTCATCTAACGATCGTATAAAAAGTAATTTGAAGATCGATTCGTAAAATAGCTATTTTAATTCATTAAAAACTCGGCCTTTTTTGGTCGAGTTTTTTATTTGCAGATTGGGGTGAAATTGCATATAATCGCTATATGATAAACGATGCAATAAATCCACTAGATGGACGATACTATGATAGGACAAGGGCACTAGCCCCATACTTCTCCGAGAGTAGCCTTATGAAATATAGGGTCATGATGGAGTGCGAATTCCTAATATGCCTTTCCGAAGCCAAGGTAACCAAGCTTCGCAAATTTACAACAAATGAGGTAAAGGCCATACGTGGGCTTTATGAAACTTGGAATGATGCATCATACAAAGCTATAAAGAAGTTCGAGGCTACAACGAACCATGATGTAAAAGCGGTAGAATATTTTATAAAAGAATCTCTAGCTAAAACAAGCCTGAAGGACTCTATCGAGTGGGTGCACTTTGGCCTCACATCTGAAGACACCAACAATGTTTCGTATGCTCTTATGCTTGCGAACAGTGTGAAGAGTGTCATGGTCCCAAGCATGTTGGAAATACACTCTGTTATGAAAAGTTATGCTACAAAATATGCCCATACTCCAATGCTTGCTCGTACTCATGGACAGTCAGCTAGCCCAACAACAGTGGGTAAAGAGTTTGCCGTATTTGCCGACAGGTTACGCAGACAAATATATTTCCTGAAGCAATTCAAAGTAATGGCAAAGCTAAATGGTGCTACTGGTAACTACAATGCATTTGTCGCTGCATATCCAAAGGTGAACTGGCCAGCATTTACAAAGAAGTATATTGCGCATATTGGTAAGGTTGCCGGTGTTAAATTGTGCCCAAATTTATTAACTACTCAGATCGAACCACACGATACTTATGCCGAGCTTGCCGACAATATCCGCCGTGCCAACACTATCCTTATTGATTTCAATCAGGACATCTGGCGCTACATATCAGATAGTTATATAACTCAGAAGCCAAAGGCCGGGGAAGTGGGCTCAAGTACAATGCCACACAAAGTAAACCCGATCGATTTCGAGAACAGTGAAGGGAACCTAGGTATTGCGAACGCACTCTTTGAATTCTTCGCACGCAAGCTACCAGTGTCACGCCTACAGCGCGACTTGTCCGACTCTACAGTATCACGCGCTTTTGGAACTGCATTTGGCCACGCGTATCTAGGATATGTAATGTGTCTGAAAGGGTTGAGTAAAATATCTATAAATGAAAATAAAATAAAGGAGGACCTATTGGCCCACCCCGAGGTAGTGGCCGAAGCTATCCAGACAGTAATGAGGAGGGAAGGCTTGCCAGTCCCATACGAAGCTTTGAAGGCTATAACCCGTGGCAAGGTTGTGACTATGGAAGATTTTGCACAATTTATCGATGGTCTAAAAGTCTCACCCGAAATCAAAAAAGAATTAAAGAAATTCACCCCACTATCCTACACCGGCATCGCAAGTAAGCTAGCAAAGATGTAAATTTAAAAAACCACCTAATAGGTGGTTTTTTAAATTGTGGAAGTGGGCGGAGTTGAACCGCCATGTGAAGGACGCTCTTATATGAGTCTACGTGTGTAGTATGTTCATTGGTTTTAAATGATATAGCTAGAGAACAGACAAAACACTATATCACCGAGCTTTTAATTGTCGGAAACAAATTCAAGCGGTAATTGTTTCGTAACCCGATTAATTATGCCCATACTATTTATCGGATGTAGATAGCATAGACACTCCATTGGCTTAAATTAAGCGAATGAGAGAGCAGAGCCACTAAACGCAAAAGCGTAAGGTGACTTTACTGAAGCGACTTTGTTTGCACTTAGTCTTTTCCAAGAAGTTTTAAAAGATTCCTGAGTACTTTACACGCACATAAAAGATAACAGCCCCCATCGAAGCCCGTCACCCCCATGTATTTATTATTCTTTCAATGTTCTACGGATCTCGCGATCAGTATCGCGCTTCTTGATAGACTCGCGTTTATCATGAAGCTTTTTACCTTTTGCAACACCAAGCTCCATCTTGATCCTGCGACCCTTACTATACACCGAAAGGGGAATGAGGGTCAAACCTTTCGCTTTATCAATGACGGCCAATTCTGCCAATTCTTTCTTCTTCAATAGCAACTTGCGAGTACGGTCTGGGTCATAAGTTACTGGGGTGTTGCCGGCTTGGTACGGAGTGATATGCATATTTACGACAAATGCTTCACCACCACGTATCACGCAGAATGCGCCAGCCAGGTTGCCCATACCAGCCTTCAGAGCTTTTACTTCAAAGCCGAGTAGCTCGATACCTGCCTCGTATTTATCATCTACAGCATAATTGAAGTGGGCTTTGCGGTTGTCTATAAAGGTAGTCATACATGTATGGTAGCAGATAATACATTTTAGGCAAAAGAAAAGGGTACACATGCTAACATGTGCCCCTCCGGTTTTCATTAAAAAAGAAATTATTTATCACCCTGCCTGTGGGCGATGGATTGTAAATGTTGTATTTCCGATAAATTCGGGAAACATGTTTCAATCTCTGACAATCTTTTTTCAACCTCAATGAGTTTATTTAAATTGTCTTCAAAAACTTCTTCTTCTTTTTTGCGTTTCGGCCCTCCCAGCGCGAACGCAATTAAAATTAATTGCGCAAACATTCTTTGGTATTATATCATTTTTTATAGAAAAGTCAAATAGGTAAAATCCTAGAAAATCAAAGCCCTTTCATGTATAATAACCATATGAAAATGACAAAAAAGCCTTTAAATAAAAGTAAAAAGCCCCTAAAGATAGGTAGCCAGCTTATAACAGCGGTCCTTATATTTATGGCTATAACAGCCCTATATTCTGTACTTTCTGGTAGCCCTAGTGAAGTAAAAAAGTACGCTATTTCTGATATTGCAAAGAGCGTCCAAAAAGGTGAGGTGACCAAGATAGTTGTAGCCGGTGAAGATGTAAATCTAGAAATGAAAGACGGCACCAAAGCCACTGCAAAGAAGGAACCCGAGAGCGCACTGTCAGACACACTCGTGCGTTATGGTGTGACTGTAGAGCAACTTGCCAACACTCCGATAGAGATAAAGAACGAAAGTGGTTTCGGATATTGGTTACTAAATATATTGCCATTTGCACTACCAGTACTAATGGTGTTGTTTCTAGTATGGATGCTAACTCGCCAGGTAAAAGGGCAGGGCATGCAGGCTATGAACTTTGGCCAGTCAAAAGCTCGTATCACAACACCCGATGACAAGAAGAACAAAGTAGTATTCAAAGACGTTGCTGGTAATAAAGAGGCAAAGATAGAGCTAGAGGAGATAGTAGACTTCCTACGCAACCCAAAGAAGTTTCTAGACATCGGCGCACAGATACCAAAGGGCGTCATGCTCACAGGTGCACCGGGTACAGGTAAGACATTGTTGGCTCGTGCAGTTGCAGGCGAGGCTGGTGTGCCGTTCTTCCACCTTTCAGGAAGTGAGTTCGTAGAGATGTTTGTAGGTGTGGGTGCATCACGTGTACGTGACTTGTTCAAGATGGCAAAGAAGGCTTCACCATCGATAGTGTTTATTGATGAGATCGATGCAGTGGGCCGTGTACGTGGTACTGGTACAGGTGGTGGCAACGATGAACGCGAGCAGACATTAAACCAGATACTAGTAGAGATGGACGGCTTCGAACCAACAGAGAAGGTAATAGTAATGGCAGCAACAAACAGAGCCGATGTATTGGACCCAGCGCTTCTTCGCCCAGGGCGTTTCGACCGTAGGGTAAAATTGGATTTACCAGACAGGCAAGACCGCGAAGAAATAATGGCTATACACTCACGCAAGAAGCCACTTGAAAGTGATGTAAATATAAAGTTGATAGCTGAGAGGACTCCAGGCTTCTCTGGAGCCGACCTATACTCACTTATGAACGAGGCGGCAATACTCGCTGCACGTAAAGATAGGAAGAGGGTGGCCCAGATGGACTTGATCCGATCAATAGAGAAGGTGATGATGGGTCCTGAACGCAAGAGCCACCTAATGTCAAAAGAGGAGAAGAGGATAACCGCATACCACGAAGCAGGGCATGCACTAGTGGCATCTATGTTGCCAAATGCGGACCCTGTACACAAAGTAACTATCGTATCACGTGGCAGTGCCGGTGGTTACACACTGAAGCTACCACTTGATGAGAGGAAGTTACAGAGCAAGAAGGAATTCATCGACGACTTGGCTATGTCTATGGGTGGCTATGCTGCGGAAGAGTTGGTGTTTGGTGATATAACTACTGGTCCTTCAAATGATCTACAAGTGGCTACTAACTTGGCTCGCGCTATGGTAACACGCTGGGGTATGAGTGATGCTATTGGTCCAGTAGCTGTAGAGAGCGATAACCCAAGGTATCAGAATGAAGAGGGTCTTCCACCAGCAGTTGCCAACATAATAGGTGAAGAAGTAAAGATGATCATGACCAATGCACTTGCTACTGCAAAGCGTGTTATCACCGAGAAGCGCGAGGTTCTAGATGCAATAGCTAATAAGCTCATAGAAGTAGAGACACTTGAACAAGATGAATACAATAAATTGATAATGTCACATGGTATCAAACCTCGCACAAAAGAAGTTGAAGAAATAAAATAATTTATAATATATTATGAAGTTTTCTTTTGAGTCCACACCAAATACTAATACGGTTAACGAATCAAAAGGCGAAAAGGCCCCAGACTTTATCGAGCTTCCAAAAGGTGAGGTGAAGAACCCAACTGAATCAAGACAAAGGATAAAAGATCTGATAAAGATCGGTGTTCTATCTGCTGTATCCGCATTTGCTACATCTGCAGAAGCTCAGAATAGTAATGTTAAAAATAATGTCGATGTGTCTAACAAGCACGAGTATGTATTGTCCGAAGTAAAAGACTTTGCAACATTTACAAAACTAATGGATCACGATAATGAATTTAAACAGTGGAGGCAAGAACAGCTTGATATGTATAAAGCCAAGATAAATGAAATCAAGGTCAATATAAAAAAGATTGAAGATTATAAAAAGAATTTCAACCCAAAGACTGGCGATTCTGCCGAGCTCGAATTTCTATCTACAAGCCTGGTCACTTTCCAGAATGGTTTAAACGAATTTATGAATGCATATTCTACAGTAGAGGATATGGGCCAGAAGGACAAGATCAAGTTCTATAAAGAAGAGCAAGAAAGACTCGAGTATATATTCAAGCAATACGAGGTGCAGAGGCAGTGGCTACTAGGTATTATGAAGTCACCCGAGTACCAAGCACGGCTTGCAAAGGAGTATGGTGGTCATATTCCATATGACATATCAGAAAGGATACAGAATGTAGAGAAGGATTCTAACTTTGTTGTAAAAGATGCACCAAATGCTATGGGTAACGCTAACGCTTTTTATTCTTTTGAAGGTAGAAATACGCACTTTTCTGCATCTAGTGATCCTAGAGACATACATACAGTAGGTGTTCACGAATTTACTCACGAGTCTACCGATGGTGACAGCCTCTTATCTTCCAAGGCAGATAGTTTGTATCGAACTGCTTTCGATAGTAGTATGTTGAACAAAAAAGATGAAATAGAGATAGAATCCAAATACAAGAAGGAATACAACATGACTTATTATGGTCGCCCTACAGAAATAGATGCGCGCAAAAAAGAATTGGAATACGAATTAGAAAAATTAGGGGTAAAGAAATATGGCGACACATTTACAAAGGAGCATTATCTGATGTTACAAAAGTTGCACAAAGAAGGTAAATTGGGGGATGGGGCTGACCAGTTCTATCGCATGATCAAACCCGAGTACTTCCTGATTATAATGAACGAAATAGCAAAGAATGATATAGAAGATGGGGCTATGGTAAGTAGGACAGGGTAGTTTGCAAGTGAGTCGATTTTCAGGTAGTATATAAAAACCAATCCGCCTTTAGCTCAGTTGGTTAGAGCACAGAGCTTATACCTCTGGGGTCCATGGTTCGAATCCATGAAGGCGGACAATATGAAAAAAGTGGATGACTCCACTTTTTTCTATACTTGTCCGAGGCGAAGCTTTATTTTTTTAGTAGAAAAAATAGCGAGCCGGGGTCGCGGAAATTTCGAGCGACGGCGAGAAATTATCTGTGACGACAAAAAGCTAAAGCTTTATTTATTCATGGACATGAGGTACAACAACCAATATAAGTGCCAATATAAATGCACCAAAAGCAAATCCTAATACCATATTCTTGTTCCATTTTGCGTGTGAAATATCGGCTATTAATTTCCATGCAACTATACCAGCAGATAAAGCCATAAATATTACTTCGAGACTTGCATTATGTTGAAATACAAATCCAAGAAAGATACTGAGGGATACAAGAAAAGATATAAATATTGCTTTATTGGTTTTTGTGCCACTTTCAACCAATAGTATCTGTTGGCCTGCTTGTTGTATTGTTTGGTGCCCCAAGATGCCTAAAAATGAGGCTAACCCCACACTTGGGTTCACAGCAAAGCCGGCTATAATTGCTATACCATCGACAATATTGTGGAAAAAATCAGATATCAATATTCTCCACATACTACTTTTGTTGTGGCTATGTACTTTTTCTTCACTATTGTGATGATGATGGAACTCTTTAAATACGACACCTATTAATAAACTTATAACTAGGCCAGCAAAGAACCAACCACTACCAGTTAAAACACCGCTCTGTTCTATTGCTTCACGCAACAGGATAACTACCAATATAAGATATACACCCAATCCGAACCCCCGAACACTACTACGCTCGAAGAAAGCTCTATTTTTAGGGAACATTAGAGTAATTAGTATTGGTATTATAGAAACTCCCGATAACGCTAATAATGTTGTTGTCATAAAATTTATTTGTTTAATATGGATATATTTTTAATATAAACTACTTGCAAATAATTTGCAAGTAGTTTATACACATGCTATATTGTAATTATTGTACAGTAATATATAGTTAGTATATGAAATCATCTGAAATAGAAAAATATAAAAATATTTTAAACCAAGCTAATATAAAGGCAACTAGCCAGAGGGTAGAGTTATTAGCATTATTATCTAATAGTTCCAAACCAGTGACACTCAAAGATCTTGTGAAGAAGATCAAGTTCTCTGGTGCACACGAAGTGACATTGTACCGTATATTGGCTATGTTCAAGGATGCTAACTTGGTAAAGCAGATAGACTTACAGGACTCTGTTCCATACTTTGAGATAGTAGATGCGAAGCATGATCACCATCATATAGTGTGTACCATGTGTAAAAAAATAAATGATTTTGTAGGTTGTGGATCCGACAATCTAATAAGAAAAGCTTTACAACAAACAAAAGATTTTAAATCAGTCACAACACACTCTTTTGAATTATTCGGTTTATGTAAAGAATGTAGTAAATAATATGAAAAAGATTATATTATTTTTATTTTTATTTAGTTTGTTTAGTAATACCGCTTGTGCTAACAGTGTTATCCAAGACAAACAAGAATCATTGAAGGCCAAAGTTATTAGTGTCGAGGATTTGGGTCAGAAAGATGTACTAGGAACTGATACTGTTACAAAATACCAAAAAGTAAAAGCCAAAATATTAAGTGGTGACAATACAGATGAGGTTGTCTCATTTGATAATGATTATATACAACTAAAAGAAGGGCAGAGGTTCTATCTACTTAAAATAACTCGTGGTGATGATGGCCGTATTACATACGCGGTATCGGATGTAAACAGGATACCTTGGATTATATTCTTTGTTTTATTGTTTATTGTACTTGTTATTATCTTTGGAGGTATACAAGGTATACGAGGTTTATTGTCATTGCTCGGAGGTTTGTTTTTGATATTCTATTTATTATTGCCACAGATTGTACAAGGAACATCACCTTTATTGATTAGTTGTGTCGTGGCGTCACTTATTAGTATTGTAGGTTCTTATATAACACATGGTTTTAATAGGACAACATCTAGCGCTGTTGTTGGTATGGTCACAACGGTAATTATTACTGGATTATTATCATATATTGCAGTCAAAGTTACCACTTTGTCTGGACTTGATTCTGAAGAGGCTATATATCTAACACTTAACAGTCGTGGAGCAATAGACCTGCAAGGTTTATTATTAGGAAGTATAATTATTGGCTTGTTGGGAGTTTTATATGATTCCGCGATAGGGCAGGCTATATCTGTGGAAGAGTTGTGGCGTGCAGATGGAAAACTTTCTAAAAAATATGTTTTTACTAGATCTTTACGTATTGGCCGTGAACATATTGGGGCTTTGGTCAATACTTTAGCTATTGCTTATGTCGGAGCAGCCTTACCACTACTTGTATTGTTTGCTTTTCCCACTCAAGGTTCGTTTGTGACACTCATAAATAGAGAAATGTTTGCATCTGAGATAATTCGTGCAATCATCGGTTCTATTGGTCTTGTCCTGGCTGTGCCTATCACTACTGCTATATCTGTATATATGTTACATGGTAGAAAGTTTAAAAATAATGGAGAGCATGCCCACTCTCACATTCATTGATTATTCAAAGTGCAAAGTGAACTCTTTGGATGCTAGGGTTTGGCGCAAGTGTGGGTACGAGTCTAGGTGAGTGTCGATATCGATAAGTTGGTGGGCTTCGGTGCGGGCAGCCTCGACCAATTTAATATTCTTTATAGCTTCCATCCCTAAATCGGTGATACCCCATTGCTTGCCTCCAGAGAGTATTCCGGCTCCACGCTGTGCTAGATCAAGCTCGGCAAGTTCAAAGCCGTTCGATGCACTTGTCATAGCCTTTAGCCTATCTAAAGTCTTCTCAGTCTTTGCGTCGGCAAATAAGTAACAATATGATTGGTGATTACTACGTATCACACGTCCACGAAGCTGGTGTAGCTGGGCTAGGCCAAATCGTTCTGCACCCTCGATAATTATCGAAGTTGCATTCGGTACATTGACCCCCACTTCTATAACTGATGTGGATACCAATATATCTATTTCATGATCTTTGAATTCCTGCATTATATCCTCCTTCTTTTGCTTGGTCATCTTGCTGTGCATAATGCCGATACGGTAATTAGGAAATACATCTTTCTGTAGACGTGTTGCTTCCGATGTGACTGACTTTACATTCAATTTATTTTCCTCGTCTTCATCTGGGGCATCGATACGTGGGCATATAACATAAGCTTGACGGCCTTCTTTTAATTCTTTTTTTATATTTTCGTAAGCATTATTCCTTTTATTTTCGGTAATTATCTCAGTGATCACTTTTTTTCTTCCAGCTGGCATCTCATCTATGATCGACAAGTCCAAGTCACCGTATATAGTCAGTGCCAATGTACGGGGGATAGGGGTGGCTGTCATTGATAGGTAGTGTGGGGCATGACCTTCCTTCTTTGCGAGCTTCATGCGCTGATTAGTACCGAAGCGGTGTTGCTCGTCGATAATCACTAGGGCCAAATCCTCGAACTTTACACTCTTTGATATCAATGCATGGGTTCCTATCAGGATCGGTATTTCACCATTCTCCACCCATTTGAGTAACTGACTCTTTGATATATTGGTCCACGGTGTTTGGGCCGAGGCCACTTTGGTAGGGAACTTGCGACACCCCGAGCCGGTAACCAGGCCTATAGATATGCCTGTATGTTTGAAGTATTCGATAAAGCTTTCAAACAGTTGTGTCGCCAATACTTCGGTCGGGGCCATATAGGCTACTTGCAAGTTGCCGAAATTCTGGCCCACAGGCCTGTTCTTTATAACCGCATAGGCAACAGTTGCTGCTACGAATGTCTTGCCACTACCTACATCACCCTCTACCAGGCGTGACATGGGTTTATCCATTTTGATGTCTTCAAGGATTGCGTTTAGTGCATTGGTTTGTGAATTGGTCGGGGTAAAAGGGAAATGGGATACAAAGTCTGCTACATCCTTCTCGGGTACTTGTAGTTTGTAAGAGAATAGTTCTTCATAAGCCTTACGTTCCTGCCATCGGGCTAGTTGTATTAGGAATACTTCTTCGAACGCAAAACGCTTGCGGGCAACATCGGCATGTTCCTTTTTGTTTGGCATATGTATCCACACAAGGGCTGTGTATATATGTGGTAACTTGTATTTGTTTATTATTTTGTCTGGGATATATTCATTAATATTCTTTATACTCTCATCCTTCAATATCTTCTGTATTGCATGATATATCCACTTGCTTGTTATACCCTTTGTCTCTGGATAAACAGGGTAGCCAAAGTTGCTCTTTATATTATCTTCCTTTGCAAATATTGAATTGTGAGTATCTATTGGAAGTATGTCGGTCTTGGATATCTCTGGGTTGGTGAGTGTTAGGCCATAAGTCTTGTGCATGGTTACACGCCCTGTTACCGATACTGTCTGACCATCTTTCATCATTTTTGCCAGATATGGTTGGTGGAACCAAACAATATTGATATGACCAGACATGTCAGACAATGTGGCTTTACCCATTGCGACTTTACTCTTGAAGCTTTTCTTTGTTTCAAGTTTAGATATGGAACCTATGATTGTAGCTGTATCGCCGTCTGCAAGGGTGTTGATACTGCGTATCTGTGATATGTCGGTGTATCGAGTAGGGAAGAAGTATAGTAGATCATGTATAGTATGGATACCTAAACGAGCCAAAGCTTTCTTTTGGTTTATATCAATACGAAAATGTATTTCGATATTATCGTTTAGTTTCATTTGCTATACATTACAAGCCCTCCTATTATAATAAGTAATATTAACAGTAGTATGGCCCGGGCCTTTTCCTTTCTTGTTACTGTATTGTCTTGCATAAAAGTATTATAACACTACATAAATAAATCCCCTCTTTTGTAAAAGAGGGGATTTTATTATATATCTATTTCTTCAATACGAGCCTGATACGCTCCATCAATTCGTCTAGAGTAAAGTTGGATTTGACCATAAAGTCGGTTGCTCCTAACTCTTTTGCTTTCTTTACATCGGACTCTTCTGATAAGTTGGAGAACACAATAACAGGTATAGCCTTTATCGCTTCTGTCTCGCGGATCTTTTTCAATATTTCGAACCCGTCAAAGTTAGGAAGTACTAGATCTAGTAATACAAGCTCGATACCCGGAGTATTGATCTTCTTCATTGCGTCTTCACCAGAGGCAGCAGAATATATTTCGTGATTCTCCTTCTTCAACTTACTAACTTCCAAAGTCTGTAGAAATGTGTCGTCTTCAATTACAAGTATTTTGCTCATATGACAATTATACCACGCTTGTATTAGTAGGCAATGCTATAAAGAAGGTTGTCCCCATGTCTTTCTCTGACTCGAACCACATACGCCCATGGTGATATTCGATGATCTTCTTTGCTGTAAACAGGCCAAGCCCGGAACCAACCGAGTCTTTATCCTTTGCATTGTCTGCACGATAGAATTTGTCGAATATATGACCCTTGTCCATTTCATTGATACCGATACCTGTGTCGTGGACAGAGATCTCAAGCATATTATCTGCAAGCTTTGTAGAGATAAATACTTTGTCATTTGGGTCACTATATTTAATAGCGTTCTCTACTAAGTTCTGTAACACAACACGCACCATTTCCTTGTCGCACTTTATATCAGGAACTTTGCTATCTTTGTTTATGTATACAAGCTCGATACTTTTCTTGTGTGACTCACCTAGGAATTCAAATATTGTTTCATCCAAGAGTTCCTTTATATCAGTTGTTTGTATGTCGAACTTCAATGCTGTGTCCTCGGCATGGTTCAGTGTTAGCATATTGTTTACGAGCTTTATCATGCGTTCGTTACTGTCGGACATCTTGGACAGAAACTCACCTTGCTCGTTGGAAAGGGGGCCTAGATCCTTGTCTTGGAACATTTTTATCATCCACTTTAGTGCAGATAGTGATGTGCGTAATTGATGAGATGATATAGATATCAAATCGCTTTTAACAGCATTGATACTCTTTAGATGCTCGTTCTCTTTCTTTATGTCTTCTGTATCCATATAGGGCAATTATATCAAAAATAGGTAACAAAACCCAGCTTTGAAAATACCCAATTTTCTGATATATTAAAGAAAAAAGAATTTAATATGGAAAGCAAACTAGAGTCCAGCTCACAATTGCCAGAAATGGCTGAAAAGATTGTAAATTTATTAAAAGAAAAATTTGAGAATTTAGAATTTAATTTCTTAAATTTTGTATCTGAAAATACTATCAATGACAGTGTACTTCAGAAAAAAATACAAGATTCTAAACCCTTAGGGACTATCATTGTAGCAGAATGTATAACTCCTACAAAAAGTTTCGGTAAAATTCTCAAAGATTTTTTTATTCGTCAAACCAGACCATCATACAAAAGAGATGCTTGGATCGATGACGAAATCAAAGTCAAACAAATTATCATTTGTGAAAATGGACACTTTGTAAATCTTGTGGTTTGCCCAAGAAAGTATCTTGATTATGTGAGTTCGAATATAGCCACATTTGAATTCTGCTTGATCAAACCAACTTCTGGGCACGGCTTAGGAATAGGTTCATGAAAACATTTAATTTTTTTAAAAAGGCTTCCTTTCGGAAGTCTTTTTTATTTGCTTATTAATTTATTTATTTTTGACTAGAATTAATTTAGACCCAGACCCTAGTATTAATAATACGATAGCGATAGAGAAGTGGGGTAGGTGACCTATTAACTCTAGTGGTCCTAGAAGTATGAGTGTGCTTATAAGGAACACTGCCAGAACTAACGTAGTTGTCCTGGTAACAAGCCCAAGTAGGAAGAATATTCCAAACAGGACCTCTACCATTCCCGCAGAGAATGCAAACCAGTGATTTGTAAAGCTACTGAATCCTAAAGTCTGCATAAAATTCCAATTATAATGACTTAGGAAGTCGCTAGTTAAAGGTGTAGCCAGTATCTTCTCGGTAAAGCCAAGTATGATAAGATTCAATCCTGTTCCTATTCGAAGTATTGGCAATCCATAAGGCTTTAGGCGGTCAGTAGATATATTTAAATCCCGTATCTTCCATTTTGGCCTACCGATAATGATTGCATAAAAGGCAAAGCCTAGCATCTCCATAGTGTCTAACATTTCTATTCCTCCATAGACTTTTACACCCAACATAAATAATAATATTATTAGGAACCCACCAACCCTTTCATAAAACCCTAGTAATATCATAGCTCCAGCTACTGCCTGGATAAGTAGCATCCACATGCCAATAGTGCCCACCGGTGCTAAGTTCGGAGCAAATATAAATCCTTTTAGTGAAAATATTAGAAATGATAAACCAAAGCCAATACTTGCGATAGACAATGCTCCGGCCTTCCAATTATTAATATGGGAACCGAACCATTTTGGAATTTTTAATTTCTTTTCTAGCACTACCCCTATTGTGATCAATATGATTGAAACAATAATCCATACAATAACTATCGTATCAGTGAGTTTATAAGGCTCTTCTATCCCAATAGGTTTTGCAAACCATTTTACATGGGCAAAGGCTGTAGCTGGGAGTGCTAATAATAATGCCAAAACATAATATATCTTTTTCATAAATATATTATATAACTATTTTAATAAAATATGAATTTTGCGGAGGCGGTGAGATTCGCCGATACTACGGCTGGTACTTTTCCACCTCGCTATGCTCGTAAGGAAAAGTCTTTCGAATCTCACAAGAAAGAGAAGCAGTTCTCTTTCTCGCCCGCAAAAAATAAAACCCTTTCAGGTTTTTATTTTTTTTGGCGGTGTACTCGGGTATGGTACCCGTAGGCTCAACCCTTGTAAGGATATTCTAGCACGTTCTGGGTGTAGAAGTTTAGCTTTGTGGGTCGCTAATTGTTTTAATGGTTTGTATTTTTTATAATAAAGAAATGGACAAAACTACTGAATTTAAGAAGTTAATTGCCAAGATAGCTTCTGAGACCAATACTACGCTTCCCCAAAGGTATCAGTATAGATACGCCCCTTATAACTGCTGGAAATGCGGTAAGGAGATCATTATCTTTAAATGGACTGATTCGCTACTAGCGGGCGAAATTAGCGAGCCACCAGCACCAATTCCTGCAACTCTTAAACAAAGACATACTGCAATGAGCGATGAAACTTACTGGGCAAATGTTTGTCCAAGTTGTGACAGTGTTCAAGGCGACTTCTTTATCAATCACGAACCAGACTCTCTATTTTTTGGATTAGGAGAAGTAGTAGACAACGAAAAAGCATTTAATGAGGATATGGAACAAATCGCAGATTACTACTACGGACAAATTGTTTCTTGGCCTACTCAAAAGTAAGACTCATTTGGGGTTTAAAATCCGAGAGTAAACAGGGATAGGCAAATGCCAACAAATGCCAATTTTTGATATAATTAGGGTATGAAAATGACAGTTGGCGAATTAGTGGCAAAACAAATGAAAGACGAGAAAAGCTCTGTAACCTTCCCTGAAGGGAGTATTCCTGTTGGGGCTAAAGAAGCTCTAAAATCGCTAGCTGATATGAAAGAAAAGATAGAAAAGCCACTTCTGAAACAACTTGAAACAGTTAAATCTGTATACGGGAATATAGCTCCACAGCTAGAAAGAATCGCTGAGATAAACAAACTAGTTCAAGAAAATTATATTATTCCCGAAAGAAGGGTTCAGAATGTTCGGATTGTTAACACCGAAGATATTGGGTCTGGATCAAATAAAAAAGAAAAGACTGTTGTGGTTGCATCATACATCCTACCAAAGAAAGCAACTTGGGAAAGTCTAAGTATTAAGTTTTTGGATGGGCACCTTGTAAAGGTTTCTTACCCAGGAATGAAGTCACAAAAGTTTGATTATAAAGATATGGGTTTTATGAATACTAAAACAAATAAACATGATCTTAAATGGACACTACTACAAGTGATGGCTGAACATGGCGGAGCACTAACGAAGTCTAACTGGAATAAAAAGTTTGGTAGAAATGTAAAGTACGAACTAAATGAAGGATTGAAGAAATTCTTTGGCATGAATTCAAATCCAATTCCTCACTACACCAAGAAGAACGGTTATCAAGCTCTCTTTTTACTTAAAGGAGAAATATAGTCATCTGGTTTTAAATGACGAAATAAAGACCTTTTGTTCCAAAGAGCAAAAGGTCTTTTGTATTAAGGATTTTTCAGTAATTCATTTTAGATAATAAAAAGAAATTGTCATTTTGTCATTCAATGACGAATAAGGGTAGAAGAGCATTATTAAGACCCTCTTCTGAATTAACACTATGGCAAAACAAAAGCCCACATGGTCACATAGTTCTCGCAAACTTAGTGATCTGATCAAAAACGGATACAATCCGCGAAAGTTAAGCGAGAGTGAGCGAAGAGACTTGGAAAAGTCTGTTAAAGAATTTGGTACAGTCGTGCCAATAGTTCTAAATATAGGCTCACGAGCCAATATAATTATTGGAGGTGAACAACGCATAAAAGTGTATGCGGATCTTGGTATTGAAGAAATTGAGTGCATGATTCCTTCACGGGAATTAACACTCGAAGAAGAAAAAGAACTCAACTTGAGACTTAATAAGAATACTGGTTCATGGGATGAAGAACTCTTGAAAGAGTTCGATATGGACATGCTTCTTGATGTTGGTTTTGGAGATGAAGAATTACAGAATCTATTTGATGACGTGGATCTTGTTGAAGATGATTTTGATGTTGGAAAAGCCATTAAAGAAACAGTGGCACCAAAAGTGAAATTAGGAGAAGTTTGGGAACTCGGGAAGCATCGTCTCTTAGTCGGAGATTCCACTAACGAAGATCAGGTTAAAGAACTCATGAAAGATGATCTAGCGGATATTGTCTTCTGTGATCCGCCCTATAATATTTCTTGGGAATACGGAGGAAAATACGGCGGAGAATACAAAGATAATAAAAGCGAAGAGGAATACTCTGAATTTATTAGTAAGAGCATGGAGACAGCTAAAAAATTTGCAAAACCAGACTCACACTTCTTTTACTGGTCAGACCCAAATAGTATAGGATTAACTCAATCTCTATACGATAAATACCAAATCAAGAAAAGAAGAGTATGCCTTTGGATAAAATCGAACCAGAACTGCACTCCGAAAATTGCTTGGAATAGACTCTATGAGCCATGTACTTACGGCACGCTTGGTAAGCCATACTTAAATCCAAACTTCAGGAATGCAAATGAAATTCTTAATCAAGAAGTAACAACTGGTAATCAGGTTCTGGATGAATTGCAGGACATGATAGACCTTTGGCTTGTTAAAAGAGATAACACTCAAAGCTATTTACATCCGACGCAGAAACCGATTTCTTTAAATGAAAAGCCTTTCAAACGATGCTCTGCACCTGGGCATATCATCTTTTCTGGCTTCGCTGGAAGCGGATCTGATTTGATTGCATGTGAAGAATTAAATCGTGTATGGCGTGGGGTCGAAAAAGATTTACTCTTCGCGACGATTATCATAGATCGTTGGGAAAAATTTACCAATCTTAAGGCGAATAAAATCTATGAAAATAAATAAAGGAGATATTTTTAGAGTCGGAAATCACATTATCGGATGTGGCGATTCTCTGGATAAAGAATTTGTCGCAAAGGTTATAGGTAACAATAAAATACGAGCAGTGGTGACCGATCCTCCCTACGGCGTTGCTTATGTAGAAAATAAAATAGGACTATCAAAACTCGGTGTTAATAATGAAAAAATTATCGCTAATGACCACCTGCAATCAGAAGAGGAATACGAAAATTTCACTCGCAAATATTTAGGTGCGACTATTCCGTATCTTGAAGAATACAATGCGGTATATATTTTCAATGCCGACTTAATGTTTCCAAGTTTACGCTTGGGAATGAAGTCTGCTGGTTTTTATTACAGCCAAATGATTATTTGGCTGAAGAATCAGCCAGTCATGAGCAGAAAGGATTATTTGTCGATGTATGAACTGATTGCATACGGATGGTTTGGCAAACACAAAATGGAACAGTCTAAAGCGAGAAATGTTATCTTTCATCCTAGACCTCATAAATCTAAACTCCACCCCACACAAAAACCAATTGGACTATTGAGAAAGATAATTCCTAACTCAACAAGAGTTGGTGATGTTGTATATGACCCATTTCTTGGAAGTGGATCAACAGGGGTCGCATGTCAGCACTTGGGTCGAAAGTGTATCGGAATAGAGCTTGATGAGGCATATGTACAAACATCCCTCACAAGGCTTGAGAAGCTCACTGGCGAGACTGCTATAAAGCTTTAAGTGATATATGCAGGAAGAAGATTTTTCTAAAGATCCATATAAAAAGCAAGTCTACGAGACTTACGCTCTTTGGAAGTCCCTTCCTTCGTTTCTTAAGGGGCAACCAAGAGTAGCACTCGAGAAATTTGGCATTGAAGAAGAAACTGTGTTTGAATTACTCGCAATTAAAACACAACTAGAATTCTCAAAAAAATATAACATCGATGTCGGAACGCTTACCGATTGGAACAAAAGACTTGAGAAAGACGGATTAGTTCAGGATATAAATTCTTGGGCAAGAAAGTTAACCCCAAATGTTATCTTTGCACTCTACAAAAACATTATTAAAAGTGGCAAGGCTCATGAAGTGAGAGCTTGGTTTGAAATCGTAGAAAATAACTAGTATGACTAAACCAATTAATCTAGAAGAGATAAATAACATTCTTTCGGACACCATCCGTAAAGTGATGAATAAGGAAATGTCACTCAAGCAGGCATCTATGATTGCTAAGCTTACTTCTACGCTTTCAAAAAATATAGTCAACACAGAACTTAAAGAACGGGTCGAGTTCTTGGAAAATGCACTAAGAAAAAACAAATGATATGAAAAGTCTCACCAATATTTTAAGAAGATCAAACATAACTCCATTTGAACGAGTGAAAGCACTTGTTCATAATGATATTCACAGAGAAAAGACTGGTAAGGGACACCTTTCGGAATCTGATTTATATATTCTAACTAAAGGATGGATGCCGAGTAGATTAGAAGCAATTGAATACAACAAATACATAAATATTGTTCAGCTTGAAGATGCCATGAAAATGGATGCTCAAATGTTTTTGTATAGATCCGAAGTATCTCTCTTGCGAAATCAGAGAGTTGTTGATAGCCTCCTCTCTCACGCGAGAAAATTTAAAGAAAAAGTTGAGACTGAATTTTTAAAAGACATTTCCCATGAAGAAAGTATAAAGTTCGTTACGGCACAAACCTATCTAGAATACGCAAAAGTACTGCATATATTTACCTTCAATAATCTTCCAAAAGACATTCAAAGTGATTTGCTTCTTTTAGATGAAGGATCAGCCAGTGATCATAACTACCTTAGTGAGCAGGTTTTTCTTTATGAAAGATTTAAAAATGGAGATACTCTCACTAAACAAGACAAAGACCTAATCATAGATCGTATTTATTCGCGTATGTATTATGAGGGAGCAAAGAAGATAAAACGCAGTACAGCAGAAAAAGATGGCTTCTTACTCCATGTTTTCTTTGCTGAACTTCCTATTAAAGAGATTTTCATCAAACTAGCTGATGATCTTCATATTGCGTACATGGACAAAGATGAGAAATTTGAAGAAAGACTATTATCTGCAATTGAATTATATGCAAAGAGTAAAAATACAAGCATAGAATCTCTTATTAAAGAAAAGATATTTCTATGGCTAGATGACGGTTTGTTTACAAAAGAATATTCAACGATTTTTATGAGTGAAAGATTTGATACATGGAATGGAAACACAAAAAATAATCACAAAGAATTATTTATAGCTTGGTATACTGAACTGCAAAAATCAAAACAGTATTTTCAAAAATTATTTGATACTGACTCGCTTACGGAACAAACAATTGAAAAGGATTTCTTGGGGATGCAGAGACAAGTTCAGATTATAACTGGCATTAGTTTATATAACTGCAAAGAAAATATTGACTTTGTTAAAGAATACAAACAGCAAGTCGAATTACTTATGCCGATTTCAAACATGTTCCTTTTCGTAAAAAAGCATGCAATGCCAATCAAGAATTACCGAACACTATGTGAGTTCAAAGAATTGGCTCAAAAAGTCTCGTCTATATTTGATATTGATATGACTGAACACTATAAAAGTTTCATTGATTCATATCAAGATGAAGTATTACTACTTAATAACAGCTTAAGTATGCTTCTAGATACAGCAATGGAGTGCTTTTATATAGAGGAATCTTTTCTATATACTCTTGAAATTACAGAGGGGTGTTTTATGTTTGATCTTGGTGTTAGCGAAGATGTCGACGACATTACTAAAAAATATTCTGAGAAGTTTAAAGAGATGGAAAGATAGAACAAAACTTACTCATTTATCTTGAAAGAAACAATCGCAAGCGGTAGTTCAAAATCATCCATTGAAATAATAAATGGTCCTTCTTTTCCTTTCTTGTATAGGTACAAAAATCCTTCTCTAACATCTAGAGAAGATATTTTGTCGTATGACATACTGAAGTGCTTGTTAAGACCAATATAACCAAGATTCTCTGTTGTTAAATAGAAAGTACCTGCATCATCAGTCATCATTACATTTACTTTCTGTGGAGCAATTTTCATACTTCCGATTCTATAGCGTATTCCTTTTGCAATCTTAATAGAACCAGAAAGACCACTATAATTAATACCTGTAGTTATAGATTTATTTTTAACAATAAATGCCTTATTTACATAATGCAGTTTTTCGTCTGCCTTTAAATTAACATTTAGATTGGGTACATCAATAGTTGGAAGTGTCCCTTGATCTATCAAATGAAGCGTATGGTATTTATTAAAATCACTTTGACTGTATGCGAGTTTATCTGTTGGCAGATTTAGATCAGAATATATCTTAACAAGTTCTTTTCTTTCTTCTTCTGAAATTCGTGAATCATCTGTAATTTTATCGAAGAAAGTTTTGAATCCTGCCAAGTTGTATTTCTCGACATCTTTATCGTTTAGATTATTCTCTTTTTTAATCTGTTCTAGGATTATTTTGTCTTCCTCTGACAAATTGCCATCAATTAAAAGTTCTTTGATTTTTTGAGAATATAGATCCAGTCCTTTTCTTTTTGGTGATCTGAATACTTTAGTAAATAAAAGATAAATTGCACCAACAACAAGACCTATGTAAACGAGGTTTTTAAATAAATCAAAATTAACTATAACAATAGTAAGAACAACAAGAACAATAATTATCTGCTTAAAAAGAGATAATTGTTTAAACTTTTCTAAAAGATTTTTCATAAACTTTGGACGGTTTTGTTATGAAGGACCGTATAGGTAGCAAAAAGCTCCTAGCCAGATCCGATATACCCCGTGAGGTATACCCATACCCGTTTCCAGATATGACCGTCCAAAGTAGACTCTGACTAGGAGTTCTTTACTTTGGACGGATTTTGCGACCATATCCTCAATAAATTGAGGGGTTAGGTCTGTTATTAAATTGTGAACGAATTATACCATTTTCAGGGGCATTTTTGTACTTTAGCTTAGATTGAGTTCATTGTGTAGTAGAGTTACCAACAGCTAAATTTCAAATCTTAAAAACTTGTATCAGTAAACAAATCAATAAAAGTTGTGTTACCTTCTGTAAGTTTTTTGACACGTGCATCAATATCAGAAGCTGTAAAAAGATTATCCATTGAAACTTGAGCGTCAAAGTTTAAAACTGATCCATTTAAGACTTCATTAAGTTTGGTAAAAATCTTTTCTCGAACAGTAGCTTCTACTTTTTTCTGCCTAAGAAGACGTAGAAGGGCATAATATTCCGTAATATGGTTGGTTGATAACTGGCGCTGGTTCCATCCCAAGTCTTTTGTAAGAGTCGCAATTTCTAAATACTTTGCTTCCGTATATATCTTTGAATCAAAGCCAATGTTTTCTTGTTTTTCCATTGCGTCCATTTGAAACTTAGGAATAATCTCTTGTCCGAGTTCCCATGATCGCTTTAATATTTTATTGATACGTTTTTGCCCGCCGAGTTCTTTTGGGAACTCGATGCGTAATACTTTTTCTTTTGGTATTTTGATTATTTGAACTTTGGTATGTGAAGCCTTTGCATCAGCCCAAGAAACAAATTGATAGTAATTACCAAAAAATCTATATAGACCATAATGATCCATTAATTCAAAGCTATAGCTTTCGGTTTCTCCAGTTTCGTTCTTTTTATAAATAATTTCGTATATTGCTAAGCCGTCTTGAAAAAGCACATGTGCTGTATCACGCACAAAATCACAAAGACCTTCACCTAATGCTGTTCGATGCCTGCGACCAGAAAGACCTTGAGCAATTATTGCTTCTTTATCGGGTGCGGCTGGTTCAATTTTTGCAGGATACTTTTCTCTAACGCCGCTATAAATCATAAACGGCATTATTCCGCTAAACATATCTTCAATGAACATTGAAGACGTACCGTGATAATGGTACCTGTGACGTCTGTTTCGTGAACTCCTGAATGACAACTGATTATTATTATCACCACGTCCTCTATATCGGTAATAATCTGGTTGATCCCACTTTCGCAATAAAAGAGGATCTTTTAAGTAGGCCAACACCACCTCTTTAATTTTTTTAAAGTATTTATTCATAGTCATTATTTTCTTCCTCATTAGATCTTTCTTCTTCTCGTTGTATTTGTTCTCTCATGTCGCGTTGGTCTGGTAGATCAATTCCTGTTGCCCCTGGGTGTTGGGATAAATATGTTACGAAAAATACGGTCTGACCTGTAGATAAACTCAAACCACCTGATCGAGTAACTACACGAATAATCGCGCTCGCATGCGCAGGATCTTCTCGGCCATTTACATAGTCATAGCTTCTACTATCGGGGAAAACAGCTAAACCTTGTTCTCTCATTTTATTACTAAATCGCATTTGCCAGTTTGTTCGTAAGGTTGCTTGTGGCATGATCATGAAAAGTCCACGTCGATAGTTAGTAATGGCCGCGATGCGTGTAATTTCTTGTACGGCATCGATACCACCCAAATAAGTGTCCCACGGTGTTTGCACAACATTCCAAAGCTCCGTGTTTTGGTAGAGCTCTGAATACAATTTAGCAAATCCACTTAGTTCGTAGAGATTTATAAGAGGTTCTGTTGAATAGATTATTTTGCTTTGTTCTTCGGACCAGTTTTGAACTCTCACTCTCGTCATATCAAAAGCCGAAAGTGAAGCTATAAAAACAACCGGGAATATTGCTTTCAACCTGACTGGGTCGTTCTCCTCACACGCCTCATAACAGGCCTGAACGCCTTGCGTAAGAGCTTGCCCAAAGTAGTCTGGCATATCGCTTTCGGTAGGCATTGTCATTAATCGAGGCAACAATCTAATCATTTTATCGGCTACTTCTTTTTCGCGGTCCCTTGCGGTTTTATACTCTTCGTCTGCACTAAACTCTATCCAAGAAAGATCTTTGACTTGGTGATAAGGTACACAATCTTCAATATGTTTTGCAATCAATCCAACGAGCCGATTATATTTGTGAGTAAACTCGATCCAGCGTTGCACCAATTGAACAGCAAGACCTAATTGATCCTCGGCAAGCAATTTTCCAAGCTTTGGTTCAAAGTAAGTTGAATGAAGGGTTTTTAGATATTTGAAATAACCTAAGAGTGCGAATAAGTATTTCTGAACGCAAAGAGTGCGTATATACCACTCAGGGGAAAGCTGCCTACCCTCAATTAGCATTTCAGCTTTTAAATCACTTGCAGTAGATTCCAGACGCGATAGAACCGACAAAGGTAGCCCTGTAAGATAAATGTTTTTATTTGAATACCACTTAATATTTGAAATAGTCGTGGATAAGCTTTCCGCAGAAGCAGTATCAAGATACCTAGCCAATCCAAGCACCGCCCCTATAGCTAACCGGCCTTGAGTATCAATAAAAGCCATTTGTTCTTTGTACCGAACATTTTTTGGATCTGCTACTTTTTCTAGGTCGACCAATCCTGCAACCTTTTCTGTTTTCTGTAAAAGAAGCTTTAGTCCTTCCTCATCAAACTCACTCGCATAAACTTCAGCGATTTCTACAAAAAGTTCTAGTCCTTGGAATACAGAGGCAACATTTTTCTCTTTGGCGTAAAACTCAAAAATCTTTACACTCATATCCAAAGTTTCTTCTTCAAACCAAGTAAAATCTTTGATTGTCTTGGGTTGCAAACTTGTGCCAGTGTTTAAGGCAAGCGCGATTTGTGTTGAATCCGCTAAGGTCCAACTATCGTACTGATTTTTTGTTTTGAACCAAAAGCTATTAGTCGGTATCTTCTTCTTGTATTGAGGATATAAAAAAAGCAAACCACCTAAATAACGAAGAGCAATATGTAATTGTTCATTTGAAAGCTTTATCTCTTTAATTCCAAAATCAATAAGGTCTTTAGCAAGCTCCAAATTGTCTGACACTAGGCGTCTTTGATGATTTTGTATTGCTGGTTTATCCCATTTAAAACCCGGTGGCGTAACCCCCTTCAATAGGTCTGCAATGTTTTTACCGATTGAAGGCAGGGCAACAGTTGGTTCCAATGAATAGAAAACATTTGATCCAACACTCCAAAATCTGATTATGATATATGCTCCAGCAATACAAAGAAATACTAAGCCAACTGGGTGTATTGGGTGTCCAAACGATTTTGCCAACAGATAAAAAATACTTATGATACCCGTAAGGGCTACGGTCCTAACGTATTGTTCTCCAATTGGAGTCGAAAGGAAGTAGCGCCTTATATTTTGAGTGGCACGTAATAAAAAATTACTTGCGATACTGGAAACAGCCGTAAAATAAAGACCAAGGAATACACCGGATACACTGGCAATCGCCGAAAGTAGTGTATCAGTAACCTGATCACTAAATATTTTTTGATCCACTGGAAAAAAGTAACTGTACGTTTCAAAAATTGCGATTATAAAAATAGAATAGATAAGTGTCCGAATGAATGGAAAAATTGAAGGCCACAATAAGCGTGCCGAATATTTACCCTTATTTATATTAAAGTCGAGTTTAAAGATCTTTGCCCAAAAGCTAAAAATTGGTTTTTCTTCAAACCATTTTTTTATGAGCCAAAATTTTTTTGAGCGATATAAATTATTGCGAATAAAAATTTTCATACTTTAATATTAGGCATAAGTTTCTTACGCCAGTAAATACATTTTACCAAAAAATGACCCTTAAATAAAGGCGTTTTAGTTACCAACACTATGGCAATGGGACGCTCTAGGCTCCTTGGACGATTTGCGTCATCAATGTAGATATGAAGATAGAAAACCCAAATATGGAGCAAGGTGTAGCAAAAGTAGTAGTCGAACCAAAGAAGATCAGATATTGCTTATACGCAAGAAAATCAACAGAGTCTGAGGAACGGCAGGTATTGAGTATTGATAGCCAGATTAGCGAGATGCTCCAATTAGCGGATCGTGAGGGGCTTGAAGTAGTAACCATGAAGCGTGAGAGTCATAGTGCAAAGGAAACAGGACAGCGACCAGTCTTCAACGAAATCATTGAGGAACTCAAGCAAGAGAAATTCAATGCGATACTTACTTGGGCACCAGATCGTATCTCAAGAAATGCAGGAGACTTGGGAAAAATCGTAGACCTGATGGATGCAGGAAAATTGCACATGATACGAACCTTCGGGCAGACATTCGGAAACAATCCAAACGAGAAGTTTCTCCTGATGATATTGGGAAGCCAAGCGAAACTTGAGAACGACAACAGAGGCATCAATGTAAAGCGAGGATTGCGAACGAGAGTAGAGATGGGGCTATGGCCTGGAATGGCACCGCTTGGATATTTGAATCAAAAGTTAATGGATAGGAAGTGTCAGATAATTATTGACCCAGATCGGGCTCATGTAATCAAACAAATGTTTGAGAAAGTTGCATACGATGGATGGAGCGGAAGAAAGGTATATAACTGGTTGCGATTCGATCTGAATTTCTACACTCGAGGAAATAAGCCCCTTACACTATCAGGAGTGTATCGAATATTTGAAATGCCAATCTATTATGGACCATTTGAATATCCGAGAAATAGTGACAACTGGTATCAAGGAAGTCATACACCAATCATCACCAAAGAATTATTTGAAAAAGCCCAATCACATTTAAAGCGAGATAGGATTGTGAGAGAAAACAGAGAGTTCGCATTTACTAAACTATTTACCTGCGGAATGTGTGAGTCAGGTATAACGGCACAGGAGAAGTACAAGGAACTCAAAGATGGAACGACCGCCAAGTATGTCTACTACTCCTGTTCAAAGGCAAGAGACAGGAATTGCAAGAATAAATATATACGAGAGGAAGAACTGATTGAGGAGCTATTCAAAGTCATAGATAAAGTAAGCATCAACGAACTAGGTATGCGAATCAAGCTTGAAGAAGAAATCAAGCGATTTAATAGACTGCAACGACTGGCAACCAAGGGAACGCCAAAATACAACATCAACGAAGATGACGTGAATACAAGAGAGTATGCCAAGTATGTGCTGAGGGAAGGCACACCACTAGAGAAGCGTGAACTGATGGGACATTTGAGGAGTAGGTTGGTGCTGAATGATAAGAAGATTACATTGGTAAAATAATAAGTTGACTCTCAAAACCATATACCCTATACTATAGGGTATATGGTAAAACAAACACACAAGCACGGTGAGCCAAACACAAAGGCTCGCAAAGTTATTAATATGGCAATAGGAAGTGTAGCTAAGATTCCTGAGATGGTCGACGATGGACGATACTGCCCTGAAATTATTCAGCAGATCGATAGTGTCGTAGGTCTTTTGCATAGCGCACGAAAAGAATTACTAAAGGGTCACTTAGAGTCTTGCCTTGCTGAAAGGTTAAAGACCGACAAGGAAGGTTCAATCAAAGAATTGTTAAAAATCTACAACATGCAGTAGGTTTTTAGTGTTTTATTATTAAATTTATATAAAAAATTATGTCTAAAATTTCAACCACATTAGCAATTTCTCTTATGGTAGTGACAGGCGTTTTGGGGTGGGTTGCTGGGTATGCCAGTACCACCGACTACAAAGTGAGTATGTACGACAAAACAACTATGGATTTAGGTCGTCCAGATCGAACACTCGATCTTCGTTATATCAATGCAATGATTGCTCACCACAGAGGAGCCATGCTTTTAGCTACACAAGCAAGCACACAGACACAGCGACAAGAAATGAAAGACCTCTCCGTAATGATTCTTCGAGATGAACCAAAAGCAATTGCTGAGCTATACACATGGAAAAAAGACTGGTATGGGGATACAAAGCAAGTCAAAGATCCAATTGTCTCAAACCTTGGGACGTATGATGAGAAATTTGACCTCCGTTTTCTTAATGCACTTATTGCACACCATGAGTCAGGATTACTCATGACAAAAGAAATAAAAACAAAATCAAGTAGAACTGAAATTTTGAACAATGCCGATGCGGTTGATATATTCCTTACAACAACATTAAAACTCTTCAAAGATTGGAGAACACAATGGTATAACATTTAATATCAAATCCCTATATGACAAATAAAACACTAAAAATTAAAGGGATGCACTGTGCTAGTTGTGCAACTATTATCACCAATAAGGTTTCTAAACTTGAAGGAGTAGATACTGTTAATGTTAACTTCGCGACGGAAAAAGCAATTGTTTCTTTTGATGACAATGTTGTTACTGTACCCCAAATGAACAATGAAATTGAAAAGTTGGGTTATATGTTCATTGAGGAAACCAACTCTCATACCATGGAAGACCATAGTATGCATACAGGTATCAATCAATCAAAAGATGAAAAAATGAAAGAGCTTATTATTATGAAGACAAAAACACAGTTCGTGTTACCAATAGCTCTTCTTGTTTTTATTTTAATGATGTGGGATATCGGTGCAAAGTTATTTACTTCAATTCCAAATCTTCCGTTACCAATGTTTATCTTCAACACCATCTCTATGGTACTTGCGAGCGTTGTATTGTTTTGGATTGGACAACCCTTTTTACAAGGAGTAGTAAAATTTACTAAATATCGTGTCGCTAATATGGATACCCTCATTGGTATTGGAACACTTGTTGCGTATCTGTACAGTATCAGCATTATGCTCTTCCCTTTAATGAGGATAGCCTTGAAACTTCCTGAAACCACTTATTTTGATGTAACTATTGTAGTAATTGGTTTCGTGATATTGGGAAAATATCTCGAAGCACGCTCAAAGCTTCGTACTGGTGAAGCAATAGAAAAACTTCTTGGTCTTCAAGCAAAAACCGCCTTACTATGGCGTAATGGTGCTGAGGTGGAAGTACCTGTAAGCGAAGTACAAATCGACGATATTCTTATCGTAAAGCCAGGATCTAAAATTCCTGTTGATGGAGTTATCGTTGAAGGATATTCATCTATTGACGAATCAATGATTACAGGCGAGCCAATTCCTGTTGATAAAAAGACTGGAGACTTTGTTGTAGGTGCAACAATCAATAAACAAGGTAATTTTAAATTTAAAGCGACAAAAATCGGCTCCGATACTGTACTCGCTCAAATCATAAAAATGGTTGAAGATGCACAAGGATCAAAAGCTCCTATACAGGCGCTCGCTGACAAAATTTCCAGCGTCTTTGTGCCAATTGTCCTAGGTATAGCAGTAATCACTCTCATTCTTTGGCTTACTGTAGGTGCATCAGCGCTCGGTTTCTCGACTGCTCTTTCATACGGCATTCTCTCTTTCGTTGGTGTCCTTGTTATTGCTTGTCCTTGTGCACTTGGTCTTGCTACTCCAACGGCAATCATTGTCGGTGTTGGAAAAGGAGCAGAATATGGAATCCTTATTCGTAATGCTGAAGCCCTAGAAAAGCTTAGTCATGTAGATACCGTTGTCCTTGATAAAACAGGAACAATCACTAAAGGAAAACCCGAAGTAACCGATATTATCTCTCTTGATACTGCATGGACAGGAACAGATATACTACGAGCAAGTGCTAGTGTAGAAAAGCTTTCTGAACACCCTCTCGCAGATGCTGTTGTTGTTAAGGCAACCGAACAAAACATACCTCTTGAAACGGTTACAAATTTCCAAGCACTCGAAGGTGTCGGGGTAGAAGGAGTGATTGGTAATAAACATATAGCAATCCATAAGCCATCTAAAGGTGTCCCTGCTACAGATAATATCAAAGAACTACAAGAACAAGGTAAGACAGTTGTTATCATAGAAGTTGATAAAAAACAGATCGGACTTATCGCACTTTCAGATACTCTAAAAGAAGAGTCAAAAGAAGCTGTAGCAAAACTCCATGCAAGAAATATTAAAGTAATAATGCTCACAGGAGATAACTATTTAGCAGCAAGCTATATAGCAAAACTCGCAGGCATTGATGCTGTTATTGCAGAAGTGATACCTCAAGAAAAAGCAGGAAAGATAAAAGAGTTACAAGATGGTGGTGCAATTGTTGCAATGGTTGGTGATGGTATAAATGATGCCCCAGCTCTTGTTCAAGCGGATGTTGGTATCGCTATGGGCACAGGTACAGATGTTGCTATTGAATCAGCAGGTATCACACTTCTTGGTGGTGATGTTTCAAAGATTTCACAAGCAATAAAGCTGTCGAAGATGACAATGCGAGGTATTAAACAAAATCTTTTTTGGGCTTTTATATTCAATGTGGTTGGTATTCCTCTCGCCGCAGGACTTTTCTATCCAGTATTTGGATGGTTGTTAAATCCAGCATTCGCAGGACTTGCTATGGCATTCTCAAGTGTCTCTGTAGTATCGAACTCATTAAGAATTAAGGCGAAGAAATTATAATTATGAAAACATACACATTCCATGTTTCAGGTACCCATTGTGCATCCTGTAAAATCTTGATCGAGGATATTTTGAGCGAGCAAGATTACATTAAAAATGCACAGGTAAACTTAAAGAGTCAAACCTTACAAGTAGAAACTAGTAGTGAAAGGTCACAAGAAGAATTAGCAGGTATTCTAACTGAAAAGATAAGACCAAATGGATATACGGTATCAATAGAAAAAGTTTTAAAAGAGAAACAAAAAGATGATGTTATCTGGAAAGCATTACCTATAGGTTTAGGATTTTTAATACTTTTCTTTATATTACAAAAGTCAGGACTACTAAACCTTGGTATTGGTGGGAATGCTACACCAGTTACGAGCTTCATTATTGGACTCATCGCTTCTGTATCTAGCTGTCTTGCTGTAGTCGGAGGGTTTGTGCTTTCACTCTCAGCAAAGATCTCACAAGATGATGTAAGTGACAAGAAAACATTTGTACTTTTCCATGTTGGGAGACTCGTTAGTTTTGCAATGCTTGGTGGAGTACTTGGATTGCTCGGTAATGCAATTGGTATTAGTTTTACATTTACTGCAATTTTAGGAATTGTAGCCTCAACAGTAATGCTCCTTTTAGGACTCAATTTAGTCGGAGTGTTTGAAAAGAATAAAATTGCACTGCCTTCAGGAATCTTCAATTTTTTTCGTAAAATTGAACACAAAACTCTAACACCATTAATTATAGGTTTTGGTACATTCTTCTTGCCTTGTGGCTTCACTCAGTCTATGCAAGTTGTGGCACTCTCTAGTGGGTCATTTATATCTGGAATGTTTATAATGCTTGCCTTTGCTCTCGGTACTCTTCCGGTACTTTTACTTCTCTCATTTGGTGGAGCATCACTTGCTCATGGAAAACATGCACCACTTTTCTTTAAGTCAGCAGGAGTTGTAGTCATAGGTCTTGGAATATTTGCACTTCTCGCAGGACTTGCAGGGCTCGGTATTATTAATCCTTTATTTAATATTTAATTTGATATAATTACATTATGAACAAAACTTCTTTAATCATTGTTACCTTAGCTCTTGTGGTTGGACTTGCCATTGTATTTTGGGGTGGATCAAAGTCTAAAAACTCTAATGCAGTTTCAGTACAGACAGTACAAAATGTAGAAATTAGAGATGGTATTCAGTATGTAACCATAGATGCAAAAGGTGGATATTCTCCAGAAATGTCTACTGCAAAAGCAGGGATCCCAACTAAACTAATTGTCAAAACAAATGGAACGTACGACTGTTCATCATCTTTAGTTATCAGATCAATTGGCTATCAAAAAATATTAGCTCAAACTGGGGAAGAAGTTATCGATATCGGTACACCAAAAGCTGGAGTTCCACTCCAAGGTCTATGTAGTATGGGAATGTTTAACTTCGTGGTTAATTTTACTTAATTCATGCTGAAGAAACTTTTGATATAAACAATGAAATCAATCATTGTCTTTGTTTGCAACTTTTAAATAAATTATTTTCTATTATTTGCGCTTAGCAAGTTCGTGAAGAATTCTGCATGGTTCAACAATACGCGGATCAATGATATTGTAATAACCATTTAGTCCATTACGTCGCACGGTGACAAGTTTTGCATGACGAAGTAGTGCTAAATGTTGGGACACATTTGCTTTTGGGATCCCCAGTGTTTTTACTAGTTCTTCTACTGGCATTTCCTGTTCGCGAAGCAAGTTCAAAATCTCTAACCGTTTCGGGTTAGCAAGAATCTTATATATTTCGGCATTTTTCTCGTAGGCTTTACGAGGGAGTGGTTGTTTAATCTTCATAGTTTCTAAAGTATGCAACAAGTAAACTTAAAAAGCAATTACTGATAATCTGGCTTTCCTTCAGAATATCCTTCCTGATAATTTGCAAAGCGAGCCATGGCATACAAAACACTTGAAAGACGATTCATGAAAGTTATACTTTCATTTGTAACTACTCGTTCTTTTGTATGTCGGAGCGTTACTAATTGTCGTTCTGCTCTGCGAGCAATTGTTCGAGCAACATCTAAATAAGACCCAGTTTCTCCACCTCCAGGTACAATAAAAGATGTAATAGGAGGCAAGACAGTCTCTGTTTCATAAATAACTTTTTCGAGATAAAGAATGTGATTTTTATCTAGGTGTATATCTGACCCTCCAAGTTCAGCTTGGATGCAAAACAAATTTTGTTGAAGTATTTCAATGATTTTTTCGTAAGAGATTTTTTGTGTTTCTATTGAAAGAGTATCGTTACTTTTTTTTGAAAGCACTTTTGCATATCCAATAGAAGAATTCAGTTCATCAACTGTTCCAAGTACTTCGAAAACAAAATCAGATTTACTGACTCGTTTGCCTTGAGGGCAATCAAAAAGTTTTGTTGTTCCGTTGTCTCCTTTTCTGGTGTATAGCATATGTTTATATTTCACACAGTCCTCCAACACAAGCTAATTCTTTTTTTACCTCTGTTTCGTCTTCTTTTTCATAAGTAACAATTTTAGAAAAATCTAAATCACCAAGACGTTTTTTCATTTCCTCATATTTTACCTTTGTAATTGATTCGTACGGTGCAAGTTGATATACATGTTTTGATCGAGGTAGAAATGATAATCCACCGACTAAATCCCAGTTTTGGTAAACCCAATTTGCAACTTTTAACCATTCATCGTCTGAAACTGATACAGTTACAGAAGGATTGTGTTCAGTGAAATGTTGCTTAACTATTTTCCAATGCTCTAATTGTGCAATTGCGTCCACATCATCTTTGCAGATAGCTCCCTCAGGGGCTTTGACTGGAAATTCAAGTACAAAGGTCGATGCATTTTCGAAGGTTTGCCCGACTTCTGGATAGTACGGCACTCCTTGATCTTTAAGCATTTTAAACAAAGCGTCTGTCGCTGAAATGCGGACACGTCGAATATAATACGGTGCATGGCGAGGATGCATACCTGAAGCGCAATCTACGGTTTGAGAAACTGTTCCTGAAGGTTTTACACATGTGATACATGTTGATTGCTCCACACCAAAACGTTTTGCGTATTTTTTATTTGTTTCGATTGCCATTCGTTTCATTTTCTCCAATATATCTCCATTACGAACAAGCTCACAATCCCATTGTCCAGTTATAGACACCCCAAGTAGTCTTTCTTTTTCGCAATTCTTTTTCCATTCTTTCGACAAATATGGGAAATAGGTAAGTGTTGACTGGTAAGTACCTATTATTGTCGCAATACGAATTTTTTTGAGCAAACTCTCTTCAGTATCATCTGCTCTTGCGATAACTTCGGAAAGATTGCAGAATTGTTTTGATTGCAAAATAATTTCACCACAAGGATTTGTTCCCCAAGCAGGATATATACCACCTTTGAATTGATCAAGTCTTCTTTTTGGCAATGTTCCAGAAAGTCCTCCACGATTAAATATACCTCGTTCACCACTACCGCTTTTCATCAAGGCAACCCATTCATCAAGAAACTCAGTTGTGCTGGGTTTTGAAAGATATACAGCAGAATTGTTTGCAAGCATTCTTTGTCCTTCCGAAATATAAAATTGACCTTTCTTTGAATCACGAATCATTTCATCGTCTAAATCAGAAAGGGATATCATGGCACTTCTTCGAACACCACCCGCCACGACACATTCACCAATTTTACAAATGATGTCATGTGCATCTAAGTTTGATAAATGTCTACCTTGGCGACTTAGTACACGTTCGCGAGTAAATAAAAGTAATGATTGAAGCGGAGCGGGTCCAGAACTTTTGCCACCCATAGTCTTTAGGCGTGATCCGGCAGGACGAATGAGAGAATAATCAAAAACAATATCATCTCCATCAAACCATGTTTTAAGTCCAAGTGAAAATGCATCTGCCCAACCTTCCTTACTGTCAGGAATAACTAAAGTAGAGACCTTCGTGTTTTTTTGTTTTTTGACTTGTGGGAGTGCTTGAATATTTTCACTTTCTACTGACCAACCAACACCAGTTCCGCACATTGAAATATACATAATTTCAGCAAAGTCTTGGAAATTTCTTGGAGCAATAAAAGAGCAGTTATATGCACAGACATTTGTTCGTCTTGTAGCTTTACCTGCAAATTGCAGAAGTCTCATAGATGGCATTGATTCTTGACTTAGAATTGTTTCTCGAATTTCTTTATATTCAGATTCCGTAAGTTTTCCATTTATGTTATCGCGCATAAAATCAACATAGCGACCAACCGTTTCAGTCCATGTTTCTCGACGACCCTCTTCGTCTATCCATTTTGCATATGTACGATAGTATACAAATTCAGCTAGAGGATTCCTAAAATACTTTTTACCTTCCATAACAAGTTCTTTAACCTTTTCTGGCACAAAACCAGATCTTTCTCGTACCAACGATCTTTCTTTTCGATAAAGGATATATGCTTTTGCGGTTTGTAGAAAACTTGAAGCAACAAGTTCATTTTCTACAATGTCTTGTATTGTTTCAACATGAGGAATAAACTGTTTTGTTTTGTTTTCTTTTTTGAGTTCAAGAAGTGAATCTAACACTTTCAGCATTACTTTTTCCGCATGTATCTCATCACCCTCTTTTACTGATTGCATCGCACGAAAAATTGCTCGAGCAATGCGTTTTTGATCAAAGGGAACTATTGTTCCGTCACGTTTTTGTATATGTACAAGTGAGAAATATTTTTTTCTGTTTAGGGTATTTTTCATGCTTGTTTCGGGTTAAAGATTGCTATAAGTGATTCACTTTCAAACTTTTTATTTTCAATAACATATTTATACAAGAGAGGGCTAAATACTACTGCAAAACCAATATTCCCAATTAAATGAAGTGCCGTAAAAGGAATCTGCCCGATCAATGCTTCCATAAATGGTTGGTGAAAAAATAGAGGTCCAACAGAAAGTCCTGTAACAATATCAAAAGCCAATGTTCCCATGACAGCAAATTTTGCGTAATTCCATGAGCTATTATTTTTGTTTTTAAAATATATTGATGCCCATAACCCCAAAAGACCATAAGCACTAGCTGTTATAAAAGTCCACATACCGACTTTCCCAGTTATAATGTCAAATATAACCATACTTAAAAATGCGAATAAAAATCCTGCAATCTTCCCGTACGCTTTAGAGAATGGCATTTGTGTTGCGAGTATTGGCTCAATATTTGGAGGGCGAAATGGAATAAGTCGAATCAGAAGACATGCAACAAATCCTACAACATATTTAAACCAATTCTTTTGTATAGTATTCATAATGAAAGTTGTTAAAACCGCTTGGCAACACTACAAGCGGGGTGTATAATAGAGTAGTTGCATAGTTTCGCAACTATTAAACCATTATACAAAAGTTTTTATGTTTTGCGCAACGGTGGATAAGTATTTTTTGCTATAATGAAACAGGCCTCTACTGCTTGGCAAGAGTTATTTTAATTAGTCCAGTCTTAATAAGCATTATTAGTTAACAAATATTTTATATGTTTAAATACCTTATTTTTGAAATGATATCTGGAATAGTAGGTTTTATAGCCTTTGTCATAATTGTGCGATATATATGGAAACAAGGTCATTTCCATTCAATTTTTAAGCAAAAATGGCTTTACATTCCAGTGGCTCTAATTGTGATTTCTTTTTTCACAGGACTAGTGGCAAACAAAACTTATCCTCCTGATTTTGCTATGCCAGCATTTGTGCATTCACACGCTCCGGGTGGACTCCCTCCATCTATCCCATTTGCTAAAATTATAGACTTTTTTAGATATGAAAATCGTTTCGATAAAGTCGCAGATATTGGTGCAGATCCGACAGCTGTTCCAGAAAAACCACAAGCACCTGACGCAGACGGTATTGTGCGTATTAGTTTGACTGCACAAGAAGTCCTCGGAGAGATATCTCCTGGAATTTATTTCAACTACTGGACATACAACAAACAAGTTCCTGGTCCAATGCTTCGTATACGCGAGGGGGATACGGTAGAATTAACACTGACAAATGACCCATCAAGTCTACATGACCACAACATAGATCTACACGCAGTTACAGGTCCAGGAGGTGGAGCGTCAGTTACTCATGTAGCACCTGGAGAAACAAAAACATTCAGATGGAAAGCATTAAACCCAGGTCTTTATATTTATCACTGCGCAACGCCAAATGTTTCTACACACAATTCACATGGACAATATGGAATGATTTTAGTTGATCCAAAAGAAGGGTTTACAGAAGTCGATAAAGAATTTTATGTTATGCAAGGAGAGCTATACACCATTGGACAGCTTGGTAAAAAAGGGTTGGTGCCATTTGATCCTGATGCCCTTCTCGATGGTCATCCTAACTATGTAACTTTCAATGGCCGTATCGAAACAACACCACGAATGCAAGCAAAAGTTGGTGATAAAATTCGTATGTATGTCGGCAATGGTGGAGTAAATCTGATCTCTTCTTTCCATGTAATTGGTGAGATTTTTGATACCGTGTATCCAAATGCAAGTATAGGTGGTGCGATGGAACACAATACACAAGCAACCGCTGTACTTCCTGGTGGAGCGAGTATTGTAGAATTCACTGTTGATGTTCCAGGTAAATATTTACTTGTAGATCACGCACTAGCAAGAATGAATAAAGGTGCTTGGGCAGTACTTGATGTAACAGGAGATGAAAATCCAAGTATATTTAAGGAAATTAAAAGTAGTACGAGCATGCCTGAATCTATGGATATGCATTAATTATTTGCAAAAAAAGAACGACAACCGTCGTTCTTTTTTCTGCAACATGAAGCTTTGTGGGTCGCACTTAGTACATAACTAAATGGGTCATCAAAACTAACAGGTTGTCAATGCGGGGACACTCGTGTTAGGACTTTTCACTGACAAGCCCTGTAACGTTATTTCCAATAATTTTATTATATCAAATCGACGTATCTCGTGCGAATTAGAAAAGTGACAAAAGTGACACGGGATTGAGGTTAAAGGTTACATTCAACTGTAACTTTTCTATATAAAACCTACCTTAATTTCTCTAAGATCAAACGCTTTATTTCTTCTTTATTAAAGCTCCCATTGTTACCAAACCTTAAAAGAGACAGACCTGATTCTTTAAGAATACGTTCTACTTCTCCATCTCGTCCTTTTCTGTCTTCTCTTTCGTGTGTTTTATCATCAAGTTCAATAGCAAGAATTGGTTTGATATATGCTTTATCACAAATAACGAAATCAACTGACTTTTCATCAATATGACGGAATGCTCCTCTCCAGTTTTGTCCCACAACCTTATTATCTAAAATAGTTGATAGATGTATTTGTGGAAATACATAATATTGATTTCCTACAACCTCAATGAGAATATCAAAAAACTCATGTTCAGCACGACTCATTAAAAAGTCTTTCTTTTTGTAATTATATGGAGACTTAATTACTTTCTCCTCGCCATTAAATATATCTGGGAAAAATTTCTTTAAAACAATAAAAACAACCGCCATTAAGATTACAAAAATAATTAGTATAGTCATTGGTTTATTGTATCAAAAGCCTGTTAATTTTCACAGGATATAAAGTCTATTCTGGTTTTATTCCCATCAAAGACCTTGTCATTTAGTGAATATGCTTCTAATGGCTCTAAAGCTAAAGCACTTAACTGGAGAGTTCTATATAAATAACCAATAAATGTACCAGAGTATCTATATCTGAAAATACACCTCTCTAGTAGTGCTACTAATTCCTCTTCATAGCCACGCCATCTTTTTAAATATTTACTTTCTTCTAGCCACTTATCTATTATAAAAACATATAGGCTTTTAATTTCTATCAAAGCAAGAGTATTACCTTTTTGAGCTAGTCTAACTAATAAAATACTTATTCTGTCACAAACAAGTTCATCTTCTTTGTTTATTCTACTTACAAAAGTATAAAGTTTATCTTTATGAGTATTTAATATTTGATTTAGTTCTTCCTCATCTTTATAAAATTCTTGATCTAAGTATCTTTTTCTTTTAGAACACTTATTCCACTTTCCTTGGTATGACTTATCAAGATTTATTGTTACCGTGTCCCAATCAATAGAATTTTCAATTATGAATTTATAAGAAGCTGGAGAATTTACTTTAATCCATTTTTCATTAATAACTGGTGGTTTTTTCTTTTCAATATGGAAGTTTATTTTTCTTGCTACTTGTTCCAAAGACCGCATTATTAATTATTATATTTTACCGTCTTTAACAAGTCTCCAATAATGATAACCAAGTGCTGTTAATTTACATGATTTTGACTCCATCGCAGCAAAATACATGTAAGGTGCGTCTACTGGAATAACCAAACCTACACTCTGGAACTTTTGCAAATCTTTAAATACTGCAACATTTTCTGTTTTAGCGAGAGGTTCAATAATAGAATGTTTAATATCTTCCGAATTCGTGTCTTCATAAGATGGATTTAGAGAGTAATCTTGCTCAGCTGTTTGAAAATACTCAGTTATTTTTCTAAGTGTTTCAGTTGGAACTTGTGGATTTATTGTTCTTAGAGATGTAAACCTAGTTACATTTGTCTTAAATACTGGTCTTTGATCCCAAGGTCCTAATGCTTGATCTATATATGCATAAACACTACCAGGGGTTATATGACCACGAAGATCAGCTGCACCACCTTGCAATGCATCAATCAATAAATTTGTGAAAATACCATGACCATTAATTTCAATAGCACTTTCACTGGATTTGCTTGCAGTTAGAACAACAACACCTTCGATTATCTGACAAGATGTACCACCAGTACTTGCAGGAGAACCAAATGCACCTGAATGACAGCAGTCTAATATAATAATTTTATCTTTTGCTTTTGACTTATTGGCAAGCAATAAAATTTCATCCATAGAAACTCCCTCATCGTTTTCTTGATGATCTGGGGTAACTACATAACCACCAAATTCATTAAAAGATCCATGTCCTGAAAAATAAAATAAAGCTATGTCACTATCACCCTCAAATAATTCCTTTAGCATTGTTTTGAGTTGAGATTTTGTAGGAACATCAGTTTCTAGCCTTGTAGAAAAATTAGGTGATCCGTCACCGTTTTTCTCAATAACAGTTTTAAATGATGATGCATCATTTATACACCCTTTGAGTGGATTACCTGGGTAATTATTAATACCAACAATTAGAGCTTTACGCATATATATTAAAGGTTACTAATAAAAGATTTTAAGTTACTCCAACTCCATATGTTTACTCTTTTGCTGTTTAAAAATGACGGAAGAGCAGGTCTATCATCATTAATATACATTAGCATCACAGGCACATTTTCGTCATATGCACATTCTAACTCAAATAATTCTCCAGAAGCCTTAGGAGTATTTTTGCTTATTAAACCAATTACTCCATCACAACCTATTATTTTTGAATAACATTTATCTTTCCAATCAGATTTCCAGGGTTCTTTTACTGACATATCAACAAATTCAAACGGGGATTCTTCTTTCTTAGATTGTCCAACAAGAAAATCTCTATATAATTTATCTTCAATCGCAAAACTAATAAATATTCTTTTCATAATTTTATATTTATTTTTTAATGTTTTTTGTCTATAACTGAACTTTCTCGACCTGGGGCTACAGTATCTTTATCTCTTATTGGACCACCGTTTGGTTTATGGATTACAACCTCTCCACCACCAGAATTACCTGATAATTCTTTTGCTATTTTCTCCGCTTCTCTTTGAGTGCTTACTATTACAGAAGCTCTTTCTGCTTTTTCTTTTATTACTTTCCAATCATTTGAACCTTTTGGGTTTGTTACATGATAATTTGACATATATTTTTATAAATTAACTTTTAATAATACCGACTACTTTTCCACTTAATAAGAAATTGTCACCTTCATGAATAAATATAGGGAGATATTTTTCTGTTGAATCAGCCTCAAGGATAATTCTATTATTGGGTTTATCTTCTCGGAATCTTTTTATAGTTGCCATGTTGTCTATAACAGCAACTACGATATCACCAGTCTTATAGTTCTTATATTCACTATCGACCAAAACGAAGTCTCCGCTTTTAATAGTTTTTCCTTCAACCTCTGCATTATTCATTGAATCTCCATCAGCAATAAGGGCATACAGATTACTTTTGTTTCTTGGTAGCATTGATGAAGATATTTTTAAATATTGATCAACATTCTGTTCTGCAAATATAGTAGCAGGACCACAATTAGCAGATCCCACTATTGGTAGGGAGTAGATAGGGCTAGTAGAAGCTTTAGCATAACCTCTTTTAACTAGCTTTATGATTCCAGCCTCAAGGTTTAATTGAATTAGTCCATCTTTCTCAAGCTGTTGTAAGTGATATTTGGCAGTTTGGGGTTTTCCCTTGGCTCCAACCATTTCAGCTATCTTCCTAAGGCTATAAGATCCAAAGTCCTCATGTGTCGCTATTAAGTCTAAAAGTTGTTTTTGTATTATGTGCATAGATACAGTATAGCATAGTTTAAACGATTTTGCAATAAAGATTTGACATTTTACACCACCCTATTATATACTCTAGGTATGGAAGAAAAATTAGTAATACATCCAGCGATTCATGATCCGTGCAATGGCGATATTATTATTGAGTTGACTGACTTTCAACTCCATACTAATGCACGAGTTACTCAATCGATGAGTAAAACTATTGAACATTCCATAGAAGCAAATCAACCTGGGAGAATCACTTTTCCTAATAACCATGCCAGGGTTTTAGAAAACAATACAGTGATTTTTTCAATGCCAATCTTTAATCCAGATGAAATGTTGCCTTTGATTCAACGTTACAGAGAACAAGGAAAAAGGGTTTTTATAAGAAAGCCAAAAGGATTACCAGTTTTCCTTGGAAAAGATACAGTTGAATTCATGGATAGCAAAAAAGGTAGGCGCATATTGAGAAGACTTGAAAAACAAGAACAGGTTGGTAAAATATAAGTGCGTAGTAAAAAGCGAGTAGTGTAGCGCCCTAAAAGCCATGCCTATTCCGCGCAAGAAATAGATCGAAGTTATATCGGACTTTTATTTATTTCGTGTACGGAATAGGCTTTTTCTATCTCTATACATTTTATTAAATTTATTAATAAAATAATATGAGTAAACTCATATGGACTACGGTCCAAAGAAAGGTTAACGATCTTATTCCTCAAAAGATCAATCCTCGTAAAATTTCTGACAAGCAAATGTCAGATATTAAGAAAAGTTTGCAGAAATATAATTTAGTCGAGATTCCTGCTATTGATAGTGATGGAATGATACTAGCAGGACATCAAAGAATAAGGGCTTTGCAACTATTAGATCGTGGAGAAGAAATAATTGATGTAAGGATACCTAATCGTAAACTCACAGAATCAGAATCCAAACAATATCTTATTGCCTCAAATAAATTGGGTGGGTCTTGGGACTTTGAAGCTCTTAAATCTTTTGATATGGAGCTTCTTCAACTCGCAGGATTTGAAGATATGGAAATTGCAAAATTTTGGGATGAAGATGCAGAAGTTAAAAATGATTCTTTCGATGTTGAAAAGGAATTAAAGAAAATAAAGGAACCTAAAACAAAATTAGGAGATATTATTATTCTCGGGAAACACAAAATTCTTTGTGGTGATTCAACTAAACCTGAAAATCTAAAAAGGTTATTAGGCGAAGAGAAAGTTTCAATGATCTATTCAGACCCAGTGTATAACTTAGATATAGACTATGATGGCGGGATTGGTGGAAATAAAGAATATGGCGGAAGTGTAAAAGATTCTAGAACTTTTGAAGAATATAAAACATTTATTCGAGAAAGTTTAGAATCGGCACTTACTGTATCTAATCCGAGTACGCACGTTTTCTATTATTGTGATCAAGTCTACATAGGATTAATTCAGGATATATACAGATCACTTGGTATATCTAATAAACGAGTATGCCTATGGCTAAAAAATTCGCAAAATCCTGTCCCTAAAATATTCTGCAATAAAGCATATGAACCTGCGGTGTATGGTATTCGTGGACGACCTTATCTTGCTGAATCAGTAACAACCCTTAATGAGGTATTAAATAAAGAATTCGGAACAGGAAATGAACTTGTAGCACAAGTCGATGACTTTCTTGAGATTTGGACTGCTAAAAGACTTTCCGCTAAAGATTATGAACATGCAACTTCTAAGCCTATAACCCTCCATGAAAAGGCTATAAAACGCTGTACAAAGCCAAATGACATAATCTTAGATAGTTTCTTGGGTTCAGGTAGCACTCTCCTTGCAGGTGAACAATTAGGTCGAAGAGTGTATGGCTTAGAGCTAGAGCCAAAGTTTTGTGATTTGATTATAAAACGTTATGAATTATTTACTGGTAAAAAAGCTCAGATAAAATCTTATGAAGAAAAATAAATCACAAGATCAATTCTTTGAAGAATTGAAAAAAGTTCCTATCGTGCAAGTAGCATGTGAGAAAACAGGAGTATCTAGAAATAGTGTATATCGTTGGAAAAAAGATGATAAATCTTTCTCTGCCAAAATGGATAAAGCTATGTCTGAGGGTGTTGCCTTTGTGAATGATATGAGTGAAAGCCAACTCCTGACAATGATCAAAGAGAAAAATTGGTCAGCAATTTCTTTTTGGTTAAAACACAGAAATGATAACTACCGAGACAAGATAGAAATCACAACAAAAGAAGACAAAGAAGAACTTACTCCATCACAAGCAAAAATAGTAAAACAGGCACTTAAGCTTGCCTCAATTACTAAGTCGAAATCTATTAAAAATATTAACGAAAAGAAAAGCCATGAATAAAATCATTGAAAACGGTTTAGTAAACAGGATGATGAAAGATAGACTTGTAAGAACATCTATAACAAGAGATAGTTTCTTATATTTCTTCCATTTCTATTATGCCCATTATGTAAAATACGAGACAGCAGATTTTCAGAAAGAAATAATCCATCATTTAGAAAATAGTGATACAGAGAATTTATATGTTGTTGCTTTCCGTGGATCTGGTAAATCCACAATGGTTACAACTGCATACCCAATATGGGCAATACTTGGCAAACAACAAAAGAAGTTCTGTTTAATTTTCTGTCAGACAAGAACACAAGCAAAACAACACATGATGAATATTCGAAGTGAGCTTGAGGGTAATGATCTGCTAAAAAGAGATTTAGGACCATTCCAAGAACAGAGTGATGAGTGGGGTTCATATTCATTGGTGTTTAATAAAAGTAATGCTCGTATTACTGTTGCCTCAACAGAGCAAAGTATACGAGGAATAAGACATAATGAGCATAGACCTGATTTGATTATCTGTGACGACGTGGAAGACGTACAATCAACTAAAACTCGTGAGGGACGAGATAAGACATATCAATGGCTATATGGAGAAGTAATACCTGCAGGAGATCGCAAAACCAGACTTATTGCTGTTGGTAACCTTTTACATGAAGATTCATTACTCATGAGAATAAGGGATGATATAGAAAATAAACGATCAAAAGGTGTCTTTAAACAATACCCACTACTCGACGAAGATAATGTCTGTTTATGGCCTGGGAAATACTCAGATATGAAAGATATAGAGGATGAAAAAATGAAAGTTGCTAGTGAAATATCATGGCAACGAGAATATTTACTTCGTATTATTCCAAGCGACGATCAAGTTATTTATCCTGAGTGGATTCAGTATTATGATGAATTACCTGGGACAAAACATAAAGCATACCGTGGCACTTATGCAGGAGTTGACCTCGCCATCTCTTCTAAAGATTCGGCAGACTTTACTGCAATTGTTTCAGCTCATGTATATGGTCGTAGAGAGAAAATGAAGATTTATATTCTTCCTAATCCAATTGTTAAGAAAATAAATTTTCCTGATCAAGTTGAGTTAATGAAAAACTTTAAAAATACTCAAATGCCTAGATCTCAAGATACATTATTTGTTGAGAGTGTTGCATATCAAGAAGCTTTACCTCAAATGCTTGAGTTACATGGAATCAAAGCTGAATCAGTTAAACCAAAGGGAGATAAAAGAACCAGACTATCTTTAACATCAACTTCCATAAAATCTGGAGTTATCAAATTCCCAAGACAAGGGTGCGAAGAACTGATTGAACAATTGGTTGGATTTGGAGTAGAGAAACATGATGACATAGCTGACGCTTTTTCACTACTTATTAATTCTACTCTTGATAAACATTCAAACGAAGGAACCATTCTTATGGCTTGGTTTGACATGAATAGACGTGGAGTAGCTGATGATGATATCGTTTATTACGGCGATTATGTAGATGTTGGGTAAATTAACAACTTGGGCTGATAGTTCTGCTTGGGTATACCTTAAGAAGTTCTTCTACTGTATTGAAAGATTTCAAATATTTAGCATTAAGAGATTTCCATCCATCACAAGACTTGGGGTAGTAATATTTAGAAGTTGAATATGAAGAAGTATAATACTCTCCAGTAGTTGTCGGTGTGACGGTTGTGGTTGTCGTAGTAACACTTGAAGTTGTATTTCCGTTGCAAGAACTTGGTGACCAAAATCCTAATTTATTAGTTTCAGCACTTTTTTGTGCATTCTTGTATTCAGTCTGATATTTATATGGAATTTTGTAAGTATATTCATGGGCATAACCATTAGCGATCATGTATTTACCATAGTCCGTACCATCAACAAATACATATCTGAGTAATCTTCCATATTTATCCAATTCTCCTTGAGTAGAGTCTGCTTCAAGAACTACTGTCTTCCCAGATAGTAGTTCTTTTGCTTTATTAGATGCTTCTTTACCAAAACATTGAACTGGTTTTCTTGGATCAAGAGTTTCAGGAGTATCAAGACCAATTATTCTTAAAGTTTCTGTCGTTCCATTAATATTTACTTTTATTGTATCTCCATCAACGATAGATATTACTTTATACCCATCTTGTTTTACTGGTTGCTGAACAGGTTTAGTTGATACTGGTGTTTCTTCTTTCGGAATGATAGTCGATACTGGATTGGTTGGTTGCTTAACTTCTTCGCTTTTAGTTTCGGTATATGAATTGTCATTAGTATTAGCGACTTCTTGTTTTTGTATTTCAGGTTTAACTTCAACATTTTTTGGGTTTCCTAAAGATGAGATGATAATAATAAATACAACTACTAGTAGAACCCATGTGTACCATTTATTTAAATATTTCTTCATAAATTTATTTGCGTCTTATTGATAATTCCTAGGGTAGAACGCAAAAAGCCCACCACATAGGTGAAGACCGAAGTCTTCCATATCCGTTTCCAGATATGACCTGACAGGTAACCCCATATGATGGGTTCTTTATTCCTGTCAGGATTTTTCACCATGCCTTTATTTCTAAAGGTTTAGGCTACTTACTTCTTATTAACTTGTAATTAAATAATATCACTTCGACCATATTATTCAAAGCCCATTGTATCGCAGACCCTTAAAATTACAGAGGAAGTTACCAACAAGTTGCCAACAGCCCAAGGCTTAGCAGATAGCTCTTTTTCTGTCATTAATTAAATATGGAAACATATACAACAGCTAGGATTAATAAGGAGGTTTTTGCACCAATACAAAAGATTAGATATGTATTATATGCAAGAAAAAGTACTGAATCAGAAGAACGTCAGGTTCTTTCTATTGATTCACAAGTTAAAGAAATGCTACAACTTGCTGAACGTGATGGTTTAGAAGTTGTAGAAATTAGAAGAGAATCTCATTCAGCTAAGGAATCAGGACAACGACCTGTGTACAAAGAAATTTTAGAGGATATACGACGAGGTAGGTTCAATGGAATACTAACTTGGGCACCCGATAGATTAAGCAGAAATGCAGGAGACTTGGGAAGTGTGGTTGATTTAATGGATCAACAATTACTTCTAGAGATAAGAACGTATGGACAACATTTTAAGAATTCACCAAATGAAAAGTTTCTGTTAATGATTTTATGTTCTCAGGCAAAACTTGAAAATGATAACAAAAGTGTAAATGTTAGACGAGGATTAAGGACAAGATGTGAAATGGGATTAAGACCAGGTGTAGCACCTACTGGTTATTTAAATGAGAAAAGGACCGACAGAAAATGCCAAGCTATTTTAGACCCAGAAAGATCACCAGCTATCAAGAAGATGTTTGAGAAAGTAGCATATGAGCATTGGAGTGGAAGAAAGATATATAACTGGCTTAGATTTGATTTAAACTTTAGAACTTCTAATGGAAAAAAACATTTAAGTCTCGGTAATATATACAAGATATTAGATAACCCCTATTACTATGGAGTATTTGAATATCCTAAAAAATCAGGCAATTGGTATACAGGAAAACATGAACCATTAATTACTAAAGAGTTATTTAATTTGGTCCAAGATCAAATTAAAAGTAATGTGCTTAGAATTGAAAACAAAGAATTTGCTTTCACCAAAATGATGACCTGTGGACTTTGTGGATCAGGTATATGTGCAGATGAGAAGTTTAAGAAATACAAAAACGGAACAATTACAAGATATGTATATTATGGCTGTACTAAAGCCAGAGGAGCTGATTGTAAATGTGGATATACGGAAGAGAAAGACATTCTCAAACAGTTTGAGGAATTAATTGAAAAAATAGACATCAATGAAATTCAAATTAAAGAAAAAATTAAAGCAGATGTTGAGAAATTCACTAACTTACAGAATTTCTTTTTAGGAACTAAAGAAAAAGTCAGTATACCAAGTGTAGATATACGAGGATATGCTAGATATGTATTAAGGGAAGGAAGTGATATTGAGAAAAGAGAACTATTGGGATGTTTAAAAAGTAAAATTTGCTTATCAAATAAAAAGATTACTTTGTCTCAATATCCTCAATAATTATTTGTTCCATGAAAGTAGTAACTAATGGATCAACTTGAATATCTTCTCTTAGAATAGGTTGAGTTAAATATAATCCATCAAGGGATGTACAACGACTTAGAGCAACATAAGTTTGTCCATGAGCGAAAGCTCCTCCTTCCATATTTACTATAACTGAATTATAAGTTTTTCCTTGGGATTTATGAATTGTAAATGCCCAAGCAAGCCTTAATGGGAATTGTGTGAAAGTACTTAACACCTCTTCTTCAATTTTTCTTGTTCCTTGATCATAGTAATATCTTATCTTTGTCCAAGAAGCTTGTGGAATTGAATAAATAATTTCTCCATTAATTTTAACTTTTATTTCTGTTTGAGATAAAGATTCAACAACTCCAACCGTTCCATTTACCCACCTTTTTTCAGGATCATTTTTTAATAGCATAACTTGAGCCCCTTTTTTAAGTCTTAAAAATTCTTCTGCAGGAAAATAACTTCTTTCAAGACTACCTGAAATTTCTGCTTTATACACAAATTCTGGACTATCAATATGATCTAATCTAGTACTATTAATTTCATTAACAATATCATTCCGAGTAGCTAATGTGACAACTCCCTCTGTTGGAATATCAACAACACATCTTTGATTTAGTGTTTCTAAAATTGTATCTTCAATCTGATTTTTCCTAACAGCATTTAAAACATTCCTGAATACCTCATCATCTTTTTGTCTAAAATTATGAATAAGCTCAAATATGTTTATTTTTGTATTTCTCCATACGGGAGCATTAAAAAAATATTGACCACCATAATTATGTGCAAAATATTCATGCAACCCATCATCTGAAACTACAGGTGGAAGTTGATAAAGATCACCAAACATAACCATTTGTATACCACCAAATGGAAGCCGATTACCTTTTGCTTGTTGAAGTAAGACATTAATGGCTTCCATCATGTCTACTCTTACCATAGATATTTCATCAATGACTATTGAATCAACATGTCTAACTAGTGTAGCAACTCTTGTGTTAACTCTAAGTTGAGACATATCAATAAAACCTGTAGGGATATTAAAAAGAGAGTTCAATGTTTGACCACCAACATTTAAAGCTGCGACTCCAGTAAAAGCACCCACAACAATTTTTTTGTTTGATTTGTATTTTAAATATTGGAGTAATACAGATTTACCTGTTCCTGCTTTTCCTGTAATAAAAAAGTGGTCATTACTATTTTCTATTTTATCAAAAAGTTTTTGTTGTTCTTCACTTAATATTATTTTCTCTATAAATACTTGATCCTCATTAAGTTTTCTATTAACAACAGGAGAACGATAGGGTTTCTTTGTATAGGAATTATAAGTAGTATTTCTTGTTGGGGTTTTATAAGTAGCATTCTTTTTAGAAGAACTGTATACGACGTAGATTATGAAAATGATAAAAATTATCCAACCCATAAATTGATTATATTAAATTTAATTGTTTATCTAAAGGAGGAAATGAAAAATATACTCTCACTCTATTGTCTTTTTCGTATAGTTCAATCATCTCAAAATTTTCTTTTTGTATAAGTGAAAATCCAGCTTGATTTAAATACTTTTCTTTAAAGGAAGGATAATCTGAAATGGTGAAATCAGCATCTCCACGTTCTGGTCTAGTTGGGTCTGGTTTTCTAATTTTTAATAATTGTAATTTACCAGAGATTGTATCTAGGGATATTTTAAACAGCGGACCACTTGGTGTTTCTTGTATTATTGCACCTAACTTATGTGCTTCCTTTAAAAAATTAGTTTGTTCTTCTTCAGATTGGCAAAATATACAGGCATAGTTAACTGGAACATTTTTTTGATCAGTATATTTATCTTTTAAAGATTCAGCATTTTTAACTATGTTTTTGATTAAATTTTCCATAATTTTACTATAATTTATAATATACTAAAATTATCTCGTTCCACTCTGAATGAGTGGTCTTCTAAACTCCAGAGCTCCAAATCAAATTTATTTTTCTCAGGTAAAATTGTCATCTCGAATTGCTCATTTCTTTCTATAGCTTTTTCTTCAACTTCTTGACGAGATAAATTATCTTCTCCATCACGAGCTCTTTTTATGCGTCTATCTATTTCAGATTTAAAATCACACATAGCAAAAATACCAAACACAGTTTCTTCTTTTTTAAGAAATGCTGTACCCACACCCTCAATTATTGTTATTGGAAATTCTGCTTTTACTTCTGCAACGTTATCGTCTTTCTTGGGCTTGTAAAAAGAATCTTTTCCATATATTGAAGAATGAATTATTGTTTCTAATTCAGCTAAATGATAAGACTCTTTAAACGCCCACCCCATATAACCAACTCTTTTATTGCCCTTAGCGTCAATCCATTCTTTTTGGATACTTTTGCGTATCTTGGAATCAATCATAAAATCATCCATATCAATACAGTTAGCATTTAAACCACGTGAATTAACCTCTTTTACTAATTGTTTGCTCAGAGTTGTTTTTCCTGATCCTCCATTACCAGAAATATAGATAAATTTATATTTTTTTAGACAAAAATCTACTACTTTTTTGGCTATTTCTTCTCCTTTGTAAAATTTTGTTATTTCTCCCATAGTTATATACTAATTTTTTTTATTCATAAACTCGAACAAAAATATATTCGTTTTCTTCGTTAGATACATTTTCAATTTCATGAAAAATATTTTTTGGAAATATAAATACGTCTCCTACGGAATAATAATACACACCATCCTCGTCTCGGACATTTCCTTGACCTTTTAAAACAATCATTACCTCGTTCATTTTTTCATGCATATGCCATGCAAATTTAGAATTTGCTGGCAAAAACCCATATGTCATACCTTGAACATTATTTATCTCATTTTCTGATAATAATAATTTACGTCCACCACTACCACCATGAGCATCTTCACGTATAAAAGTTTCATTTGATTTTTTTATGATTTTCATGATTTTATTATTTCTTAATAATCGCAGTTACTTCTATTTCAATCTTCGCACCTTTGCGAGTCATAGCATTAACTTCAAGCAAGGTACTAACTGGCTTACTTTCAGCAAACCATTTATCTCTAATAGCAGAAACTTTTGAGAAATCATTTATATCAGTCAAAAATATTTGAGCTTTAACAACATCTTTCATTGAAGCATCAGCAGATTTTAATATACTTTCAATTGACTGAAAAACAAGCTCTGTTTGTTCTTCTATATCATCTGTTATAGCTTCGTTGTTTTCATTCTTACCAACCTGTTGACCAGATACATAGATCATATAAAAATTTCCCATATCAATTTTTTTTGCTGGGGAATAGAAACCTCTTGTTTGTTGCCAATCTTCTGGATAAATATTTTCTATCATAATAAAATTATATCATAGGTTCGAACTTCTACTAACCTCCGAAAAATAACCATTATAAATTATGGCTTAAAATTTTGCTACGAACCAGGGGTGATGTTTGAATAACTATTTTAGAAGAAATTGAAAAATAAAATAATTGAAACTCAAATTAACAAGGAAATGTGAAATAGTAAGCAGGTATATATTCCTAAATTTCAAGAAATGCCAACCCCAGAAATATCCTCCAATCAAAGTAAGAACAGCAAAACTAAGACCAGCCACAGACCACGAATATGGAGCTACTAGATGAAATAATACGAAGACAAGAACACTTATCCAAAGGGCTTTTTGTTTTCCCAATTTCTCTAGCCAAGTTATTAGTAATCCTCTAAATATCAATTCCTGAAGTAGTATTATTACGAGCAAGGGTAATAGCGGGTCTTTATCTGTTATCCAATTTGGAAGGTCTATGAGTTTATAAAAAATAGTAAATTGCACTAATATGAAAACACTTACATTAAACAAAACTACTTGCCACCAACCTTGAAACAAATTTTTTGGTATTAGACCCAATTTCTTCCAGGGAATATTTCTAACAAAAAATGACAAAATTAAAAGTAGGATAATTGTTCCGAATATAAATATATTTTCAGCGGAAGTCATATAATTGCTTTATAAATCTCATCAACAGTTTCTTCTAATGTTTGATCGCTAGAATTTATAATTTGACAATTTAACTCATCTTTCTTTTCTAAAAATTGCTTATGAAGGTCAACTGTTCTCTTGCGAAGTTCTTCATTAACGCCTCTATCATCAAACCGTTTCAAGAGAGAATCAACAGAAGGCAAAAGCAAGAATGCTTTGAAGTTTTTATCCTTAAAGAAACTTGAATACTGTTCTAGCATTTTTCTTCCTGCAGTACCCTCAATAAAAACACTAAAACCTTTTTCTAGAAAATTATTAGCCATATCACAAGCATTTTTTACAATAAGTGAAGCTTGCAATTCCACTTCTTCGTTATAAGGCCAAGGCCTTACATAACCACCCTTTATCATTCCACGAAGAGTATCTACTTCTATTACAGCACTTCGTTCAAATTTTTCTGCTAACGCTTTTGATGTTGACGATTTACCTGAACCAGCTGGTCCAGTGATGAAACAAATAAAATTTTCTTTCATAATTGTTTTATTATACCATAATTTGCTGGCGATTTCGTGCTAAAAATTCGAACTATTACACTTACTTAAAATACTTTTAATGAAGTCATCTTTTGCTTTAGTATAAGCTTTTCTGTCATTCTGGTATTTAATAGCTAACTTTTGCTTTAGATCATTATATTCTTTTAGGACTTCTTTATTTTTTCTTAAATAATCACGGTACATTAATGTTTCCTTATATTTTATGCCGTCTATTTCCACAATATGAATAAAATGAGTTATAAAACTTGGCTTATCTTCACCTTGCTTGATAGGCACACCTCTTCTCATAAGGATTTCGCCATCTGCATTATTTTCCTTAATCGAATAATGAGAGAACTTTAATATTTTCTCTTTAACCTTGGCTATGTCTTCTAGCGAGTTAACCCCAATAGCAATATCAATTATTGGTTTTGCAGACAAGCCTACAACCGAAGTAGATCCTACATGTTCTATTGATAGAGCAACATCACCAAAAATCTTTTTCAAGTTCTTTTTCTCTTTATTAAACTCTTCTTTCCATTCGGGATTATATTTTTCTACCTTAACAAAGCCTTTTTTAAGACCAATCTCTTTTTTCATAAGTATATTATATCAAAAATCCAGTCTAATTTTAAGACTGGATTTCGATGTATCTCGTGCTATCACGACTCTGCGGAGGCGGTGAGATTCGAACTCACGGAACCGATTAAGGTTCGACGGTTTAGTAAACCGTTGATTTAAACCACTCATCCACGCCTCCGTAACAGGCATTATACTATATTTTAAGAATTATAAAAGCCTTATTTTATTTATGTTTTTTATATGCTAATATGCATCTGTAACCAATATGGAGATGTGTGTTATTGGTCCTTTAGTTAAATTAACATGGATCCGTGTGTTATTGGTCCTTTAGTTAAATTTAATATGGAGCCGTGTCAGAGTGGTCTAACGTACCTCTTTGCTAAAGAGGCAGGGTGTAAAAGCCCTCGACGGTTCGAATCCGTCCGGCTCCGCCAAAAAGTCATATGTGGTGTAATGCTATTGACTGCTATCTATATTTATGTGGAAGTGATATACTTATATTAGCTTATTACTTCTTCTACAAAGATGTGTGATATAGGTCGGCCACGAAAGAGAACTCTCTTTATTATAAATACTTATATAGCTGACTTTGGTTAAAATATGCCAAGTCTAGTTTAGAAATCTGCACAAAGATGTATTTCAACGTGCCGAATCTTATATTTATAATATGTAATAATTCGAAAATATTAACTAATAATTAAATAAAAATAAATCAAAATGAAATCTTATAAAAACAAAACTAGATACGTATCATTCGCAGTAGCACTTAGTTTAGTTTTTGTATTAAATGGTGTCAATGTTGCGTATGCAGCCACGACTCCAGTATTGGGACTCGCTAATAGTTTTAGTGTTTTAGCTAGTACTTATACAAATACAACACCAACAACAATCAATGGTGACTTGGGTTATATAACTGCGCCTGCAGTGAACCCAACAGTCAGCGGTACCACTTATGTAAATACTGGAATATTTACCCAAGCAGGCACTATACAAGGCACAGCACTTACTTCTTTGAATGGACAAGCTTGTACATTCACATTTGCGCCAGGGGCAATAGATCTATCTACAGATATTACTCATGGAACAGTCGCTGTTTATACACCAGGTGTGTATTGTAGTAATGGCGCTATGAACATAGGGGGACCATTAACACTACAAGGAAGTGGAACTTATATATTCCGACCAACTGGCGCATTGACATCAACAGTAGGTTCTGTAATCACACTCAACGGTGCATCAGAATGTGATGTCTTCTGGACACCATCATCTGCTATTACTCTTGCCGCGAACACAACATTTATAGGAACTGCGATAGATGATGCAGGTATTACCATAGGAGCAAACACAATATGGAATGGAAGAGCATTAGCATACGGAGGTACTATTACTTCTGATACCAATACTATAACCACATCTGTTTGTACAGACCCAGTTATCATCGTAGAACCAAGTAATTCAGGCGGTGGCAGTAGCAATGTTACAGGTAGTATGCCTTTATCAAATCTCCCAAAAACAGTTACAACTGTTACAGTAGTAACTAGTAATCCAATTTCTTATGTTCCAACATTACCTGCGACAGGCTTTGCTCCAAAGGAATCAACTAATACTTCAATAATAGTGTTAGTACTAAGTACTATCGCAGTTGTATCTGCAAGTGTATTGGTAGCAAGGAAGAATCGTAAACTAAAGTAATAGATAATTGTATTAATTTATTTTATGAATTCCTTATTACAATCACAAGTTTTTTTCTTTATCTCTTCTGTGGGATTCATCATCATGGGTGTATTGGCAGTGCTTATCTTGATACGCATTCTTCATATTTTAAATTTGTTTGCAAAATTGATAAATAAATTGGAGAAGAATATAGATTCAGTAGAAGAGGTAATCAAAGAAACGTTTGAGGATATAAAAGATAGTTTTATTTTTAAATTATTTTTTAAAAATAAAAAAAGATCTAAAAAAAATAAAAAAAGTAGCTAGGATTTATCAGTTTAAACGAATAAAAATATATGACTAAACATAAAAAGGGTATGTCAGTGGGCAAGGCTGTAGCTGTCGGTGCTGGTATCGCTGCTGTAGGGGCAGGGGCGTACTACCTACTAGGGCCAAATAGCAAGGAACATCAGGATAAGATGAAGGGTCTTATCTTGAATGCAAAGAACGAAGTAAAGAAAGATGTAAAGAAAGTAAAGCATGTTGTAAACAAAGTAAAGAAAATAATAAAATAATATGAAAAAAGGAAGAATATTAAAATTCTTTATAGTATCTATCTTAGTAATGATATCATCGGCATTTATTATGCAGTATGTAAATGGTGCAAAAAATGTTGATATTAAAAAATCTACAATATTATCCGATACATCTTTAGATGTTGATATCGGTCTTCCTGTTTCTATCTCTATCCCATCACTTAGTATAAATACCAACATTGAACATGTTGGTATTACAAAGGGTGGTGCCATGGATGCACCAGAGGGCCCTATTAATGTTGGATGGTTTTATATGGGTCCGAGGCCTGGTACGGTAGGTAGTTCGGTTATAGATGGTCACTCTGGGTGGAAAGACGGCATAAAGGCTGTATTTGATAATTTATATAAAATAAAAATAGGTGACAAAATATATGTAAAAAATAGTAATGGTTTAACTACTGTATTTATAGTACGAAAACTGAAGACTTATGAAGAAGGGCAAGATTCAACAAGTGTATTTAAAACATCTGATGGCAAGGCACATTTGAACCTGATCACTTGCAATGGTATATGGGATAGTATAAATAAGAGTCACTCAAGCCGCCTGGTAGTATTCGCTGACAAAGTGGATAATTAGGTGTTATAATGTGTGAATGAAGAAGACAATACATTTAACACCTTGGCAGAGATTCAAGAACTGGTTTTGGCATAAAATATATTATGTTTTTCCTTGGTTCCAAGTTCATTTGTTAAAATGGCATATAGTTCGCCATGATAAAGGGCGTCAACATTACCACCTAGGCTGGCTTGCGCCACATAAAAATCTAAAACAACTCGAGGATCATTTGCATACCAAATGGGGTTTTGGTAATCATTTCGTAGCATGGAAAGACGAAGGTCAAGTCCTATCATGGCGCAAGCTTGTGGACTTCGATAATCAGTATCATATACGTGTATTTAAAGAGGGGGAGTTACGTGGACATTATGAATACACTCCCGAGAGCAAGCCACTAGCCCACATGCAGGAAATTGGTGAAGTGCCACATTATGCACATTTCAAGAAATTTTTAGGTGAATACGTTGTTTTCTATAAACATATTTCACACTTAGTACCTGACGTACACACTGCTCCTGAATCTGAAATTACTATAGATAACATACAATAATATTATGAAAGATTTAAAATATAATAAAAGTGGTTTGTTTATAGTCATACTTGCCTCAGTTATTGTTGTTATCGTATCTATCAGTAGCGTTATATATGTTGGCAAGAAGGTGTCTGATGTTGAGCGGAAGAATCTATTGCAACAAGTCCAGAATATTTCAGTAGCTATCGATCCAAATGATATAAAGGTATTGTCTGGCAATGAGTCTGATATCGACAATTCACAATACCAGAAACTTAAGCAAACTCTAAAGAGGGCGAATGATGTGAATTTTGATATACACTTTTCATATCTGATGGGTCTGCACGATGGCCAAGAGTTCTTCCTTGTTGACTCGGAAGATCCAAGTTCAAAAGATTACTCACCACCAGGCCAAGCCTATACCGAAAGTACCGAGGAGGATTTGTACAATCATAGGAATGGTATAGCTTATACTAGTGGTCCATATACAGACGCATGGGGTAGCTGGATATCGGCTTATACACCGATATTTGGTGAGAGTGGTAAAGTGGAGGCGATGCTCGGTATTGATATTTCCGCGAGAGATTTTATTAATAGAGTTCATACTGCCCAATATGTTGTAGTCGCCATGTCTTTATTAGTATTTATATCTGTATTATTGTTGATATCAATAATATTACGTTCGTTTGAATACGCACGTAATCTCGAGACTGTTAATCAGGACTTGCAACAAAGCAAAGACTTTTTAACATTGTCTGAAGAGTTGGCGGGTCTGGGACACTTTACATGGAATTCCAATAATAATATTGTCGTTCTAAACAAGACAATGATGAAGATATTGAATACAGAGCATACGAAACTTTCACTAGAAGAATTTATGGCATTTGTAAGCCACGAAGATATAGAGAGGATAAAGAAAGATACTGTTAATTCATACAAAGATCAAGAATTCATAAAATTGAAATACAATATTATGAATGGTGATCAAAAGAAGAAGGTATCGTCAATATGCAAGTTCAAATTTGACTCAAAAGGTACAATATTACATGCAATATGTACTGCACAAACAATCGAAGATTAGGCATTTTATTGTGTAATATTAATGTATTTTGGAAAAACTAGCATTTAAATATGTACATGATATAATACATCTTATACATAGTCGATTTAATAAGGCTTTAATGTTATATTATTTTTATGATAAAAGGAGAACACTAAGAATTTATTTTTTCTACAAAAGAGGCAAGCTTCTTGCCTCTTTTGTGTGTCTTATTAAATATGCAAAATACTTCTGAACCAAAAGTCCGTCAGGGGGCATGCTCGTATTGTGGTGATGCACCTATCAATCATAATCTCCATAAAATAGAGAACCACGTTTTATATATTGTCGATCACACAATCGGCAAGCTTTCGAAGTTTGCTCCATCTTGGATGGAGCAAATGGTTGAGTTGATACCAAAATATCTTTTTAGTTTCTTGTCATTCCTCAAAGTATCTCATTTTTCAAATGATATAGATAAAGCAAGTTCTTTCCGATCTCGTGTTATATGGGAGGAGGCTAAACGGCGCGGTATATACATGGAGCAAGTGATAGTTGGCAAAAGGCCTATAGACCAATACAGGGCTATTATAAATGGTAAATTCGAATATTTTGAAAGTATACCTATACCACCTAAAAGAGTATTTAGTAATAATTGGGATAATAAAATTCTTTTAAAAAAAGAACTATCTAAACACAATATTCCCGTACCACAGTGTATAGGTATATCAAGTTCTAAATTTAATAATTTAGAAAGTATTTTTAATAAATTTAAAAAACCTGTTATTGTAAAACCAGAAATAGGTTCTAGATCCAGACACACTATCACTAATATAAATACACTAAAAGATTTCAAAGAGGGGGTAGCTATAACTAGTCAAATATCTACACATCTTGTCGTAGAGGAACATCTGCATGGTTATGTGTGCAGGGCAACTGTTGTCGACGGAGTCCTCTTAGGCTTTTATAGGGGGCAAGCGCCTTTTATTGTGGGTGATGGTACAAAGACAATTAGGACTCTAATAAAAGAAAAGGATGAAAATAGGAATAATCGCATTGAACCAGTCAGAATGGGTGAAGAGTTGAATGCTTGTCTTGTTCGGGCAGGTTTTGGGATTGATGACATTTTGCCAGACAAAGTGTCCATAAATCTATATCACCGTGTCGGAAGGCTATTTGGTGGAAGCACAAAAGAGATGATAGACGAGCTTCACCCAAGCTTTATTCCGATTTTAGAAAAAGCAGGTAGAGTTGTAGGCTTGGCTATTGCTGGCTTTGACTGCATTATTCCTGACCCGACCAAAGATCAGAGTACACAAAAATGGGGTATTATCGAATGCAATACTTTGCCTTTTATTGACCTACACTACTACGCACTCGAAGGTAAGCCTCGTAATATTGCCGGCGCAGTATGGGACATGTGGAATAAATAATCTTTTTATTATCAGTGTGCTACGGCAAGTCCGGTGACTTTCTTGGCGCCGGCGTGTTTTAACATAATCATTATCTCGTGTATGGTGCCACCTGTAGTTGTGACATCATCGAGGATTATTATGGTTTTACCTTTTACGAAATCTTTTGCATCAGGATTTGTAAAAGCAAAAGCACCCTTTATGTTAGCAAGGCGTTTATTCCTGTTTATAATGCGGGCTTGGGGTGGGGTGTCTTTTACCTTTATTATTAAATTATTGTTCAGACTCATGATATTACCGCCTGAATTTTCAACCAAAGCTTGTGCTATCAAAAGGCTTTGGTTATAACCCCTTTTCTTCAAACGATTTTTAGACAAAGGTACAGGGATAACGACGATAGGGCTACCCCGCGAGAACATATTAAGAGTCGATATTTCTTCCAGCATTTCTTCGTATAGATATTTCCCTAATATATCTGCATACACCTTTTTATTATTGTATTTCAGCTCCCAGATCATCTTCTTTATTAATGGATCGCGATAATCAAATACGGCACTAATATGACGGGCTGGTTCACGCTCGGCTGTACATATTTTAGATAAACAAAGTTCACAAATAGCCTCATTCTTCTTTTTACACCCAATACAAGACATGGGTAATAATATTGCCAATATATTTTTATAAATATTGTGTATAAAGTTGCCCATATAACATTTATTTTACTACAAATATGCTATAATTATGTATATAATATGAGCAATATTTTCCAACAAATTTTTGGTGACACTTTTTCATCTATGTTTAACTCTAAGAAAGACGAGAGTGTATTGGGTATTGATATTGGAGCATCTTCAATAAAAGTTGTTCAACTGAAGAAGAAGGGTGGCAAGGCGGTACTGGAGACATACGGCGCACTCGCACTGGGACCATATGACAAGACTGATGTTGGTGCCTCTGTGAACTTGCCAGCCGAGGCTCTGACCACAGCATTATTTGATGTATTGAAGGAGTCCAACACTACTACTACCACAGGTGCTCTGGCTATACCATCATCTGCGAGCCTTATATTCCTGATTACACTCCCAGGTGCTATATCTGAGGCAGATCTCGGTGCTATTATCCCCAACGAAGCTCGCAAATATATTCCTGTACCTATAACTGAAGTAACTCTCGACTGGTGGATGATCCCTCGCGAGGCCGAATCTGTGGGCGAGGACAATGAAAATGCATCGACTATTCGTGATGCAAAAACCGAAGTCTTAACAGTAGCTATACACAATGATACTCTGACTAAATATCGTGATTTACTAAAAGCGGCGAATATAAACTCGAACTTTTTCGAGATGGAAGTGTTCTCATCGGTGCGCTCATCATTTGGGCACGAGCTGGCACCGGTATTGTTGATCGACTTTGGTGCATCTAGGACCAAATTATCTATTGTCGAGCGTGGAATTGTTCGTACATTCCATGTGATACCTCGTGGTGGACAAGACATAACCAAAGCCATAGCTACCTCTATGAATGCACCATTCAAACAAGCCGAACAGATCAAGCGTGATGTAGGCCTCGACACGAATCAGAACCCAAATGTTGCAAACATTGTGGCTGTATCTATCGACTACATCTTTTCCGAGACAAACAGTATTGTACTTGCGTATGAGAAGAAGTATAATAAAGCTATAAGTAAAGTTATATTTACTGGTGGTGGTGCTATGCTTCGCGGATTGTTAGAGAAGGGGACAAAAGTGTTCGGTGCTGAGGTGGTGTATGCAGACCCGTTTGGAAAGACTGAGGCCCCAGCATTCCTAGCGCCTATACTTGAAACCAGCGGTCCAGAATTTGCCGTAGCTGTGGGTCTTGCATTGCGACAATTGTCATAATTTATAAATATGGAAAATAATTCTTTTCAAACATCTTTCATACCAAAGAAGCCATTAGTTGCAAGTACCGATGTACCTGTGGCTGTTTCCAGACCTATCGGGCTTTTGAATTTCTTATCCATATTCGCTGTTGTTATTGTTGTTGCACTGTATGGTGGATTGTTTGTTTATAAAAATATTCTTTTAAAGAATCTAAACAATCTACACACCTCATTACAATCCTCCCAAGCAAGCTTTGAGAAGGACACTATCGAAGACCTACAACTTTTCGACAAGCGTATGTCTGTATCCAAACAGGTTATATCTGGTCATATCATATTCTCACCACTTTTTGACCTTATGAATCAATTAACTCTACCAGCTGTTCAGTTTACAAAGTTCGAACAGACGAGTTCTGCAGACGGACGAAGCTTCTTGATCAATATGACAGGTACTGCACGCGACTATCGATCCATCGCACTCCAAGCCCAAGTACTCAACTCGGACAAAGGTAAATATTTCAAAGACGTAGTATTCTCTAACTTGGGTCTGGCTGATGAAAAGGACAAGAAGGGTTATGTTAAATTCGAAATATCTTTCTCTGTTGACCCAACACTTCTTTCATACGAGAAGTTCATTTTACAAGAAGGAGTAAAAAAGCCGGTTACAAATCCAGTTACAAATATTAATAACACTGACATAAATATAAATACAAATAATACCATAATTAATCCTACACAATAATATGCGCAATATTTTTCCAATCATATTTATAATTCTAGCCATCACCGGAGGGGTGTTGTTCGTAGGTCCAATGTTTTCTGATGTTTCAAAGTTGCGTACTGATGTTACGGCTTATAATACAGCCTTAGCACATTCTACTGAATTACAAAAAGTTCGAGATACATTACTCGAGTCCTACAACGCAATACCAAAAGAAGATAAAGAAAGGCTGATCAAATTCATGCCCAATACTGTGGACAATATCCAGCTCATACTCGAGATCCAGCAAGTAGCAAGTCTACACGGCATGTCACTAAAGAATATTGCTTTTGAAGCCCCAAAGCCTACAACCACTGATCAGAACGTGGATCCGGGCTCTGATCCAAATGCAAACAAACCTTATGGAGTATTTAATCTAGAGTTTAAAACAGAGGCAAGCTACCCTGTATTCCTATCTTTCCTAAAAGATCTGGAACTCAACCTAAGACTGATAGATATAAAGTCGATTAGCTTTGTGGTTCCTGAAAAGAAGGCAACATTACAAAACCCAGATACTGATCCGAGTGTATATACTTATGATGTAAAGTTACAAACATATTGGCTTAAACATTAATATTATGAATAAAAATATCAAAAACATAATAATAGTAGCAATCATTGTTGTTGGTGGGGGAGTAGGGTACCTCATGTTGTTCGGGGGCTCATCTTCTGATAGTAATTCATCTTTGTCTGTATCGTCTGGTATATCATCTGAAAATATTGATTCACAAATAGCTAACGACACAGCATTCCTAGCTACGTTATTGGGGCTTTCTGGTATCAAGATAGACTCACAATTATTCTTTAGTAAAACTTTCTCTTCATTATCAGACAATACTGTCGAGATAGTAAACAATGGTACTATTGGTCGCGAGAACCCTTTTGCACCATTAGATGAGGATACAACTTCTGTTGATCCAAATACAGATACGATTACTAACATACCACCAGTTACAACAATCATCTCAGACACCAAGACAAGTACAAGTAAAGTTACCACTCCAGTAACAAAAAAGAATTAATATGGCATTACTCGAAGAATTAGCAAAAGTTGGCTTAATACAAGAAACATCTATCCCTGACATTATGTCTGTTGCTGACAGTAAGTATGCAGGTAATCTTGATGAAGCCTTGATCGAGAAGAAGGTAGACGAAGCAAAAGTTCTCGATGTAAAGAGTGCGTATTTCAATGTGCCAATAAAGAATGTAAACACTGATAGCTTTGCATCGAATGTTTTAAAATATATACCCATAGACTCTGCTTCTATATATAGCTTTGTTCCTGTTGGGGTTACAGACGGAGTCCTTGAGATCGGTATTACAAATCCCGAGAATATCCAAGCCATGGATGCCCTGCAATTTATCGCTTCACGTATAAACATGCCTTTCAAGGTGTACTTGATCAAATACACAACATTCAAGAAGATACTCGGTATGTATCAGGGTATGGGGGGTGAGGTGGATCAGGCACTTTCCGAACTCGATAGCGTCATGCAATCATCTGCAGACGAAGGTGTAACAGTTGATAATAAAAAAGAACAAGATAAATTAAAGCCAGGTGAAGAAGAGAAGATAGTCGAAGACGCTCCTATTATAAAGATAGTGGCTGTTATATTGCGCAATGCTACCGAAGGCAATGCATCTGATATACACATAGAAAATGTGGGGGACAAAGTAAAAGTTCGTTTCCGTGTAGATGGTGAACTGCACACATCTATCGTATTACCACTGAATGTGTATGCCGGAGTTATTGCTCGTATAAAGATCTTGGCCAAATTACGCCTAGATGAAAAGAGAAAGCCTCAGGATGGAGGCTTCTCGGCAAAGATCGATAATCGCAAGATAGACTTCCGTGTATCTACCATGCCATCGTATTATGGTGAGAAGGTGGTTATGCGTATATTGGACCCATCTCGTGGGGTCAAGCCTATTGATCAGTTGGAAATGTCACTTGATAATTTAGCTTTAATTCGTGAGGCATTGGCAAAGCCATATGGGCTAATATTGATTACAGGTCCGACTGGTTCTGGTAAGTCTACAACACTTTATTCGATGCTCAACGAGCTCGATCATGAGAAGCAGAACATTGTTTCCCTCGAAGACCCAGTGGAATACCAGATGCCAGGTATCAACCAGTCACAAGTCATGCCTGAGATAGGTTATACATTTGCATCGGGCTTGCGCTCGATACTTCGTCAGGACCCAAATGTGATCATGGTGGGAGAAATCCGCGACAAGGAAACAGCCGAGCTTGCTATCCAGGCGGCACTTACTGGTCACCTTGTACTATCTACACTTCACACCAACTCGGCTGTGGGGGCAATACCACGTCTAGTAGATATGGGTATAGACCCTTACTTGATAGCACCGACACTTGTACTATCTATGGCTCAGCGCCTAGTGCACAGGATATGTCCAGATTCACAGCACCCTGTACCTTCTGATGAAGCAACAAAAATGATAATAGAGAAGCAGTTCGCAGACCTTCCAGAACAATACAAAGCCAAGCTCGGACTTACTGGTGAAATGCACGAGGCTATCCCTTCAAATGAATGTCCTTCGGGTACACGCGGACGCGTTGCAGTATTTGAAGCATTTAAAATAGACAAAGAAATGCAGAGTATTATATTGAAGAGCCCTGTTGAGAGCGAGATATACAAGCTAGCTCGTTCAAAGGGGATGATAATAATGCGCGAGGATGCAATGATAAAGAGTATCGAAGGCAAAGTCCCTTTTCAAGACGCGTATGCATTGTAAGCTATTTCTTATTTATTTTTAATTGAGGTATAATATATTTATATGGCAGAAGAAACAAAAAAGAAGATTTTTATAGTAGATGATGATAATTTCTTATTAGATATGTATGCATTGAAGTTCAGTCAGTCTGGTTATGAGGTGATCATATCACTTGGTTCTGAAGATGCATTGCAGAAGATGCGTGGAGGGTTAGTCCCTGATGTAATGTTGCTCGACATTATGATGCCTGTTATGGATGGCTTCGAAATGCTAGAGAAGATGAAAGAGGAGAATCTGTGCCAGACCACATTGCGTATTATACTTTCAAATCGTGGACAACAATCCGACATTGCTCGTGGGGAAGCTCTAGGTGCATCAGGTTATATAGTAAAGGCAAGCTCGACTCCAGCCGAAGTGATTACAAAAGTGGCAGATATGCTCAATAGTCACAAATAATCTTTTTATTAATAGGTTAATTTAATATTGAATGGATTATAAAAAAATAGTTGAAGATCTAATAACAGGGCTTATAAATGAAAGTGGATCAGACATCCACCTAGCAGCCTTTCGTAAACCTGCAGTGCGTATAAATGGCGAGCTACTTTTCCTGGCTAACAATAACGAAATGTCTGACAAAGACATGCTAGGGATACTAAATATATTAATAGGTGAAGACAAAACAAAGAAATTCATCGAAGAAAAGGAAGTCGACTTCTCCTACACATCGATGGGGGGTGCACGTCTACGTGGCAATGCGTATTTCCAGCGTACTTTTATATCTATTGTATTGCGCCTTATACCAAAGGCAAAGGATTTCGATGAGCTGGGTCTACCACCTGTATTGAAGGATTTTGCAAGTAAAAGACAAGGCTTTTTTCTGGTAGTGGGTCCAGTAGGTCAGGGTAAGTCAACAACTATGTCAGCTATGGTCAACACTATTAACCATGAACGTGCAGTACATATCGTAACTATTGAGGACCCAGTAGAGTATATCTATACACCAGACAAGTCTATTATTGATCAGCGTGAAGTGGGTATTGATACAAAGAGCTTTGAAACTGCACTCCGTTCAGTATTTCGTGAAGATATGAATGTAATATTGATAGGTGAGATGCGTAGCCCAGAAACAATCTCGACTGCTGTTACAGCAGCTGAAACTGGACACCTGGTTATATCCACACTACACACTAACAATGCATCACAGACTATCGATCGTATTATCGACTCGTTTCCACCAGGCCAACAAGACCAGATCCGTATCCAGCTTGCATCATCGCTACTCGGAGTATTCTCACAGAGGTTGGTGCCACGCATAACTGGTGGCCGCATCCCTGCATATGAGTTGATGATCAACAACAACGCTATTGCAAACCTGATCAGGGAGAAGAGGACTCACGAAATCGACACTGTTATAGAGACTAGTTTTCAGCAAGGTATGATCGACATGAACAGGTCACTAATAGAGCTTGTTCAAAAAGGGGAGATCACAATGGAAAGCGCACACCAGTATTCTCTTAACCCAAAAGCATTAGAGCAGATGTTATAAAATGTTATTTACCTACAAAGCCATAACCAATACAGGTGAAAAGAAGGAGGGTAGCATCGATGCTGCTACGCGTGATTTGGCTATTGGCGCATTACAAAGGCGTGGCCTGATAGTCATGTCCATGAATGAAGAGAAGGAGAAGAAGTCTCTACTTTCTTTTGCTTTTATGGAGAGCGTTCCGATGAAAGACGTAGTGGTGATGTCACGCCAGATGTCTACACTTTTCGAAGCACAAGTCTCCGCCCTTAAAGCTTTTAATATGCTTGCAGCTAATACTGAGAATAAATTACTCGGTAGGATACTCACTAGCATTACAGACGACATACAGTCCGGGACTCCTATATCAGGCGCATTGGCGAAATACCCCGACGTCTTTTCCAGCTTTTATGTAAACATGGTAAAAGCGGGTGAAGAGTCTGGTAAGCTCAGTGAAATATTTACATACCTTGCAGACTATCTGGATCGTCAGTACGCACTGACTTCAAAGGTAAAGAACGCATTGATCTACCCGTCATTCGTAGTGGGTGTGTTTATACTGGTTATGACAGCTATGTTTGTATTTATTATTCCAAAATTGACCATAATTATCCAAGAGTCTGGTCAAGACATACCTTTCTATACAAAGATGGTTATCTGGGTGTCAGAGATGTTGGTAAATTATGGAATCTTTATATTGATATTCCTCGTCGTTGCAGTATTTTATGTATATAAACTTACTCGTTCAGATAAAGGCAAAGGGTATCTTGATAGTTTAAAAATAAAAATACCAGTTTTCAAAACTATATTTAAAAAGTTATATCTTTCTCGTATTGCCGACAATATGGATACAATGCTTTCATCAGGTATTCCTATTATCCACGCTATTGAGGTTACATCTGGTGTGGTGGGTAACCGTATTTATCAGCAAGTTCTAAAACAAGCATCGGACGATGTAAAAGCGGGAAGCTCTCTTTCAGACGCTCTTGCGAAACACGAAGAAATACCAAAGATCATGTCTCAGATGGTCCGTGTTGGTGAAGAGACAGGTTCTATGGGTAGTATATTGAAAACTCTTGGACATTTCTATAACCGTGAAGCTCAGGATGCGGTAGATACACTGGTAAGCCTTATCGAGCCCGTTATGATCGTGGCTCTTGGTTTGGGAGTGGGTGTACTCCTAGCCTCTGTTTTGATGCCTATTTACAATATTGCAGGTGGTATTTCATAGCACTTATTCACATATTAGTGTTGCGTTATATATTTGTATGATATAATAGGTAGATTAGAAAATAGGTCGTGTCTTTTTCTAAAAGATAAATTATTAATAAACATTTTTAATATGATTAAAAACAATAAAGGTTTTACATTGATCGAATTGCTAGTGGTTATCGCTATTATCGGAGTACTCGCATCAGTAGTGCTTGCAGCTGTTAACAGCGCTCGTACAAAGGGTATCGATGCTGCAGTAAAGGCAAACATGGCAAACGCTCGTGCACAAGCAGAGCTTTACTACGATGCTAACGCAAACAGCTACTCTGGTGTTTGTGGAACAACAGCTGTAAACGGTGTTAAGACTGTTAACGATATCGTTCTTGGTGCTGCAAGAGCTTCAGGTTTATCTGCTGTGGCAAATACTTTGACAACAGCTGGTGCTGGACTTACTGCAACTTGTCATGATACAGCAACTGCATGGGCAGCGGAAGCTCCTCTAAAAGCTTCAACAGTATCTGTGCCTTCTATGTACTGTGTTGACTCAACAGGTGCATCAAAGACAGAGACAGCAGTTCTTGCTGCTTCTGCTGTAGTGTGCGCATAATATATTTTACCTAATCTCTATCTTGGTAAAAATAACAAAATCCCACCATATGGTGGGATTTTGTTATTTATGCACAGGCTACATCTTTACTCACTGAATTTCATGGTATAATAAATACACATTAACGTTATAAGTTAAATTATTATTAGTTTTTATTTTTTAAAAAATATGAAAAAGAATTCAGGTTTTACATTGATCGAATTGCTAGTGGTTATCGCTATTATCGGAGTATTGGCATCAGTAGTGCTTGCAGCTGTTAACAGTGCTCGTGCAAAGGGTGCAGACGCAGCTATCAAGGCTAACTTGGGTGGTATGCGCACAAATACTGTGACTTACTATGACAACAATGGGGGCAACTATGGTGCCAACGTTGCTACAAGTGACTGTGCAGCAGGATTATTCGGAACTGCTACTATTAGTGCTGGTATAACAGCGGCTGTGGCTTCAAGTGGTGGTACACCAGTATGTTTATCTGATGCAGCTGACGGTGTTTCTGCAAATGCTGACTCATGGGCAGTATCTGTGCCACTGAAGACTAACCCAGCAACATCTTGGTGTGTAGACAGTAAAGGTTTTGCAGGAGAGGCAACTGCTTCTATCACTGCCAACGTTGCATCTTGTGCATAATTAGATTTTTTAAAAACACTCAAACCATAATGGTTTGAGTGTTTTTGTTTATGTGACAGAGTGTTATAATAGACTTATGAATATAATTATATTAACTTTCATGTTTTTACTGGGTACAATTATTGGTAGTTTCCTTAATGTGGTTATTTACCGTTTCAATACTGGTCGTACACCTATGGATGGCCGGTCTATCTGTATGTCATGTAGTCATAGTTTGTCTTGGTATGAATTGATACCGATACTCTCGTTTATGGTTCAGAAGGGTAAGTGCAGAACTTGTAGTTCTAAGATATCCAAACAGTATCCAGTTGTAGAGTTTGTTACCGGTTTTGTATTTATGTTATTGGCTTTGCGTTTTATGCCACTACTAGCTCTATCTTCTATGCATGTATTCATCATAGTACTTACATATTTTATGGTAATATTCGCTACTATGATTGTTATTGGTGTATACGATATTCGCCACAAGATTATCCCAGACAAGTTGATAATATTTCTATCTGTAATAGTTGTAGCTTTTATGTTTATTAATATAAGTGGTATTGGTAGTGTATTTACCATACCAAGCATTGATCAGCTTTATGCAGGACCACTTTTGGCATTACCTTTTGCACTTATATGGTTGCTGTCTCGTGGAAAGTTGATGGGCCTCGGTGATGCAAAGTTGATATTGGTTATTGGGTGGATGCTAGGTGTATCAGGTGGAATTGCTTCATTGATTATTGCTTTCTGGACAGGAGCAGTGTTTGGTATAGTTATGATGATCTTCGGCAAGATGAATATAAAGATGAAGACAGAGATACCTTTTGCACCATTTCTCATTCTCGGGGCTTTATTGGTACTAATGTTCAATATTAATTTAACTTACATCATTGAATTGTTTACCTTCATCTAATGAATAGATTAATAACAAAAGGCATAAACAAACAACAAGGTCTAACAGTGTTAGAGCTTGTTGTTGTTATGTCTATCTTTGTTATTATCTCTGCAATAATGTTGTTCAATTATTCACAATACAAATCCAATATATCACTTGGCAACTTGTCCCAAGATATAGCACTAACTATCCGCAAGGCCCAGGTGTATGCGATAGGGGTAAAGGGGACTGATGTGGGTGGTGGTGGGCGCCAATTCCCTGGGTACGGACTACATTTTTCATTACCTAGTTTACCTGGATCCGCTTCTTCCGGTAGTTCTAGTTCCTTTATATTCTTCTCAGATATACCATTTACCCCTGGACTACTCGGTGATCATACTTATAATCAATTGACAGGCACATGTGACAATCTTATGTATGGCAACGAGTGTATGAATATAATAGATATTAATAGTTCTGATCGGATAACTGCTTTATGTGTCGATACATTGTGTGTGGATTCGACTTTATCACCAAGCGTTGATATCGTATTTACTCGGCCGAATCCCGAACCAACATTCTGCTTTAGAGTCAACGGAGGTTCATGTACAACACTGGCATCTTACGTCAGTATTAAAGTTCAGTCCACAGATAGTCGCGAAAAGGTGATAAGTATCTGGAACACGGGCCAGATACGTATTGATTAAAAATATATGTTTAATTTTTTAAATAAACAATCGAATATAAATAATCAAAAAGGTTTTACCTTGATAGAAGTGCTTGTTGCTTCGGCTGTCTTTACTATAGTTATGCTTGCGGCGCTTGGTAGCTTACTTATATCGAGCAACTATGCAAAGAAGGCCAAGGCATTGCGTGCAGCTATGGATAATGTGAATTATGCTATGGAGAGCATGTCTCGATCACTACGTACAGGATCACATTATAACTGTAGTGTTGGTATTACACTGCCGACTTCAACACTTTCTGATTGTTCTGGTGGCACTGAACTTGCATTTACCCCTGCTTATCATTCAGCAAGCGATACGAAGTTTTATTGGAATACACTAACTACTCCATATACTTTGCAAAAGTGTACAACAAGTGGTGGCTGTGTCGATATGACATCATCCGAGGTCAATATTACACATTTGCGGTTTGTGACACGAGGGACAGATAATTTCGATGGTATACAGCCAAGTGTGTATATATTGATGAAGGGTCAAGTAACTGTCAATGGTGAGATCACAGACTTTGCGCTACAAACATTAGCATCACAAAGAAATGGCGAATAATATGAAAAATAATTTATTTAAAAATATAAATAATAAAAATTCAGGCTTCACACTGTTGGAAACACTAGTGGCTATATTGATGCTTACATTTGCACTTTCTTCACTACTTTCTATTATTACCAATAGCTTATTCTCTGCTAAATACGCAAAGAACGAATTGACTGCTACATATCTTGCCCAAGAAGCTGTGGATTATATACGTAATGACCGCGATAGTACAGCATTTCAAAATGGTAATTGGACAGGTTTCCTTGACCATTATGGTGACCATGCTACTGCAACTTTGTGCTATAGCAGTACTGGTTGTTCATTTGAAGTTACGGATTGGTCCTATACTACAAATATTGTTTATTGCGACCCAGGCTTTATACCACTTTATGGCACACTAACATGCCCACAATTCTTTATGGATAAGACTTTACCATCGAGTGCTTTCTATCATTACAATAGTAATATGTTAGGGGCAATACAAGTGCCTTTCAAAAGGCAGGTGCATTTGGACCTGGCCAATTCGGACGAAGAAGTTCGCATAACTGTAACAGTTGAGTGGCTCAATGGTTCGATTGTAAAGTCACAAACTATCCACAGTAGTCTTTTAAAGTGGCAATAATATCATGATTAAAATAAATGGGAAAAAACTAAATACTTATAATCAGGGTTACGCTATCCTTTTTACTATTATAATTATATCTGCCATTTTAGCGATGGGGGCAGGTATGTCGAATGCAATATTAAAACAACTTCTATTGTCTTCTACTGCTCGTGAATCACAACTAGCCTTCTACCAAGCGGACACAGCTGTTGAGTGTGCTATCTACGCAGCTGAAATACAGAACTTAGCAATACTATCTTCACCTTGGCAGTGTGGGCTTGATGGTAGTGGTAACCCTATTGATCTAAATATTGCAAATATAGGTACTGATATATATAGGCTTAGTGTAAATTTACCATTTGCAGGACCATGCTTTAGTATCGATGTAGACAAGAGTACTGGTGTAACACCACCATATACTGCCGACATAAAGGCACGTGGCTATAATGTTTGTGATTCGTCAGATATACACCAAGTAGAGCGTGGTATAGAAGTAAATTATTAAATATATGCAGAATAAAAATATACAAGACAGGATACATAATCTTCGTAAAGAGATATCACAACTAAGACACAAGTACCATGTAGACAATGACCCTACCGTAACTGATGATGTTTACGAATCTTTGATGCGTGAATTACGTAAACTGGAATCGGAATATCCCGAATTTAAAGAGGTAAATGATTCTCTTGACCGTGTGGCAGGCTCGGTCAGTTCTGGCTTTACGAAAGTCACACATAGTAAACGCATGCTTTCTTTAAATGATGCATTTTCAAAAGACGAAGTTGTAGATTGGGAGAACAGAATAAATAAAATAATCGAAGATAATAAAAACTTAAAATATTTTTGCGAATTGAAATTCGATGGCTTAGCTGTGTCACTTGTATATGAGGATGGGGTATTTGTGCGTGGGGCTACGCGTGGCGATGGCTTTGTGGGCGAGGATATAACTGAGAATTTAAAAATGATAAAGAGCATCCCTTTGCGATTGGAAAAGCCGTACCCAAGTATGATCGAAGTGCGTGGGGAAGTGGTAATGGCAAAGAAAGTTTGGCAGAAGATAAATAAAGATAATGAGAAGAGCGGTAAGCCCCTTTTTGCCAACACTCGCAATGCTGCTGCAGGGTCTTTGCGACAACTGGACCCACAAGTAGTAAAGGATCGAAGCTTGGACTTTTTTGCATACGATATACCTGCCATAGAAGGGTATAAAGATATAAATTCGCATTCTCAAAAACACAAATTTCTAAAAGATTTGGGGTTTGTGGTAGATAATCATGACAAAGAAGCTCGCAACTTAGATGAGGTTTTTGAATTTATTGACTATGTGGCAACAATCCGTGAGAAGTTTCCATATGGCACAGATGGGGTAGTTGTATGTGTTGATGACAATAAAGATCAAGATATATTGGGTGTGGTGGGTAAAGCTCCAAGATATGCTGTAGCTTATAAATACCCAGCCGAGAAAGCCACAACTATTGTTACAGGTATTACTGTTAATGTTGGGCGTACAGGAGTACTGACACCACTTGCACACTTTACACCTACGCTTGTTGCTGGTTCTACTGTATCAAAAGCTACACTTCATAATATGGATCAGATAGAGCGTCTTGATATACGAGTGGGTGACACTGTAGTGATACAAAAGGCTGGGGATGTGATTCCAGAGGTTGTTGAAGTTTTGATAAATATGAGGGGAGGTAAAGAAAAGAAATTCAAAATGCCAGACACTTGTCCAGTATGTGAAAGTAATGTAATTAAAAAAGATATATTTTATTATTGTAATAATAAATCTTGCCCTGCAAAGAACAGGCGTGGAATGCAACATTTTGTAAATGTGTACGAAATATACGAGATCGGCCCAAAGGTACTCGATAGACTTAAAGAAGAAGGGCTTATCAGCGACTCTGCCGATTTGTTTACACTCGAGCCTGCAGATTTGTCTGGATTAGAGAGGTTTGGTGCAAAGTCTGCCCTCAACATAATCAATTCTATCCAAAATCATAAAGAGGTTCCGTTTTGGCGATTTATCTATGGCCTAGGGATATTGCATGTGGGTGAGGTAACTTCACAAGACTTGGCAAATAAATTTATAAAATTAGATAATCTGTTAAAAGCAACGCTTGAAGATATTAATAGTATCGAGGGTATAGGTCCTGTAGTGTCGGAAAGTGTTTATGAATATTTCAAACATAAAGAAAATATTAATTTTGTAAATAAATTGATAAACAATGGTGTAAAGATAATTGCCAACAAGAAAGTTACAAATACCAAATTATCTGGAAAGATATTTGTCCTTACTGGTACATTACAGACACTTGCACGCGATGATGCAAAGAAGATGATCCAAGGTGCGGGTGGCAAAGTGGCAAGCTCAGTGTCAAAGAACACATCATATGTACTAGCTGGCGTTAGTGCCGGCTCGAAATATGAGGAAGCTGTGACTCTAGGTGTACCAATAATCTCCGAAAGTGAATTTCTAAAAATGTTATAAATATGCTATTCTAGCATTATGCAAATAGACGATATAAAGAAGCTTGCAGAACTAGCAAGGCTGGATATGACAGAGGAGGAAATGGCGAATTTGGCGAACGAATTCGACCCTATTATTGCGTACGTGGATCATATAAAAGAGGCGACTTCAAATCTGGCACACGATACAGAATATGTGCAGACTAATGTGGTTCGTGAAGATATTGTCACAAATAAAGAAGGAGAATATACAGACAGGATTGTTGCCGAAATGCCAGATAGAAAAGATGGTTATTTGAAAGTTAAACAAATACTTTAATTAAGTAGAAAGTAGTATGTAGTATGTAGTAAGTATAAAGTAATAAAATGCAAATAAATCTAAAAGAACTAAATATTGAAAAAGCCCACGAGTCATTAAAAAATGGTGAATACAAAGTTATTGATCTTGTAAATGTGTATCTGGAAAATATCAATGCTAAAAATACAGATATCAATGCGTATTTGGAAGTGTATCCAGATTTGGAAAACCAAGCACAGGTTGCACAAGATATGTTTACTAATGGAACTGCAACTTTAATGACTGGCATACCTGTCGCATTAAAAGATAACATGCTAAATACTGGATACGTCGCATCTGCTTCATCGAAAATGTTGGAGAATTATCATGCCACATATGACGCTCATGTAGTAAGTGAGCTGAAGAAGGTGGGGGCAATACTTATGGGCCGTACTAATATGGATGAGTTCGCTGCAGGTAGTTCGAATGAGACAAGTGCCTTTGGTGCAACATTGAACCCTATAAATACAGATTATGTTCCGGGTGGTTCATCAGGGGGTCCTGCGGCAGCTGTAGCTATGGATGGTGCACTTGTATCACTCGGAACTGACACTGGTGGATCCATACGTCAACCAGCATCATTTTGTAACCTAGTAGGACTTAAACCAACATATGGTGCTGTGTCACGCCGAGGTATCATATCAATGGCTAGCTCCTTTGACCAAGTGGGTCCAATAGGCAAGACTGTAGGAGATGTAGAAATACTTTTTAATGCTACTAACTCGCATGACCATATGGATAATACATCTGTAGATATAGAAATACGAGATAGATTGGAAAATAAAAATATAAAGAATAGGATCGGTGTGCCACGTGACTTTCTAACAGGCGAGGGTATCACACCTGAAGTTATAGATAATTTTAACCAAGCGTGTGATAAATTGAAAAATGCTGGATATGAATTGGTAGACATTTCAATACCATTGTCTAAATATTCTTTGGCTGTTTATTATATTGTGCAACCATCTGAAGTATCTTCGAACTTGGCGCGTTATGATGGTATACGATACGGCCATCATGAAGACGGTGCCAACCTTCTGGATGTGTATAAGAAGAGTCGTGGCAAAGGTTTAGGTAAGGAGATCAAGCGCCGTATCATACTTGGTACCTACATACTTTCACATGGGCACTATGACTCATACTATGGTAATGCTTGTAAACTTCGCGACTCTATTAAAAATGAATTGAACGAAGTCTTCAAAGATGTGGATGCTATTATTACACCCACATCACCATTTCCACCATTTAAATTTGGTGCAAAGTCGAAGGACCCTGTGTCTATGTATTTATCCGATTTGTTTCTTGCACCAGCCAACATTGCAGATATCCCAGCTATATCTGTTCCTTCAGGGTATACCAATGATGGCTTGCCACTAGGGTTGCATATTATGGCACCACTTTTTTCCGAAAAAACACTTTTCAAAATTGGAAAAGACTTTGAGAAATAGTATAATATAAATATGGCAGGACCAAAGCATGATGAACATCCACCTTCCTCTGACGCAGGTATTTGGATAATAGGGGGCTTAGTAATACTAGCCACTATTGTTTTTGGTGCGACAGCACTCTTTGATCCACAATTTTTAAATATCGAATACATTTTCGGAAAGATAGCTGACGGTGTGGGTCCTGTAATATCTGGTATTGGTAATCCACATACTTGGGTTGTAGTGGGTAATGTTTCTGCGATCATTTCTATATTTCTTATTGCCATTATTATATTTTCACTTGTGCGTATGCGTGAAATCCAGAATCATGAGAAGGAGGAGATAGATCACGAAATCAAACTTGCCATGGCTCGTGATGCTGAAGAGGAGGCAAAGGTGAACCCACGATGGAAATATATATTGGGCCTCATAGGTAGCGATTCACCAAATGATTGGCGTATTGCAATACTCGAAGCCGACAGTATGCTCGATGAGTTATTGCAAGAGCGTGGTTATGAAGGGGAGAGCCTGGGTGATAGGCTAAAGGGGGCTCGGGACAACTCTTTTGCAAGTATAGACAATGCCTGGGAGGCTCATAATATACGCAATGGCATAGCCCATGCTGGTTCAGAATTCTCCCTAACGCAGATCGAAGCTCGCCGTACAATACGCCTATACGAAACAGTCTTTGACGAATTCAAGGCAATATAATTGCAAAAATCTAGATTTTAGGTATAATCATTAAATGCTCGTAAAAGAGCGTTTTATTGACTCTTTTAATAAATAGCGGGGTAGAGAAGAGGTATCTCCGAAAGGACATATAGCGCGAATAACCAAGGTTATGAGCCACTCTAATTTATTTTGCAATACAATAATATAGCGGGGTAGAGAAGAGGTATCTCGCAAGGCTCATAACCTTGAGACCTGGGTTCGATTCCCAGCCCCGCAACAATTCGAAATGTGACAGGTTTCAAAACATATCACTATTCGAAAATATGTCGGCGTAGCTCAGTTGGTTAGAGCGTGGGACTCATAAGCCCAAGGTCGGAGGTTCAATTCCCCCCGCCGACACCCTGCATTTTGCAGACATATAATTGCAGTCGTAGCTCAACTGGTTAGAGCACCCGCCTGTCACGTGGGAGGTTGCGGGTTCGAGTCCCGTCGACTGCGCAATATAAAAATCACCGATTTAATCGGTGATTTTTATATTGTAATTTTTCATACACCCACCCGTCTTATATATTGTAGGTTAATAGGATATTAACATTATTAAATATATAAAATAAAATGAAGAAGATTATACTAATTATATTCGTATTGTTTGTTGTTTGGATAATAGCATTCAATATAAAGGTAAGGCGCGATGAGGAAGCTCTCAGAATTTTGAACAATACTCAAAATACAACAGTTCAAACTATTAGCAATACAAATACAGATACTAAAATCATAGACAATAAATCTGATTTAGGTACTGATACCACTGGTAAATACACTACAGGTACAAAAGATGGCTCTGTTGGTCCTGATGGTTTGAAATCTGGCGATGTATTGATCCCAGATGGATCAAGTGGCTTTGCCCCGGGTCCATGCCCAGACAAGGCAATGTGTTAAAAATATTTATTATGAAAAGCCCCTTTATTTCATTTAAAGGGGCTTTTCTGTTATAGTAGTCGTATGCGAGAAAGGACTAATAACAAAAAGCCAAATACCCGTACAAGTATAAAGTCAAAAGGCAAAGCCTTTTGGGACAAGGAGTACGATGACCCACAGCATTTGCGTATGTCACTTGAGCCATCAGGAGACTTGCAGAAATTTCTACGCTGGAATGAGAGGCGTAAACATGAAGCATTGAATCTGGATCGATGGAGTCACGTATTGGATCTGGGTTGTGGTAATGGGCGCAACCTTATATACCTTGCTGAAGTTTTCAATATGTCAGGTGTAGGGTACGATATTTCAGAGCATGCTATAACTCAAGCTCGTACAAACAGTAGCGGTGCAAAGCTGACTTACGAGGCTCGAACTATTGCGGGCACATTTCCAAACATTCCCGATGAATCTTGCGATTTAGTACTAGACATGATGACATCACACTTTTTAAAAGAGAAGGAGAGGGAGGTAATGATAAGTGAAATATTGCGAGTTTTAAAGCCTGGAGGGTTCCTTTTCTTCAAGACATTTCTCGCCGATGAAGACTTGCATGTAAAGAGGCTTCTGCGTGACAACCCAGCCGATGAAGAGGGCGCATATATCCACCCCGAGATGGGCGTATACGAACATGTGTACAGTGAGGCCGAATTAAAGAGGGTATACGGTGCACATTTCGACATCCACAAGATAGAAAAGTCGCATAAACACATATCCAAAGGCAAGGCTTTTAAACGCCGTTCTATAACAGTATATCTAGAGAAAAGGTGGTAGGGGTACACCCCAACACTCATGTATGAGTGTTGGGGTTGACATTTTACTTTAAATATATTAGTATATTAGGGTAATAAAATAATTTCTATGTATGTCATTGTGTATTTCTGCACGGGATGACCCGCGTAGTACAAAATACAACATTATGAATACAACACGTCGTGCACCAAGTGCGCGTAGTAAATCAAGTAACCACAGTTCAAATGGTGGTTCAAATAGTTCGTTTAGAAGTGGAGGTTCACGCTCAGGCGGGGGATCTCGATCTTTTTCATCACGTCCATCAGGTGGAGGCGGATTTAGTGGTGGAGGCAGTAGAGGTGGCCGTTCAAATGGTGGCGGTCGCTCAGGTGGTGGTAACAGGGGCAAGCGTGGTTCTAAGAAGGACTTTATAAATGAGAACCTTTTTATCAACAAAGCTACTAACACTACTGAAGTCGCTTATGTATCAAAGCATACATTCTCAGACTTCAACTTGCACCCAAAGCTTCTTGCAAACCTTGCAAAGAAAGAGTTCATTACTCCTTCACCAATCCAGGACCAATCTATCCCAGTGGGTATGAAAGGGCAGGACGTTATAGGTATAGCAAGTACAGGTACTGGTAAGACAGCAGCATTCCTACTACCATTGATAAATAAATTAGTAGCCGATCCAAGTAAAAAAGTATTGATACTTGCTCCTACTCGCGAGCTTGCCCAGCAGATAGAACAAGAATTTAAATTGTTTACAGCTGGTATGGGGCTATGGAGTGTGTCTTGCGTAGGTGGTGCACCTATAATGCGCCAGATGAATGAATTGCGTCGTGGAGTACATGTAGTTATTGGTACACCAGGCCGTGTAAAGGACCTCATTGCGCGTCGTTCTCTTGTACTTACAAATTTCCACAGCATAGTGCTCGACGAAGCTGACCGCATGTTGGATATGGGATTCGTAGATGATATGCGTTATATCCTAGGCCTTATGCCAAAGGAACGCCAAAGCTTCTTCTTCTCTGCAACTATCTCACCGGAGATCACACGACTATGCAGTGAATTCCTAAACAACCCTGTTACAGTTTCAGTAAAGACTCGCGATACAGCAAGCAGTGTCTCACAAGACGTTGTGCGTGTACGTGGTGATTACAAGATGAAGCTCGAAGCTCTACACAATATCCTTATCGACCCAAATTGTTCAAAGGTACTTATCTTCCGCGAGATGAAGCGCTCTGTAGATGAACTTGCAAAAGAGTTGCAAGGTCGCGGATTCAAAGCATTGGCACTTCATGGTGATATGCGCAATCGTGAACGCGAGCGTGCTGTAAAGTCACTAGCATTAGGCCAAGCCCAGATAGTGATAGCCACAGACGTAGCGGCCCGTGGTATTGATATCCCAGATATCACTCATGTTATAAACTACGATGTGCCATCTACATACGATACATACATTCACCGCATAGGCCGAACAGGTCGCGGTAATCGTACAGGCCAAGCCCTAACATTCGTTTAATACTTGAAGAAAGAAAATCCCCAGCAAGCGCCTAAGGCGCTTGCTGGGGATTTTAGTTTTGGAGCCGTCAGTGAGAATCGGACTCACGGTCTCTGTCTTACCAAGACAGTGCTTTACCACTAAGCTATGACGGCTAATTATATTTTTTACCAAAAAGCTATTACGGCAATATGATTAGCCTATAATACTATAATTGGCCTATTTTTCAAACATAAAAATTTTACATAATTTTGCTATAATACACCCATGTCACAGAGTAAGGAAGAAATACAAAAAGAAATAGAACAGCTTGAGGCGGAAATGGGGGACCCAAATTTCTGGAATGACAAAGTTCATGCGCAAAGTGTGATCAAGACTATTGCTGAATTCAAAGACGCACTTTTGGGCGAGGCAAAGTACGACAAGGGTAATGCAGTACTATCAATACTTTCTGGTGCAGGTGGGGATGATGCCGAGGATTTTTCCGCTATGCTTTTGCGTATGTATTATAAATATTTCGAACGCCAAGGTTACGGTGTGACTTTGTTGCACGAGAATGTAAACGACCACGGTGGATACCGCAATATATCTGTAGAGGTAAAAGGGAAGGGTGCGTATGGAATGTTGAAGAACGAGAGTGGTGTGCACCGCCTCGTGCGACTGTCACCATTTAATGCCAAGGCAAAGCGTAGCACCAGCTTCTCACTCGTTGAAGTGGTGCCAGTATTTGAGCACGATGCCCCTGTGGATATCAACCCCGATGATATACGTATTGAGTTTAGTAAGGCTGGTGGCCCAGGTGGCCAGAATGTAAACAAGAGGGAGACCGCAGTTCGTATAGTCCACATACCTACCAACATATCCACTTCTTGTGCTACCGAGCGTTCGCAAGAGCAGAATAGGGACAAGGCTATGAATATGCTAAAGGGTAAATTGTACAAGAAGTTGCAAGAGGATAATGCAAAGATCGCCGCCGGACTATCGATAGCAAAGACTACCGATATAGAATGGGGCAATCAAATACGCAATTATATACTACACCCATATAAATTAATCAAGGATTTGCGTACAGGGGTAGAGGTGCATGATATTGACTCTGTGCTAAATGATGGCAAGCTTGATGTTTTTATTGATCCCGTTAGAGAACGCCCTCACTAAAAGTGAGTGCTTCAGTCACCTTGGGGCGACTTTTCTCTAACGGGATTGAAGCAAAGTCGGATTTGTGATACTATTAAGAGGTTGAATATGATCTATTTTAATAATGTAACCAAAAAGTATGAGGATGACACACTTTCACTAGAAGGTGTTACTATTACTGTCACCCCAGGAGAGTTTGTTTCTATTATTGGACACTCTGGTGCAGGTAAAACAACTATCACAAAATTAATACTCGCTGAAGAACAACCAACCGAAGGTGAAGTATTCTTCGAATCACTAGATATACACACACTATCACCAAAACAGCTGACAGAACTACGCCGAAAGATAGGCACAGTCTTCCAAGACTTCCGCCTATTACCAAACAAGAATGCTTATGAAAATATTGCATTTGCTATGGAGGCTACAGGCAAGACAGATGAAGAGATAGCTTCAGATGTGCCCCATGTATTGTCACTCGTTGACCTGGCAGACAGGATGCTACATTTTCCACACCAGCTTTCCGGTGGGGAGAAGCAGCGCCTTGCTATTGCGCGCGCTATCATCAATAATCCTGATCTTATCATTGCAGACGAGCCTACTGGCAATCTGGACCCAGTTAGTACAAAGGAGGTTATCGACATATTGAAGAAGATCAATGACTTGGGTACAACAGTTATACTAACTACACACAACAAGAGCGTTATCGACAGCCTAGGCAAGCGTGTTATAGAGCTCGAGAAGGGTAAGGTCGTGCGTGATGAAAAGAAAGGTAAATATATGATACAATAATATTATGTTTTGGATTGATGTAAAAAGAGTAATACGTTCCGGGTATCGCAATTTCATGCGTAGTGGTTTTACATCTCTGACATCGGTCCTTATGATGACTGTTACACTGATAGTTATAACCGGCATATTATTCCTACAGGCGACATTGCAGACATCTTTGGCAAACGTACGCGACAAAGTCGACGTTACAGTCTACTTCTTGCCAGGTACAGCCGAGGATAGTGTATTCTCTGTGCAAAATGAATTAAAGAAGTTGCCAGAAGTTGCCGATATTAAATACACTTCACAGGATCAGGCCCTAGCCGACTTCAAAGAACGTCATGCGAACGACTACCTAACTTTACAAGCCATCGACCTGATAAATGAGAACCCTCTCGGATCATCACTCAATATAAAAGCAAAAGACCCTTCACAATACGAATCTATCTCGAAATATTTCGAGGAGAATAGTGCATTGTCTAAAGAGGCCATGACAGTGATAGACAAGATAGACTACCACCAGAACAAAGTTGTAATAGACAGGCTCAGTGCCATACTCAATGGTGCACACCGTTTAGGATTTGCCATAACACTTATATTTATTCTTGTATCATTTGCTATTACTTTCAATACTATTAAGCTCATCATATACATGTCTCGTGAAGAGATATCGGTTATGCGCCTAGTTGGTGCAGCCAATAGGTATATCCGTGGACCGTTTATCGTGTCTGGGGTATTAGTAGGACTATTCTCATCTATAATTACTATCATATTGTTCTGGCCTATATCTATCTGGCTCGGTAGTCAGATGACAGATTTCCTAGGTATCAACCTGCTTAGTTACTATGCAAGCAACTTCTTCCAATTATTCTTTATTATATTATTTGTTGGGGTAACACTTGGAACAATATCTAGTTTCTTTGCTATTCATAAATACCTACGTCGCTAACAATGAAGAAACAGAATATTCCGAAAAAGAAAGAGAAGGTAAATTCAAATTGTAAATATATTTTCGTCGTCGGTGGAGTTATCTCGGGTGTGGGTAAGGGTGTAGCTGCATCATCTATCGCAAAGATCTTGCAAGACAGGGGCCAAGTAGTCACTGCTATAAAGGTAGACCCATATATCAATATTGACGCAGGCACCATGAACCCGACCGAGCATGGCGAAGTCTTTGTATTATCTGACGGTGATGAATGTGATCAGGACATGGGTAACTATGAGCGATTCTTGGGAATTGAGCTTACTCGTACGAACTACATGACCACAGGCCGTGTATACCAGAGTGTTATCGAGAACGAACGCAATATGAAGTATGGTGGTAAATGTGTCCAAGTGGTGCCACATATACCGCTAGAAGTTATCCGCAGAATAGAAGAGGCCCGCGACAATGCCGGGGCCGATGTAGTGGTTATCGAGATAGGTGGCACAGTTGGTGAATATGAAAATATCTTATTCCTAGAAGCCGCTCGTATGTTAAAGATCCAGCACCCAAAGGATGTGTTCTTCGTGATGGTGTCATACTTACCGATACCTTCAAAGGTGGGCGAGATGAAGACAAAGCCGACTCAGCACGCAGTACGCACACTGAACTCTTCTGGTATCCAACCCGATGTGATTATCGCGCGTAGTTTGGTAGCCCTCGATGATAAGAGAAAGGAGAAGTTGTCCCTATTCTGCAACGTACCAACCGAGAGGATAATCTCTGCACCAGATGTAAACAGTATTTATGATATCCCTATGAATTTTGAAAAGGAGGGCTTGAGTAACTTGATCTGTGATGTAGTGGGTATGAAGTGTGACGCTATCAATACCGAGAGGGCAAATAAATGGAAGACTTTCGCCCGCGCAGTACACACTTCAAAAGAAGAGGTTCGTATAGCTGTGATAGGTAAATATTTCAATACTGGTGACTTCGTATTGGCTGACTCGTATTTGTCAGTTATTGAAGCTGTAAAATATTCTGCATATTACAACAAGAGGAAGCCCGTACTAACATGGATCAATTCAGTAGATTTTGAAAAGGATCCAAAGAAGTTAAAAGAACTTTCCAAATATGATGGCATATTGGTGCCAGGGGGCTTCGGCTCACGCGGTATCGAGGGTATTATATCGGCCATATCATACGCACGTACACACAAGATACCTTACTTTGGACTTTGCTATGGAATGCAGCTAATGGTTATCGAGTATGCTCGCAATGTGTTGGGGCTCAAGGATGCAACTACTCGCGAGGTAACTTCCAAATCTGCAAATATTGTGATCGACATTATGGAGTCCCAGAAGGAGAATATTTCCACTAATAAACTCGGTGGTAGTATGCGCCTAGGTGCATACAAGGCCGTTCTAAAGAAGGGTAGTGTGGCAAATAAGGCTTATGGGTCAAATGAGGTTATAGAGCGCCACCGTCATCGCTACGAGGTGAACAATGCTTATGTAGAGGATCTTGAGGCCAAAGGGCTCGTATTCTCTGGGCGGTCACCAGATGGCAAACTGATGGAGATAGCCGAGTTACCACAAAGTGTGCACCCGTTCTACCTAGCGACACAGTTCCACCCGGAATTCCTGGCCAGACCTCTTGCCCCACACAAATTGTTTACTGCGTTTATAAAGGCTTGTATAAATAAAAATAAATAAAAAACCGACATTGTTATGTCGGTTTTTTATTTATTATCTTAGTGAATCTTGGCCTGTGCGGTGTGGGCTACTTGCTACTATCTTTATTATTTCATCTTCATCATCGGTAATAGTGTATAGCTTCAGATCGTCTTGGGCGACTGTTTGGTATATATCTACCAGCCTTTCTTGGAATATCTTTTCAAAAGGCTTCCAGAACTCGGTACCAACCAGGATGATAGGCACTTCACCGATCTTCTTTGTTTGGCGTAGTGTTAGCATCTCGAACAATTCGTCGAGTGTGCCAAATCCACCAGGGAAGAACAGGCAGGCATCGGTAGTGTAGCTCATAGATACCTTGCGTGCAAAGAAGAAGTAGAAAGGTACGACTTCGTTCACGTATTTGTTAGTTATTTGTTCATGAGGTAGCTTTATAGTTAGGCCTACTGACTTACCACCAGCATCGTATGCGCCACGGTTGGCTGCCTCCATGATACCGCCACCACCACCTGAAAGTACTGCAAAGTTCAATTCCTTTGCTATACGGTATGCAATATTTTGAGCTTTCTTATAAGCTTCGTGATCCTCCTTTAGCTGGGCAGACCCGTAGAATGTTACAGACTTGTCATAGCTTTTGATAATATTGATACCTTGGCGAAATTCCTCTTGGATCATGCAGACCTTTGATTCCTCGTCGTTCTCGCCATAAAGGGTGATACATCCATCACGGATCTCGTCGACTGTTAAATGCCTTACTTCTTTATTGTTGTCTTTACTCATAGGTACATTTTACAGGAAAAGGGGGTAAATTCAAAATGGGTTCGTGATCAATTGTATTTTTTTATTTTATACATGTTATAATGGAGGTATATCAATTAATGTGTCGAATTAATAGTATTAATTATTTAAAAATATGAATAAACTTAAGACATTGGATTTATTGTCATTGGTTCTTGTTATCGTAGGTGGATTGAATTGGGGATTGGTTGGGGTATTGAATTTCAACTTGGTTTCTGCGATCTTTGGTGATATGTCTTCTATATCAAAAATCGTTTACACATTAGTTGGTCTGTCAGCTATATACCTTCTAACACAACTTGGAAATTTCGCTAAGAAATAATTCCTTTATCTAGGATAATTGTTTTTATCCAGATCATAAAAAAACTACCAATTGGTAGTTTTTTTATTTATCTCCATAGTGGGATATATCATGTTTAATTAACTGAATTCAAGTTGTCTGAGGTACTCGGTCAGGCATAAATTTCTGGGGACCGTGAGTACACTTCTCGATCCTTACAGGATCAGTAGTCACCGATATTTTTCTACTGAAAAATTCTGCTACCCCGACTCGGCTCGACAGCCTCCGTCTCTGAAATGCTCCAAGTATTCACATTTCAGCCTTTCGTATCGTACTCGCCAAGGCTCCGTGCGATATACTCAAGGTCTTCTCGTCCCTAACGCAAGCAAATTTTGTTTGCTTCTCTACAGCAAATAAGCAGGGCTTATTTGCTGGGAGATAGGGACTCGAACCCCAATTAACCGGACCAGAACCGGTTGTCCTACCATTAGACGATCTCCCAATATAACGCTTATTATATTACCATAAAAATGCTAAAATACAATGATGGAACAGGATATAATAAACAAAGCAAAAGAATTATTGGAAAGGGTGCCTTATTTAACCCTTGCGACTGTTTCGCAAGAGGGGGAGCCAAATAATTCACCCGTTTATGGTGTGCATGACGATGAATACAATTTCTTTTGGAATTCATCTAGTGTATCTGCGCATTCTCAGAATATTGTAAGTAATGGCAAGGTTGCCGTTGTTGTGTACGACACTAGTGTGCCTGTGGGTGCAGGATTTGGTGTGTATATGGATTGTATTGCAAAGGAGTTGAATGATATAAGTGAGTTAGAACATGCCATGAATGTTTTTTATACAAAGAGTGGTAAAAATCCAAAACCAATAGAAAATTTTATGTCACCAAATACACAAAGATTCTATAAATTGATTCCTAAAAAAGTTTGGGTAAATCAATATGACAAAACTAAAAATCCTCCAGATTATAAAGTGGAAATTAATTTAAAATAATATGCCAGAGAAATATACACCAGGAATAAAAGAGGGGAAGGAAGGGGTGGATGATAATGCCCGAAAGTTTACTTTAGAGGGGGTTGATATGGAATTCTTGAAAGCAAATAATGCTGTGTCTTTTGATTTGGATGTAAGCTTCCTTGTCACAGACGATGACTTGGAAAAGAAATTGGTTTACAAAAAGTTAGATGATAGTGGTGAAGTTCAGACCATATTGGTTTCAAAGGTTATAGCTGATGGAAAGAGGAAGACAAATAAAGAAAAAATTACAATGGAGGAATATCAAAATATGCTGACTGGCGCGACTGTAAATATAAAAAAGAAGCGTTATGAATTTAAATACAAACAAGGGGGTACAGAGTTTGATATGAAATATGATGATTTTGTAGATAGTCAACTTCAATTACTCGAAGTGGATGCAAAAACAGAAGAAGAGAGAAATAAATTTAATATTAGTGAATTCCCTTATAAAATAACCGAAGTATCTGGTGATAATAGGTATACAGGATATAGGGTAAAAGAAGTGTTATAATACCCCAATGCCAGAGAAATTTATACCAAATAATAACGAAATACACGGTGATGGGAAGGAGGGTAAGATAGAGAAGAAAGATTTGAAATATAACAACATTATATTTGATTTCGACAGTACTGTGGCATCTGTTGAGTCGCTCGATTTTCTATACAATTCGGTGATAAAGGATAATCCGAATAAGGCAGAACTATTGGCCGATTTCGAGTCCATAACTAACAAGGGTATGAGCCTGAGTGAGAAGATCCCTTTTGACCAATCTTTATCATTGCGTATACAAATGCTGATCAAGGCTGGCGCTACAAAGGAACATGTGGACCAGGTGGCAAAGGATATAGAGGGGAAACTATCTAAATCATTTATCGACAACAAAGAATTCTTTGTCAGTCACAAGGAACATGTGTATGTAGTGTCTGGTGGATTCGAAGAGGTAATAATCCCTGCTACGAACAAGCTTGGCATTGACCCGGGTCATGTATATGCGAATCGTTTTATATACGATGAAGAAGGGCGTATAAAAGGGGTAGATGAATCACGCCTAACAACCAAGCCATATGGCAAGGCTAATACTATGAAGAATCTTAATCTTGTGGGTCCAAGTATTGTAGTGGGTGATGGGTCTACAGATCTGGAGATCCGCGACATGGGTGTAGCCCAGACTTTCATCGCTTATACAGAATATGCCAAACGTGACTCGGTGGTAACCAGTGCCGATGGGGAAATTAACTCTTTTGAAGATTTAAAGAATTTCATAATGTAATAAAAAATCCATACAGAGACTGAGTCTCTGTATGGATTTTTTGTGAGAAAGTGGCTTATGCAGCCGCTTCTTCTGTAGATTCAGCTGGAGTCTCCTCAGACACAACTTCCTCTGGGGCTGCTGTTTCTTCAGTTACTACTACTTCTTCCGCTCCTTCTATCTTTGTTTCTTCTTCTGACATATAGATATATTGGGGTTAGATTTACTAAACGACCCACGGAGTATACTACACATATCTATAATATACTAATTATTTAATAGGCATTTAGGCGAAAATAGTGTAAAGTAGCACATATGGCACACGGAGAAGTAGTTATAAGGTTCGAGAAGCTTTCATTTGAATACGGTCACAATAAACCCATACTAGATAGTGTGGATTTTTCTATACGTCGCGGTATGAAGGTAACTATCATGGGGCAGAACGGTGCTGGTAAGAGTACCTTATTTTCACTTATTACAGGGGCAAACGAACCTGAAGATGGGCAGATCCACCTAGCTCAGAGGGCAACTATTGCACTATCACGCCAGGTAATCCCTCGCGACGAACTCGAGCTCTCCGTCCGTGACTTCTTCCTAAAATGTTTCAAAGACAAAGTTTACGATATCGACCCACGTATCGATGAAGTATTGGAGGTGGTGAATTTGAAGGGGCACGAAAAGGTGCATGACAGAATAATAAAGACTTTCTCTGGTGGGCAACAAGCACGCCTATTGCTCGCATCTGCACTTATCCAAGAGCCCGACATATTGCTACTCGACGAGCCGACAAACAACCTAGACAAAGCAGGTATTGCACACCTGACAGACTTTCTAGTGAAATACAAGAAGACTGTTATCGTAATTTCCCACGATGCAACATTCCTAAATGCATTTACCGACGCGGTGTTGTACCTAGATGTATATACCAGAAAGATCGAGCAGTATGTCGGTAACTATACCGATGTGCGCGACCAGATAGCGGCCCGCATGGAGCGCGAGAATAGGAAGAACGCATTATTGTCAAAAGAAATTCAAGCAAAGAAGGACCAAGCCAATGCCTTTGCCATGAAGGGTGGTAACTTGCGTGCTGTGGCAAAACGCATGCGTGAACTTGCCGAAGAGATGGAGGAGGAGAAGGTAGATGTAAGAAAAGAGGACAAGACTATCCGCAACTTCACTATCCCGTACCAGGATGGCATCATTGGTGACATATTAACGCTTGAATCAGTAAGTATATTGAAGAACGGCAAGCCAAAGAATATAAAAGTAAATATCAAACTCCGTAAGAATAAACATTTGTTACTAGCTGGCCCAAATGGTATTGGCAAGAGCACACTATTGGAATCACTTGCCAAAGGTGAGGCAGAAGGCGCAGTAATAAAGGAAGGTGTCCGAGTAGGGTATTATAGGCAAGATTTCTCCACCCTTAACTTCAACGACACTGTATATGAGGCACTTGCAAAAGTTGCAAATGAAGTGACAGGTAGAATAGATGAGGAGAAGATCCGTGCCACTGCAGCCACATTCCTGATCACTGGCGACATGGTCCGCACAAAGATCGGTAGCCTTTCCGAAGGGCAGAAGGGGTTGGTAGCCTTTGCGAGCCTTGTTATACAATCGCCAGGCCTATTGATACTCGATGAGCCTACGAACCATATCAATTTCCGCCACCTACCAGTTATAGCCAAAGCTCTGGATATGTACCAAGGGGCTATGATACTCGTATCGCACGTGCCGGAATTCGTACACCAGATCCGCATCGACGAAACTCTAGAATTGGATAAATAAAAATTACCCAATAGGTCTTGCCTATTGGGTAATTGGCAAATAAGCAAGAAATCCTTTTTTGTGATATATTCTATCTATATGGCAAAGACAGAAAAAGTATATATATATGGCAAGCATGCCCTCATGGAGGCATTGCGCAATTCGCCTCAGGCATTGAAGAAGATATTCCTCGCTCGCGAGGATGACAAGGAATTAATGAAATTGATCGACAAGGCAGGTATCCCTGTTGGCAAGTTTGGCTCGGGCGAGAGCGCAGGGGATGTGGACAAGAATTCGAACCACCAGGGGATCATAGGCCTATTGTCGCTCGACAAGTTGGTTCGCCCTTATGAGTCATTTATAAAAGGTTTAAACGTTACTCCAGACACATGCCTAGTAATACTTGGTGAACTACAAGACCCTCAGAATGTGGGCTCGGTTATCCGCTCGGCTGCTGCTATGGGTATAGCTGGCGTATTGATCCCCGAGCATAATCAGGCCCCTATTACAGGTGCTGTGGTAAAGGTGTCTGCCGGCATGGCGTTCCGCGTACCACTAGTACAGATAGGCAATATAAACAATGTTATCCGTGATTTGAAGGATAAAGGCTTTTGGGTATATGGACTCGATGGTGAATCAAAACAGTTGCTCAATGATGAAAAGTTTGAAGCCCCAACAGTTATCATAATAGGCAATGAAGCCCGTGGCATACGGGAAAAGACTAGGGAAATATGTGACGTAATGCTTCGTATCCCTATGCACCCACAGTGCGAGAGCATGAATGCAGCCGTGTCCACATCTATCGCATTATACGCTTGGAGCACTCACCACGGTGACGCACTGCAATAATTTTGTAGTATAATAATCTGATATGAATAATAATAAAAAGTTTCCTATTGGACCAGTCTTTATAATCATTGCTGCATTACTGTGGGCATTCGATGGTATTATCCGTCGTAACTTGTATAGCTTGCCACCTATTACTATTATATTCTTCGAACACCTAATCGGGCTTGTTATATTGTTACCATTTGCTTGGAAGTACATAGTAAAGGAGAGATTGTCAAAGAACAATTTCTGGATACTGTTATTAATATCATTATTGTCAGGATTGCTAGGAACATTGTGGTTCACGACTGCACTTCTAAAGGTACACTTCATATCTTTCTCTGTAGTATTTCTATTACAAAAGTTGCAACCACTCTTTGCTATAACCTCGGCTCGAATCTTCTTGAAAGAAAAGATTAACAAAGCCTATATACCGTGGGCACTAGTTGCCATAATATCTGCATTCTTTGTTACATTCCCTGGTGGTATCGTAAATACACAAACAGGCGAGGGGACTATCATAGCCGCCCTATATGCGCTCGGTGCTGCCTTTGCATGGGGTAGTTCGACAACATTCTCAAAGATGCTTTTGGGTAAGTTATCGAGCACTGCATCTACATTCTACCGCTTCTTGTTTACTAGTATCATAGCCTTGTTTGTATTATTTGTATTTGGATATTCAAATACATTATCACTACCAACTATCCCTCAATACGGATTATTCGCCCTAATAGCTGTGACTACAGGTATGGTGGGATTGCTAATATATTACAAAGGGCTAAAGCGTACACCTGTGCATATTGCTACAATCCTCGAGCTGACTTTTCCATTTATCGCAATATTAATCGATATGAAGTTGTACCACACACAGCTTTATGTTTCTCAATGGTTCGCTGCTTTATTGTTAGTATTTAGTATGTACAAGATCATTCGCATTCAACAAAAATATGGTATTTCAAAGTAAACAAATTCATGGTATGGGTCGTGGTAAGGAGGTTGGCTTCCCGACTATCAACATGCAACTTCCAGATGATTTCGATATGGAGCCTGGTATCTATGCTGCGTGGGTTATGATAGACAACAAGACTTACAAAGGTGCACTTCACTATGGCCCCATACCAACATTTGGAGAGATGAATAACAGCCTCGAAGTCCATCTGATAGATATATCAGACGAGGACGTGCCAGAGAGTGAGGATAAATTAATCGAAGTTGATATTGTCGAACGCATAAGAGACGTGAAGAAGTTCTTTGAGGTTGGTGACTTGAACGAGGCTATAGCCCGTGATATAGAAAGGATTAAAATTATTTTAAAGTAGTATGATTAATAAAGATCTAATAAAGAAAGAGGAGCTAGTATTGATACAAGTTTTCTATCTGTTTATTGTGCCGGTGTTGTTATTGTATTTCAAGATAATTCCAGGGCAATTACGTCTACTATTCTTGTTTACTATTGCTTTATTGTTGCTAGGTATTATATACAAAGCCAAGTGGAAATATGCCGATATTGGGCTAAAAAAGAACTGGAAGAAGGAATGGGTGCAATACAGCATATTTACACTGTGTGGAATATTGTTCTTGTATTGGCTTGCCACAGTAGTTCCACACGAACCTTTTCTAAATTGGTGGGACAATAGAAGGTTCCTATTACTTTTTATACCTATTAGTGTAATGCAAGAAGTCTTATTTCGAGGGATACTTATGAAGATGTTGCTCGAAGCGGTAAAGAGAGTGGAAGTCGCTATATTTATAAATGCGACAGTTTTTTGCGTGCTGCATATTATGTATACAAATGCTACTTTTGTATTACCACTAACGTTTATCGGTGGTATAGCATTTGCCTGGATGTATGTTCGATATAAAAACTTGATTCTTATCTCTGTATCACATACCATATTTAACTTTGTAGCTATGATACTCGGCTTCTTTGTCTTGCGATAGTTACATTGTATAATATGATTATGTTTAAAATTGACCTAAAGAAGTTTAAAAAGATCAAGATAAAGATAAATAAACAAATACTACGCAAGAAGTTGCGTAGATTTGCACGAGGCACAGTGTTCAAAAGCGTGATTGCAAGTATCGTAACTTTTGTTGTGTTGATGTCTATTGTATTTATTATATTGTTCCAATATAAAGATAAGGCTTTAAATATCCTCGCATCTAAATACCTAGAGAGCAAGACTCAGATCTTGGATAATACAAATATTGCTATACCAGTAGACAATATAGATTCAAAAATTTTAGCAAATACAAACCCGGAAATAGCGAAGGATCCAGAAACAGTAATAACTGCCGTAAAGAAGGCGAACCCAGCAGTGGTGTCTATTATAATTACAAAGGATGTTCCTAAGTACTCAATAACTTATAAAGAGGTTCCTGGGACAGTATTCAAGACCCCAGTGTATACACAAAACGGTACCACTCAAAAGAAGCTCGGTGGTGGGTCAGGCTTCCTGATATCTTCCACTGGTATGATAGTTACCAACAGGCATGTAGTATTGGCAACTGATGTTGATTATAATGTGTATCTCAATGATGGACGTAAATATGCAGCCTCTGTATTAGCTCGTGACCCGGTGCTTGATGTTGCGATACTTCAGATTACTGGATCAAACTTACCATACCTACAACTGGGCGACTCTGACAGTATTGAAGTAGGGCAGAGTGTTGTAGCTATAGGTAATGCCCTGAGTGAGTTGAAGAACACGGTTTCAGTGGGGGTTATATCGGGGTTATCACGTTCAGTACGTGCCGGAGGGGACAATGGCTTTTCCGAGAAACTAGATAAGGTTATCCAGACAGATGCAGCTATAAACCCTGGTAACTCGGGTGGTCCACTATTGAACCTAGCTGGGCAAGTTATCGGTATTAATGTAGCGGTAGCTTCTGGATCTGAGAACATAGGATTCGCACTACCTATTAATAGTGTAAAGGGTGTAATAACTTCGGTGAAGAAGACTGGCAAGATTGCCCGCCCATACATTGGTATGCGTTATATAACTATAAATCAAAATATTCAAGAAGATAAAATGTTGCCAGTAGATTATGGAGTATTGATAGTAAAAGGTAAAGATGATACCGAGCCTGCAGTTTTACCAGGCTCACCTGCACAAACTGCAGGATTGAAAGAGGGGGATATAATACTAGAAGTAGATGGTCAGATCATTGACTCGGAATCTGAATTTGCAAACATAATCCGACCAAAAAAGATCGGATCTATAATGTCATTAAAGATAATTTCGGGTGGAGTTACAAAGAATGCCTACCTAGTTATAGGCCAAGCCCCAGATAACTTATAATATTTTTAAAGCAGTTAGGAAGTCAGTCAGTTCCTGGCCTTTTATGTCGCGATATTCGCCTTCGGGGATTTTACCGATTTGGATATTACCTATGCGTACACGGCGCAAGTCTGTTACATCGTGGTACAGTGCTTCACACATACGGCGAATCTGGCGCTTCTTGCCCTCGGTAAGGATTATGTGGAATACATTCTTCTTCTTTCTCCACACTTCACATGGCTTACTAACATACCCGTCGAATCGTACACCGTTACCCATATTCTCTATAAAGCCATCGGTAACTTCCTTTTCGGTTGTTACAACATACTCCTTTTCGTGGGTGTATTTAGGTGACAATAGGCGGTCAGTAATACGGCCATCGTTGGTCATGATTATCAATCCACGAGAGTCTTTGTCGAGTCGTCCAATAGGGAAGACTTTGGTAGGGAACTTTGTAACCTTCAATATATCTCGGGAATCCTTCTCGGGGTTAGTGGTGATGCCTTTCTTCTTGTTGTAGGCATAGTATACATAAGATGGAACTTCCTTTGTCTTTACCTCAACAGTGTCACCTTCGAAGACTTTGTCACCGAGGATTGCTTTGTGACCGTTGATATATACAAGACCTTTCTCTACAAGTACATCAGCACCTTTGCGGGTAGCGTAGTTATGAAGAGCTAAATATCTATTGATTCGTAATGGGTACTCGTTGTTCATGATTGTGTTTTAACCTATTAATATAATAAAGTCCACCTAGTACAAATATTCCAAGCGCGAGGAATAAATATTTAAAATCAAATATGGATAGGAACAATGTTCCAAGTAATGGGGCCAATATATATGAAAGTGGGTGCATATCTCGGAAGAAGCTGAGCAAGTAGGCATCCTCTTCGCGCACGTGTGTAAAGAAATATATTTCTGAAACAGTCTCTACCATCGCTGCACCAAAACGTGTCATAAACAATACTAGTCCCCAAGTTATCACTGATACAGAATGTATCTGTGATATAGCTATTGTAGACCCTGCAGTGATTATGATACCCATACTTATCAACAATCTCTTTGACACATGGTACTTATCGATTAGTTTACCTAGTGGTATACCAAGTAGAACGAAAGGCACTAGCATGATTGTAAATATTATACCTAGTTTATCCCAGCCAATATACATGTGCTGGTGTAAGTATATTGGTGTATATACAACCATAACTGCAAAGAAGAACTGTAGGATAAAGTTGATAATAGTTATCGCCATTATGTGTTTATTTTGTTTTAAGAAACGGTATATATCCATGAAAGGTGTCTTTGTATATGTCTTGTCATCAAAAGATTGGATAGACATAAACAACCCCAAAGCCATAATGATAGTCATAATAAATGCCAATATATAGATAGCTTCGTATCCACCTTTGTTCAATATAAGAAAGCTCGCAATCATCGGTGACGCAACCCAAGCGAAGTTGATAATCGTTAGGTATATACCACGTGTTTTACCCACAGTACTAGGCTCACCAAAGTGCTCGATAAATATATCAATACAGAACAATACTAGAGTATTCGTGGTGAGGAATAATACAAAAGCAATACCTATATACAATGGATTACTACTAGCAATAAAAGTTGCCAACGATGCCATGTTTATAAGTAAGAAGGTGAGAGTCAGGCGTCTATTGCCGAAATATTTCAATATAACTTGAGTATTGGACAATAATAACAATGTTAGGATAGAAGATGCTGTATACATTAATCCCACATATTTCTCAGTAACAGTCTGACCGATAAATGTCGAATTTATATATGCCGAAATAGCAATATGTAGTGTGAATACGAATGCTATTATGTATATTCTATACAACTTCTTTTTTAACATGTTATACGCTCAATATAACTGGTATTACTAATGGACGCTTTGCAGTCTTTTGGAATAGGAACTTGGAAACATTGTCACCAAGATCTGTCTTTATAGAGTCAAAGTTTACAGGGTGCATACCACGAGTGCCATCCTCGATACTCTTCTTTATTATTAGGCGTGTTTGGTGCAATAAGTCCTGGTTTTCTTTCAAATAGATGAACCCACGTGAGATAATGTCAGGAGATTTACGTAGTTTACCATTGAGTGTATCAACTGTAGCTATGATAACGAACATACCATCCTGAGCCAACATAACACGGTCACGGATTACTACTTCTTGTTCATCACCGATAGAGAAGCCGTCCACCATCATAGGTGCGCTTGGAGCCTTTTCCTTCCTTACACTTATCTTTGTACCTTCGTCTGTTATCTCGATCAGTGATCCGTTGTCTGGAACGACAATATTCTCCTCAGGCATGCCTAGCTCCATAGCCAGTTCCTTGTGGCGAACAAGCATAGAGTGCCATCCATGAATAGGGATAAAGAATTTTGGATGAGTCTTTCTGTGTAGCCACTTTACATCTTCTTGGTTACCGTGACCTGTAGCGTGGATTGTTTCCTCACTTGTACGATAAGAGATGATCTTTACCCCATGACGAGCCAAGTTATCCTTTAGGTGTTGAACCGATATTTCATTACCTGGCACAATAGAGGCTGACAATATAATAGTGTCACCTTTGCGTATTGTGAATTTCTTGTGAGTCTTGTTTGCAGCACGGTTCAATGATGCGAACTCTTCACCCTGCGCACCTGTCATAAGAACTATGACTTTGTTAGGAGGGTAGTTGTCGGCATCTTCAACAGGGATGATAGTGCCTTTCTTTGGCTTGAAGAGGCCGGCTTGTTCACAGACTTCCATGTTTGTCTTTAGACTTCGGCCATCTAGAACTACCTTTTTGCCAAGCTGTTCAGCTGTTTCTACTATCTTTACTAGACGTGTGATATGTGAAGCAAAAGCGGCAATAATAATACGACCAGAAATGGTACGTATCAACTTGCCTAACCCTTCGTTTACACGAGACTCGGGTTGTGAGAAGCCCTCGTTCTCAATATTTGTAGAGTCAGTTAGAAGTAGTAGAACATTTTCTTTGTCGAAGAATTTATAAGTCTTTTCCTCTTCATCACTTACTACACCGTCGATCTGATCGAGTTTGTAATCACCAGGTGTAACAATAGATCCGTATGGAGTCTCTACTATGATACCCATAGAGTCTGGCACAGTGTGCGTAACTCCAAAGAAACGGACACGTATATTGCCTACTGTAACTACGCTGTCGTTCTCCACTATATTTACATTCAAAGGTGGTAGGTGAGGGAACTCTTCCTGACGCTTCTTCATCAAAAGTATTGATAAGTTGCGTGAGTAAAGAGGTGGGTTACCAATACGACTCATAACAAGTGGGATACCACCAATATGGTCTAGGTGACCGTGTGTTACGAACATGGCACGGATCTTGTCCTTTCTCTCCTCTAAGTATGTTGTGTTAGGTATGATGTAGTCGATACCTGGAGTATCCTCGGTCTTGAACTGCATACCAGCATCAATAACGATGATATCGTCACCTATTTCAATAGCGGTCATGTTCTTACCTATTTCCTCTACACCTCCAAGTGGAATTATACGGATAACACCTTTCTCAGGAGCTGGGATTTTTGAAGTTGTATGAGGCTTTGGGTTGCGGGTTGCTGTATGACTTGCCGCAGGTGGTGCACCTCGACGCATGCTCTTAGCACTGTATTGGTAACTAGATTTATTTGTTTTGTTGCGATTAGAGTCCTTTGGGTGCCTGTTTGGATTCTGCCTTGGATGTATAGGCTTGTGGCTTGTTCCAGTTGCAGATGTTGCTGTTGGAGCACCATTTGTATTTGGTGTTGTAGGCTTGTGTACTACACGTACAGGACGACCAGGGGCGCCAGCACTTCTGTGTTGGTATCCTGAAGCTCTGTGAGGACCTTTGTTTGTATTTGTTGTTTTTTGACCTGGGTTGTTTGTATTTTGATTCATTTTCTAATTCTTCCTCTTCTTTTCTGTAGAGTATTTATTTGTTAATTTGTTAATAATAATTTTAATTTGATTTTTGGAATATCTTCCATACTAGATTTACATTTGTATACCAAGAGTATATAGAAGAGAAGCGTTCACTAGGTACAGTGATAGTACTTTCGTTCGCTACATGTATATCTTGTGACATAACATATATGTAATACGGTGAGTAGATCATAACTGCTGGTAGGTCCTGACTCCATAGTGTTGCGAATTGGGCATACTTTTTTATACGGTCATCACGTTTTAGAACTTTGGGAACTGTTTCAAGTATAGAGTCTGTGCCTTTATTGCTATACATTGCTATATTGAGCCCTGGATCAGTACGTTGTGATGTGTGCCAGAATGCAAACAGATCAGACTCATGGTTTATAACTTGTCCGAATAATAATGCCTCGTATTTACGTGAGCGGATTATCTGGTTCAGCTGGCCTGTCTCGTAAACTTTTATATCTACATTAATACCGAGCGTAAGCATTGTTTCCTTTATCTTTTCTGCTGTATCTTTTAACTCAGGTGTGTCGCCAGTAGTTATAGAGAAGGATAGCTTGCTTGCCGGACCATTGGACACCACTGTGGTCTTCTTCTTTTTACCTGTACCTGTTGTCACAGTGCGAGTTCCACCACCTTTGCCATAAATACCGTCTTCACCCTTTTTCCAACCAGCACTTTCCAATATACTTTGGGCTTTTGCAATATCACCATCTTCCTTTGTGCCACTTGAAATACCTATCTCATTCTCCATACCTTTTGGAACAGGGCTTTGCATTGGAGTGCCGTATCCATACAAAACACTTTCTATTATAGATTCACGATCCAGTGCTACGCTGATAGCTTTGCGAACAGCAAGATCAGCCAATAACTTGTTTTCATTTGTATTAAAAAATATTCCAAATACTCTAGGCAGTACTGATGTATTGATATTAAAATCATCTTTAGATAGTTCGTGTGCGTAGGCAGGGCTGATACCACCGGCTTGGTCGATGTAACCCTTCTTTAAAGCATTTACCAATTCTTTTTCATTTGCATAAGAAACTATAGTGATGTTCTTTATATATGGTTTACCTAATATAAAATTCTTGAATAATGAAAGTTGGTAATCGGTAGGAACATTTTCATTATCACGAGACACACTATCTATCACGTATGGTCCTGAGCCGATAGCTTTTACATTCATAGCACTTAGGCCAAACTCTGCAGGGGATAATGGTGACCATAGAGCCTCGGGCAATATACCTATAGTTGTATTGTCTATAAATGATGCATATGGTTGCTTTAGGGTGAATACTACTGTATTGTCATCTTTCTTTGTTACTTCAACACCTTCCCATTGAGTCTTGCGAGGGCTCTTTATTAGCGGATCATGAACTTTGCTAATAGTAAATATAACATCATCTACTGTCAGTGGCATCCCATTGTGGAACTTTAAACCATCTTTCAATATAAAAGTATATTGTGTGCCATCTGGTGATATGTCGATGGATTGTGCCAAGTCTGGAACGATGTCGCCAGTCGGAGTCTTCCTCATAAGGCCTGAGTAGACAAGTGCTGTAATGTCCTTGTCTGCATCAGATATTGCAAGCACTGGGTTCACAAGAGTCGGTGTACCTATAATACCTTCGGTAATAGAACCGCCGTATTCAGGAAGTTCTACAGATACTTGTTTGTTTAGATTGCCTAGTATGGACAACAATGATACAAAAGCCACAATAATAGATATTACTAATATGCTTAATTCTTTATGAGTTAACGCATTGAAGCCTTTTTGTAATCGACTCTTTCGAGGAAACTTGATACTTTTTATGAATTGTAAAAATTTTTGCATAGATGCATTCCTTTTATATTTTATATAGATATATACTTATATAGTATATATAAAAAGTAAAAGAAAATGTTATTTTCTAAAATAAAGTAAACTTATCTGATGAGTATTGCAACAAAGGCAGATGCGGCAAATAGGATAGCAACAACAATAGTAGTATAGAAGAGGAACTTCTCGAATCCTCTGCGGGTATTATATAGTGCCCCGCCATCTCCACCTCCAAATGCACCTCCGGCACCAGCGCCAGACTGTTGGAGTAGGATCGCTACAGTTATTATTACAGATAGGATAATCTGTATATACGGTAGAATATTAGCAATAATCATCATGTAAACTACTGTACCAAATATTCCCCAACAATGCAAGAAAAGGTGTGTAAATAAAAGACTTGACTTCTTTTTCTATATGTATATAATAGGGGTCACAGTCTGGTATATCCGGCTGTTTTAATTTCGTTGAAAACTAAATAGAGTACAAGCCCCGCATCAAGGTTAATCACATTGATGCGGGAATAGAGCCCACCAAATTTTATCCAAATTGGTGGGTATGCAAGTCCAGATAATAAGTATAGAGCGCCCCGGCTACGGTCGGGGCATAACAGAAATGTGAACAACTATTTTTTCTTTTGTTCCGTTCTATTTTAAAGTAGAGTTTGATCCTAGCTCAGGATGAACGCTGGCGGCGTGGATAAGGCATGCAAGTCGAACGGACTTCATTTTTCCAGAGAATGAGATTACATCAAGTTCAAAGGTCGTTTGAAGTTAGTGGCGAACGAGGTAGTAATACATAGGAATCTCCCCCTAAGTCACGAATAATCCATCGAAAGGTGGACTAATACGTGATAGTCCCTCCGGGGTAAAGTTTTTCGCTTAGGGAAGAGCCTATGAAGTATCAGCTAGTTGGTAGTGTAATGGACTACCAAGGCTATGACGCTTAGGGGAGGTGAGAGCCTGACCCCCACCGATGGGACTGAGACACGGCCCATACACCTACGGGTGGCTGCAGTCGAGAATCTTCCGCAATGGACGAAAGTCTGACGGAGCGACACCGCGTGATCGATGAAGTGCTTCGGTATGTAAAGATCTTTTATGAGGGAAGAAGTTTATTGACGGTACCTCATGAATAAGGGGCTCCTAATCTCGTGCCAGCAGGAGCGGTAATACGAGAGCCCCGAGCGTTATCCGGAATTATTGGGCGTAAAGGGTGCGTAGGTGGTTGTGTTAGTCGTTTGTTAAATCTTCCCGCTTAACGGGAAACTCGCGAGCGAAACGGCACAACTTGAGAGTGTGAGGGGTGAATGGAACTCATGGTGTAGGGGTGAAATCCGTTGATATCATGGGGAACACCAAAAGCG